>JBNKTW010000071.1:0-79838 GCA_050298295.1 Rhodomicrobiaceae bacterium
TGAGTGTATTCCAAGCATTGCAACAGGCATCGGCGATATCTTCGCAGGTATCGTAGAGCCGGTTCGACCGGAGGTTATTGCGGAAGTGCTCCTAGATATTTTCGGCCGGGTTGAGTTCTGGAAAATAGGGCGGCAAGGTTATGGTAGTAATACCAGCCGCCAGAATTAATAACCGTTTTTACCGTCATTCCCGCGAAAGCGGGAATCCACGTAATAATAATGCACTATCCTGCGGGAACATGGGTCCCCGCCTGCGCGGGGACGACGCCAAAGCGGTCAATACTTTTAATACTTGCCCCGTGACGGAGCTGCTTCCACGAAGCTCAGATAGGAGGCCACTGCTTCGGTTTCACCGGGTGTCATCAAGCCGGCGATGCTGGGCATATGCGGAGAAACCGCCGAGTACCCTTCGGCCCACTGCTTAAGCTGCCGCTTCAAATAGTGGTAGGGCAGCCCCCCGAGCCGCGGGAATCTGCCAATTCCCTGCGCTTCGGGGCCATGGCAGAACTGACAGGCGGGAATATTGGCCGACGGCTTCCCATGCAGGAAGATGTCCTCGCCCACGAGCACCTGTTCCTGGTTGCCGTCTTTGGCGGCTTCGGCTGGCATTTCCGAAATATAGGCGCCAAGCTCGCAGTACGAATCCGGCTGAACCGTCAACGCGGCGTGCGACATATATTGCAGGGAGAACGGGGTGTCGCGGGTCTTATTCAGGAAGCGCTCAAGCTGGTAGATGATATACTCCCGGTGCTGGCCGGCCAGCCGGGGCGCGACGCCCTTTCCCTGCAAACGTTCGCCGTGGCAGAAAGCGCAGTTCCTGACCACATACGCGCCTGGATCTATGACCCATTGCCCGCCCGGCTGTCTCCGGCAATTCCTGTGGGATTCCGCGCTGCCCGCGGCCGCGAAGAGCGGCGCAATCGCCAGGACCGCAATTGTCAACTTAAAGAGCTTCATGACCTTGGCTTTCAAACTTTGTGCTTCGTGCCTGACAGAGAAATCTGGTTATCTCTGGTAGCTGAGGTAGGCCGCGACAGCCCGGATCTGCTTCTTGTTCAAGCTCTTGGCAATCGGCAGCATGATGTTCGGATCGGACGGCGTCACCGGATCCTTGGCCCTGTAGCCACGCACCCAGCCGTTTAGCGTCGCAACGGTGTAGGAGTACAGCTGGCCCGCCACCCGCGGAACCTGATCGATGCCGTGTCCATCCTCGCCATGACACGCGGCGCAAGCTGGAATGTTCTCGCTGGCGACGCCTTTCTGGAAGATCTCCCGGCCAGCTTCAACGAGCCGCCTCGGACCGTCCGCCGCGGGTGGAGCATCCATCCCGCTGAGCCTCGCCGCGATACGCGTCCACATACCCGGCGTGCCATGCGTCAGCACGGGCCACATGAACTGCTTGGCTCTGGGGTCATCGCGCGTGTGCTTGGCGAAGGCATTGAGCTGGTTCTCCAGATATACCTGGCTCTGCCCGGCGAGCCGGGGCGCGGCGTAATAGCCGATGAAGCCTTGGTCGCGCGCACCGTGACAATTACGGCAATATCCGAGTTTTCCCTCGATCCCGCCTGCATGGACGGCCGCTGGCATGAAAACCGCCAAGACTACCGCCTGCACTGCTAAACTTAAACTGACGGCCTTCATGTTCTTCGCTCCGCCCCCCTGCGTTTCTTGTTTCGGCCTGTTTGCTGGGTATTTCCCTTCTGCTCCTGTGAGCTAGAACATAAACCAGGTGTATACGAAGACTGCGTCGTTGCCGCTTGCCTTCAGGCCGGGAATGCCGTCAACGTTCCTCGTCACCCCGTTGAACTTGTCGTAATGGGTGTACATGATCCCGAAACGGGCGTTGAACCACGGCCACAGCTCTGGGCCCCCTTTCATGTAGGGAAGGTAGGCCAGGTCGAACTTCCAATAGCTGGAGTCTGGCGAACCGTTTTCGGTGCCGTACAGGTTTGCGTCGGCAGTGCCCCAGGTGTTGTAGCGGGCAACCGTTAGGCTATACTTCCGGTCGTAGATATAGGTTGCGGATATGTTAAAGTCGTTGAGAGTATCGCTTGGGTTAACGAGCGGGTCGCCTGCCGCGATTGCTATCGCATTCTCAACGTCGTTCTTTTTCTTCTCCCAGATGTACGCTGCACGAACCGTGACTGCGTGCCGCTCGCCGATCCACTGATACTGCGTATCCAGTCCAATATCGAGAGTGGCGTCCGTTACACCGGAAGGTGTTGCTTCGCCGGCTGCCCGCTGCTTTGCGTACATGCCGAACGTACCGACCATCAGCGAATTCTTGTCCCAATTCTTCTCGTAAGCGAGCCGCCAATAGGGGGTCGAACCGGCTAGCCTTGCGGCTTCAGGATCGTATCCGCCATTCCAATTGGTAAGCATTCGCGGCGAGAGACTGTTGTAGAATGTTAGTTCGGCGTAAATGCTGCTGTTAATCCAGACATAACCGCCAACGCCCGCAACCTGCATCTCGTAGGCGCCTGCCCCAAGCATCGTGCCGAACGCGGGCCCAGGCGCCACGGACGAGTCAACATAAGGGAAGCGCCAAGCGGAGCCGGTATTCCATGGATCCTGGACGGTGGGATTATTGTTCGCCGTAGCGCCAATAACCACGCTTGTGCCGGCGATCGAGGTTGTCTTCGCGTACCGGATATCGACGTTATCCCACGCAAACGCCCTGCCAATTGGGTCATGGGTCAACTGGACGAACGCGCCCGCATCGCAGTAAAGCTGCCCGGCAATGAACAAGCTGTATTGAGCGGGCATCCAGGCGCCGTTATTGATATTCGGCGCCTCCCAAGTCTCTCTGCCCGCCGTGCTCCTGACATAGGTTTTCGTCGCGGGAATAGCCATGAGAGCCAGCGGCACCTGCGTCTCGTCAGAACTGGCGGAGCGATCATTGCAGCGGTTTCCGCCCGCGGTGTAGCCCATCAGCTTGAACTGCCGGCCAAACGGCGTCAGCTCAAGAAACACGGTATGGCAAGTTGCGCAGGGCTGACCCGTCTGCCTTGCAAATGATGGGACGGCTGAAGCATCAGGCGTCTGGTAGAATGCAACCGCCGCAAGCCCCGCGGCTACAAAAGCCCCTCGTGTAACCCACGATATTAGAGGAAATGGCGGGCGTATATTCGTCTCGCTCAAACCCGGCCGTATCGCCAGCAAACGCAAGCGCTGGTGCACGCTCATAAGCACCCCCCCTACAAACTATACCTGGTTGGTTTCCCTGAAATGCCAACCTAACCCTGCGACAACTTAGCCCGCCTGAAAAGCGCGCATTTTGATATATATCAATACGTATGTGGCTTCTCACCCACAGCAAGGCAAGATATGGCTGCTATGCTGGTATTGTGACTGCTTGCAGTTCTCACAAGTAAAACATTTTCTTCGCGGCAGAATTCGTATCTAACACAGGGGTAGACCGATCACCTTTTGAAGAATTCTCCTCCGGCCACTTTTTTTCACGGCAAGCGTGGCATAGGCTTGGACGTTGCGGAATCGCAAAGCCTCAGCCGATGCCGGGCCAGGTGCGAAAACGCTGCCGGGGCCCTATGGCCCCGCCTGACCAGCGCTGCCCTGCGCGCCGGCGCCTGCCTGTTTTGGCAACAGCGCGCGGATGACCGTGATGGCGAACATGACGCCGCCCGAGATGGCAACTATCGCCCCGATCCCATTCAGGAACATGCCGATGATGGCGCCGTCCGTAAGCGCGCTAAGGCTCGTCGGAGTCTTGCGCGGCGCGCCATGCGAGCCCGCCAGGAACATGCCAATGCAGGCGGTAAGCTGGCCGCCGCCATAGAGCCAGATTTGCAGCCGCAGCCACCGGCTGTTCCGGGGCGCGCGGCCGAGTGCGGGCAGGCAGAACGTCAGCATGAGCCCGACCGCCGCCAAGCTTACGCCGGTGATGACGCCATGATAATGCGCCGGCGTGCGTGTGTCGGAGCCGGATATGAGGTTGCCCATGATTCCGCCCACGCCGAAAACGGTCATGGACAGAACCAGGGCCACGAAGGCGGGATCGCGCCAGGGCAGTGGCGCCTTCTCCTTCGCCCGCGCAACGCTGAACAGAACCGGCACCGCAACCATAAGCGTTGGCAGCGCCATGACGAACTGAAGCTTGCTGAAAGCCTCGCGGAACATCGGCCCGGACATATCGAATGACCGGTACAGGAATGGTCCTGGCAGCGTGAACGCCATAAGCACCAGCGCCGCCACCTTGAGGCTGCCGGTTCCAACGGCTTCTTCGCCCAGGCTCGCGCGGCTCAGAATGAACCAGCCCGTCACCATCAAAAGGCAGAAGAGAAACTGCAAAACATGGCCGCCGCCCCAGAAGAGCACCTCGTTCAACTCTTTCGAAGGGGCCGCGCCAAAGGACTTGAAAGCGGCGATGCCGAAGCAGATCAGCGCGACAAGGTAGATGATGGAGCCCGCCGCCATCGCCAGCGCGAGCGGCGGCATTTCTTCCAAACGCGAAGGCAGGTTCAGCAGGAGCCGCGCCACCGGCATGGCGATGCCCAGCGCCAGGATGACAAGACCGTCGTAATAGGCCCGGTGCTGGATCACGGGAACGTAGTTGTTGAGCGAGGCAGCAGCCGTGTGATCGAACGCGGTGAGGAACAGCAAGGGGTATGCGGACACGGTGGCGATGGCCCCGATGCCGCCGAGCCAGGCAAAGCGCACCTGCTCGCCCCTGATCGTGCCTGCCGCCATGGAGGCGAGCAGCGCGAACACCGTCAGGAACCAGACGGCCAGCGAGAAAACGACGTGGATCACAAGCCCCTTGGCGAAGAAGTCGAGCGGCCAGAGGCTGAAGGCCTGGATGCCTGGGATGCGTGAAACCGCAACCAGCACCGCCATGATGCCCGCCACGGCCAGAGATCCGATGGCCAGCGCCGCCCAGGCGCGCAGCTCTTCGCGCGGCACGCCGGTTTCCGCCTTGCGGCCGGCTTTGGAAATCGCGCCGCGCCCGGCGGTGGAGGAGGCGGGTAGGCTTGTCATCGGATGCTTCTACGCTCCCGTATATGGATAGATGTGGACCGCCATGACATAGACCGCGACGCCGGACACCGACACGAACAGCCAGGCCGGCAGCGCCCAGACCGCGGCCTTGCGATGCGCGGAGAAGCTTCCGCCGAGGCCCCAGATCAGCGTCACCGGCACCAGCAGCGCCACAGCCGCCGCCACGATGACGTGAGCGCCCAGCAGCGTGAAGTAGATGGGCCGGATCGCGCCGTAACCGCCGAACTTCGCGAGCCCCGCGTTGAAGTGGTAGGTCAGGTAGATTGCAAGGAATGCCGCGCCCAGGGTGGCGGCGGCCAGCATCCCAGCCTTGTGGCGCGCCCTGTCGCCGCGCCGGATGAACCGGTAGCTTGCAAGCAGCACGATGACGGTTGCGGCGTTGATGACGGCAAGGACATGCGGAAGGGTATGGATTTCGATCATGGACGCGGGACCGCTATGGGCCGAATTTTACGATCTTGTAGATAATGCTCACATACATGAGCGCGGATATGCCCAGCAGAATGGCCAAAGCCAGGGTCATGCCGCGGGGCTTTTTGTTTTCTTCAGGTTGAGCCATTGCGATGCTCCTTTCTAACGGGCGGCAGCCGCGAAGCGGGAGAAGCGCGCCGCGGCTGCGTGGGTTTCACGCGGGTTATTTCGCGTAACCGTATGGCGACCAGTCGGCCGTCAAGGCGACGGGCTCAACGAAGTTGCCCGGGCCGATCGGATAGGTCGCGTGCGTCCATTCAAGAGACTTCGAACGCCACGGATTCCGTTCCACGCGCCTTCCCGCGAAGGCCGAGTAGAGCCAGCCCGCGACCATCAGGAAGATGCCAACCGCGGTGAGGACGGCGCCGTAGGTGGAGAGGTGGTGGTAGAATGTCCAGTCCGCCGAGCGCGCGGCGCCCACCACATCCGCGGAGTAGTCCCAGTAGCGCCGGGGCATACCGTCCACACCGATGACGAACAGCGGCCAGAAGGTGAGCTGCGTGCCAATGAAGTTCAGCCAGAACGCCAGCTTCGCGACGAAGTTGTCGGCGGTGCGGCCGGTCATGGCCGGGAACCATTGGTACACCGCCGCGAACACCGCGTAGGAAGCGAATAGCGCCATGATGAAGTGGAAGTGCGCGTGCACGAACGAAGTCCGGGCAAAGTGCACCGTCATCGAGGCGATGGCGAGGGGGATGCCCGTCAGGCCGCCGAACAGCAGCAGCACGAAACAGAGGCTTGCATACATCATTGCCACGTTGAAGGTGATGGCGCCCTTGTAGAGCGTGCCCCAGAGCGACAGCACCATCAACCCCACGGGCAGCGAGATCAAGAGCGTCGTCATGGTCATGCCGATGCGCAGCCAGTTGGGCATACCGGCGACGTAGAGGTGGTGAACCCAGACCTCGCCCGAGATCACGACCAGGCCGCACATGCCGCCATAGACCGCCGCCTTGTAGTTGAAGATGTTCTTCTTCGCCATGGTGGCGACGATGTCGTAGACGAGCCCCATCGCCGGGATAAAGATAACGTACACGGCTGGATGCGAGTAGAACCAGAACAGGTTCTCGTAGAGCAGCGGATCGCCGCCCCTGGCGGGATCGAAGAAGCCCGTGCCCACGTACTTGTCGAGCAGCAGGAGCGTTACCGCGGCGGCCAGCACCGGCACGAAGATGAGCTGGATCAAAAGGCCGGTGAGAATGCTCCACACGAACATGTTGAGCTGGTTCCAGCCCATGCCAGGTGCGCGCATATACACGATCGTGGTGATGAAGTTCACCGCGCCGAGGATCGAGGAGAAGCCGATCAGGTGCACGGTGAAGACGTAGAGCGCGGTATTGCCCGGCGTCTTGATCGCATAGGGCGGATAGCCCGTCCACATCACGTCCGGCTTGTCGGGGACGATGAAGGTCAGAAGCGCCAAGATAATACCGCCCCAGAACAGCCAGACGCTAAGCGCGTTGAGCCTAGGGAAGGCCACGTCCTTCGCGCCGATCATCACCGGAACCAGGTAGTTCGCGGCGAAGCCGGTCAGGCCGGGGATCAGGAAGCCCAGGATCATCGCCGCCCCGTGGAAGTAGAGCGCGGTGTTATAGGCGTCGCCCGTCGTCATGCTATTGGTGAAGTCGCCAACGAAATACCCGATGAGGCCGGACTCGCCCGGAGCGTACTGCTCAAGCCTGATGCCGATCGCCATCAGCCCCGCGACCAGGAACGCGGCCATCGAACCGGCCAGGTAGAGAATGCCAACACGCTTGTGGTCCGTGGTAAAGATCCAAGCGCCTATCCCCCCGCCGGAATGGGCGGGCGCATCGCTGTAAGAAGCTGCCGTCATAACTCTTTCCCTTCCAACCTACTTGCCCGCCGTTCCGTCCAGGGACTGGCTTGCGAATTTCAAGGAACCCGCGGCAGCGCTCTTCTGCTTGGCAAGCCATTGCTCGAACTCAGCCTTCGGCAGCGCTCTCACCGTCGCCACCATCTGCGAATGGCCGGTTCCGCAAAACTCCACGCAATCGACCTTCGTTTCCTTCGGCTCATCCGGGTAGAACCACAGGTAGGTGATGCGGCCGGGGATGAGGTCTTCCTTCAGCCGGTACTCGGTCAAGCCGAAGGAGTGGATCACGTCGTCCGCGGTCATGCGCAGGACGACCGGCTTGCCCACCTCGACGACGAGTTCGCTGCCGGTGACGCCGTTGCCGTAGTCGAATTCGAAGTACCACTGGCGGCCCGTCACCTTCACTTCGACGGCGTTCTTGGGCACGATGCGCTGCACGTTCCAGAGCGTCCAGCCCTTGCCGAACAGCAGAAGGTCGTCCGCGAGGAACAGCGCGCAAGGAATGAGGATCCAGCCCCATTGCGCCGCCGTGCCCAGGCGCACCGGTTCGCCAACCTGGTCCGGCGACTTCGCACGGTAACGGATCATCATGTAAATGGCCGCCAGGCCGAACGGAATGCCGATCAGCAGGAGGTCATACAGCACTTCCAGCCAGATTTCGTTCCACAAGTGCGTCGGGCTTATGATTTTGCCCTCGGCCGCCAGCGCGGGAACAGCCGACGCCGCCAGCGCCAGGGAACCCAGCAGCAGTCTCTTAGGCCACGTGTTCATGTTTCGCCCCTTTCATAGCTCTCCCCCTTTTTCTGATTTTGTAGAAGACCATCGAACCGGACAGCGTCAGCAGGCCTGACAGCAGCGCTCCAACACCGACATACAAGGGGATGTTGAGCTGATATTTGCCATCCTTGAAGTTGTAGCTGTAGCAAAGCGCCAGCACGAGACTGCTGAAATCGGTGGGCTTGATGTGATCCAGATTTGCGTCGAGGATCGCGAGTTCAACATCGCGCGAACTGGCGTCTTGCTGATAAAGAACCCGGGCCAGCTTGCCCTCCGGCGAGAAGAACAGGTACGCTCCTGGGTGAAGGAACGACTTGTCCTGCGGCGACCAGAAGAACTTGAAGCCAACCCTGTCAGTTTGCTTCTTCAAGCTCTCTTCGCTCTTGAAGGTGGCGAACGTCCACGCGCCCGCCTGCCCGGGCGTCAAGTCCAGCTTTTCCCTGAACGCCGAGGCCGTCTTTACGGTGTCGTGCCGGTCGAAGGACACGGTGAGGATGCGGAAGTCCTCCCCCGGCTTCACGGCCGTCACATCCTTCAAAAGCCCGGCAAGGTCCTGGTTGATGACAGAGCAGGTTCCGTCGCAGGTGTAGTAGGACAGAACCAGGATGAACGGCTTGCCCAGCATCTCCTCCCAGCGGAAAGCGCGCCCCCGGTCATCGGTCAGCTCCGTGCCGGGATCAACCTTGTTCCCGAGCACGGCCCTCTGATCAATTGTCATCAGCCTGGGATCAATGTCGGAGGCGGGCGGGTGCCACCACTGGCCGGACGCCGGCCCCGCGCCCAGGCTCAGGGTGAGCGCGGCTCCGGTCAACGCGGCTATGCAGGAAAGCGCACGGCGCATCGTCACTCTCCCCGGGCCTACCAGTAGTAAATCTGGGACGCGACGAAGAACCAGACCACGTCGACGAAGTGCCAGTACACGCCGGCCAGGTTCACGAGCGTCTTGTGCGGGCGCCCGAACATCGAGCCGAACAGGATCACGATGAAGGCGAGCAGGCCTAGCGCGACGTGCGTGGCGTGAAAGCCGGTCAGCGAGTAAAACGGCGTCGAATACTGGTTCGTGCCGGGCTTGAAGCCATCGGCCCACAGATGCGTATACTCGTAGGCCGTGCAGCCTACGAAGGACGCGCCGAGAATGATCGAAAGCAGCAGCCAGAAAGTGAAGCCGCCGCGGCCTTCCTCGTAAGCCTTCTCCGCCTTATGGTAAGTGAGGCTCGAAGTGACCAGGATCACCGTCATGATGAGCGGCAGCACCTTGTTGATTTCGGGCGTGCCGGCGGGCGGCCAGGGCTGATCGACCATGCCGGTCGAGACGCGCAGCGTCCAGTAGCTCGCGAAAAGGCCAAGGAAGATCAGGATTTCGCCGAAGATGAACAGGCTGAGCCCAAGGCTGTTGAGCGCGGGCGCGGTCGGCTGCCCCATTTCGCTCATCCATTTGGCGATGCCCGCGAGAGCCAGCGGGACCATCAGGCCGGCGCAAACGATTGCGGGCAGCTTCGCCTCGTAAACGAAGTATGCCGTAAATGCGAGAGTGAAGCACAAAGCCGCGAGCGAGATCGCCGCCGGCGCCCAGCTCCATTCCCAATGATGGGCCTGTCCATGTCCATGCCCGTGTGCGTCTGCTGCAGGTATCGCCATGACTTCGCTCTCCCCGTTCCCCTTCCGTTGCTCTCACACTTCAGCCCTGAGCCGTGTAACGGACGCCCCCCGGCCTAGCCGCGCCGCGCCCGGAATAGGCAGCCGCGCGCCTTGCTTCCCCACCATCCCCGCATGTCCTGAAACCGCGGCCGCGCCCTAAAAGGCGCCGGCAAGCAGCGCCACGAACAAGGCGAACAGATAGAAGATGGAGAAGCCGAACAGTTTGTATGCCGCCCGGATGCGGCGCTCCGTTTCCTGCTCGCGCCGGATTGCGAACGCCCGGACCAGGAAGGCCGCGCCCAGCACGGCCGCGAGAGCCGCATAGGCGATGCCCGCGATCCCGAGCAGCGGCGGCAGGAAGGATGCCGCCACCAGCAGGACGGCGTAGATGGATATCTGGCGGGCTGTCTCGTCGGCCCCCGCCACCACGGGCAGCATCGGGATGTTCGCGCGCTCGTAGTCCGAAGAGCGGCAGATCGCGAGCGCCCAGAAATGCGGCGGCGTCCAAAGAAAGATGATGAGGAACAGCGATAGCGCGCCAAGGCCTGCGCTTCCGGTTACGGCCGCCCAGCCGATGACCGGCGGCAAGGCGCCGGCGGCACCGCCAAGCACGATGTTCTGGGCCGTCCTGCGCTTCAGGAACATGGTGTAGAACGGCACGTAAATGGCGATGGTCAGCGCCAGCAGCGCCGCGGCGGCGGGATTGACCAGGAGGCCCAGCGTGAGGACGGACAGGACCGAGAGCAGAACCCCGGTGAATAGCGCGTCCCGCGCCGCAATCCGGTTGGCCGGGATGGGCCGGCCCGCGGTCCGCTGCATGACGCCGTCGATATCGGCGTCGTACCACATGTTCAGCGCGCCGCATCCGCCAGCACCCGCCGCCATGCAGATGAGCGCCGCCGCCGCGCGGGTTGCATCGATATGGCCGGGGGCTACCGCCATCCCCACAGCGCCGGTAAAGACCACCAGCGACATGACGCGGGGCTTGAGCAGCGCCAAATGATCCGGAACACGGCCGGCGAGGCCGCCTGGCCTGCGCAACTCGCGGTCAGCTACTACCTTGACCAACCCGGACATCGCCCCCCCGTCCGTTTCCACCCTGTTTTCTTTTTTCCGGCCTGGCGCCGGTTGGGGCATTTTGCCGCCCCTTTAGGGCAGATTGTCGCATTTTTGACAATAGGGTGTTGATATATGTCAACGTCAGACGTTTTTGGAGACTTTTTTGCTTAACCCTTTGTCTAGTCAAAAACCGCTCTGGCCTGTGCATTTATAGGCTTATGATGCTGTGCTATATGGACTATTTAGCGCGCACATGAACTTAACCGCGACGCACCGGTGCAACGCCCTCACCTCAAACTGCGCTTTGATATGCGTCAACCCTGGACAAGCGCGGCCTTTTGATTTTCATTATTCATTGCGTAGCTGAGGGCAGTTTCCGTGCCGCTTTTGCCTTTCTAGCCTTCGCCAAAGCAAACCGGGGGGTAGGGACTTGCGGCGCGCCAACGTGAGCGGAATACATCTATTCTTCCTTCCATAACAATAACGCGCGGAGGCAAATCATGAGGAATACCGGCTTGCGGCTGGCGCTGTCGGCGGGGTTTTTGGCAGCCATTTTACCCGCTGCCAGTAGCGCGCAGGACAGCAGCGAGAAACAAATCATCGAGGCGAAGGTCCGTTACTGCAAGGATTGCCACGGCCGGCAGGCCCAGGGTTTCCCAGGCGCCAATCCCGTACCGAGGCTCGCAGGACAGCCCCTCGCCTATCTTCAAGCCCGGGCGGAAATCATCAGCGGGCACAAGCGCGACAATCCCACGGCCGACACCTTCATGGGCCCGGCCATGGCGAGCATGAAGCCCGAAAGCCGCACGGCCGTGTTCGAGCATTTCACCACGCTCAATCCCCCTCCCGCCGCCCCAGGCCCGAAGAACCTGGCCGCGGCCGGAAAAAAGATATACGACGGCGGCGATCCACAAGCCGGTGTGCCCGCTTGTGCGAGCTGCCATGGCCCGGATGGCAAGGGCTCCGGGCCGGTCCCCCGCGTGGCAGGCCAAATCTATCCTTATGCGGTGAAGGTGCTGACAAAGTGGGCTACCATCAACCGGGAGCATGAGAAGAATGGCACCACAGAAGTGAAATCGGCCCGCGAGCATACACTGCCGCCGCAGCAGATCGATCAGGTTGCGTCTTACATAAGCAACATGAAGTAAGGCCCGCCGGGGCGGCCAGTCCGCCGGCGTCCGCGAAGCACATGTGCTGGCGCGGCCGCCAGCGGCTGCCCGCCGGACCGCCCGGCGGCCTTGCCGCAACGCGTTACCGCAAGTTGAAGCGCACCGCCGCTTCGGCCCCTACGCTATCTTCCGGCAATCCATCCGGCGGCGGCGGGAACGGGTTCGAACGCTGGAGAAGGCCCAGGGTTTTCCGGCACGGCGCCGCATGGCCGGTGCCGGTTGATGTTCACAGATGAAAGTCCAGACGTCAGGTTGCGTAATCGGCATCCTTGATGTGCTGGTCCGGAAGGAGGTCCCCAAGGAGCACCGCAAGTTTCAGTAGCGGCTCGACGAGCTGGTAGCGGAATTGACGCACGCGCAGGCTCGGAAGATGATCGCGGCGCTCCAGCAGCGCTGGCGTATGCAGTTTTCTGCCGTCAGGCAATGGAAAATGGGTGGAAGCCTCTGCGGTTATTGGGTGCGGGGTTGACGCGCGCCCCCCGCCTCCACATAGTCCCCCGCATTCGCAACACTTTGAAACGAAACGCAAGACAATGACCGCCGCCGCGCACACCCCCGCAGAGCTTGCCGCAAACTCCAAGGCCTGGCCCTTCGAAGAAGCCCGCAAGCTCCTGAAACGGCTTGAAAAGCGCGGCCCCGGCGGCGAGGTGCTGTTCGAGACCGGCTACGGCCCCTCGGGCCTCCCGCATATCGGCACATTCGGCGAGGTGGCGCGCACCTCCATGGTGCGGCACGCGCTGCAAACACTGCGCCCGGATGTGAAGACGCGGCTCGTATGCTTCTCCGACGACATGGACGGGCTGCGCAAGGTGCCAACCAATGTGCCGAACCAGGAACTGCTGGCGAAGTATTTAGAGAAGCCGCTGACGCAAGTGCCCGACCCGTTCGGCACGCACGATAGCTTCGGCGCGCATAATAACGCGCGGCTGCACGCCTTCCTGGACAGCTTCGGTTTCGAATATGAGTTCCTGTCCTCGACGGAATGCTATAAGTCCGGCCGCTTCGACGAGACGCTCCTGCGGATGCTGGAAGCATATGACAAGGTGATGGAAATCATCCTGCCGACGCTTGGGCCGGACCGCCGCGAGACCTATTCGCCGTTCCTGCCGGTTTCGCCCACGACCGGCAAAGTGCTTCAAGTGCCCGTCGAGAAGCGCGACCTCAAGAAGGGCACGATCACCTTCACCGATCCGGACACCAGGAAGAAGCTGGAGCTGCCGGTCACGGGCGGGCATGTGAAGTGCCAGTGGAAGGCCGACTGGGCCATGCGCTGGGTCGCGCTTGGCGTCGATTACGAGATGGCGGGCAAGGATCTGATCGACAGTGTTACGCTCTCGTCCAAGATCTGCCGCGCGCTGGGCGGTACGCCGCCGGAGGGCTTCAATTACGAGCTGTTCCTTGACGACAAGGGGCAGAAAATCTCGAAGTCGAAGGGCAACGGCATCGCGGTGGAGGAATGGCTGGCCTACGCCACGCCCGAAAGCCTCAGCCTTTATATGTTCCAGAAGCCCAAGACGGCGAAACGGCTCTATTTCGATGTGATCCCGAAGGCCGTGGACGACTATTTCGGCTACCTTGGCAGCTACCAGCAGGAAAGCCCGCAAAAGCAGCTCGAAAACCCGGTCTGGCACATCCATAACGGCACGCCGCCGCGGCATTCCGTGCCGGTGAGCTTCGGGCTGCTGCTAAACCTCGTCAGCGCATCGAATGCGCATACGGCGGATATTCTCTGGCAGTTTGTGAAGAACTACGCGCCGGAAGCGAACGCGGAGGATTTCCCGGAGCTGGACCGGCTGATCGGCTTCGCCATCCGTTATTTCGAGGAGCGCGAGAAGCCGTTCAAGGTCTACCGTGCGCCAACGGAGCTGGAGCGGAAGGCGATGCTTGACTTGCACGGCAGGCTCGCGGAGGCGGACCCATCGCTTACCGCCGAGGAACTGCAAGGCATCGTCTACGAAGTTGGCAAATCCTACCCGTTCGAAAACCTGCGCGACTGGTTCAAGGCGCTGTACGAGGTGCTGTTCGGCGAAAGCCAGGGGCCGCGCTTCGGCTCGTTCATCAAGGCTTACGGTATCGAGAACACGCGCGCGCTGATTGCGGGGCGGCTCCAGCACGCCGAAGCGGCGGTGTAGGCGATGCCCGCGGCCACGATCTACAAGCTCCTGACGCGCGGGGAATGGGAGGCGGCGCAGGCCGCTGGCGTCTATCGTGGATCGGCGCACGATGCGCGCGACGGCTTCATCCATTTCTCCACCGCCGCGCAACTCGCGGGGACGGCGCGGAAGTATTTCGCCGGCGTCCCCGGTCTGGTCCTGCTTGCGGTGGATGTCGAGGCCCTGAAGAAGCCCCCATCCTGTCCTTCTCCCCAAGGAGAGAAGGGACGCCCGAACTGCCCGCGGCCTGACTCCCTCTCCCATCCGCAAGCGGATGCGGACACTTTGGAGAAGCAAGCTCACCAAGGCGAGCTTGCGCGGGAGAGGGCTGGGGTGAGGGGGGATATCCTCTGTTGGGAGCCCGCGCGCGATGGCGATCTCTTCCCCCACCTTTACGAGGATTTGCCCATTTCCGCAGTGAGAAGCATAATTGCCATACCCCTCGGTGCGGACGGCATTCCCATTCTTCCTGACAGGCTTCAGCCATGAACCGCCTTTGGTCCGCGGCGCAAACCGGCCTATTCCTGCTTGATCCCGAAACAGCGCATGAGATGTCGCTCCGGGCGCTCGAAGCCGGCATCTACCCGCGCCCCTGCAAACCGGACGATCCGCGCCTTGGCCAAACGCTGTTTGGCCAAACTATCCCCAACCCCATCGGCGTGGCGGCCGGCTACGACAAAGACGCGCGCGTCTACAACGCGCTGCTCGCAATGGGCTTCGGTTTCGTGGAGGCCGGCACGCTCACCCCCAAGCCGCAGCCCGGCAATCCGCGCCCGCGCTCGTTCCGGCTCATCCGCGAACGGGCGATCATCAACCGCATGGGCTTCAACAATGCGGGCCAGACGGCGGCGCAGCTTCGCCTCGCCAGCCGGCCGCCCAAGGGCGTTCTCGGCATCAATATCGGCGCGAACCGCGACGGCGCCGATCCCATCGCGGACTACGTGGCCGGCGTGCGTGCGCTTGGCCCGCTGGCGTCCTATCTCGCCATCAACATCTCCTCGCCGAACACGCCGGGCTTGCGCGATCTACAAGCGCCGGAACGTCTCGGCGCCTTGCTGGCGGCTGTTATGGAAGCGCGGGCGAGCCTGCCGCACCCCGTGCCGGTGCTGGTGAAGCTGGCCCCGGACCTCCACAGCGACGATATTGCGCCCACGATGGCCTGCCTTCTCGCGCACAAGGTTGACGGCGCGATCCTCACCAATACCACGCTTTCGCGCGACGGCGTGGAGGCCAGCCCGCATGGCGGCGAAGCCGGCGGGCTTTCCGGCCGGCCGCTGTTCGCGCGCTCCACGCGCTTCCTCGCTAGGTGCTATCTCGCTACCGGGGGCAAGCTGCCGCTGATCGGCGTAGGCGGCATCGACTCCGCTGAAACCGCGCTCGCCAAAATCCGCGCCGGCGCCTCGCTGATCCAGCTCTACACCGGCCTCGTCTATGGCGGCCCCGCACTGTTAACGGATATAAAAACCGCCTTGCTGGGGGAGATCGCGAGAGCGGCCACCCCGCTGGCAAGCTTGGTTGGCTCGGAAGCGGAGCGCTGGGCCGGACCGGCGTAATACCGGCCGCCAGAAACAGTGACCGCTTCACTGTCATTCCCGCGAAAGCGGGAATCGAGGCCAAAACAACGCACTATCCCGTGAACAGGTCGGTCCCCGCTTTCGCGGGAGCGACGCCAAATCGCGGGCAATTTTCCTCTATTTTAGCGCGGATGCGCAGGCGCGGGGATGACGGCGCCAGAGCGAGTGCTACTTCCGGCGGCTTGTGAGCACGCCGGTGAACGTTCCTGGTATAAGGGACGCGGTATCAGGTGACGGCCCCGGTAAGCCACGCCTTTAGCTGCTGCTTGGGGAGAGCGCCAACCTTCTGGTCCGCAACCTGCCCGTTTTTGAACAGAAGAAGGGACGGAATGCCGCGGATATTGTACGCCTGAGCGGTTCCGGGATTGTTGTCGACGTCGAGCTTGACCACCTTCAGCTTGCCGGCAAGCTCGGTGGACAGTTCCTCCAGGATCGGTGCAATATCCTGGCAGGGGCGGCACCACACGGCCCAAAAATCCACCAGCACAGGCATGTCCGCCTTCTTGACCTCGCTGTCGAATGTCGCATCTGTTACGGCAGTGACCATGGATACCCCTATATTTGCGCGGCGCGTGGCCGCATTTCGTTAGCAGGAAATAAAGAAACGCAAGCGATGACGTCAAGATGTGGGATCTTGCTCAATGCGATTGCGCCGTTAGATAAGCAGCCGGGCCCGCCTGGGAAAAGCGCGAATTCCGCGCTTTCCAGGCGTTTTCCAGGCCGCTAGTTGTTCCAATACCGGAACGGATCTCCACTGCGGTGCTCCGGTGCCGGCCGGCGGCTGGCTTGGGCGCGTGGATGCGCCCAGCTCGCGGGTTCCCCACCCCTGTGTTCCGCGGAAGTAGAGGGCGCCGAAGGCGGGGCAGGCTCGGATGCAACCCGCACTGGCTTCCCCTCAAGCGCAGCGGCCACGCGGCTGTCGAGCCCATAGAGGTCGTGATAGTAGCGAACCCGGCCTGTGTCATCCACCTTGGCGGTGAAATAGACGATGTGCACTGGGACCGGTTTCCTTAGCGCAATCTCGCGGGTCCGGCCGGACGCGACTATTTTTTTGATTTGCTCGCCCGAGTAGCCCTTGTCACGGGCCAGCAGCACCTCGGCGAAATGAAGCGGGTTTTGCGTGCGCATACAGCCATGGCTGAAGGCGCGCTGGCCGTTGCCGAAAAGTTCGCGGTTTACCGTGTCGTGCATGTACACATCGTGCTTGTTGGGGAAGCGGAATTTCACCTGCCCTAGCACGTTCTTCGCGCCCGCGCCCTGCGTGAACGTGTACCGCCGGATGTCCACCCGCGACCAATCGACCGAATCGGGATTGACGGGCTTGCCGTGCAGGGTAACGCGGAGCCCTCCCATACGCTGCAGAACCTCGCTGCTGCCGCCGCCGGCAATGGCACCGAAGCCGAAAAGGCCGCCGCCCCCGCCGCCGCCGCTGCTGCGAAGCCGCGGCGCTATCTCGTTGACCTTGATACCTTCGGGCACGCCCCATTCGGGGTTGAAGATTACGAATCGCATCGACGCGGAGAAGCTCGGTGTGGGCGTTTTGGGCTTGCCAACCACGATCTTCTCCTGCAGCACCATTTTGCCGTGGTCGTAAATGCGGGCGTATTGCTCCGTGATGCTGTCCCAGACGTAGAACTCGCCGAGGTGTTCCGGCATCCAGCGCCAGCGCTCCATGTTCACCAGGAGGCGCATCCGCTTCGCCTCCACGCTGCCGCCTCCGTCCTCATCACCGCCGCCGCTGGCCGCCTTATTCAGCGACGCTCGCAGCTTGCGGTCAATAATGCCGGTGATTTCGAGGCCTTGTTCTTTCTGATAAAGGTTCACGGCTTCGAGCAGTTCTTCGTCGTAGACCGTTTCCTTGGACCCTTGCGCGCTGACGCCCAGGCGCTTGCGCACGAGCGCGATCTGCCGGTTATCGTCGCCCGGCTTGAAGTCAGGGCCGGACGGGATGCGCGGGGACAGGCCGCTGCCCGATCCCTTGCCCATGAGCGCGAGATAGGCTTGGCGCAGGCGCTTGAACTGCTCGTGCTTCGGATGCAGGCCACGCAAATAGGCGTCCGCCGAGCTGGCGCCGGATATGCCTTCCAGGACTGATTTGGGGTCGTAGATGTGGGGACGCCTGTCCATCATCGGGCTGATGGAAGGCGGGTTGAGCCGGCCGCCGCGGGCATACCGCGCATATTTGAGCACGGCCAGGCTCATCTTGACCTCGGCCTTGGCACGTTTTTCCACGCTTGACGAACCGCCAGGATTCGATGGGACCGGGAACGCGGATGCTTCCAGGCCCCAGTCATCAGCGTTCCGGATTTCGCGGATGGCCTTGTGTGCCTTGTGATTGAAGCCTTCCTTGGAAAGCCAGATTGGCTGCCCCTTGTTCTCTGTGTAGTAGGCCTTGGCTCCGTCAATGTCGTTCTTTGGGCCGTTCGCCTTGTCCAAATCCGCGAGAATTTGCTTGCCGAGCGGATCCATCTCGGGCTCGGATGCTTTTGCGGTGTCCGCCGGCTTTTTCGCCTCCCCAGCGCCAGGCGCTTTCGGGGCCGGGTCATTCGACTCGGGAGGCGTCAGGGGATCGGGGGCGGCAGGGTCTGGCTCCGCGTCCAGGGCGATAGCAGGGGCCGGTTGCGCGGGCTTTTTTTCTTTCTTTTGCGCTGGATTGGCGCTGGCGGCTGCACCCGGCCCGGCCGAAGGCGCTGGCTTTGCGGGTTCTCCCTCTTTTTTCTTTTCCGGAGTGTTTGCTTGCGGCTGCGCATGTGCGGCAGGATTAGCGCCAGCCGCGCCCGCTGCATTCGCGACCGCGGCGGCCTGCACCCCGGGCGTTCCCACAGCCTGCGCCATGGCGAGGTGCGGGACGCTGGCAAAACATGCGGCCAACCCCAAGCGAAACACTGTCCTTGCTATCATTCCAAACCTCTATTGCCTCCTGGAGGGTATCTATCTAGAAGGCCGTTCGGGTTTAAGCTTCCTGGCCCGCCGCAAAAAACTAGAAAGCTATGTCTCTGACGGGCATGGCTTCGCGCGCCGTTGCTGGCGTTTGCTGACGTGCGCAGGTTATGTTGTAAACGGTCCAGACGCAAGCCCGGTTAACATTTGACCCGCTTCCTTGAAGATCGCTAAAACCTTGCTTCGCAAGCCTTCCGGCATAAATTGACGTTGGAGGATAGCACCTTCGCCCAACCGCGGGCTTGACCGCCCGGCTGGGCAGTGCTTTGGCTGATCCAAACACAATGCTGCCCTTTTCCTGGAGACCTGGATGCGTTCCTTCTTCCGCGCGAAAATTCACCGTGCGACCGTGACACAGGCGGACCTCGACTACGAAGGCAGCTTGTCCATCGACCGCGACCTCATGGACGCGGCGGATATCGCGGAGTTCGAGGAAGTGCACGTCTGGAACGTGACGCGCGGCACAAGGCTCACCACCTACGCGATCGAAGCAGAGCGTGGCAGCGGCATCATCTGCGTTAACGGGGCGGCTGCGCATCTCGTCCACGCCGGCGACCTGGTCATCATCGCGACCTATCATCTGGTGGCACGCGCCGGAGATGCGCCGGCCCCCGTCGTGGTGCGGGTGGACGAAAAGAACCGCATCATTGGGACCGGGCCCGAGGTGGCCGGGCCCAGGACCGCGCCGGAGCGCGGGTGACTCCCGGTTAACCTCATTCGCTGGCATTTGGCTGCGAGCCTTTTCGTGTGTGCTTCTTTGTGCAACGCGTCATCTGTTCGCGCCGTTTTGCGCGAAAGGTTTAGGGTGCACCTAATGTGCTGAATTGCACGGATATAGTTTGGCAATTCCACGCCGCTTCCGGGGCAAAAATGCGCCATTTTGGGGCCAAGCCTATCCCGCGCGGTTTGAGGCTTGTGTCCACGCGGCGGCATGGTGTGCCCGGCAGAGGCACGCAGGATAGCTCCCTGAACGGAACGCAGTGCTCAACCAGTAAAGTGTCAATCCCCAGTTCCAGGATGATGATGGCGGACAGGAACGAGCTTCCGGCCGTCCTCACCAAGCGCCTGCGGCGTTTGTGACTGTAGCCAACATCTAGAATGTATCGAGAGGCGTTCGCTCGCGAGCAGGCTGGATCTCCACGCTTTCGCCACAACCGCACGCGCCAATCTGGTTCGGGTTGTTGAACACGAAGCGCGAGGAGAGCTTATCGGTCTTGTAATCCATCTCGGTGCCGAGCAGGAACAGGATCGCGGACGGGTCGATCAGGATGCGCACGCCCTTCTCCTCAACCACCTCGTCGTTCGCGCCGGCCTCCGCGGCATACTCGATGGTGTATTCCATACCCGCGCAGCCGCCCTTCTTCACGCCCAGCCGCAACCCCGCCACCGGCGTTTCCGGGCGCGCCATGATGGCTTTCAGGCGTTCGGCCGCAGCGTCGGTCAGGGTTATGATCTTCGGTCTGGGCCTCGTCATTCAGTGCTTCCCCGGTCAGAATATGTTCAACGCGATGCGCGCCTCGTCTGACATGCGCGACGGGTCCCAAGGCGGCATGAACACCAGCGACACCCGCGCGACGCTCACGCCCCGCACCGCGTTGACCGCGCTTTCGACCCAGGCCGGCATGTCGCCCGCCACCGGGCAGCCGGGCGCGGTGAGCGTCATCTCGATGTCGACCTCGCGGTTATCGTTGATGTCCACCCTGTAGATGAGGCCCAGCTCGTAGATATCAACGGGGATCTCCGGGTCGTAGACCGTCTTCAGCGCCCCGATGATGTCCATGGTGAGCCGCTCCAGCTCCTCCTCGGGGATCGGGGCTCCGGACTTGAAATCCTTCGCCACCTCGACCGTGTGCTGGCAAGGCTCCGGCATATGATGGTCCGGGCCGTGGTGATGCGGCTCGTGGTGCGCGGGCGGAGCTTGCGGCGCATCCCAGGGCGCGGGGTCAACCAGCGTTTTTCTTTCGTTCATCGATTCCGTCATTTGAAGATCCGCTCCGCTTTCAGTAATGCCTCCGCCAGTGCGTCCACCTCGGCGCGCGTATTGTAGAGCCCGAACGACGCCCTGCAAGTAGCCGTTACGCCAAAGCGGGCGAGCAACGGCTCCGCGCAATGCGTGCCGGCCCTGACCGCAATGCCCGATTGATCCAGGACCGTGGCGATATCGTGGGGGTGCGCGCCTTCCATGGTGAAGGAGACGATCGGCCCCTTGTCCGGCGCCTGGCCTATCATTCTGAGCGAATTGATTGGCCGCAGGCGCTCCTCCGCATAACGGCGCAGATCGTTCTCATGGGCGCGGACGCGGGCCTTGCCGATGCCGTCCACATAGTCGAGCGCTGCCGTGAGCGCCGCCGCCTCGGCGATGGGCGGGGTGCCGGCCTCGAATCGGTAGGGTGGATCGTTGTAGCTGACCGTGTCCATTGTTACGGTCTCGATCATCTCGCCGCCGCCGAGGAATGGCGGCATGGCCTGAAGATGCTCCGCCTTGCCGTAAAGCGCGCCGATGCCACTCGGGCCGTATAGCTTGTGGCCCGTGATGGCGTAGAAATCGCAATCTATGTCCTGCACATCCACATCGAGGTGAACCGCGCCCTGGCTGCCGTCCACCAGCACATAAGCGCCATGCGCGTGCGCGATCCCGCACACCTCCTTCACCGGCGCGGAGGTGCCCAGCACGTTCGACATGTGCGTGATCCCGACCATCTTGGTGCGCGGGGTAATCGCGGCCTCGAAATCCTCCAGCCGGAACTCGCCGTCATCCGTTACAGGCACCCATTTGATGACGGCGCCGCGCCGCTCGCGATGGAAGTGCCACGGGATGATGTTGGAATGGTGCTCCATAACGGAGAGCACGATCTCGTCGCCGGGGCCTATCACCATGCCGCCGAAGGACTGCGCCGCGAGGTTAATCGCCTCGGTGGCGTTCTTCGTGAAGATGATTTGCTTCGGGTCCGGCGCGTTCAGGAACTTCGCCACCCGCGTGCGCGCGCCTTCATACGCATCGGTCGCGGCGTTGGCGAGGTAGTGTAAGCCCCTGTGCACATTGGCATATTCGTGCGCGTACGCCTTCACCAGCGCATCGAGCACGGCCTGCGGCTTCTGCGCGCTTGCCGCGTTGTCGAGATAGACCAGCGGCTTGCCGTACACCTTGAGCGACAGCGCCGGGAAGTCGCGCCGGATGGCCTCCACGTCATAGGTGGCGGGCTCTTTTTCAATTACCGTCATGGTAGCACCCCGCTCTCATGGCCGGGCTTGACCCGGCCATCCAGAGCAACATGGACAACGTTTGTTTTGAGGGGCTGGATGGCCGGGTCGGGCCCGGCCATGACACTAGGAAAGCCACGCATCCACCTTCTCCTGCAACGCGGCGCGCAAGCTCTCGTTGCCGATCTTGTCCAGCGCCTCGCCGACGAACGCCGCTATCAAAAGCGCCCGCGCCTCCGGCTCTGGAAGGCCGCGCGCCCGCAGATAGAACATCAGATCCCCGTCAATCTGCCCCGCCGTCGAGCCGTGGCCGCACGCCACGTCATCGGCGAAAATCTCAAGCTCGGGCTTGGAGTCGAACTCGGCATCGTTGGAGAGCAGGAGCGCATTGGCCATCTGCTTGCCGTCGGTCTTCTGCGCCCCGCGCTGCACGATCACCTTGCCCTGGAACACGCCGCGCGCGCGCCCGTCCAGCACGGCCTTCACCAGCTCGCGGCTTTCGCAAGCCTCCGCCGCGTGATCGACCACCAGCGTGAAATCCGCGTGCGCCCGCTCGCGCAGCATCATCGCGCCGGCGTAGTGGCAGCGCGCGTGCCGGCCGTCGAAACGGATGTGCATCTGCGCCCGCGTGAGCGCGCCGTCCACCGTCACTTGCAGCGGCTCGTAATGCGTCCGCTCCTCCAGCGCCACGGAAACCGAAGCAAGCTGCTTCGCGCCGCCGGTTACGCGGACATGGCTGACGCGGGCGTTGCACCCGGCCATAAGCCGCATATACGACAGCGCCTGGGACTCGCCCAAAGCCGCGTGCGTTTCGATGAGCTGGACTTCGGCGCGGTCGCCAATCGCAACCGTGCTGAGGGTTGCGGCAAGCTTCGGCGTCCCTTCACTCACAATGAAAATCAAATGGATGGGCTTTTCGAGCCGCGTGCCGGACGCAACCGAGAGAAGCGCGCCATCGGTTGCGAAGGCGGCGGCCAGCGCCGCAATCACATCGCGCCCAGCCCCGGCTTGAGTCCCGAGCCCGGCGCAGGAGACCTCTTCGAGCGCAAGGCGGAGCGGCTCGAACGTCACCCCAGGCGCATCCTGCACGCTCGAAAGATCGGGCCGGAACAGTCCGTCCACGAACACGGCGCGATAGGCGTCCAACTGGGCGAGCGCCTTGCCAATCGCGGCCTCGACGTTCACGCCGGCCGCCACCACGGGCGTAAGCCCCGCCAGCGGATGGACTTCCGGCATTAGCGTGCGCAGGTCGGTGTATTTCCATTCCTCGACGCGGCGGTGCGGCAGGCCCTGCGAGGCGAACAGATCCAGCGCCGCCTCGCGCTTTTCGCGCACGTTTGCGTGGCGCGCGCCGGGCAGCTTGTCCGCAACGCTGGCGTAGAGGTCGAGATAGCGCTGCTCCGCCGCAGTGGGCGCGGGGCGGGCTTTGGTTGGTTGGATCGTCATCGCCGCCCCTTAAGCCGCTTCCGCGCCGTAGCCTGCGTAGCCGGATTCCTCAAGCTCCACCGCCAGCTCCTTGCCGCCCGAGCGCAAAATCTGTCCGCGAGCCATCACATGCACCTTGTCCGGCACGATGTAGTTCAGGAGCCGCTGATAATGGGTGATGACGAGGATCGAGCGCTCCGGCGACCGCAGCCGGTTCACCCCCTCCGCGGCGATGCGGATCGCGTCGATGTCGAGGCCGGAGTCCATCTCGTCGAGGATGAGCAGGCTGGGCTTGAGCAGCGCCATCTGCAGCACCTCGTTGCGCTTTTTCTCGCCGCCCGAAAAGCCGGTGTTCAGCGGGCGCTTCAGCATATCCATCGAAATGCCGAGTTCACCGGCCGCCGCCTTCACCACGCGCATGAATTCGGGGATGGAGATTTCGCTCTCGCCGCGCGCCTTGCGATGCGCATTCATGGCGGCGCGCAGGAAGGTCAGCGAGGCAACGCCCGGAATCTCTATCGGATATTGGAAGGACAGAAACACGCCGGCGTGTGCGCGTTCGTCGGGACTCATTTCCAGGAGGTTCTTGCCGTCCCAGGTGATCGAACCGCCCGTGACCTCGTAATCCTCCTTGCCGGAAATGACATAGGACAGCGTGGACTTGCCCGAGCCATTCGGCCCCATGATCGCGTGCACCTCGCCTCTGGGCACGGTGAGGCTGAAACCCTTCAGTATTTCCTTGCCGTCGATTTCGGCGCGCAGGTCTTTGATTTCGAGCATTCCCATTCCTATCTTTTTTCTTCGTCCGCGCCCCAGCGCCACCGCCAGGCCCCGTCCGTTTTCTTCCAGGATATCCAAATAAATAGCACCGTGGCGGCGGCCGTGGCCGTGAGCGCGATGAGGCGCGCCTGCCCGCCGCCGAAGCCGGCTTCGAGCATCTTCATAATCCCTATGAGCGCGGCCACGAAGGCAACGGTCAGCAGCCATCCCTGCCATGTCGCAGGCGTGGCGCCGTAACCATAGCGTTTTGGGCGGAACCAGTAGCTCACAATGGCTTCCTCCAGCGCCGTATCGGGCCAACGCCCCAGAAAAAGGCCCGGATGAACAGCGCAACGGTGACGGCCAGGGTTGCGAACCGGGTCAACGGCCAGCCGCTGAACAGGCCGTGGGCCAGCGCGAAGGCCAGCACCGCGAACAGCGCCGCCGCGATCCAGGCTTTCCAGTCCCATGCCGGCTCGAAATCCTTGCGCCTATATCCGTAGCTCATGAGGCCCTCCGCACCAAAACGAGACCCAGGATTAGAGTAAACGGCAGAACGATGAGATGCCGGACGGCGGCGGAGTAGCCCACGGCTTTGCCCGCAATCGCGAAATCGCCGAGCGGCACGATGGAGGCCAGCAGCAGCACCACGCCCAGCGGCTTCGCGGCGCGCATCGCCGCCAGCGCGATGACAGCGAGCCCTATGGCCAGCTCGCGCGTGCCCATCAGTGGCGTGAGCCCGATATCGGCCAGATGCGACGGGTCGATCCCGAACGCTTGCACCGCGCCGAACGGCGAGACGATCAGCGCGGCGCCGATCAGGCTCAGAAACGCACCCAGCAATGCAGCAAGTATCAACGCCATTATTGATATTTCCCTTTCAGCATCGTCCCCTCTCCCACAGGGAGAGGGACAGGGTGAGGGGTTGCACCCTTCGTTATTCTGACAATCTCAGCCAAGACCCCTTCGATATTCTCCAGCACTTCGTTATTCCAGAACCGCAGAACCTGAATTCCGGCCCCCTGCAGGACTGCGGTCCTATTCATATCCCATTCCGTCTGGCTGGCGTGCTGGCCGCCGTCGAGTTCCACAACCAGGTTCGCGGCTTCGCAGAAGAAATCCGCGTAGAAGCCAAAGAGCGGAACCTGGCGGCGGAACTTCAGGCCTTCGAGCTGGCGATTTCGCAGGTGCCGCCAGAGCTTACGCTCAGCGTCAGTGCCCGCGCCGCGTAACTCGCGGGCTCCGCCTGTTTTACGCTTTGCCAGACTCTCCAACCCTGTAACCCCTCACCCTGTCCCTCTCCCACTGGGAGAGGGCACGCTGTTGCTAACCTACGCTGCCTTCGAGGCTGATGGAGATGAGTTTCTGCGTTTCGGCCAGGAACTCCATCGGGAGCTGTTGCAGCACGTCGCGGACGAAGCCGTTCACGATCAGCGTCACCGCCTCCTCTTCGGAAAGCCCGCGCTGCAGGCAATAGAAGAGCTGGTCATCGGAGATTTTCGAGGTGGTTGCCTCGTGCTCGAACTGGGCGCTGGCGTTCTTCGCCTCGATATAGGGCACGGTGTGCGCACCGCATTTATCGCCGATCAAGAGGCTGTCGCATTGCGTGAAGTTGCGGGCGCCGGTAGCGCGGCGGTGCGCCGAGACGAGCCCGCGATAGGTGTTGTCCGAGTGGCCGGCCGAGATGCCCTTCGAGATGATGCGGCTCGACGTGTTCTTGCCGAGATGCACCATCTTGGTGCCGCTGTCCACCTGCTGGTAGCCGTTCGACACGGCGATGGAATAGAACTCGCCCCGGCTGTTGTCGCCGCGCAGGATGCAGCTCGGATATTTCCAGGTGATGGCAGAGCCGGTCTCGACCTGCGTCCAGGAAATCTTCGAGTTGCGGCCCCGGCAATCGCCGCGCTTGGTCACGAAATTATAAATACCGCCCTTGCCTTCCTTGTCGCCGGGATACCAGTTCTGCACGGTCGAGTATTTGATCTCGGCGTCGTCGAGCGCGATCAGCTCGACCACGGCGGCGTGAAGCTGGTTCTCGTCGCGCATCGGCGCGGTGCAGCCTTCGAGGTAGCTCACATAAGCGCCCTTGTCCGCGATGATGAGTGTGCGCTCGAACTGGCCGGTCTGCTTCTCGTTGATGCGGAAGTAGGTGGAAAGCTCCATCGGGCAGCGCACGCCTTCGGGCACGTAGACGAAGGAGCCGTCGGAGTAGACCGCCGAGTTGAGCGTTGCGAAATAGTTGTCGCTGGTGGGCACCACGCTGCCGAGATACTTGCGCACCAGTTCGGGATATTCGCGCACGGCCTCGGAGATCGAACAGAAAATCACGCCGGCCTTGGCCAGCTCTTCCTTGAAGGTCGTCACCACGGAAACGCTGTCGAACACCGCGTCCACCGCCACGCGCGGCCCATCCACGCGCGCGCCCTCGACGCCCGCAAGCACGGCCTGCTCCTTCAGCGGAATGCCAAGCTTCTCATAGGTGCGCAGAAGCTCGGGATCGACCTCGTCCAGGCTCTTGGGCGCGGCCGCCGTTTTCGGCGCGGCGTAATAATACAGGTCTTCGTAGTCGATCTTCGGATAGTGCACGCGCGCCCATTTGGGCTCTTCCATCGTGCGCCAGCGCTGGTACGCCTCAAGCCGCCATTCGAGCAGCCATTCGGGCTCGCCCTTCTTGGCGGAGATGAAGCGGACGATGTCCTCGCTGAGGCCCTTCGGCGCTTTGTCGCTTTCGATATCGGTCGTGAAGCCGTATTTGTACTTGTCGACGTCAATCTCGTGGACGCGATGGACTGTCTCCGTTACTGGCGTAGCCATGTTTTCTCCTATGGCTCATCGCAGGCCCGCCCGCGATGTTACAAACGTTACACAGCAGGCCCGGCTTCATAACTTCCGCCTGCACTGCTGCAAATCCCGTGCCGTGCCTCCCGGCGTTCGCAAATCCTTGAAAGCACGGTTAAAAACCGTTCGATATCCGCTTCCGCCGTGGTCCAGCCGGTGGAAACGCGGATCGCGCTGCGGGCGAGTTCCTTCGGCACGCCCATCGCCGCCAGCACATGCGACCGCTCAACCTTGCCCGAAGAGCAGGCCGAGCCCGAGCTTACCGCGACTCCCTCCAGGTCGAAGGCGATGAGCATGGTCTCCGCGCTCCTGCCCGGCACCGCGAAGCAGGTGGTGTTCGGCAGCCGGCCGGCGCCTTCCGCCGCAGCGCCCGTAATACCCGCCGAAGGCAAGCCGAAAATGACCGCATCCGGCGCAATGTCACGAATGCCGCATTCCAGCTTGTCCCGCAAGGCCTTGGTTCTGGCCGCAAATCCGGCCTGCTCCGCTACGGCTACTTCCAGCGCGGCGGCCAGCCCGGCAATCGCCGGCACGTTCTCCGTGCCCGAACGCTGGCGGCGCTCCTGCCCGCCGCCCTTCAGCAGTGGCGCCGGCGCGAAACCGGGATCGCGGACGATCGCGGCCCCCGCGCCCTTCGGCCCGCCGAACTTGTGCGCCGAGAAGAACAGCACATCCGCATCCTTGAGTTCGTGAAGCGGCAAGCGCCCGATGGCCTGCACCGCGTCGCAGATCAGCACAGCCCCTTTCGAATGCACCGCTTTCGCGATTTCCGCAATCCGCTGGATAACGCCAGTCTCGTTATTCGCCGCCTGCCCTGCCACAACCGACCCTGGAGCAGCATCAAGCGTGGCCAGGTCAAGCGTTCCGTCTTCAAGGACGGGAACGGCGCGGCACCTGTCTTGCACGAAGCGATGGCCGGAGAGAACGCAAGGGTGCTCGACAGCGGAGACCGCGAGCGTTTCATCGCCGCGCGGCTGCAAGAGCCAATTCGCGGCCTCGGTTCCGCCGCTGGTGAAATAAACGCCGGCCGCGTCAGCCTCGAACAGCGCGGCAACCGTCTCGCGCGCGTCTTCGACGATCCGGCGCGCGGCGCGGCCCTCGCCGTGGATCGACGAGGGGTTGCCGGCGCAATCGAACGCCGCAATCATCGCGGCGCGTGCCTCCGGGCGCAGCGGCGATGTTGCATTATGGTCGAGATAGGCGCGCGGCGGCCTCATGGCGCACCCTCCGCTCCCACCGCGAGCTTGCACAGCGAAAGCTCCTCCCGCTGCGGCACCGAATAACGGCCGGAAACCACGTCGCCCAGGGTCGCGGTGGCGAGGAACTGCTCGATATGCGCGGTAAGCGCGTCCCAGAGAAAATGCGTACTGCAGCGATTTTCGGCCACGCAGCCGTTCTCGCGCTCGTTCTCGCACCGCGTCATCTTGAGCGGTTCGTCCACCGCCGACATGATCTCGCAAATGCTGATCTGATAAGCGTCGCGGCCCAGCACATAGCCGCCGCCCGGCCCGCGCACCGATTGAACCAGTCCGCCGCGCCGGAGCTTCATGAATAGCTGCTCCAAATAGGCGAGCGATAGCGAAAGCTTCGCCGCCACGTCCCCAAGCGAGCGCGGCTTCGAATCGCCTTGCTTAGCGATCTCGGCCATCGCCATGACGGCATAACGCCCCTTGGTGCTCAGCAGCATTTACAACGCCTCCTCAAGCCGCCGCGTGAAGGTAATGGAAATTTGCGTTCGCGTTATGATATGCGTGGTCGAATCCCGCTCTTTGCCCGAATCAGGTTCGTCCAGGCTCGCGGTTCTCCAGAGCTTAATAGATATGATTTCCGACTGCCGCAGTCAAGTATTCCGCCGCAAGCATGGCGGCAGTCTCCGCCAAGAAGAGGTTCCAGCATATGCCTGAAGTGATCATCAACGGGCCGGCCGGCCGCATCGAAGGACGCTACCATCACGAGTCCAAGCCCGGCGCTCCGATCGCGATCATCCTTCACCCGCACCCGCAATTTGGCGGGACCATGAACAATCAGATCGTCTACAGCCTTTATTACACCTTCGTGAAGCGGGGCTATTCGGTGCTGCGCTTCAATTTCCGGGGCGTGGGCCGCAGCCAGGGCATGTTCGATCAGGGGCCGGGAGAACTTTCCGACGCGGCGACCGCGCTCGACTGGCTCCAGCTCGCCAATCCGGACGCGAAATCCTGCTGGATCGCGGGCGTTTCCTTTGGCGCCTGGATCGCCATGCAGCTCCTGATGCGCCGGCCGGAGATCGACGGCTTCATCTCGGTGGCGCCGCCTGCCAATCTCTACGATTTCAGCTTCCTGGCGCCGTGCCCCTCCTCCGGCCTGATGATCAACGGCGACCGCGACCGCGTCGTTCCGGTCAGCGCCGTGAAAACGCTAGTGGACAAGCTCAAGACGCAGCGCGGCATCGTGGTCAGCCACGAGATCGTGCCCGGCGCGAACCACTTCTTCGAGGACAAGGTCGAAGACCTTACCCTGGCGGTGGAGCGCTATCTCGAAAAGCGCGCCCAGATCCAGGCAAAACCGGGCCGCAAGGAAAAGCTGCCGCCGCCCCCGCCGGTGGAGGAAATCGAGGACGTGGAGCTGGACGAGGAGGAATAGCCGGCGTGCGCTGGAAAGGCGAAGTTTGGAATGCGTAGCGGGAAGGGCCGCTGAGCGGATAGCCAAAGACAGCGCCTCTACTTCGCAGCCTTTGCGGGGTGTGCGGCGGCGCGATCCGGCCTCGCCCCGCCGGTCAGGCGCGGATGACGGTGCGTTTGCGGCGTCCCTCCAGGTTAAGGAACCGTATATTTCGCGTAAAGCCGCATCATGGTAAATTCCGGTATGGTAAACGCGCGAATCCCGCGCGCTAAATATCCGAATTTCGGCGCATTTTTACTTGTTTTCGCGCGATTTCTACGGTTCAAAAAACCCGTTAAATATAATTTAATATTTGAAATTAACCATGATTGGCGTCTCAAATCTCGTGCGTGGCGGTGCCGGCGCTAAAATAACAGCAGCGATATCAATAACATAGCAGCTTAATCGTTATTCAAGACAAACCTGCTATATTTCTTCAAAATCGAGCGCACCCATTCCAACGCTGGAAAAGGGGGCGGGAAAACTGTAAAGACGGTTAAGGTAGCGTTACCTGGACAGGCTGCGATACGGCCGGGCAGGCCTGACGCCAGGTTAGCGATTGGGGGCTTTATGGCGTACAACCTGCTTGTTCTCGGGCCGATGCAGCATCGCGTTGGCGACAACATCCTCCGCGATTCCAACACCGCGCGCATCGGCGAAATTCTCGGCCAGATGTCGCAGGCGCTTGGCGAGGGCGGGCGGCAGCCCTTCCGCGTCGTGACGCCGGAAGACCCCAGCCAGCCGGCTATCGTCGAACTCGTCTTGAGCGAGATCGAGAAGGCCGATCTCGTGGTTCTCGACCTGACGGGCAGCCGGCCGAGCGTGGCCTACGAAGCCGGAATCATCCACGCGCTTGGCATTCCGCACATCTTCGTCACCGAAGACGAGGAGACTTCGTTCTACTTCTCGTCGGTGCGCGTGATCCGCGGCTTGCAGCTTGGCTCCGATTTCAATCCCGCCAATCCAGGGCCGAGCCATGGCGAGCTGTTCGCCAGGCTCAAGACGTTCCTGAGTGACGCCAACGCCAGGGCCGATATGGCCGGCAATATTCTCACCGCTCATTTCGAAGGCCTGCCCATCATTGATCTGGCCGGGCCTGCCGGGATGGCCGCGAGCTATTACACCAACGCGGTGCGGCGCTTCATCCGGCCCGGCGGTTTCGCGGGCAGGGAATGCAAGCTCATGCTGAAGGAAGAGCGATCCGCGCGCTTTGGCAAAGGAACCGTCACATCCACGCGCACGGTTCCCGCGACCGTCAAGGCGCTTATTGCCGTGGAGCCGCCCGCCAAGCTTGTCAGGAGCTTTTTCGAGGACGACAAGGCGCTTAAGGCGGAGCTGAAGGGACTGGGCATCGAGCTGGAGCGGGCAACAATCGCCGGCGATGATCCGCTCGACAAGCGCGACTATGGCGGCTGGTTCGACGCGAAGGGCATCGCGCGCGGCGCCACGGTCTGCATCGAGATCCCGACTATTGTTTACCCTTTGACGGAGTCGCCGAGGATTTTACGGCTCAAGAAACACCGGGCCAAGTTCGAGGGCGAGCAGCGGCAAATCATGCAGGAGGTGGAGGAGCGCGCGCTCGAAAAACTGCTGGCCTCGTTCAAACGCAACCTTCTTTATCACATTGATATGGAACACGAAGCCACCAAGAGCGGTTTCCATTACGTGCCGCTGTCCGGCCTCCCCGCCCTGCTGCGGCAGGTGGGAGCGCTGTAGCCGCGGGGGCTGACCCATGCAAAAAAAGCATGGCTTGGGTGTCACAGCAAAGTGCCTAAATTATATGCAATTTGGCTGGGCTGTTTACATCTCTGTATACAATGCAATAAGATTGCGCTGACCGGTTTGAAAATTTCTGGTTAAAAGCCGGAGGATCATCCGCCGCGAATAAGATATTGTGCAGTGCATCGGGGCCGCAGAGTGAAGGAACAGCAGCAGGGCCGGCCAGCTCAGACACGGCCGGGAAGCGACGTGTTGGACCTGAACCTGAGGTCTCTCGACACCTTCGTGCAAATAGCGGAAAGCGGCGGCATGAGTTCCGCGGCCCGCCGGATGAAGCTTACTCAGTCGGCTGTCAGCCAGATCATCCAGAGTCTTGAGCGCTCGCTCGATGTGGCTCTCTTCGACCGCAAGGTCCGCCCCATCGCCCTGACGCCTTCGGGTGTTATACTTCTGGAGAAAGCCCGCGGGTTGCTGCTTGCAGCGCGCGAGGCGATCAGGAGCGTGAAGGAGCCGGAAACGGCGGCTTTCCCAAAGCTCAATCTTTGCCTGGTCGAGAGTATCACGGCCACCATCGGGCCAGGTTTTGCCCGGGATATTCAAGGGTTTGCCGATCTTTGGTCGGTGCATACGGGCTTGCCTAGCCAGCATAGCCGCGCGCTGCTTGCGCGGGAGGCGGACATCGTGCTGACCCCAGATCCCCTGGAAGAACACCCGAATATCGAGCGGTACGAGATCCTGAAAGAGCCGTTCTTCATTGCCTTGCCGAAGGATTTTGCCGGGGATTCAGTGAACCTGCCGGCGCTTGCCGCGCAGCACGACCTCATCCGGTTCAGCGCGCGCACTATGATGGGACGCCAAGTGGGGCGGCATCTGGAGCGGCTCAAGGCGGACACCACCGGCCGGCTGGAATTCGACAGCGCCACCGCTATCCTGGCGATGGTTACGGCCGGCCTCGGCTGGGCCGTCATCACCCCCCTCTGCGCGCTCCTGGGGCGGGCCTTCTGGTCCGAGGTCAGGTTTGTGCCGATGCCCGGTCCGGCGCTTCACCGCCGGCTCTACGTCGTCGCCCGGCATGGAGAGTTTGGCGACATCCCAAGGCGGATCGCCAATGCCGCCATCGAGCGGAACCGGAAATCCTTGCACAATCATTTCGCCGATTATCCGTGGATCCTCGAAGGTTGCACAATCCCCGATTTCATCGGCACCACCAGCCGAACCTGAAGCAATCGCCACGGCGTCCTGGGCTGAGACCGGGCGGCACCGCCATGCCCCGCCATGCGTCTCATGGGGTGAAGCCACGGTTCTGGCAGCGGAAAACAGCCGTCAGCTCAGGCGACTGCCTCATAGCGCCGCGTCAGCTCGCCGCCGGCAAGAAACGCCTCCAAGGCCGGGAAGCTGTTCACCACCGCTTTCGCCCCGCTTCGCTTGAGATCGGCCGCCGCATGGTAGCCCCAGCTCACGCCGATGCCTGGCACGTTCGCGCATGTGGCCATGATCATGTCGAAGGAGGTGTCGCCGATCATAACGGTTGTTTCCGGGCTGGCGCCTGTTTCCTCCATGGCCTGCAGAAGCATTGCCGGATGCGGCTTCGACGGGGCGTTGTCCGCGGTCTGCACCGTCACGAACATGCCGTGCAGGCCGTTCTGCCCGATAAGGCGGTCTACACCGCGGCGGGATTTTCCGGTGGCAAGGCCGAGCAAGACGTTGCTCTTCGCCGCGAGGCTGAAAAGCAGGGAAGCCGCGCCCTCGAACAGGGGCTCTTCCCATTCCGGCTGGCGGCGCAGGTTCATGCACCATTCGCGGTAGGAGCGGGCAAGCCCGTTTCTGGCATCCGGGTACAGGTCCGGCGCCAGCATGTTCATGGCTTCGGGAATGGAAAGGCCTACGGTGCGTAAAATACCGGAGCGCTCCGGCACGGGAAGGCCCGCGTCCTGGAAGGTCCGGCGCATGGCCTCCACGATCAGCCGCTGGCTATCGGCGAGGGTACCGTCGCAGTCAAAAACAATAAGATTGGGTGCCAATGTCATTTCGAACCATCGCCTAACTCTGGCGGTGCACCGTTTCATAGCGCAACACCAGCAATGCTGAACCGCCCCGGTTGGGTTGCGCAGATTGTATCAGAACTGCAACCCTGGGTTAAACCCGGGCTGACATCTTGCCCCCCGGACTTTCGTAGGGCTGTGCATCGAACCCCAGAAGCTCGAATGTTCCCGCCATGTGCGGAGGGAGCGGCGCGGAGATGTCAAGATCTCCGATTTTCGCGTCCTTTAGTGTCAGGCGCCGGGCATGAAGGTGCAATTTGTTCTCAATCCCGTCCATTGGCATTTCGGCTATTTGCCCATATTTCTGGTCGCCTAAAATGGGAGTGCCCAGAATATCCATGTGGGCGCGGAGCTGGTGCTGGCGGCCCGTTACGGGCTTCAGCGACAGCCAGGCGAGCTTCTGCGCCGCCCGGTCGATCACCGAATAATAGGTGGTGGCGTGCTGGGCCAAGTCCTGCTCGCCGGGTCTTGCCTTGCGCACACGGTCCCCCTCCGGCCCCGCCGCCTTCACGAGCGGAGCCTCAACCTTGCCTTGCGGCGGCTTAGGCACGCCGCGAACGATGGCCCAATAGATTTTCTGCACCGAACGCGTCTGGAACAGCCGGCCGAGGCGCGCCGCCGTTTGCCGGTCCTTCGCCACCACGAGAATGCCGGAAGTGTCGCGGTCGAGCCGGTGCACGAGGCGCGGGCGTTCGCCGCCGAAGCGATCCGCCATGCCCGCGAGCAGGCCATCGATATGGCGCTTGGTGTTCGTGCCGCCCTGCACCGCGATGCCGAACGGCTTGTTGAGCACGGCGATGTACTCGTTCTCGAACACGATCATGCGCTCGATAAAGTCGCGATCGGCCTTGGAGAGGCCGGGCGGTGGCTTGAGCGATGGCGCGGGCGCAGCCTCGGGCGCGGCGAAATGCGTGGGGATGCGGACTTCCTGGCCCGTGGACAGCCGCGCATCCGCCTTCATGCGCCCGCCATCGACACGGACCTGGCCCGTGCGCACGAGCTTCTGAACCAGCGTATGCGGCAGCGACGGATAGTATTTCTTCAGCCAGCGGTCGAGACGGAGCCCGTCGTCGTCCGCCCTGACAGCGCGTTTCTCGATGCTCATGCCGGCAGTTTGGCTAGGCCGCGCGCAAAGTAAAGGAAAAGGATGAGCGCCCCCCGGCAGGGGCTAAAGCGGGAGCGGTTTGCGGAACCTTTGGGGAAGGACCGCTCTTTCGCGTTCGATCACGGCCCTGACTTCACTGAAACGCTCGGTCCGGGCGAGCGCTTGGCCGAAACGCATATTCCTTACGATGCTGGGAGCGTCGAAAGTCCAATACTGGATCATGAGCGGATTGATGAAAAGCTCGCTTCCCCTGGTGCGGCGGGTGGCGTGGTAATCCCCAAATTCTCCGCGTAAGGCGCTCGCGATCGAATTGCAGACAATGCTCTCGTGCCTGGGCTGACGTTCGTTGGCGTAGTCCACAAGGCTGAGGAAGGCTTCGGCCTCGGGCGTACCCGGAGAGAGCGAAAACGCACCGAGAAACCCGCCTTGGCGGATGAGCTGAGCGGTATTCTCCAGAAAGGCATGATGCGAAACCCCGTGGAAGTGGTCGATGCCAAACCCGATGGCGGCAAGCATGGCCTTGCCGCCGCCAGCCACGCAAGCCGCGACTAAGGACACGGCATCCTCTTCTATAGTTCCAAGCCCAGGCTCATCGCCGAAAATCACGCTGTCCGTTCCGCCGTCGATCAACAGGATCACGTCTATCCCGTGACGGTTCAGGATATGTCTGTATGCCTCCGCCAAACGCCGTGCGCCGGTTTTTTCAAATGCATAGACCGGGGCCGTGCGGCCCTGTCGTGCCAGCCATTCGGCCAGCCATTTTTCTGGAAAGTATGGAATATCCTTGGCTTCCGCACCGATGCGCCAAACCGCTGGTGCAATCTTCTCGCCTCCGCAAAGCCAAAGGGTCGTAAAGGAGAGATTCGCGAATACGACCTCCTTTCCAGCATCCATGAGGCAAAGGCCTATAGGAACGCCGGAGAATACATCGAACCCTCCTCCGCAACCCGCGATTAAAATACGCTTTGACTCGCCCAGCCGTCTTAGGAACGGAGTCATTACCGGACTTCCCCCCTGCTTACCCAGACAATGCCCGCCTCCGCTGCTGCCTCGCAGCCTCAATAGAGCCGCGGTAAATCCCGCACGCCCGCTGGTGCGGCAAACGGGAACGCTGCGGGATGCTCCCCTTGGGTAGCTATACCGCTATTTACCCTCGTCAAAGGGATGCAGCTCCACCTCGGCCACGGCCACCGCGGCATTAAGCCCGGTCTGGCCCTGGATGCTGAGCGGCTGCAGCGAGATGGTGTTGTCCGATCCGCCGGCCAGCACATGCGCGCCGCCGCCGATAACCGCTGAAGCGTCCGCCGACACGCCGTAATACTTGCCCGCGAGTGCGCCGGAGGCAACGCCGCGCGATGGCGCAAGTACGGTCCAGGTCAGATATGCGGTGTTGGTGACGCCAAGGTCGAGGCCGTATTTGTTGATCGAGCCCACATAGCGCTCGCCTTCGTCGCCGGGGCTTGTCCGGAATACGCAGCGCAGCTCCCGCGTGGAACCGAAGATAAAGCCGGCCCCGCCCTTCACGCCGCAGGTGAGCAGCCCGATCTCGACCCTTTCTCCCGCAGTGGCGCCGGATGCAAATGCCGCACCTATGGCCATGGCCGTAATTGTAATCGTTTTTAGTAATTTCCCGGACATCTTCACCTCCCAGGCTCCCTCATGCCCGGCTTAGCACTGCCTTAGTAAAAAGAAAACACTGGCCGGTACTTTGAAACAACAAAATAGCGTCATCCCGTGCGCGGTGGCGCGCACGGGATGGGGGGCAACTACTTCTCTGGCAGCAGCTTGCCATCGTCCCGCAGCACGACGTAGATCGCGGGGATAACAAGCACCGTCAGCAGGGTCGACGAGGCGAGCCCGAACAGGAGCGAGATCGCCAAGCCCTGGAAGATCGGGTCGGCCAGGATCACGGCCGCGCCGATCATGGCGGCCAGCGCCGTGAGCAGGATCGGCTTGAACCGGATCGCGCCGGCCTCCAGCAGCACCTTCCGCAACGGCGTGTCCGCGTCCCGCCGCTCGCGGATGAAGTCCACGAGCAGGATCGAGTTGCGCACAATGATGCCCGCCAGCGCGATGAAGCCGATCATCGAGGTTGCGGTGAACGGCGCGCCGAATATCCAATGCCCCAGCATGATGCCGATCAGCGTCAGCGGAACCGGCGTCAGGATCACCAGCGGCAGCTTGAACGAGCCGAACTGCCCAACCACGATGAAGTAGATGCCCATGATGGCGATGGCGAAGGCCGCGCCCATGTCGCGGAAGGTGACGTAGGTCACTTCCCACTCGCCGTCCCAAAGCAGCGCCGGCTTCGATTCGTCGTCCGGCTGGCCATGCAGAATGATCTCCGGTTTCTCGCCGGGGCCCCACTTCGCGTTCTTGATCGCATTATCCACCGCGAGCATGCCATAGATGGGTGCTTCATAAGCGCCGGCAAGCTCCGCCGTTACCATCTCGGCAGGGCGGCCGTTGTGCCGGAAGATCGGGTAGGAAGACCGCTCTTTCGACAGGCTCACCACATCGCCCATCTCGACGATGGAGCGGTTGCCGGGGATGGCGTTGGCCGGAACCGGCGTGGAGAGCGTGTGCTGCGAGACCGACAGCTCTTTCTTCGGCAGGGCGATGGCGATCTCCACCGGATGGCGGCCTTCGCCGCGGTAGGAGTAGCCCACCGGCACGCCGGAGAGATAAGCCTGGATCGTGTCGTAGACATCTTTCTGCTCGACTTTGAAGTATTCGAGCTTGTCCTGGTCGATGGCCACGCGAAGCCTTTCGGCCGGCACGCCGAAGCTGTCGTCCACATCCACAATAAAGGGGATGCTTTCGAAGATCTTCCGGACCTTCGCGGCGGTCGCGCGGCGCGCCTCGGGCGTCGGGCCGTAAATCTCCGCCAAGAGCGTCGAGAGCACCGGCGGTCCAGGCGGAACCTCGACCACCTTCAGCGCCGTGTGCGGCGGCAGCTTAAGGCTCTTCAGCCGCTTGCGGACATCGAGCGCGATCTGATGGCTTGTGCGGCTCCGCTCCGCTTTGGGTGTCAGATTGAGCTGCAAGTCGCCCTGCTCGGGGTTGGACCGGAGGTAATAGTGACGCACGAGGCCGTTGAAATTGAACGGTGCGGCCGTGCCGGCGTAAGACTGGATCGTGGTCAGCTCCGGCAGGGTCTTGATGCGCGCGGCCGCCTCTTGCAGGATGCGGTCGGTCTCCTCAAGCGAAGAGCCCTTCGGCAGGTCGATTACAACTTGCATCTCCGACTTGTTGTCGAAGGGCAGGAGCTTCACCGTCACTGCCTTGAAATAGAAGAGCGTCAAGGACAGGAGCGTGGCCACGCCAACGGCGATGAGAAACCGCAGCGCGGTCTTACGCGTCCGCAGGATGGGCCGCGCGGTGGCCAGGTAGGCGCGCGCGAGAATGCCGCCGCCCTCGTCATGGCCGTGGCCGCCCACGTCCTTTTTGCCGAAGCGCACCATCAGCCACGGCGTCACCATTACCGCCACGAAGAACGAGAAGATCATGGCGGCCGACGCGTTGGCCGGGATCGGGCTCATATATGGCCCCATCAGTCCCGAGACGAATAGCATCGGCAAGAGCGCCACCACCACGGTAAGCGTGGCGATGATCGTCGGGTTGCCCACCTCCGCCACGGCCTCGATGGCCGCCTGCGTCCGGCTGCGCCCGTCGTGCATCGCCCAGTGACGCGCGATGTTCTCGATCACGACGATGGCGTCATCGACCAGAATGCCGATGGAGAAGATCAGCGCGAACAGGCTCACCCGGTTGATGGTGTAGCCCATGATCCAGGAGGCGAAGAGCGTAAGCAGGATCGTGGTTGGGATCACGATGAAGACGACGAAGCCTTCGCGCCAGCCGATCGTAAACACGATCAGCGCTACGATGGAGACTGTCGCAAGCCCCAGGTGGAACAGCAGCTCGTCGGCCTTGTCGCTCGCGGTCGCGCCGTAGTTGCGCGTGACCTCCACGTTAATGTCGCTGGGGATGGCGTTCCCGCGCAGAAGCTCAAGTTTCTGGATGAGCTTGTCCGCGATATCGACCGCGTTGGCGCCGGCCCGCTTGGCGATGGCGACGGAGACGGAGGGAACGCGGACCAGCTTGCCATTGGGCCCTTTGCTGAAGTTCCAGGACTTCTGCTCCAGCGGCTTGCCGCCGATCACGATGTTGGCCACGTCGCGCACATAGACGGGGCGGCCGTCGCGGGTCGTGAGCAGCAGGAGCCCGATATCGGGGATGCCATGCAGCGTTTGCCCCGCCACCACGGGCACGGAGTGATCGCGGTCGCGGATCTCGCCAGCCTGGAACGAGCGGTTCGCCGACTTCACCTTGTCAACGAGCTGCGCCAGCGTGACGCCATAGAGCGAAAGCTTCTCGGGATCGGGCTCGACGCGGATCTGATCGGGCGTGCCGCCGACAAGATAGGTGAGGCCGGTGTTGTCCACCTTGGCTAGTTCGATCCGAAGGTTCTCCGCCAGATGATAAAGCGCGCTCGGCGTCCAGCGGTCCGCGGCCTCGGGTTTCGGCGAGAGCGTCAGGGAGAGGATGGCCACATCGTCGATGCCGCGGCCCACGATAAGCGGCTCGGGGATGCCGATGGGGATGCGGTCGAGATTGGCGCGGACCTTGTCGTGCACGCGCAGGATCGCTTCGTCCGCCTTCGTGCCCACGAGGAAGCGCGCCGTCACCAGCACCCGGTCGTCATAGGTGTAGCTGTAGACGTGCTCGACACCGTTGATCGCCTTCACGATGGTCTCAAGCGGCTCGGTTACAAGCCGCATGGCATCCTGGGCCTTGAGGCCGTCGGCGCGGACCTGGATGTCCACCATCGGCACGGAGATCTGTGGTTCCTCCTCGCGCGGCAGCATGACCAGCGCGATGCTGCCCAAGGCCAGGGCGGAAAGCAGGAGAAGGGGCGTCAGCTTGGAGGAGATGAACGCCTTGGTGAGGTTTCCGGAGATGCCCAGCTTCATGGCTTCACCAGCCTGTCGCCGGCCCGCAAGCCGCCAAGCACCTCAATGAAGTCCGAGCCTCCCTCCTCAGCCCGTGCGGGCTGGCCGGGCTGGACGACCACATCCATTGTCTTGCCGTCCTTCCCTTGAAGCCGGACATAGTCAAGTCCGAAATGCCTGAACAGATAGGCGCGTGGCACGATGATGGTCCGCCGCTTGCCGCCCGAGATCCAGACGAGAACCCGTTCGCCCACGAAGTATTTACCAAGGCCATCGGCTTTCGCGTCCGCGATGACGCGGCCGTCCTGCAACTCGGGATAGACGAGCGTGATGATGCCCTTACGAACCGGGGCATCGCTGGTTGTGGACAGCTCGCGGCCGGCGACGATCACGGGATCGCCCTTCTTGATGAAGCGCGCGTGGCGCTCCGGCAGTTCAAGCCGCAGCACATAATCATTGGCCGCGATCTTGGCGATGGTCTCGCCCGGCATGACCACGGAGCCGACCGTAACGGGAATGGTCAGAACACGGCCGTTGGCGGGCGCCAGCACATCGCCTTCCTTGACCTGCTGGGTTATCACTTGGCGCTCGGCTTCCGCCGATTTGAGCGCGTTCGCAGCAACCTCGGACGCCGCCCGCGCCTGGTCGAGCTTGGCGCTGGCCGCGTACCCCTTCTTGGCAAGCTGCTGCTGACGCTCCAGCTCTGCCCGCGCGGTTTTGGCGCGCGACCTGAGCCCGACGATTAGTGCATCGAGCGCCCGCATCCGAAGCGCGAGCTTCTCATCGGTGACGGTAGCAAGCACATCGCCCATCTTCACCTCGGAGCCCTTGTTGATGGCAAGCGAGGCGACGGTGCCGCCGGTGCGCACCCGGGCGTTAATTTCGTCGGTGCTGCGGACGGTGCCGAACACCGCCTTGAGATCGTCGATGGAACGTTCCTTCACCACGAACGTATCGGCTGCCGTGGCCACGCCGGAAATGCCGGCCAGAATTAGAGCGGATAACACGCCGGCAATCGCCTGGCGGTTAGCAGCAAGAAATTGGATAGTGCGGGCACTTTTTGTCACGCCGGTCTCCATTGGGGGAATTTTGCCGGAATTTAGGCGAGGAGCGTTCTGCCGTCTGTGACTTAGTCACTGCTGCACCCTTTTACCACAAAAAGGCTGAGCGAATCCTGTGCATTAAGGCCCGGTGCTCCGGGCGCCCTCCCACCGGCGGCGCGCTTAACGTCTCGCTTCCATTGCAATCATGGTGAACGTTGCCAGCACGACGGCGATATTTTTGGTCAGCGGTCCCAGCGGCTCGATCCAGGCTTCCGGCACGGCGAAGCAGGCGAGGATCGTGAAAACGGCGATGGTTGCGAGCTGAAGCAGGCCGGTCAAAACGGGCCTGACATTGAAGAAAAGCATGAGCCCGAGCGCCCCGTCCACCGCCGCTCCGCCATAAATGAGGGCCAAGGATTGCCAGCCGGAGACGCCGAGCCCCGCCACCATCGCCATGCTCTTTTCGAGCGGATAGACGAAGGCCGATACGATGGCCGTGGCGACCCAGATGATGGCAAGGCCGATGCGCAGCGCCGGCCGCAGGAAGAACAGGCGCGCGTGCCAGAGCGCCGCCTCGGTGGAAGGCTCCGAAGCGAGCGCCGCGCCAAGCTCGCGCGGCGTCCAGCAGAGGGCCTCGGACAGGGGCTCTACGGGGGCAGAGTTGCCGCGCTTGAGCATGGCAAGGCTGTCCCGCGACAGCGCGTCGAAACCGAGAAGCCGCGCGAGCGGGATCGAAGCCCGAAGCGCCCATTCCGGCACAGGAAACGCGTGCGCCGGCGCAAGCCCCAGCCATCGCCGCAGCGCTTGCGTCAGCCCGTCCGTGGTCATTGGCGCGGGGCCAACCAGATCCAGCACGGGCGGCGCGGCTTCCTTCCGCTCAATGAGCAGCCGCACAGCAACCACGAGATCCGCGATGTGGACCGGTTGAACCCGCCAGGTTCCGTCGCCAAGGCGCGGCGGCCACGGCAGGGCCGCTAGCGCCGCGAATAACGCCGTGCTCTGCCCGCCCTGGCCAATCACGAGCGAAGGCCGGACGACGGTCCAGCCGGAGAGGCCATGCTCTCGCGCGAACTGCATACAGCGCTGGTCCGCCGCCGCCTTCGTCAGGTGGAATTGCGTCTCCGCCCCCTCGCCCGCGCCGAGCGCCGAAATCTGGATGAGTTTGGGAATTTTCAGCGCCGCGCAGGCTTCGAACAGCGCGGCGGGACCGGTGATATGAACCTGCTCGAAGCTGTTCGCGCCGTGCCCTTTAAAAATTCCGGCGGCATTGATGACGGCGTCCACATTCGCAAGCCGCGCGCGCCAATCGCCGGCGCTGTCCTTCGCGAAGTCGCAAGCGGCGGCCTCCGCATTGGGAAAAAGGCGCTGGAGCCGGTCTGGGCCGCGCCCGCAGGCAACCACCTCGTGGCCCGCGTCCTGCAGCGCCGCCGCGATCCTGCCGCCAATAAAGCCGCCCGCCCCGGCAATCAGAATGCGCATCCTCTCCCCCGAATTGTCATCGCGAGGCAGCCTTGGCGGCCGGGAGTCCGCCCGGCAAGGGAACCGCTTTATAGGCTGATTTTCTTGGCTGCACGAAGCCCGAGCACGAGGGATGCTACCGTGATAGCCGGCATCGCGCCGCTCATGGCAAGGTTCAAAGCCTCGCGGTAGGGCATACGCTCGACTTCGATAATCTCGGTCGGGTCATGGTGCGGGGCGGAGACCGCCGACACGTTCTCCGCCAGCACCGTGTGGCAGAAATTGGTGTGGCTCGCCGCGTTGACGGCAAGCTTCGAAACGGGCGTGAGCGATCCGGTGGCCTGGTAGCCAGTCTCTTCGAGAAGCTCACGGGCCGCCGCTTCGAGCACAGGCTCGCCCGCCTCGATGCCGCCCGCGGGCAGCCCTAGCGCAATGCGCTGCAGCCCGTGCCGGTATTGGCGCACCAGGATCAGATGATCCTCGGCGTCGAGGGCGACGACGTGCACCCAATCCGGGTATTCCACCACGTAAAAGGGAGATATTTCAAAACCTTCCGCCGTAACGCAATCGTCTGCGCGTACTGACATCCAGGGACTGCGTATCACATGCTTCGAACTCCTCACCGTCCATGGCTTAAGCTTACTATTCACAATCTTCTCCCCAAACTCCATGCTTCAGCACTGCGCAAACGCGCACCAGACGCGGGCACAGCCAATAATGCGGCCATCACGGGAAAGTATCAACATAATGGCTTATACTGGCAGGCGTAGCCACACCATCCGGTGGCGGAAACCGTCGCACAGCAGGAATCCGAAACAAGCTAATAAGCGCCAAAACACGCACGCAGCGCCTGTCCAGCGCCGCGGCGATGTCACCGGCGGGTAGAGCCCCGTCCCTGCTCCAGCCCTTAAGCGGACTGGAAAAGGCTAGGCCCTTCGAGAACCGGCTCGTCGCGCACCTGCGGCGTCTTGGCGGACCCCACGCTGAGGAACGAGAAGAACCGCCGCCGCCGGTGCTCTTTCTGGTCGCGCTCCTGCTTCTTGAGGTGCTGCGCGAGCGCGAGATAGGGATTGGCAAGCTCGCTGTCGTCAGCCGCCCCCTTGGCGATCCGGTGCCAGATCACGCCAAGCGGACGCCGGGTCTTGACCTCGATGGCGCCGATAACCATCACGGCGACATAGGGCAGGATCTTTTGCAGCGCTCCGGCGTCCATGGACAGAACCTTGGTCCGGTTCTCGACGATCTTCTTGACGCGGGCGTCGCGCACAAAAAGGTATTCGATCACCCGCTCGCCTTCTTTTTGCACCTGGCCGTGCCCGAAGATGCGCGGATCGTCGAGGAAGCGGTCGTACCGGCGCGAGCCCAGGAACTCCAGAACCGACAACAGCCCTTCCGGCGTCTGCGCGCGCTTTTCGATGGCCTTGGCCATCGGCGGGATGAAATACCGGACAGCTTGCGCCATCAGCTCATCCGTAAAGCCGAAAGCCTGCCCCATGTTCGAGAATGCGCGGCCGCCCTGCGCGCTTGCGATGATTTGAAAAAGCTTCATAGCTCGCCTCGTTCCGCCTGATTGGCTCGCGAGGCGATCATGCGCCTCTTAAGCCGGTCCCCCTGGGAAACTCGCTCTACGCACCAACGCCATCCTTCTCGGCCTTTGAAATTGCAGCCGAATCACTAAGCACTAATAAATTGTAAACAATTTCGCCCCCTTGCGAACGGCTATCTCGCCGGTTCGCCTCAAATCCATCACACCCGTTGCAGAACTACATCACAACCGGCAAGTGGGAACAAAGCACACTTCGGTGGTTCCAGGCTTTCGCAGCCGTAGTGAAGGAGGCGGACACAGCACCTCCGGGGGCAGCCGGCGTCCGCATTGGCTGGGAGGCTTCCTAACCGGAATTAGAACGACCATTCGCGCGACTTCGCGACAAGGAAGTCGCGGAAGGCATTGACGCGCTTGGTATCTTTCAGGTCTTCCGGATAGACGAAGAACGTATCGAACACCGGCATTTCCATGTTTTCCAGGACGTGGACCAGGCGCTGATCGTCCTTCGCGAGATAGTCCGGGAGCACGGCCACGCCGATGCCGTGCACGACCGCCTCGCGCAGCGCGACAAGGCTGTTGATCCGGAGCGCCGGCTCGCGCGGCCCCTTGCCGTCGCGGTTTGCCGTCTCAAGCCAATTCATCTCCTTGAACGGGCTCGGCACCGGCACGCCGTAGGTCAGAATGCGGTGGTTGTCGAGATCGCCAGGAGACTGCGGCTTGCCATGGCGCTTCACATACTCATGCGAGGCGTAGATGTGGTAATGCGCGGTGAACAGCCTGCGCCGCACGAGATCCTGCTGGGTGGGAGCGCCGAACCAGATCGCCACATCCGCTTCGCGCATGGTGAGATTGATGATCTCGTCGCCAAGCAGGAGGTTGAGCTGGATATCCGGATAGAGCTTCATGAACTCGTTCAGGCGCGGCGTGAGCCAGCCCGTGCCGAACGCCTGCGTCGTCGCCACCCTTAGCTCGCCGCTGGGCTTGCCCCGCGAATCCGCGAGCAGGATTTGCGTTGTCGCAAGCTTGTGCAGCACGTCCTGCGCGGTCCGGTAGAGCAGTTCGCCTTGCTCGGTCAGCACCAGGCCGCGCGCATGGCGGTGGAACAGGGGAACGTTCAAGTCCCGTTCCAGCGCGCTGATGTGGCGGCTGACAGCGGACTGGCTGATGGCCAGCGCCTCGCCCGCGTGCGTGAAGCTTCCCGCCTCGGCGGCGGCATGAAAAATGCGCAGCTTGTCCCAATCCAAGGGCACGGCTTTTGCCTCCAGGACTCCAGGCCCCTAGCTGGCGGCCTCAGCCTGCGTTTCCGAGCTTGCCAGATAGCGTTCGGCGTCCAGGGCGGCCATGCAGCCCATGCCGGCAGCGGTGACGGCCTGGCGGTAGGTGTCGTCGGTCACGTCGCCCGCGGCGAACACGCCCGGTACATTTGTAGCAGCGGATTTGGCGGCGGTCACGATATAACCCGAGGGCTTCATCTCCACCTGCCCCTTGAATATGCCGGTAGCGGGGGCGTGGCCGATGGCGATGAACACGCCATCCACGGCAAGCTCGCTAACCGCGCCGCTCTTTACGTCGCGCAGCTTTACGCCGGTGACGCCTTTCGGGTTCTCGCCTCCCACTACCTCCTCCAGCGTGGCGTTCCAGACCACCTTCACCTTCGGATTCGCGAACAGCCTCTGCTGCAGGATCTTCTCGGCGCGGAGCGAATCCCGGCGGTGGATCACCGTCACGGAGCGGGCGAAATTGGTGAGGAATATCGCCTCCTCGACCGCGGAATTGCCGCCGCCGATGACCGCAACGTCCTTGCCCCTATAGAAGAAGCCGTCGCAGGTCGCGCAGGCGGATACGCCGTAGCCCTGGAATTTCTGCTCGCTTGGCAGGCCGAGCCAGCGGGCCTGAGCGCCCGTGCAAATGATCACAGCCTTCGCAGTGTAGGCCGTGCCGGAATCGCCTTGCAGCGTGAACGGCCGCCGCGCAAAGTCCACAGAGACGATGTGATCCTGCACAATTTCCGCGCCCACATGCTGCGCCTGCGCGCGCATCTGCTCCATGAGCCACGGGCCCTGGATCGCTTCCGCGAAGCCCGGATAATTCTCAACATCGGTGGTTATGGTGAGCTGCCCGCCCGGCTGTATGCCTTCGATCAGGACCGGCTGCAGCATGGCGCGGGCCGCATAGATCGCCGCCGTGTAGCCCGCCGGGCCGGACCCAACGATAACGAGCTTCGCCTTTCGCTCCGTCATGGCGATTCCTCTCCCCTTAACCTTATGTGTTGCATCGCACAAGTAAGCTTGCATGGGGTTTTTGCAAGAAGATATGGCTGGGGCGCGGCGACTGGGCGCGGGGCCGGCGCCCCCATCCGCTCACATTAGAGAAACTTTTCTTCTGAATTTGCATTTTTTGATCTTAATCATTTTTTATCCTGCCCCTGCCGGTTATTAGAATTGGTTTAGGCTAGAGGGCGCCCATGGCCTCTATACGGACGCTTAACGACGTGAACAAACCCACGAAATTGGATGCCACCGACTGGCGAATACTGACCGAACTGCAAAGAAATGGACGGATAACCAATGTAGAGCTTGCCAGCCGGGTGGGCCTTTCGGCTCCACCTTGCCTTAGGCGCGTGCGCGAGCTGGAGCGCGCCGGCGTTATTTCCGGATATCACGCGGCGTTCAACCTGCCCCGGCTCGGGTTCCACCTGACCGCGTTCGCTTACGTGAAGCTCGAAAGCCAGTCCGAGGCCGACCTGTCGGCGTTCGAAACGCGCACGCGCCAGTGGGAAATCGTGCGCGAGGCGCACATGCTGTCCGGCGAAATCGATTTCCTGCTGAAGTGCGTGGCCCCCGATGTCGTGACGTTTCAGAACTTTGTCATCCGTGAGCTGACGGCCGCGCCGAACGTCAGTTCGGTGAAAACGGCCATTACGATCAAGACCGCGAAGCAGGAGCCGGGCGCGCCACTGGAGTGAAGGGCGCGGAGAGGCGGAAATCGCCTGCCCCGCTGCCTTCGCCGGCCGCCACGGGCGGCGCCCGGCAGGCGACGGCAGTTCGTGCGCCGTTTCTGGCGGCTGTGCGCGTTCTTGCTGGCACCGCGCAATCTCCCAAAGGCGCTGCAACGGCGTCATCGCGAGGCGGCCTTGGCCGCCATGGCAATCCATGGCAGCGCCGGCAGCCCGGCCGTGGATTGCTTCGCTTCGCTCGCAATGGCAGCATTTTCCGCCTCCGCCGTTAACGTTTTCCCGGCAGTTTGGGCCGGCGGGTGGTGTCTTCCGGATTTGAAACAATATAGCAGATGCGCCTTACGGAAGCATTAAGCTGTAGACGGAACACTAAGTTGCTGCGTAGGAACGGATAATATTGCCGCCGCTTTCGCACTGCGCGTGAGCTTAATACATTCTTCAGGTTAATCCGCAAGTTGCGGATATATTTAAAGGGATTCTGCGAACGTGAAATTCGCGCGAAAACACGAAAAAATCACGCGAAATACGCATCCCGAAGCGGTCCCGCCACGCCGTTAACCTTACCGGCATTAAGCATACCGCGCCGCGTGGCCAGCTTTACCGGATCTCAAGAATTCCTGAGGAACGGAAAAGCGCCGAAAAACAGCCGCAACGATTAAGTGCTGCGGCGGAAATGCGAGCTTGCCTGGCCGCGAAAAATGCCGCCCGCCTCCGGCGGGTCTGTTTCGCTTGGCGTCCGTGACAACGCGCAGATTATAAGACGTAAGGATGCTAAGATTCAGGATTTAATGTTCGGGCCAGACGGAAACCCGCATTGCCGCCGCGGCCGACTGGGGCGCCCCAGATGCGGCCCGCCGCGCGGAGGAACCGTGGATCGCTGACCCAGGAACCGCCGCGAAGAACACGGAGACTACTGTCTCCCGTTGTCCAGGCGTCACCAGTGCTTTTCAAGCTTTCGGGCTTATCCCAGTAACTCCCATGCCAGACATCCTCGCACCATTCCCAGACATTTCCGTGCATGTCGTGCAAGCCGAAGCCGTTGGGCTGCTTCCCGCCCACGGGATGGGTTTCACCGCCTGCGTTGGACGAATACCAGGCATGGCGATCCAGATCGCTTTCGTTACCGCCGAAGGAGTAAGCTGCCTCGCTTCCCGCACGGCAAGCGTATTCCCATTCCGCCTCACTCAAGAGACGGTAAGGCTGGCCAGTCTTGTCCGAAAGCCACTTTATGTAAGCCTGCGCGTCGTTCCATGAGACGTTGATGACAGGCCGCCGCCCGTGCCCCCAGCCTCTGTCGCCTGGCTTATGAGAGACGCCCCCCGCCGCAACCGCGGCGTCCCATTCGTCGAACGTCACCGGATACTTTCCCACCGCGAAGGCTCGTTGGATCGTCACCTTGTGGCGCGGGCGCTCCCTGTCCTCTCCTTCGCCGTCCTTGGAACCCATCATGAAGCTGCCCGCCGGGATCACAACCATCTCCGGCCCTGCGTCAAAATCGCGGAAGCTCTTGCCCGGCTTCGGCTTCTGGCGCTCAACTTCCGGCGCGGGCGTTTCCGCTTTGGCCACGGCTTCGGCGTACACCACTTCGGCATGATTGCTGGGAGCGATCAGCCTCCGCGCCAGCGCGGCGAAGATCTTCGCGCGGTCGCTCACAAGCGTGATGTTCCCCGACGTGAACGGCATCGGCACCTTGCGCGGATCGAGCGTTTCTTCGCGCACCTGCAAAAGCTTGCCGTGCGCGTCCCCCTCGCTCGCCTCGGACCAGACCCAGCGAGACGTCACCGAATGCTCCGCCCAGATCACGATCACGGCCTTCGCCGCCGCGATCTGGGTGCGGATCGTCTCGGGGAAGAACCCGTCGTCCGGCAGAAGGTTCGTATCCCACCAGGTGGTGTAGCCTTCGGCTTCAAGGTCACGCGCAAGCTCCTTGGTGAGCCGGTCGTGCTTCTTCGAGTATGAGATAAAAATATCGGCCATGCCTGCCCCGTCAGCGCCGTTGCCCGCAACAAGATATATAGCAGCGGCGGCGCGGGGCGCAAAGAAGATAGCTAAGCTTTTGCGCTATATGAGGGAATCCCCCGTCACCCTCTCCCTGTCCCTTACCCACGCAAGCCCGCCAAGGCGAGCTTGCCACTCAGAAGCGTCCATATCCGCAAGCGGATATGGATGGGAGAGGGCTCCATCAGGCGGCGCCCGCGCGCAACAGATCGTGGACGTGAATAATGCCCACCGGCGTGCCGCCGCCGTCCACCACGAACAGCGCGGTGATCTGCGAGGAATTGATGATCTGCAGCGCGGCGCTCGCAAGCGTGCCCGCCGTCACTGTCTTGGGCGAGCGGGTCATGATCTCGCCCGCCGTCTTGCCGAGCAGGTCCGGCCCCATGTTCCGGCGCAGGTCGCCATCCGTCAGGATGCCGATGAGCCTGCCGCCGCCGTCAACAATGCCGAGGCAGCCGAACGCTTTTTCGGTCATCACCACAAGCGCCGTGCTCATCGGTTCGCCGGTTCCCACCACCGGCAGCCGCTCGCCCGTGTGCATGAGGTCGCCGATGTGTTTCAAATTCGCGCCGAGCTGGCCGCCTGGGTGGAAAACCTTGAAATCGAGCGCGGTGAAGCCGCGGCCTTCCAAGAGCGCGATGGCGAGGCAATCGCCGAGGGCGAGCTGCACCAGCGCCGATGTCGTGGGCGCAAGCCCGTGCGGGCACGCCTCTTTCACCTGCGGCAGGGCAAGCACGATGTCCGCGGCCCGGCCAAGCGTGCTGTCGCGCCGCGAGGTCATCGCCACGAGCGGCACCTTGAAGCGCCGCGAATAGGTGATGAGATTGGCAAGCTCGGCCGTTTCGCCCGACCAGGAGAGCGCCAGCACGGCATCGTTCGCCGTGATCATGCCGAGGTCGCCATGGCTTGCCTCGGCGGGATGAACGAACTGCGCCGGCGAGCCCGTGGACGAAAGCGTCGCGGCGATTTTCTGCCCGACATGGCCGCTCTTGCCCATGCCGGTGACGATCACCCGGCCTTTGCAGGCGAGCATCAGCTCCACCGCGGCTTCAAAGTCCTTGGCGAGCCCGTTGCCTAAGGTACCCCCCAGCGCGTTCAGCCCATCAATCGCGCAGGCGATGCTGCGCTCGGCCACGGGCGCGGCCTCAAACCCGGTTGCTGGCTTGCTTCCGGCGGCCAGCGCGAGAGGCTTTCCCATTTACATATCCCCCGAAAACCGCGGCGCCTGTATCCGCCAGCGGTTCCCTCCATTCCAGCCCCGAAGGGCTATGCCGTTGAGACGCCGCCTCTTTTTGCGCGCGGCTCTCCCAAGGCTTACTCCGCAGCTTGCTTGGTCTCAAGCTCCGCCGCAAGCCTTTTCAGCTCTTCGCTGAACTTTGGGGCAAGGTCGGGGCACGCGAGCGCGAAGGCGACGTTGGCGCTCAAGAAACCCAGCTTGGAGCCGCAATCGTAGCTCTTGCCCTGGTATTTGTAGGCGAAGAACATCTGGTCCCGCATCAGGGTCTTCATCGCGTCGGTAAGCTGGATCTCTCCGCCGGCGCCGGTGGATTGGTCTTTGAGGATGTCGAAGATTTCGGGCTGCAGGATGTAGCGGCCCATGATGATGAGGTTCGAGGGGGCCGTGCCCGCCGCCGGCTTCTCGATCATCGACTTGACGCGCCAAAGCCGGTCCTCCACCTGGCTTTCGAGCCCCACCACTCCGTAGGAACTGGTCTCTTGGGGTGCAACCTCTTCCACGGCGAGAATGTTGATCTTGGCGTCCGGCCCGTATTTTCCGGCAAGGCGGTTGTAAACGCCGATCATCTGCTCCAGGCAGCTTTCGCCATTCTGCAGGACGATCACGTCCGGCAGAAGCAGCGCGAACGGTTCCCTGCCAGCGATATCGTGCGCGCACCAAATCGCATGGCCGAGGCCCAGCGGTTCCTGCTGGCGCGTGAAGCTCGTGGCTCCCGGCAAGGGCAGATTCCGCTCAAGTTCCCTAAGCTCCTCGGACTTGTTCCGGCGCCGCAGCATCTCTTCCAGCTCGAACTGGTGGTCGAAATGGTCCTCGATCACACCCTTGTTGCGGCCCGTGACGAAAATGAAGTGCTCGATGCCGCCAGCCCGCGCCTCGTCGGCCACATGCTGAATGATGGGACGGTCCACGACCGTCAGCATTTCCTTGGGCATGGCCTTGGTGGCTGGGAGGAAACGGGTGCCAAGGCCTGCAACGGGGAAGATGGCCTTGCGGATCGGTTTGCTCATCGTGGGGATTCCTGGAAGCTTACAGACTGCGGCAGTGGACAATAAACGGCGGCTGAAAGATGCGCGGCAGAGCTGCATATAACTGATGAACTGAAGGAGTACAGCAGGAATTGCAGCAATTTCTACCAAATCGCCGTGAGCCGCACGGCGCGGACCGGGGCCGCCGCGAGGGCCGTTCCAGCGAATACGCCCTCGATTGAGGCAGGCAATCCTCACTTTACTCACAGAAGGCCGCGCGCCTGCAGCCGGGGCTTGATCCTGTCACGATCTGTAATATAGCTAACAGAGGGACTCTGGGGGAGAATCAGGCTTGAGCTTCAGCATCGGCCGTGGGGGCAACTTAGAGAGCTTGAAAGGGGGAACGCGCGTGCGGTTCGCTGCCTTACTTGCTGTCTTGTTCCTAACGCTCTTCGGCGCCGCGAGCGTTTCCGCGCAAGGCATCTACTCCTCCAGCTATATTACGCCATTTCCGCAAGGGGACCGCTATCAGATCCGCGTGATCGGCGATTGGTACGGCGCTGGGCTTGCGGCCGGGCTCCAGGATGCGCTCAAGGGCGAGGCTTCCCTGGAAATTCAAGACGTGAGCCGGTCCAGATATGGCTTGGTGCGTGCCGGCCGGAACGGCCTTTCCGCCGAAATCGATAAGCTGGTCTCCAGCGGGCCCATTCATATCGCCGTTATTATGATGGGCATGAACGACCGGGTTTCGTTCAGAACGGACTCGGGCCATGCGCGCCCCGGTACGGCGGAATGGAAGGAGCTGTACGGCAAGGAGGCCGAGAAGCTCATCAAGAAGCTCAGGGCCGCGGGTATCGCGGTGTATTGGGTGGGCCTGCCGCCGATGAGCAATACGTCGCTCAATGAGTTCGTGGCGCGGCTCAATGACACGATCCGCCAGGCCGTCTACCTGAATGGCGCCAAGTTCGTCGAAACGGCCGCCGGTTTCACCGGCCCGGGCGGCAGTTATAGCGCCTGGGGGCCGGACATCTCCGGCCAAACCAAGCGCTTGCGCGATAGCGATGGCTCGGGGCTGACTCAGGCCGGCTACCGCAAGATTGCAAGTTTCGTCGAGGTTTCCATCCGCCGCGATCTGGCGCAAGCGCGCGCCCAGCGGAATATCCCGCTTGCCGGCGACGAGGAGGAGCAGGCGCGGGTCGTACCCAATTACGCGCATGGCTCCCGGGCGAAAAGCGGAACCTCGGGGCCGGCTGCCGGCTGGAAGCCGGAGATCAATGCCAGCAAGCCGGACGCGGCATCCAAGACCGGAGGCCCCGTGGTCAAGGCCAAAGCCGTGGCTTCTGCTCCAGCCGCTACCGGCGTCTCGCGGCGTGACCGGGCCGCGTTCGCTGAAACAGGCGGCCAGCCGGGCGAATACATCTTGGCTGACCTTGGCGGCGATTTGACCTCAATCGCGGTGATCACACCCGTGGGCGATTTGTCGATGCGCGAAATTCAAAGGCAAACGCCGCTCGCGGACCGGCTCTATTTCAGGGTTCTGAGCAAGGGCGAAGCCTTGCCCGCAAAGGAAGGCCGCGCGGACGATTTCCGCTGGCACGGAGAGGAAAACACTAGAACACAGTAGCATCCGCAGGTGCGCTGACCTGTTTCGCAGGAGCTTTTATGCAGGGTCGTGAGCAAAATGTCTGGAATCTCTCGCGCTCCATCGGCTGCGTAAGCGCGCCGTTGCTGCTAAGTATCCTGCTTTCAGGATGCCTGCCCGGAATGGAATGGGGGGACGAGGCTGACAACAATCCGGCCGCCCATGCTCAAGGGGCTCCGGCGCTCAACCGCGATTACAAGACGAATTTCCTGTCGCTGAAAATGCCGTCGCTCGGTATGCAGAACGTGCAGGCTCATCTTATGCCGGACATCGGGCCGGCGATCCTCGGAGCGTTCTCCACGGTCGAAAGCCGCAGGCCCGCCTCCGCCGGATCACCAAGCCCGTTCGCCACTCTCACGGAGTCCGGCCTGGGGTTTGGGCCGGTTATCCTGCCTCCATCGAGATCGCTTGCGAACTTCTATTCCGCGCTCTCGGCGCTTGCATCCAAAAGGCGCACCAAGCCGGTGGCTATCCTGCATCTGGGCGACGACCATATCGCCTACGACCGCTTCTCCGGCCCCTTGCGCGAGCGTTTGATAAACCGGTTCGGCTCGGCCGGCCGCGGACTGATGATGCCTGGCCTGTTTCCGGTCCGTGGCATGAAAGTCAGCCGGCGCGGGCAATGGCATCTGGAAAGCTCGGCCGCTGGAGCGGAAGGCCCGTTTGGTATCACGGGTGTCAGGATGACATCGGGCGCAAGCCAGGCGTGGCTCCGTTTCACGTCAACGCCCGGCACTTTCTCCTGGGCTGAGGTGACGTTCATGACCGGCCCGCGCTTTGGCACGGCTCTAGTTAGTGTGGACGGCGGCATCCAGCTTGTGCCCACGCGGCGGCCGCGCCTTGGCGAGACAGCGATGCAGGTCACGGCCAAGGGTCGCGAGATCCTGATCAAGCCAAAGGGCGATGGTCCCATCGCGGTCCTTTCCATCGCAACCGGTAACAACAGGCGGGGTATCTTTTACAGCAGCCTGGGGCTGCCGGGCGCGACCGCGGCGACGCCGGCGAAGTGGTCCCCGGCCTTCCTGGCGAACGACCTCAAGAAGCTCAACCCGGATTTGATCCTCATCGAGTACGGTACCCGCGAAGGGTTCGACGACAGATTGGATGTGCGGCAGTACGAAATGCGGTTTGCCGCCATCATCGAGATGATCAAGGAGAGGGTTCCGAAAGCCTCTATTCTCGTTATCGGGCCGCCCGACGCGGCAAGGCTGCCGGGCTTTGCGAGTTCCATGGGAGCGCAAGCTTGCAGGGCTCTCAACCGGCACGAGATTGCGTCCTATGGGCGCATGATCGCGGAAGGCGATGGAAGACTGGCGCGCTGGCACGCTCCGCCCAAGCTCGATGCCGTGCGCTCGGCGCAGCGGCGGGCCGCGGCGTCGGTGGGCGCTTACTTCTGGGATTGGGCCAGGTATATGGGCGGGGCATGTTCCATCCACGCATGGGCATCAGCCACGCCGCGGTTAGCCGAGCGGGACCACATAACGCTGACCAAGGCTGGCGACAGGCGTTCGGCGCGCGCACTTTTCACCGAGCTTATGACGGGCTACGACGCCTACCAGCGCGAACTTAAGGCAAAAGCCCAGAAAATTGCCGCCGCGGCCAAGCCAGCGCGAAAACACCGCCGGGTGCGGAAAAAGCGCAAAAAAGTCCGATAGCGCTCAAATCATCCCTGCCTAGTGTCTGGCGATGCCGGCACCCCGCCCCGGCGCCAGGGCCACGCAATGAGCGCAAGGATGTACGCAAGCACGCCAAGCGCCCAGGGCATCAGGGCAAAGGTTGGGAAGAGAAGGTGGCGGCTACCCGCCTTTTCGATGAAATGCCAGGTTGCCTCGGGTGCATATATGTAGGTTGCAATGAGCCCTGCCCCCGAAACGGCTGCGAGTGTAAAGCCCACGGTGAGCGATCTCGCGAAGGTGCGTTTGCTGTCAGCTAAAGCGAATACGGTCAATCCGTAGCCGATTATGATAAGGACACCCGACACCCAGGCTGAAACAGGCACCAGTACGCTTCCCGCCAAACCGATAATAATGCCCCAGAAAAAGGTAGTCCAAGGAAAGCTATCCTCATCCGTGGGGTAGAAGCGGTCCCGGTCTGGGGGGAAATATATCGCGGGCTCCCCATTCCGCGAGTCGCCGTTGACGTCGTCGGGCCAGCCGCCATCCCAGTTCGAAGACATGCGCGCCTCCACTCAAATATCGCGCGGCTCACCGAAGCTAGCGCGCGTATTCAAGATGTAGTTATCAAAAATATAGGTTGAAGGCCTGTAATTGCCGTTTGCGGCGTTTTGCCTGAACATTTGATTTCCTTATAACCGCAGGCGCGCGCTTGCCTAAACTCAGACGTTACCCGGTCAATGCTTGCACGCTTAACGGGCAAGCTCCTTGAGCGCCAGCCGGATAAGGTTTTCGATACGCGGCGGCGGATCGCCTGCCTTCTGCAGGGCGGCGGCAACGGCGGCGTTCGCCTGAGCCTGCGGGTAGCCAAGATTGAGAAGCGCGGAGACGGCCTCGGTCACAGGCGGGATGGCGCCGCCCGGCCCGGCAGTATCCGAAGGCGGCGCAACCGCCGTCACGGTTCCGCCAGCGGAGATCGCGGCGGGCGGCGCCTTATCCTTGAGTTCGTTGACGATGCGCAGCGCCACCTTGGGGCCGACGCCCGGTGCGCGCGCCACCATCGCCCGGTCTTGCAGCGCTATCGCGTGGGCAAGCTGGACGGTATCGAGGGTGCTGAGGATCGAAAGCGCGACCCTGGAGCCGACGCCTTGCACATTTTGCAGGAGGCGGAACCAGCCCCGCTCGGTTTCGGTCAGGAAGCCGTAGAGCTTGATCGCATCCTGCCTGACATGGGTGTCGATGGAAAGCGTCACGGGTTCGCCCGGCGCCGGAAGCGCGGAGAGCGTGCGCGACGAGCAGGCAACCTCATAGCCGACGCCGCCCACATCGATGATGGCAAGTTCCGCGCCCACGGCGTCGACGGCGCCACGCAATTTCCCGATCATGCGCTACCCCCATGAAATAACACCGCCGCCCTGGAAACGGGAGCCTTCGCCGCAACAAACCGGCGCGCCGCTTCAGCCTCCAACGCTAGCGCGAGTCTGGCGTGCGGCGCTCGCGGGCGGGCAGGTTTTACACAAGTGCCGCGTACTGCGCCGCAATCGCGCGCGCGCGGCGGTGGTGGGCGTGGGTGATGGCGATCGCCAGCGCATCGGCTGCGTCCGCGGTCCCCGGCGAGGCCTTCGGCAGGAGGTAGCGGATCATGGCGCGGATTTGCGTTTTGTCGGCGTGGCCGGTGCCCGTTACCGTCTTCTTGACCGAGTTGGGCGCGTACTCGGCGACGCGCAAGCCCATCCGCGCGGGCGCCAGAAGGGCGATGCCTCGCGCCTGGCCGAGCCTCAGCGCCGAGCGCGCATTGCCGTTCACGAAAGTCTCCTCCACGGCGGCCTCGGCCGGCGCCCAGTCCTTCAGCACGTCCTCCAGCGAGGCGAACAACGAGGCAAGCCTGCCGCCCATCGGCTCGGCGGCGGCTGTCCTGATCGTGCCGCAAGCCACGAAAGTCAGACGCGTTTCGTCCCAGTCGACCACCCCCCAGCCAAGATTGCATAGACCCGGATCAAGGCCGATGATGCGCGTCAGGGGTTTTTGCATGGCGGGAGATCCAGGTGCTCGAATCGAATTCGATCAAGGGTTTCCGCTGGATGCGCCGCGGTCAAGCTGAGTTTTGGAGATGGACCGGCAAGCGGCGCGGTGAATGGAAGCACAAAAAAAGCAAGCGGTGACGGTGAACACCGCTTGCCCCCCTCCAAATGCGTGCTGTCAGACCCAATGCGGGCGTTCGCCACGGAACGGACAGGTGGCGGACCGCGAAGGGTCATTGCAGCTTAGCCGCACGATTTATTTGATATTTTTTCCGCGGATGCGCGTCAACGGCTGCGTTTCCGCCAAGCCTGAGACTAGCCGTCACTGTGACAGTTGGGCGACAATTCTTCTAGTTTCAGATCGCGCCTGGGCCTGGCGGGAACGGTTGCGCGGCGGTGCGGGCGAGCTTCACGGTTGTGTGCTCGTTCCCATTTGGCTTTGCCACCCCCCGGCAAACAAGGTTAACGTCACGCCCCTGCAAGGAGGCCAGCATGAAAACCGACGTGCCCCAACCAATCTATCTCAAGGACTACGCGCCGCCGGCCTTCCTGGTCGATGAGACGGTGCTGGATTTTACCCTGTCCCCGGAGGAAACGCGCGTGCGCTCGCGGCTCTCGCTGCGCCCCAACCCGGCCTCGAAGGCTAAGTCCGGCGTTCTGAAGCTCGACGGAGAGATGCTGAAGCTCATCCGCGTTGCCATTGGCGGCAAGGAGCTGGACGCTTCGCACTATGAGGTCACGGAAAAGTCCCTCATTATCGAAGGCGTGCCGGCCAAGCCGTTCACGCTTGAAATCGAGACGGTCTGCAACCCCGAGGCCAACAAGGCGCTGTCGGGCCTCTACCGCAGCAGTGGCGTCTATTGCACCCAATGCGAGGCGGAAGGCTTCCGGCGCATCACCTACTATCCCGACAGGCCCGACGTGCTGTCGAAGTTCCGCGTGCGCATCGAAGCGGATGCCAAGGAAGCGCCGGTGCTGCTGTCGAACGGCAATCTGATCGAAAGCGGCGATGCGGGCGCCGGCCGGCATTACGCGGTTTGGGAAGACCCATTCCCGAAGCCGGCCTATCTGTTCGCGCTGGTGGCCGGCAAACTCGGCATGGTGCGGGACAGCTTTTACACCCGCTCGCAGCGCAAGGTTGATCTCCGGATCTACGTCGAGCCGGGCAAGGAGGACCGCTGCGGCTGGGCCATGGAGTCGCTCAAGCGCGCGATGGAGTGGGACGAAAAGCGCTACGGCCTCGAATATGACCTCGACACCTTCATGATCGTGGCCGTCTCCGACTTCAACATGGGGGCCATGGAGAACAAGGGGCTCAATATTTTCAACGATGCGCTGATCCTGGCCCGCCCGGACACCGCCACGGACTCCGATTATCAGCATATTGAAGGCGTGATCGCGCACGAATACTTCCACAACTGGACCGGCGACCGCGTGACCTGCCGCGACTGGTTCCAGCTCTGCCTCAAAGAGGGGCTTACGGTTTTCCGCGATCAGGAATTTTCGGCGGACATGCGTTCGGCCGTTGTGAAGCGCATCGGGGACGTGCGGGCCCTAAGGAGCGGGCAATTCCCGGAGGACGCCGGCCCGCTCGCCCACCCGGTGCGGCCTTCCTCATTCATCGAGATCAGCAACTTTTATACGCGTACCGTCTACAGCAAGGGCGCCGAGCTTTGCCGAATGATGCAGACGGTGCTCGGGAAGGAGGGCTTCCGGCGGGGGCTCGATCTTTATTTCGAGCGGCATGACGGGCAGGCGGTCACGGTGGAGGATTTCGTCGCCGCGCTGGGGGACGCGAATGGCACCGACCTTTCAGGCTTCCTGCTTTGGTACAATCAGGCGGGAACACCGGCGCTCGATGCCCGGCTGACCTATTCGGCCGGTCCGCGGACGGCGCGGCTCACTCTGTCGCAGTCCTATCCGAATGCCGCCGCCGGGGACAAACGCAAGCCGGTTCCCATTCCGGTCAAGCTTGGCCTGCTGGACGCCAATGGCAACGAGTTTCCGCTTAAGAGCGGCGGGAAGCCTGTGCCCGACGGCCTGGTGGTTCTGAGGAAAAAGAAGGAGACTTTCACCTTCGAGGATATCGGCGAGCGTCCCATCCCGTCGCTGCTGCGGGGCTTCTCCGCTCCGGTCAAGCTCAATGGCGGGGTGAGCGATCGTGACATGCTCACGCTGATGCGCTCGGATAGCGACCTCTTCAACCGCTGGCAAACCGCGCAGGCTTTCGCGCTGAAGCACATGGTGCAAATGGCCCAGGCGATTGCGGAGGGAAAGCCGGCCCGGCCCAATCCGCGCTTCGTTCAAGCCGCGGGCGCTGCCGCCGGCGATGAAAGCCTCGAACACGCCTACCGCGCGGCCTTCCTGGTTATGCCATCGGAGCCGGACATCGCGCAGGCGATTGGCGGAAACATAGACCCCGAAGCAATTCATGCCGCCCGCGCGGCGCTGCGCTCGGCGCTGGGCAAGAGCCTGCGCCCGGTTCTCGAAAACCTGTATGAGCAGAGCAAGCCGGCCGAGCCCTACTCGCCGGACCCCGATAGTATTGGGCGGCGCGCACTGCGGCACGCGGCGCTGGGCCTGCTTGCGGCGGGCAAGAGCCGCTTCGGCATCGCCAAAGTGAAGGAGCTCGCGCGCACCGCTTCCAACATGACCGACGCAATGGGGGCGCTTGGCATCCTCTCGCAGCTTGGCGGCGAACCTTTCGAAGGCGTGCTTCAACGCTTCCACCGGCGCTGGAAGGACGAAGCCCTGGTTATGGACAAGTGGTTTGCCCTCCAAGCAACCGCGCCCGGCCGCGAAACGCTGAAGCGCGTGGCGGAGCTTGCCTCTCATCCGCTGTTCTCGATCAAGAACCCCAACCGCGCGCGCTCGCTTTACGGCGCGTTCGCGCATGGCAATCAGGTGCGCTTCAACGACGCCAGCGGGCAGGGCTACGAACTGGTGGCGAATGCGGTGATCGAAATCGACAGCTTTAATCCACAGATTGCTTCGCGGCTGCTCAGCGCCTTCGAAAGCTGGCGGATTTTGGAGCCCCAGCGCAGGGGCCTCGCGGAAGCCGCGCTGCGGCGTGTGCTCGCCAAAAAGGCAATTTCGCGGGACCTGTTTGAAATTGCCACAAAAATACTTGGCCAAGAGGCCGGTAAAGTGGCAGCTTAGTCAGGTGTAACCTTAGTTCGATTCGCTCGCGCGGGGCTTGCGTCCTCCGGCGCCGCCTACCGGAGCGGCGTTAAGCAGCCGCGCGGCGCAATGGATCGTTGGTGTGAGCGCGCGGTATCTACCTTAAGTGGCTGGGCACAAGGCTGCGTGGCAAGGTTTTATTAACCAAGACCCGGCAAAGTTAAGATCTCAGTTACGAAGAGTTCAATCCACCGGCAGGACGGCATGGCTATAAATGCAACGCGCCAGTCATACATCCAGCCCCAGTCCGCTTCAGACGAGCGGCTTCCGGGGGGGAAGAGCCTAGCTTCGAGGGCAGGGCCGCTTTTGGCGAACCTGCGGCGGAAGGCCGAAACGCACGCTCAGGCTCTGGCGATGGCGCTGGGGTTCCTCGCTTTGCTGCTGCCCGCGGTCAGTGCGTTCAGTCACGGCGTGCTCGGCGCCGCCAGCAACCTGATAGCGCTGTCCGCCGCCGCGATTGCGCTCGTGCTGGTCTATAAGGCGGGCCGCCGGGACGCCGAGGGGTTTGAAAGCCGGGCGCAGTATTACAGCACGCAGTCGCAATGCGTCGCGGCCGCGGGCGGCGCGGTTTTGCGCTGGAACCTTGTGGACGGCGAGCTGACCTGGGCGGGTGGGGCGCAAGGGGTTTTCAGCAACTGCGATGCTCCGGCCAACTTCCGGGATTTGAGCCCATATCTGCACCCCGAGGACTCGGTCTACAATCTCGTCTCGGAGGCGCTCAAGGCCCATTCCCGCAACGTGTGCTGGACGCTCAGGCTCAAGGATGGCGAGCGCGGCTGGCGCGCCTACAGCCTGCGCGGCCAGATCGACCATGGCGGCCGGGCCAATCCCGCGCCCGTCTTTTCGGGCGTCTTGCTGCCCCAGGAGACGGCGCACGCCCATACGCCGCCGGAGCAGGGCGGCACTGCGCGCATACGGGCCATCATAGAGGCGCTGCCGATGGCCTTCGTGGTCTGGGACAGCTCGAAGCGGCTACAGCTTTGCAATCGCAAGTTCCGCCAAATCTACCGGATCGCTCCAGGGAAGGCGCTCCCCGGAACGCCGTTCGGCGACTTGCAGAACCATGCCAAGGAGCTGTTGCTGCAAGGCCCCACGGACACGGCCGGCGCTCCCGGCCGTTTCCAGCTTAGTGAAAAGCAGATGGGCGACGGCACTTGGCTGCAGGTTTCTGAATATTGGACGGCTGACGGCGCCATGGTGAGCGTCGGCACGGATATCACCGTGCCGAAAGTGAACGAGCAGCGGCTGCTTGAGCGCGAGCGCGAGATGCGCGCGACCGTCGAGATTTACGAGCAGAGCCGCAGGCAGCTCGAAGTGCAGACACACCAGCTCCGCGCGCTCGCCGAAGGCTACAATGAAGAGAAAATCCGCGCCGAGGCCGCCAACAAGGCGAAATCCGAGTTCCTGGCCAATGTCAGCCATGAACTGCGCACGCCGCTTAACGCGATCATCGGCTTCTCCGAGATGATGCGCGACCAGGTGCTTGGGCCCATCGGCAACGAGAAATACGAAGACTACGCGACGGACATTGCTTCCAGCGGCCAATACCTGCTCGAAATGATCAACGATATTCTCGACATGTCGAAGATCGAGGCGGGCCGCGTGACGATCAAGCCGGAATGGTTCCCGCTCGCGCCGCTGCTTCAGGAGTGCGCCCGCGTGGTCGAGACGGCGGCCAAGGAGCGCGAGGTCGAAGTCGCGATGGCCGGAAATTCGAACGTCCAGGTGCACGCGGATCAGCGCGCGCTCAAGCAGATTTTACTCAATCTGCTGGCGAATGCCGTGAAGTTCAGCCTGGCGGGCGGCAAGGTCGTGCTCCGGGCCACGAAGTACAAGGGTAACATCCGTATAGCCATCAGCGACACCGGCGTCGGGATCGCCAAGCACGAACTGCCGCGCCTGGGCAAGCCCTTCGAGCAGGTCGGCAGCCAGCTTACCAAGGAGCACAAGGGCACCGGGCTTGGGCTCGCGATCTCGCGGTCGCTGGCGGAGCTGCATGGCGGCAAGCTCGACATCAAGAGCAAGCCAGGGGAGGGCACGACCGTCACCTGCGTGCTGCCCGCGCAGGAGGCGAAGTCCGCCGCCAGGGCCTCCGCCACGAAGGCAGCGGCGTGAGGCGTGGCTGCTTTGGCAGCTGGACCTGCCCGGCGGGCGGGCAGTGCGTGCCGGAAGCAACACTGGGCCGGCCGCCGCTTGCCCCACCTTGATCTCGCCGCAAATTATCTTAAATCGAATGCGCCGGGGCGCTGAGCCTCGAACCTCTCTGTACCCTGTTCGCACTAAATTAGCGGAATCAGGGTCTTCTAGCAGTGCCGCAGCTTCCGCAGGAGAACGGATCGGCGGAAGGCACGCTTGCGGGCACAAACAACGAGTACAGTCAATATGACCATAAGTGAAGAAGTAGCCGTCCCAAGCGGTCTCGGCTTGGCCGAACCAGTTCCTTCCCGCGGCGGCCTGGCAATCGCGGAACGCCCGCGAGTAGCGCAGCTCCAGGCCTGGCGGAATTCCTTCAGGGCGCAGCGCAAGGATAGCCGGTATTACGAGATCGTCGAGAACACGATCTGCCCGGATTTCGATTTCCGCTACTTCCTTATCCAGGACGAATACGGACGCACCAGAGCCGTACAGCCCTTTTTCGTCCTCGATCAGGACGTACTCGCAGGGCTTGAGCCGCGCTGGCAGAAGCTCGCCGCAAAAATCAGGCGCTTCTGGCCGCGCTTCCTTTTTATCCGCACGCTGATGGTAGGCTGCGCGGCGGGCGAGGGCCATCTGCCTTCCGGCGCCGCGGCCGCGCAGGAACTCGATGCCGAAGCGCTCTCCGCCAACATCTGCCGGCTGGCAAGGCAGGAGGGCGCGGGGCTGATCGTGCTCAAGGAATTCCCGGCCCGCTACAGGGACACGCTCTCCGCCTTCCTGAAGCGCGGCTTCACGCGCATCCCCAGTATGCCCATGACACGGCTCGATATTTCGGGCTTCAAGGACTTCGACGACTACCTGGCCAAGGCCATCAAGAGCAAGCGGCGCAATGAATTCAGGCGCAAGTTCAAGGCCGCCACGCAGTCCGCGCCCATCGAGCTGGAAGTCGTCCGGGATGCGTCCGGCGTAGTGGATGAAATTTATCCGCTGTACCTGCAGGTGTATAACCGCTCCAAAATGCAGTTCGAGAAGCTTACGAAGGAATATTTCGCCGAAATCGGGCAAAGAATGCCCGACAAGGCGCGGTTCTTCCTGTGGCGGCAGAACGGTAAAATCATCGCCTTCGCGCTCAATATGGTAGAAGGTGACACGCTATACGGAGAATACATCGGATTCGACTACGAAGTCGCATTGAATATTCACCTCTACTTCTACGTTATGCGCGATATGGTGGCCTGGTCTATCGCGAATGGCTACAAAACCATCCAAAGCAGCGGCTTAAGTTATGCGCCCAAACTGCAAATGGCGCATGAACTGGCGCCGCTCGACCTCTATGTCCGGCATACCTCGCCGCTGATCAATCCCATCATCAAATTCATCCTGCCCTGGCTTGAGCCCACGGCCTCGGAACCTTTGCTCAAACAGTTCAAGAATTACGGAGAGCTGTGGGCCAAACCTTAACAGCGCCCGGATGGAGGGCGGCGGGGCTGGCCTGGCCGCGCCGCTTTCCATGTTGAGACAATCTAGCAGAGATGTTTCAACATGGCGTTAAGCGCATGACGATCGCGCAAGAGGCTGAATTGTAAGTGGAAAACCCACCGGTGCGGCGCCTTGGGGGTGAGCAGGGAAGGTTAATCCGGAGCCTGCGTTTATATTTAACGGGATTCCGCGCACATGGAATTTCGCCCAAAACGCGCAAAAACGCCGCCAAAATGCGGGTGCGGAACGCATTCCGATGCCCGATTAACCACGCCCGCGTTAACTATAACCGCCAGCACTGGAAATTAACCCTCCGGCAATACTTCACAGGACGGTGCAAGTTCCTGCCGCGCGCAAGGAATTATTCACAGGCGCCTGCATAGAATCCGCACATCTGTCTCCTGCGTTCGAGATAGAACCTTATTCCGGGAGGAGATGTTCACTCCACCCGTTTGTGCGGAGGCGGCATGACGCTTCGACTGATCGTGCAGGAAGAAAACGGAATCACGCAAGTGATGGAGCGCCTTCCCGGTGTCACGGAAACCGTGCCGTTCGGCGCGCTGGAGTCCTTCGCTTCGCCGCTCACCGCCGCTGATTTCGAAGATCTGCGCCATTACCTTCAAGACTATGCGAACCCTCCTCTGGCGGAGTGCGCTGGCCGGGGCGAACGTGCGGACCGGGAGCGCCTGACTGCTTACGGAGAGGCGCTGTATAAAGCCGTATTCGCGGGACGCCCGAGACGGTGCGATGCCTATCTGCGGGCCAAGCTTGCGATCGAGAACCGGAGGGGGGCCGAAGTTGCGATCAGTTCCAGAGACCCGCGCTTTCTGGTCCTTCCCTGGGAATTGATGAAGGCGCCAGAAGCGCGCGATCCCCTGTCGGTGTGCGTGGACACGTTCGACCGCATTCTGCCCGGGGACGAGCCTGCCCTTGAGTTTGCTAGCATAGGACAGGGCTTCAGGGTTTTGATGGTTACCCCACGGCCGGCAGACATAGGCGGTGAGATATTTCCGGCCGTCGCGCGGCCTCTCCTCCGGCACCTGGAAGCAGCCAAGAACCCGGTGCGGATCGATATTTTACGGCCTCCAAGCTTTGAGGCGTTCAAGGCGCGGCTCAAGGAGGCGAAAGAAGCCGGCACACCCTATCATGCCGTCCACTTCGAAGGATACGGCCAAACCGGGGAAGGCGGGGACGCCCCAACCGTCCTTTGCGAAAGACAGGGAGAGGCTCCGCAAAACTATGCAATCTTCGAGCGCGATAACGGCGAGCCGGAGCCGGTTCGCGTCAGGGCGGTTGCCGCGGCCCTGGCTAGAGGCGATGTGCCGCTGATGATCCTCAGCGCTTGCCGCCCCCGTGAAGCCCAGACGCCGTGTGATGCCACATGCCCTGGCACCTTCATGGCGATGCAGCTTCTTGAGAGAGGCACACCCTCGGTGGTGGCGATGGGGCATCCTCTTTACTCCGTGGCCGCCGCCGCCTTCATGGCGGCGTTTTACGCGGAGCTGCTTGCGGGCAGGAGTGTCTCCGAAGCCGTCAATACCGGACGCAAGGCGCTGCGGGAGGAGACCAACCGCCTGCGCCCGAGCCTGAAAGGCAGCACGCCGCTGCAAGATTGGTTCGTGCCGGTCCATTTCGCCCGCAACTTTCTCCGCCTGCGTCAAGGCGAGGCGGCGCCTGGGCCCGCCTTCCCGGCTGAAGAGACGGTAGCCGCCGTGCTGGACGCGGCGGCGTCGGCTGAAAACCGGCCGGCCGGCGACCTTACCGCGGCCGGGGACTTGTTCTTTGGCCGCGATGCGGAATTCTTCATCCTTGAGCGCGCCATCCGCACCCGCCACATTGCCGTGATCCATGGTTTGGGCGGCACGGGCAAAACCGAGCTGGCCAAGGGCTTCGCCCGCTGGCTGCAAGCCTCGGGTGGCCTCGGCGATCAGCGGTTCGTGTTCTTCGACAGCTTCGAGCCGGGCCATCAGGCCTTTGGGCTCGATCTGATCGCGAACCAGATCATGGCCCGCTTCGGCGAGGCAGAGGCTTGCCGGGCCGCGGAAAACACGAAAGAGCGGGCGGAGCTTGCCTTACAGAAGCTTCGCCAGCATCGCTGCCTGTTGATCTGGGACAATTTCTCGACCGCGTTCTCCTTGCCCGACCCGAGCGGGAAAATGCAGCCCCTGGACGAAGCTCAGAGAGCCGGGGTGCTATGGTTCCTCGGCGAGCTTCACGAAAGCCAATCGGCGCTGCTCATCACTTCGCGCACGCGGGAAGAGTGGCTCGGCGGGCCGGAAATGGCGGCGCGCTGCGAGGTTAGGGGCTTAAACGAGCGCGACGTGCTGCTATACGCGGACCGGCTGCTTGCGCCTTATCCGCAGGCGAGCGCCCGGCGCGTGGCCGATCCCGCCGGCTTTAAGGCGCTGCTGGATTATTTGGGCGGCCATCCTTTAAGCCTGAAACTCGTACTCCCGCAGCTTTCCCGGTCGTGCGCGGCGGTGCTGCTGGAGGCGCTGAAGACTCAGGAGACGCCGCTGGCCGGATTTGGCGCGGAGGAAGGGCACCTCGCATCGCTTGGTGCGAGCCTCTATTATTCCTTCCGCCATTTGACCGGCAAGGATCAGACGCGCCTCGTTATTCTCTCTCTCTTCGAGAAAGTGGCGCCGTCGCACATTCTCGGCGCCATGAAGGATGCGCCGGAACAATTCCGGGATCTCGGCCAGCCGGAATGGGAGGCGCTTCTCGGCCGGCTTACGGATATCGGTCTTCTGACAAACCTTGGCGGCGGCCTCTACCAGCTTCATCCGGCCCTGCCGTCCTATCTCGGTGCTCTTTGGAAATCGCAGGCTCAGGCTCCCGCTGACGCCGGCAGGGAACGCGAGGAGGCGCTCAGAAGCCTTATCGCCGCCGCCGCCAGGATCGCCGGTCATCTGCACAGGCAGCTCCAGACGGAGGAAGCCCGTCCGGCGCTCGATCAAATCGGCGCCTTGCGGGCAAACTTCTACGCCTTCCTCGCCGCCGCCGTGGAGCGCCGCCTGTTCGCGGAGGCGCAGACGCTGATTCTGGCGCTAGATCATTATTGGCACAGCGCGGCGCTCGCGCAGGAAGCCCAAACCTGGAGCGAATACATCATCAAGGCCATCGAGCCCAGGGCGTACCAGGCCCCGGAAACCGGAACCCCGGCGCATGAACTCTGGCTGTCCGTCATGGTCAAGGAGGGCGACCGCGCGTTTCAGGCTGGCGACCTTGGCAAGGCCGAAGCCATATACCGCCGTATAGCCAGCAGTATCGAGCGGCATGGCGGCGGGAGGCCGGACCGGAATCTGGCTGACGCATATTACAAGCTCGGCATAGCCGGACAGGAACACGGCCTTCTCGAAGAGGCCGGGGCGTCGGTTGAGAAAGCCCTGGCGATTTTCGAGGCGCTGGACTCTCCTATGGATATCGCGCTGTGCTATTACCGGCTTGGGGCGGTGGCGCAGCTTCGCGGGAATCCCGGAGAGGCCGAGGGATGGTACAAAAAGTCCCTCACCATCCATAATACCCTGGTCGACCAGCCGGAAATGGCCGAAGCCTACCAGAAGCTCGCCCGGGAAGCGCAGGAGTGCGGCCGCCATCAGGAAGCCGAGGGATGGTATAAGAAATCGCTCGCCATCGAGGAAGCGCTGGGCTGCATGGCCGATAGCTATCATCAGCTTGGCGTGGTGGCGCAGGATCGCGGCCATCCCGGCGAGGCCGAGGGATGGTACAATAAGTCGCTCTCCGTCTTCGAGATGCTGGGCAACAAGGCGGGCGTGGTCAAGAATTACCACCACCTTGGCGCTTTGGCGCAAGCGCGCGGCCGTTCCGGCGAGGCCGAAGACTGGTATAGGAAATCCGCCGCCGCCGAGGAGGCGCTGGGCAACCGGCCCGGCGTGGCGTGGAGCTGCCGGCTGCTTGGCGCCGTGTTGCATGGGCGCGGCCGTTTCGAAGAGGCCCAGGAGTGCTACAGGAAATCCCTCGCCATCGAAGAGGTGCGGGGCAGCCAGGCGGGCATGGCCGCGGACTTCTATCAGCTCGCCCTGCTGGCGCGGGACCGGGGCTCCTCCGGCGAGGCCCAGGTCTGGGCGATGAAAGCGTTCGCCATGTTCGATATGCTGGGCGACGAGCTGGACAAGGGCAAGGCGCTCGCGCTCATCGCCGGGCTTAAGACCGCCGCCGATGACGAAGACATGCCGCAAGGGACGCCGCCGGCCGGACTGCAACAGCCCCCGGCTCAGCCCGCGGAAAGCGGCAAGCCCGCGCCGTGACGGACTTCTGTTGGAGCGCCAAGCGCTTTGAGCCGAAGTCCGCTTGGTCTGCTGGCTCAACGGCCTTAGGCTATCGCCAATCGCTGGAGCGGCGGTGCCATGGCATCTTACGCGTTACAAAGAGCCATTGGTCTTCCTGCTCCGCGGTTCGTTGTGGCGGCTGTATTGCGCATTCGGCAGAAGCCATCTTTCGGCCTGGAGGCTCTTGCTGATGCTGGTTCCATTTTGACCAGCTTCAGTGTGCACAGCTCGTGAGACCTGACCGGGGCAAATTTCTGCTTATACAAATTTAGCCCTTCGCTTTCAGAACCACCGATGCACATCTCCTTGTACCCCGAATCCAGAAGCCTGCGCGCCGCCTGATAATGCAGATATTCGCAGCAGCCCGGTTCGCTGGTCGCTTGGAGCGCCGCCAAACAGGGAACAGGATCGTTGTACCTGCGATTATTTTCCCAAAGCCAAAATGCGAGATACTCATTTCCCCTTTTTAGAAAAATACCGTCTACGGGTAGCTCGCGGTTTACGGTAAGGTTGGCAATAAATTGGTACGGTGCCAAAAGCTCTTCGTAGTCAAACGAGAAATTGGTATCCTCTTTATGGTTTGTCAGCTTATTTTCTACCCAGCGTTCGCTTATAGACTGGATCGCGTTTACCCTTTCCGTTTCCATCAAGTCACCGAAAACAACCGTATCTATGCCTCGCGCCCTAAATTTGTTCAGCTTATTCCTATAGGCAGAAAGACGAGGCCCAACAGGATAAGCGGAGCTTTGTAACGAAACATCATAGGATGGAAACATCCAGTCCAACTTGCTCTCGCGATGGACTTCAACTACAAAGCCCTTCATTGAGAACTTGCCGCCTGCTATGTCATCCTTACTAATAAAACGTTTGGGGACTCTGGCTATATGAACATTTTCGCATTCATAGATCCACTTGCACAACGGAGTACTGTCTCCTCCCTGTAAATTGCTCGCAATGGCATTAATATGCAAATCAAATGAATCTTGATCAGATACGAAAGGCATAAATAGCAATCGGGTTAAGTTATCATTAGGATGGACACAACCAACAAACTTAATGCCATTCGATTGGAAATACCATAACCCATTTCTACCTGTAAATGCATAGTACAGAGGTGACTTCACATAAACATCCTTGGCCTCCGACCTGCTTAGTGACTGTTTTAGGAAAGTGCTACCGTATGCACCAATATTGACTACGTCAATTTCATCGCCGCGCCCGAACCTCCTACTGTCTACGTCCCGAAATTCGTTTGCCATCCTCATTTTTCTTCTCCGTTTTGGATGGCCCAGATGAATTCGAACATATGCCGCGATGCTTCAGCGATTGCCTTGCTGTGTACGACAGTGACCGTCACCTGAGGTTCGAATTGCACAACGGCAACGCTTTCGCCGAATATGACGATAGGAGGAAAATGTCTATTACTTATATCTGCGCCTTTTAACAACCGATACCATGGCATCGGAGCCACGAAAGTCGTTGTATCCGAAAAGTATAATATTTTCTCCTTTAATCCAGCCAGACGAAGGCGCTCAATATGTTGAGTTAAATAATCTCCAAGAGATTCATCGGCATCGTCTTCCCTTAGGCCATAGATCAATATGTCATCGATGCCTGTTTTTTCCTGATACGCAAGGGCGTTGCTATAAATCTCATTAAGCAAACGCCTATTTGCGCCTGGCATGTTGTCATATGATGTCGTAGGCTCCCTAAAACGTACACCCTCTTGCGGAAGGAATTCCACCTGCCGCTCCTCCAGAACAGTACGCAGCCGCAGCGTCAGGTCGCGCGATGGGTTTCCGCCTCCTTTTTCAAACGCGATCACAGTACTTCGAGAAAGTCTCGCCGCAGTCGCTAGATCGGTTTGCGACCAGCCAATCAACCCGCGCGCAGCACGAATTTGACGAGGAGTAACAAGGAAGACATTCATTGCGAGATCGCAGGTTGCTTTGGTGGTACACACCCTCCCCTCTGAAGGGGTGGGCCTAGTCAAACAAAATGTATCTTAAGATCTCACAAAATGTCTAACTTGTCCACCGACCACAAAAAAATTGGCGTATCCAACCAATAACGCGAAAAGATACTGATCGAAGCTAACTCGGTCATCGCATTGGCTATCCAGGCAAGGCAATTACATCTTGCCTGGGTTTCTTCATAAAGCTCCTTGGGATCACTCAACCACCAGGTGCTGCAGGTCGCTCTTTGGCCGCCATGTTAGTTTGCGTATTCGCACACATGGCGACGCTCTGGGACCTCGCTAGCGGATGGATTTCCTGGATGGCGATTGTCAAGAGAATCGCGGCGGCTGCGACGATTGCGCACGCTAGCTCTCTTGCTTCCGGCCTCGGATCTTTGAGAAGCAAGTATATGAGCGCTCGAAGCATGGCCAGAGAGATGAACATCAGATGCGCTGTATCGCTCTGTAAAAAGATCCATAACCTTTTCAGGTCGCTCAAGACCGCAACTGCACAGGACTCGGGCATGAGCATCTTAGCACCTCCTACCTGTTTGCCTGTGCCCGACACCTCCTTTCACCTTGCCTTTCTTTTATATTTGTAGTAGCTTGAAAGCCGGTGTGACAAGAGCCGCCGGGCTCGTTGATCATTCTGAGTGAGGAAGAGGTGGCCGGATTGTTGCTTTCCAGGGCGATCCGGTCCACTTCCGGTATGTTTTGCTGTTGCCTCTATGCCAACAGTGCCTCCTTTCTCCAGCGCAAGAAAATCAACTCCCAAAAAGAGAAGCTAGGCTCTCAGGCGCCCATTTAGATCTTCTTTTTGCCCCTCAGGCCGTATCTGGTTGAGGTTGGAGTGCCGGTTGTACGGCTTGCCGTAGCTTGTAAACCTGCTGCGGCTATAAGCGTGCAAGCCTAACGCTCATACCACCTCCCAATGACGCACTCTAAGGATAAGAGTTACCCTATCTAGAATAGTGAACATCATTTTCGGCAGATTGTCTATACAAATAGTGAAGGTCATTTGGAATAGAGTACACAAATTATCGGCATACTCCCCATTTTCACTGACAAATTATCACCTTCTAGCCATCTGCCCCAACAATTTGTTTACCGAGGCTAGCCAATATGTTCGCAATTGAAGTGCAAGTCCCCGGAGTCTATTTACCGTATCTAAGGCTTCTATCCGCAAGTCCTTCCTTGTCAAACACAATTTCCTGAGTGGAATCATACCTCCCTCGCGTCTTCGGTCACACTTGACCAGCCCTCTGAAAAATAATGCGGTCCGGTGCCGCTATTGCGGCGCGGCTGTTTCCGGCCTGGGGTTCGTGGTCAGGGTCTCAACTCCCGCGTTTGCGCCCGTCGGCCGCCCCGCAAGCTCTCCTCCCGCCCCTGGCGGCAGGCGCGCGAACGAGATCACCGACAGCACGCCGATTGCGGCGGCGATCCAAAAGGCGATGGCGAAATCCCCCCGCGAGATGTCCGGCGCCCCGCGCAAAGCCTGAGCCGCCTGCAGGATCAGCGCGCCGATGGCCACGCCCAGCGATAGCGACACCTGCTGCGTCACGCTCGCGAAGCCCGTCGCCCGGCTCATCCTGGCCTGCGGGATGTCGGCGTAGGCGAGCGCGTTGATGGCGGTGAATTCGAGCGAGCGGAAGAAGCCGCCGGCCAGCAGCACCGCGAACATGAGGGCGTGCGGCCAGGCGGCGGTGAAGAAGCCGTTCGCCGCCATGAACGCGGCGCTTATGACGGCGTTCACGATCAGCACGCGGCGGAAGCCGAGCGCGCGGATGATGGGTGCGGCGCTCGCCTTCATGACCAGCGCGCCTGTGGCGGCGGCGAAGGTCAACAGGCCCGACTGGAACGGCGTCAGCCCGAAGCTCAGCTGCAGCATCAGCGGCAGGAGAAAGGGAACGGCGCCCACGCCGATGCGGAAGAGCGACGCGCCCAGGACGCCCGCCCGGAAGGTCTGAATCTCAAGCAGCCGTAAGTCGATCATCGGGTTTTCTGTCCGCCTGGCGTGCCAGACATAGGCCGCGCACATGGCGGCGCCCCCCGCCGTGAGCCCAAATCCAGCCACCAGCGACCCCGCGTTCTCTCCAAGCATCGCCAGGCCAGAGACGAAGGCGGAAAGGCCGAGGCCCGAGAGCACGAAGCCCCTCCTGTCGAGCGGCGGCACATGCGGCTCGCGGATGTTGGCGATGTATTTCCAGGTGAGCGCCAGCCCCAGCGCGCCAATCGGCAAGTTGATGTAGAAGATCCAGCGCCAATGCAGGTAGGTCGTGATGAAGCCGCCGAGCGGCGGCCCGAGCATGGGGCCCAGCAGCGCCGGAATGGTGAGCCAGGCAAGCGCGGAGATCATCTCCGCCTTGCTCACGCTTCGGAGGAGCACGAGCCGGCCCACGGGCACCATCATGGCCCCGCCCAGGCCCTGAATGATGCGGTAGAGGACGAATTCCGGCAAGCCGTTCGCCAAGCTGCAAAGCATTGAGCCGCCGGTAAAAACCACGATCGCGCCCATGAAAACCGTGCGCGCGCCGTATTTGTCGGCGGCCCAGCCACTGATGGGAATGAAGACCGCGAGGCTCAGCAGATAGCTCGTCAGCGCCAGCTTGAGCGAGACCGGCGCCACGTGCAGGTCGGCGGCGATCGCGGGCAGCGAAGTCGAGAGAACCGTCGAGTCGAGGCTCTCCATGAAGAGGCCGCAGGCGACGATCAGCGGGATAAGCACACGGGGCGGCATGAGGCGGCGATAGTCCTGGTCCGCGCCACAAGAGCAGAAACCGGCTCACGGCGCCATCACGGAATTGCCTGCGCTAAGACCAGCACGCAAACCAGCCGCCGCCCGCCCGCGTCACAGCGAGGCGGCGAACCGGGAACCGGACGCCGCTACCGCTGGTCGTCCTTGTCGTTGCGCTTCCCGAAGGTGGACATCAGGCCGTCCTCGCTGATAGGCCGCGTCACCGAGGAAGGACCGCGTTTCTCGTTCGAAGGGCGGTCCCTTCCGCGGCCCTGCCCCTGCCCAGCGCCGTAAGGTCCCGGAGCCGGATTGAACGGCGCTCTGGGAGCGCCCCGGGGGCCGCGCAGCACATCGGGATCGTGGCGGACCTCGTCCATCACATTGATGTGCATACTGGAAGTCCGCGGCCGGTGGCCATGCTCGCCTTCCTCGGCACCGTGCTCGTGAGCGGATTTTGCATGGTCCTGCGGTGGAGGTGGCGGCGGCGGCGGTGGCGCCGGTTCCGGCTCCTGTTCCGGCTCGGCCAGCGCCGGCGTGCCGCCCTTGGCCACGATAACGGCGGCGGGCCGCAACACGCGGTCGGCGATCATGTAGCCGGCGTGCAAAACCTGCACGACCTGGTCGGCGGCCGCGCCGGGCACGTCCATCTTGACCATGGCCTCGTGCACATGCGGATCGAATTTCTCGCCCAGCGGATCGAAGCGCGTTATGCCATGGCGCGAGAAAACCTTCAAAAGCTCGCGCTCGGTGACTTCCACGCCCTCCAGCAGAGTCTTAAGCGCCGGATTTGCGTCGAGCGGCTCTTTCTGCGCCGCCTCGATGGCAAGGCTCAAATTGTCGCCAATGGTCACTGCGTCGCGCGCGAATTCCGAGATGGCGTATTTCGCCGTATCCGCCCTCTCGCGTTCCGTGCGCCGGCGCAAATTCTCCATTTCGGCGATGTTCCTGAGGAGCTTGTCCCTGAGATCGGCGTTCTCAGCCTTGAGCTCGGCAAGCCGCTGAGTCTCCGAGTCGCCGTTCTGCGCGGTTTCCGCGGCTTGCGCCGCCGAATCAACTTGCTCCGGCCCGTCCGTATTCGCGGGCTCGCCCGGTTTATCGTTCATTCTGCGTGTGCCGTCCCGTTACTGACCGGATAAGGCCAACCCTGGAGGCTGGCCCGGATTTTGAGTGTATATCGGCGGTTTCGCGCGGATAATCAAGCCAGCACGCGGCTGACAAGCTTCGCTGTATAGTCAACCATGGGGATAATCCGGGCATAATTAAGCCGCGTCGGCCCGATCACGCCGAGAACGCCAACGATTTTACGGCTTTGATCCTGGAAGGGAGCCACGATGAGCGAGGAGCCCGACAATGAGAACAGGTTGTTTTCAGAACCAATAAAGATGCGCACGCCCTCCGCCTTTTCGGAGAGGTCGAGCAGGTGCAGCAGCGCCTTTTTGGATTCGAGATCCTCGAACAGGAGCCGGATTCGCTCGACATCCTCGACGGCCTTCAAATCGTCGAGCAGCCGCGACTGGCCGCGCACGATCAAGCTCTTATTGTCGCTGTCCCCGCCGCCGGACCATTGGGCGAGGCCCGCCCGGACAAGCTTCGTGGTCAGTTCGTCAAGCTCGGCCTGGCTTGCCTTCAACTCGTCTTCCACGCGCTCGCGCGCCTCGGGTAGCGTGGTTCCGCGAATGCGCGCGTTCAGGTAGTTCGTGGCTTCGGCGAGCGCTTGCGCCGGCAGGCCCGCGGGCAGGTTCAGAACCCGGTTCTCGACGCTGCCGTCCTCGCCCGCCAGCACCAGGAGCGCGCGCTTGGCGTCCAGGCTCACGAATTCTATGTGCTTGATCCGGCTCACCGCCTTCTCCGCCAGCACCACGCCGGCGCAGCGCGAAAGCCCCGAGAGCATACCGCTCGCCTCGGCCAGCACCTCGGCGCTGACTCCCGGACTGCCGGCGGCGTAGTTGCGGAGCTGGCGCTCAAGGCTGTCGCGCTCGGCGTCGTCGATATCGCCAACCTCAAGCAGGCCGTCCACGAACAGGCGCAAGCCCGTATGCGTCGGGATGCGCCCGGCGCTCACATGCGGCGCGTAGATCAGACCCAGGGCCTCCAGGTCGGACATCACGTTGCGGACGGAGGCGGGCGACAGCGTCATGGGCAGACTACGGCTCAAGTTCCGCGATCCCACCGGCTCGCCCGTGGCGAGATAGGTTTCCACGATGCTACGGAAAATCTCCCGGTAGCGCTCGTTAAGCTCCCGGAGGGCACTTCCGGCCCTCAATTCCAGTGGCGGCACCCTCAATTCCTGGCGTTTCGACATTGCATCCGTTTTGCTGCCCAAGCCCTTTAAATCTAAGCATTCCAGCCGCCGCCGTCAATTTTTGCAAATGTCCGTATGCGAGGGCCGCGCGGCCCGAATCCAGCCAGCGCCTCCCTGCGTCCGGAGCGCCGGGGCCTGCCGCCGTGGCTGCACTTAAGATTGTATTATTATCATTTGCAATCTACGCTGGCACGCACGAATCGCTTTTGCCCTTTTGGGCCGCCCTAGCGGCGTCAAACTTGAAAGACAGAATTCCATGCTGGCAGAGATGAAAGCTCCAGATCCAGAAACATTGATGGCCCGGTTCAATTGCGGCCCCATCAAATTCACGGGCCACCACGAAGCCCTGTACGAGCGGCACTTGACCTTCGACCGGGTTATCCCGCTGGCGCAAGCCGGCCCCAGGGACGCATTCGAAGCCGTCGCCCGGTCGTTGCGCGATCTGATTTCGCAATGCTGGCTCAAGACCGAAGAGACTTACCAGGAGCGGAACGCCAAGCGGGTCTATTATCTTTCGCTGGAGTTCCTGATGGGCCGGGCGCTGGCGAACAATGTCGCCAACCTGACGCTCGATCCGCTCTGGGCGGATTTCTGCAAGCAGCACAAGCTCGATCCGCTGGAAATCCTGGAGCAGGAGCCCGACGCCGGGCTCGGCAACGGGGGTCTGGGGCGGCTGGCCGCCTGCTTCCTCGATTCCATGGCGGCGCTGGGCATTCCTGGCATGGGCTGCGGCCTGCGCTACGAATACGGCATGTTCAAGCAGTCCCTGCAGGACGGCTGGCAGCGGGAGCGTCCTGAGCACTGGCTTGCCCGGCCCGATCCCTGGGAGGTCGCGCGCCCGGAGGAAGCGGTCGAGGTGCCGGTAAACTGCTCGTTCGCCATCCGCAACGGCGCCCTTGAAGTGATCCAGGGCAAACCATCGACGCTGACCGGTATGCCCTTCGACCGGCCCGTGATCGGCTATGGCGGCAGGAATATCAACACGCTGCGCCTTTGGGCGGCCGGCACGCCGGACTATTTCGACTTCCAGCAGTTCAGCAGCGGCGATTTTGTCGGCGCGCTCGCGGAAACACTGACCGCCGAGACCATTACCCGCGTTCTTTATCCCGATGATTCGACCTCGGAGGGGAAGGCCCTGCGCTTCCTGCAGGAATTCTTCCTCGTATCTTGCACGCTGGCCGATGCGCTCCGCCGGTTCCGGGCGGCCGGAAATCCCTGGAGCGCGCTGCCGGACAAGGTGGCGGTGCAGCTGAACGACACGCATCCCGCCATGGCCGTGCCGGAGCTGATGCGCATCCTGCTGGACGATGCGCATCTCGGCTGGGACGAAGCCTGGGATCTAACGCAGCGCACGCTGGCCTACACCAACCATACCTTGCTGCCCGAAGCGCTGGAGAAATGGCCGGAACCGTGGTTCGAGGTGCTGCAGCCGCGCAAGCTTGAAATAATCAATGAAATCAACCGCCGTTTTCTCGACCGCGTGCGCGCGAAATACCCCGGCGACGGCGGCCGGGTTGCCCGCATGAGCCTCATCGAGGAATCCAACCCCAAAAACGTGCGCATGGCACACCTTGCCATAGTGGGCTCACACAGCACCAACGGCGTCGCCGCCTTGCACACGGAATTGCTGAAAAAGACCATTGTGCCGGATTTCGCGGAGATGTTCCCGGAGCGATTCAACAATAAGACCAACGGCGTGACCCAGCGGCGTTTCCTTCTGCTCGCCAATCCCGCGCTCTCCGAGGTGATCACCGAAGCCCTCGGCGGCGGCTGGGTCACGAACCTCGCCCGCCTCGAAGACCTGAAGACGGTGGCCGGCGACAAGGCTTTCGGCGACCTCGTGCGCTGGGCCAAACGGGAGGCGAAGCTGCGCTTCTGCGGCTGGCTCAAGTCCACAACGGGGCTCAGCGCCGATCCGGACACGATTTTCGACACGCACATAAAGCGCATCCACGAATACAAGCGCCAGCTTCTGAACGCGCTGCACATCGTGATACTATACAACCGCCTGCGGGATAACCCGGGGCTCGACGTGCCACGGCGCACCTTCCTGTTCGGGGGCAAGGCCGCGCCCGCCTACCACATCGCCAAGCTCATCATAAAGTTCATCAACAACCTGGCCGCTACCATCGACCGCGATCCAGTGGTGCGCGAGCGCCTTAAGGTGATTTTCATTCCCAACTACTGCGTCTCCGTGGCCGAGCGGCTCATTCCCGCGAGCGACCTCTCCGAGCAGATCTCGACCGCCGGCTATGAGGCCAGCGGGACCAGCAACATGAAGTTCATGATGAACGGCGCGCTGACCATCGGCACGCGCGATGGCGCCACCATCGAAATGAGCCAGGCCGCCGGGGAGGAGAATTTCTTCCTGTTCGGCCTGACCGCGCAGGAGGTGGCGAATTCCCGCAGTTTTTATTCTCCCTGGTGGCATTACAACCACGATGCCGAAACGCGCGCGGCGCTCGATCTCATCGCCAGGAACCACTTCAGCCCGCAGGAGCCCGGCGTGTTTTCGCCAATTCTTGACGGGCTGCTCAGCCATGGCGACTACTATATGCACCTCGCGGACCTGCAAAGCTACGCCGCGGCCCAGGCGCAGGCAGGCGAGGTGTACGGCCGGCCGGAGGAGTGGACACGCAGGGCGATCCTCAATATCGCGGCTTCCGGGAAGTTTTCCAGCGACCGCACCATCGAGGAGTACGCGAGGGAAATCTGGCGCGCGGAGCCCTGCATCCCGGATTTCGGCCGAGCCTCCCCGGCGGGCGCGAAAGGCGAGCTGGAGCTGGCGTGACGGCTGGCGGCGGCATGTCATGTGCTGAGGGCGCAACCCCTCACCCTGTCCCTCTCCCTCTGGGAGAGGGAATGCCAGAAACTCCGCCGCGGGTAATTCAAGGGTTCCTTCTCCCATAGAGAGAAGGACAGTATGAGGGGTTGTATACTTTTTGGGGTTTGATCCAGCCGCGCGAAGCTAAGTCCAAGGCAGATACCTTGAAACCATGCCCATCCATCCGCCATATATTACAAACAAATTGAAACGTTATCGCAGCCGTTTTTCTATACGGGCAGTTCTAGCCGGAACCCGGCTTCCGGCGTTACATCGAAGGGAAGCGCGAACCCATGGCTAAGAGCGAGTTCACCCGCTGGATGTGGTTCGAGGCCGTAGACCGGCTATCGCGGGCGCAGCGGCTGCACCAGCAGTTCTTCACGCTGGGCCAGCATACGGGCGGCCCCTCATGGCAGCCGCCTGTAGATGTTTTCGAAACCGAAACCGAGGTACTAATCCTTTTTGCGCTCCCCGGCGTGGACCCGGACAGCGTGGACGCGGCAATCGACAACGGGGTGCTGTTCGTTACGGGCAAGCGCGTCCTGCCCGAGGAGCTGCGAACCGCGCTCATCCACCAATTGGAGCTGCCGCATGGCCGCTTTGCCCGCCGCGTCGCCTTGCCCCCGTGCCGCTTCGATAACGTGCGGCGGCGCACCGTCAACGGCTGCCTGCTTATTAGTCTCGAAAAAGTTTCATCCGAATAAGGAGCGGCACAATGGATAATCCCAATCCCAGCGAGTCCACCTCCTCGGGGCCGGCCTCTAGTGAAGCCGTGGCCGCTCCCAGGACCGGCGACGATACGCTGCTCATTCTGCCGGTGCGAGAAACGGTGCTGTTTCCCGGCGTGCTGTTCCCGATCTCCATCGGGCGGCCGGTCTCGGTCGCGGCCGTGCAGCAGGCGATGCGCGAGGAGCGCCCCATCGGCATTCTCATGCAGCGCGATCCCGAGGCGATGGAGCCATACGGCGCGGATCTGCACCGTGTCGGCACGGTGGCCAGCATCGCGCGCTACCTGACCGCCCCGGACGGCGGCCATCATGTGATTGTGCAAGGCGTCGAGCGCTTCCGCGTGCTGAGTTTCGAAAGCGAGCGGCCCGTGCTCGCGGCCAAGGTCCAGCACATCCAGGAGCCGCCCGAAGAGCAAGGCCCGGAGATCGAGGCGCGCACCATGCTGCTGCGCCAGCAGGCCATCGAGGCGCTGGAGCTTCTGCCGCAGGTGCCCGCCGAGCTGGTCGCGGCCATGCAAAGCGCGCAGTCCGGCGGCGCGCTCGCCGACCTCACGGCTGCCTATATGGATATCACTGCGCCCGAAAAGCAGGAGATCCTGGAGACCATCGACCTCAGCGTGCGCATGGACAAGGTGTCGCGGCTCCTGTCGCAGCGCATCGAGGTGCTGCGGCTGACCCAGGAGATCGGCCGGCAGACCAAGGCCGTGTTCGACGAGCGCCAGCGGGAGGCGGTCTTGCGCGAGCAGATGGCGGCGATCCAGCGCCAGCTCGGAGAGGGCGACGGCAAGACCGAGGAAATCGCCGAGCTGAACGAGGCCATCGCCAAGGCGCAGATGCCCAAGGAGGTCGAGCAGCAGGCCCGCAAGGAGTTGCGCCGCTACGAGCGTATGCCCGAGCAGGCGGCGGAGTCGGGCATGATCCGCACCTATCTCGACACGCTGGTCGAGCTGCCCTGGGCGCTGCCGGAAGAGAAGCCCATCGACATCGCCGAGGCGCGCCGCGTCCTGGAGCACGACCATTTCGGCCTGGAAAAAATCAAGCAGCGCATCGTCGAATATCTGGCCGTGCGCAAGCTGGCTCCCCAGGGCAAGGCGCCGATCCTGTGCTTCGTAGGCCCGCCCGGCGTGGGCAAGACCTCGCTCGGCCAGTCCATCGCGCGCGCCATGCAGCGGGCGTTCACCCGCGTCAGCCTGGGTGGCGTGCACGACGAGGCCGAGATCCGCGGCCACCGGCGCACCTATATCGGCGCCCTTCCGGGAAATATTGTCCAGGGCATCAAAAAGGCGGGCGCGCGCAACTGCGTGATGATGCTCGACGAGATCGACAAGATGGGGCACGGCTTCCAGGGCGACCCCGCTGCCGCCATGCTGGAGGTGCTGGACCCGGAGCAGAACTCGACCTTCCGCGACGCCTATCTGGGTGTGCCCTACGACCTGTCGCGCGTGACCTTCATCACGACCGCGAACCTGCTCGAAAACATCCCCGGCCCCCTCCAGGACCGCATGGAGATCATCACGCTTTCGGGCTACACCGGGCAGGAGAAGCTGGAGATCGCGCGGCGTTATCTCGTGGCGCGCCAGCTTGAGGCGAACGGCCTGACCGCGGAGCGCGCGAGTATCGACGACGGCGCGCTAAACGCGATCATTTACAGTTACACCCGCGAGGCGGGCGTGCGTTCGCTCGAACGTGAGATCGGCAAGGTGTTCCGCCATGTCGCGGTGCGGATCGCGGAGACGCCGGATGCCGCCGTGCATATCACGGCCGCCGATCTCACCGAAATCCTGGGCCAGCCCAAATACGAGAACGAGGTGGCCATGCGCACGAGCGTGCCCGGCGTGGCCACGGGGCTCGCCTGGACGCCCGTTGGCGGCGATATCCTGTTCATCGAGGCGACGCGCGCACCCGGCAAGGGCGGGCTGATCCTCACCGGCCAGCTTGGCGACGTGATGCGGGAAAGCGGGCAAGCCGCGCTGAGCCTGATCAAGAACCGCGCGCCGGCGCTCGGCATCGATGCAGGGCTGTTCGAGAAGAGCGACATCCACATCCATGTCCCGGCGGGCGCAACGCCCAAGGACGGCCCGAGCGCCGGCGTGGCCATGTTCACTGCACTCTATTCGCTGCTCAGCGGGCGCATCGTGCGCAACGACACCGCCATGACCGGCGAGATCAGCCTGCGCGGGCTGGTGCTGCCCGTGGGCGGGATCAAGGAGAAGGTGACAGCGGCGGCGCGGGCCGGGCTCAAGCGCGTGCTGCTGCCCGCGCGCAACCGCAGGGATTACGACGAGATCCCCGAGGATACGCGCAACAGTCTGGAGTTCGTCTGGCTGGAGGATGTGGACGGCGCCATCACCGCCGCCTTCGACCCGGAGAGCCACGGCCAGCCCGCACCGGAGCACGCGGGCTAGGCAGGGG
>JBNKTW010000072.1:0-10905 GCA_050298295.1 Rhodomicrobiaceae bacterium
TTCGACCTTGGCGGCATGGTGCGCGGCGTTACTGACATGATGCGGCTGCGCGCTCATGAAAAGGGCCTGACGCTAATCCTGGATCAGTCCTCGTCCTTCCCCCGGTTTATCAAGGGCGACGAGGCAAGGCTGCGGCAGATCCTGGTGAATCTGGTGGGCAATGCCGTGAAGTTTACCGAACACGGCGGCGTGACGGTCCGGCTGGGCGTGCGGCGCAACGGCGGACTGCATCTGCTGATCGAGATTGAGGACACCGGCGCCGGCATCAAGGCCGAAGACCAGGAACGGCTGTTTCAGCCGTTCGTGCAACTGGCCGGGCCTGGCGCGCAAAAGGGCACCGGCCTGGGGCTGGCCATTACGCGCCAGTTCATAGAACTCATGGGCGGTTCCATCGGCGTGAAAAGCACGCTGGGCAAGGGCTCCATCTTCCGTGTCGAACTGCCGGTGGAGCTGGCGGAGGAGGCGGATGTAGCCCGGCCCGGGATGCGGATTGGGGACGTGTGCGGGCTTGTGCCTGGCCAGCCGGCATACCGAATTCTTATCGCCGAAGATCAGCGCGACAACCAGCTGCTGATGCTGAGATTGATGGCGGATATCGGCCTCGACGTTAAGCTCGCGGAGAACGGTGAGCAGTGCGTAAGGATGTTCCAGGAGTGGCATCCGCATCTCATCTTGATGGACCGGCGTATGCCGGTCATGGACGGCATCCAGGCCGCGCGGGCCATCCGGGAACTGCCGGACGGCAAGGATGTCAAGATCGTCGCAGTGACCGCCTCGGTATTCAAGGAACAGCAGCAGGAAATTCTGGATGCCGGCATGGACGATTTCGTGTGCAAGCCATACCGGGCCGGGGAAATCTACGATTGCCTGGCAAGGCAGCTCGGCATTCAGTATTTATACGCAGCAACCAGAACCGCTGCTGAAGCCGCGCCCGCTGGCCTGATAGCCGGTAAGCTGGCCGCTTTGCCCGCCGCGATCCGGGAAGAACTTGCAGATGCCGCGGAGAGCCTGGACTGCGAACGCATAGCGTCTATCATCGCCCAGATCGGACAAGCCGATGCGGAGTTAGGCGGCTCGCTGCACCGCCTGGCGGAAGATTTCGACTACCCCGCGATTTTGGATGCGCTGGCGCGGAAAGAGCGGCGGCTGGATAACCCCGGCGGCTGAGTCTTCCGGCGGCGTTCGCCGGCCAATGAAAACGGTGGCGCAGGCAGAGGGGCCTGGTGTTCGAAGGCGAAGATGCGGGTGAGGTTTGTCCCCGGTCCGCGTTCCCCGGTCTCTCCGCCCCAGGATTTTCTGGTGGGCATGGGCGGTTCATCCCGCGCGGTGGCCGAATTTCAGGAATTCCGCCATGAACTCGCGCAGCCGCGGCTTGCGTGCCTCGATATAGGGCAGGGGCCGCAGCAGTTCGACCGCGGCGATGCCGATGCGGATGGTGAAGCCGCCGTTAACGAGGCCTTCGCCGAGCCGGTGCGAAAGCCGTGCCGTGAGGCCGTGTCCGATGAACTGCTGCACGATATCGTCGGTGAAGGCGAGCCCGCCCGCGACGGCGAGGTGCCCGGCGATGAGGCGCAAAAGGCGCAGGATGGCGAAGAAGCCGGGCCTGCCGCCATAGATGCCCGCGAGGGCCTTCAGCATACGGAAGTTCTCATAAAGCACGAAGGCGATGGGGATAATCGCGGCGGGGCTGAGCGAGGTCACGGCCGCGACGCGGCGGCCGGAAGCGCCGATGGCCGCGCGCGCCAGCCGGTCTAGCGGCAGCAGCAGCTCGCGCTCCGATAGCGTGAGCACCTGATTTGCATCGAGAATATCGCGCTGGTGCTGTTTGAGCCGGGCCAGGCCCTCCGCAAGCTCGCGCCGCTCCTTGAACATCGCGCGCATGTCCGCCGCCGCCGCCCGCGCCTCGCGGACATCCTCGGCGGCAAGCGCTGACTCCGCCCGCCGCCGCAAGCCCGTGATCGCCGAAAGCCGCAGCAGCGCGGCAATCTCGCGCCCCACGATCATCGCGAAGGCAAGCCCGGCGGCGGCGAACAGCACGGTTGCCGTCCAGCCCAGCCAATCGCTGCGTCCCAGCAGCGTCAGCACGGTTTGCTGCACCCAAAGCAGCAGCCAAAGAAGGATCAGCCCGCTGATCGCGCTCCAAAAAATCGCGCCCCAGGCAGTGCCCCGGCGCGCTGCGGGCGGCGGCGGCAGGGCCAGCGGCTCCGCAACAAGCGGCTGCTCCGCCGGGGCCTCGATCTTGAGGTCCGGATCGTCCAGATCGAATGCCGCAGGAGCGCGGTTCTCTTGATTGCCGCTCATGCCAGTTTGTCGCCGATCAGGAAGTTCAGTGCGCGGTCGAGGCGGATATGGGGAAGCACGGCGCTGCGGCCAAACTCGGGCGCGGGCTGCCGGGGCGGGCGGAAGCGGACGAAATGCGCGGGCGCCTGGCCCGACGCGAGCCAGGCGGGCGAAACTGCAAGCTCGGGGTTCTCCGGCAGATCGCCCGGAAAGATCGCAAGCTCTTCCGCGCCGCTGAACGTCCGCTCGCCCAGGCGCTCGCCTTTGAGTGGCGCACCAACGATACAGGGCAAGGTCTCGCCGCCCTGCCGCGCCTGCGCCTCGCGGGTGGCCCGGACGCTCGCCAGCGCGAACGCGCGCACCTCCGCGCCCGCGAAAGACGCCCGCTCGATGCTCTTTGCCGCGATGAGCTGCAGGATCGCTTCAAGGCGGCTGTGATTGGCGTGGTGCAGATGGTCGGCCTTGGTGGCGGCGAACACGATGCGATCGATGCGCCGCCCGCCGATCAGAGACAGCCAGCCGTTCTGGCCCTGGCGGAAGCAGCGCAGGATTTCCGTAAGCGCGCGCTCCAGATCGGCCACCGCGTCCGGCCCGGCGTTGATAGCGGTCAGCACGTCGGCCAGCACGATCTGCCGGTCCAGCCGCGCGAAATGATCGCGGAAGAACGGCTGCACCACATGCGTTTTGTAGGAGCGGTAACGGCGCGCCATCATCGCCCAGAGACTTTCGGCGGGTGCCGCCGCGTCCTCCGGCGTTTCAAGCGGGAAAAAGGTGAAGGCCGGCGAGCCCGCGAGATCACCCGGCATCAGGAAACGCCCCGGCGGCAGGCTCGAAAGCGACAGCGCCTCCTCACGGCACTTGCGTAAATATTGCGTAAACAGCTCCGCGCCCTTATGCGCGGTTTGCTCGTCCTGGGGTCCGAGCGCATTCGCCGATGTGAGAAAAGCGAGCCAGTCTTTCGCTGCGGTAGCCCGCGCTGCTTCCCGCGCCAGCGCAATGGCTTGCCGCGACCATTCCTCGTAGCTCAGGTCGAGAAGCGGAAGGTCGAGCAGCCATTCGCCCGGATAATCGACGATATCGAGGTGCATGGCGCCGCTGCCCAGCGCCCGCCAGACCGGCGCCGCCGGCTCGTATTCTATGGTGAGGCGTAATTCGCTGATCTGGCGCGTGCTTTCCGGCCATTGCGGCTCCGCGCCGGTAAGCATCGCCAGATTGCCCTCATAGTCGAAGCGCGGCACCGCGTCGTCCGGCTGCGGCTCCAGGTAGACGCTCAAAATCCGGCTCTGCGCCAGGGGCTCGAAGAAAGGCAGGGCGTTTCCGGCAAGGAGGTTATGCACGAGCGATGTGATGAACACGGTCTTGCCCGAGCGCGAAAGCCCGGTCACGCCGAGGCGCACGGCCGGCGTCAGCACACGGGCCGCCGCGTCTTGCGCGCGCGCCCAGGCCTCAAGCGCGCTATTCGAAAAGCGTTCCAGCAAGTCCCGCTCCCGCCTGCCGGGCGAATCCCAGCAGGGCCGCTTTTAGCAGGTGCGGCGGCGTGTTGGAACAGGGCAGGCACGGTTTTGCGCGACCGGCTATTTCTTGTCCGCTTCGCCCGGCGCGGCGGCCTCCTCTTCACCCGGCGCGTCCTTGACCGTGATCTCGCCCTTGGCGTTGATGGTTACGAGCGCGCTGACATCGGCGTTCGAGTTGCTGTCGTATGTGGTGACGCGCCAGGTTACCTCGTTCTCGGTCCCGTCCTCTTCGACGGCCAGGAAGGCGTTCGGCAATTTCTTCTCGTCGATTTTGCTGACCACGGCGGACTTGTAGACCTTGTTGGGGCTGCCGTCCGGGCCCAGCGTCAAAAGCTGCACGATCATGTGCGCTTGCGTCGAATCGCCCGAAGGCGTGGTAAGCACGATTGCGCGGAACACGCCGCTAACCTCGCCGTCCTCCCACGAGCTTGCGGTGGCGACCTCGGTCACTTGAACCGGAACCGCAAGCGCGAGTTTTCCGGTATCCTCCGCCTTCGCCACCGAAAGCGTGGTAAATGCGACGATAAGGGTTGCGGCCATTTTGCGGAACATTAAAACTCTCCTCCGGTGAGCGGTGCGGCCGGGTTCTTCGCAAGGACCATTTGCGGCATTTACATTGCTCTGTCAATTTGATGACACATTAGAGCTGCGCTGTGACCCGCGCAAACGGTAACCGCCAGATTTCGCGCTCTTTTCGATAGCCCCAGTGAGGAATACAGTGTCCGAGCCCAATGGTTTTTCGCAAGCCCTCGCATTGTTCTCGCCCATTCACAAAGATGGCTACAAGTTCGTCGCCGCCGCCGCCGCCGCAACGGTGGTTGCGTTTCTGATCGCAACGGTCCTTGGCTTGATTTTAGCCATTGTGACCGCGGCGTTGGTATATTTCTTCCGCGATCCTGAACGGATGGTTCCCGCGAGGGAGGGGCTTGTGCTTGCTCCAGCCGACGGGACCATCGTCAGCGTGGGAACCGTGACGCCGCCCTCCGAGCTTGGGCTCGGAAGCGATCTCAAGACGCGCGTGTCGATCTTTCTGACCGTGCTGGACGTTCACGTCGTCCGTACGCCGGTGGCCGGCCGCATCGAGGCATCCGTCTACCGGCCCGGCCAGTTTCTGAACGCGGCCTCGCCGGATGCCCCCACCTTGAACGAATATCAGGGCTTTGTGATCGAGACTGGGGATGGGCGGCACATCGGTTCGGTTCTGGTCGCGGGAACCGTCGCGCGGCGGATCGTCCCGGAGGTTGGCCAGGGCGACGCCGTTACAGCCGGCCAGCGGGTGGGGATCATCCGGTTTGGCAGCCGCGTCGATATCTATCTCCCGCCCCAGATCTCCATCCTTGCCGGCGAGGGCCAGCGCACGCTGGCGGGGGAAACCGTCATCGCGGACTTGGAGTCGCAGGAGCCCACCCGCATTTTCCGGCGCATCTAGCGGGGTTTAGTTTGCGTTTCCATTCGAAACGAAAAGGGAGTAAAGCGGAAACGGATGGTGGCCGGGTTTCTATCAGCCACAAAGTCCCTAGTGAAAAGGCCGTGGAACGCCCCATGAGTACGAAGTTTCTCCGGAATATGCGCCAAGCGGCGCCGGGCAGGCCTGCATGAGCGAAGAACGGGAGACTCCTTTAGAGGCTGTCACTGCCGCCGCCGCGGACGCGGAGCGTGCTCCGGCATTCAACGCCTTGCTCTTGCTTCCAAATATTCTGACGCTCTGCGCGGTGCTTTGCGGGTTCACAGCGCTGCTCCTGTCGGCGGAAGGGCGGTTCGAATGGGCTATTGCGGCGATTTTCGGCGCGGTGGTGCTGGATACCGCCGACGGTTATCTCGCGCGCTTGCTGCGGGCGGAAAGCCCCATCGGGGCCGAGCTGGATTCCCTGGCGGATTTTGTGAACTTTGGCGTGGCTCCCGCCATGATCATGTATCATCGCGACCTGCATTTGCTGGGCGGGGCTGGCTGGGTCATGGCCGGAATCTATCTTCTGGCCACGGGGCTGCGGCTCGCGCGCTTTAATGTGCAGACGAAGCGTGCGAAGTCGCCCGAGGAAAAGAAGTGGTTCAGCGGCCTGCCGTCCACCGCCGCCGCGGTCGTGGTTTTGGCCGCCGATATGGCGGTCAACGCGGTGCTTGCGCCCGGTCATGCCAGTTTTGTCATGGCTGCCATTACCCTTGCCGCAAGCGCTCTGATGGTGAGCAGCTTGCGGGTGCCCGCGATATTTAAGCGTTAGGCTGAATGCTGAGTCCGGCTAGCCTGCGTCCTGCCTGCCGCAACAGAACGCCAGCAGAGGCGCACGCTGGATAGACGCAACAAAAAAAACGCGGCAGCCGGTTTTTGGCGCTGCCGCGAGGCTTCGGCTGGGGCGCGGGCCGGGACTAATAGCCGACGGGGTAGTTGCGCTGTGTCTCGACCCGTTCCCAGAATGATTGGTTATTGTAGTGCCCTGGAGCGTTGTTCTGCGGGTTGTACGGGAAGGATTTGTTCTGATACCAGTAGCGGTGGCCGCCCACACGGCCGTAACGGTAATGCTTCGCGCCGTAATGCTTTTTCGCGCGCGCCCCGCCAGCGTCAGCGGTTTGGCTGGTAGCTGGAAATGCAAAGGCGGCGATTACTATCGCAGCGCCCAAAAGGAGCCGAGAACCCATAAATTATCTCCCGCTTACGCAGTTTGTGAAAATCCTGGCGGCACGCCATCGCTCCCGGCATTCCGCCCCGGTTCCAGATATAGGTGCGGCCGCCCATCCGGCTAGTGAGGTTTTGCAACGAAGAAAAAAAAAGCGCTGCGCCTTCAGATGGCCTTTGCCATGAGCGGCACTCCATACTCCAGCCCACCGAGCCTCTGACGCAGGATCTCAACCTGGCCGCGCGGCGTTGCGTGAAGAAGCATCACCTCGCGCTTGATGAGGCCATAATTCAGGAGCTTTTCGGCATGCTCACCGGGAATGTCAGCCGCGAGGCACGGGCGTTTCACGATCTTCTCAAGCGAGGCGCGCTCGCCGCGTGACATCTGAATTCTCGGCATGGAACTCTAACGCATCCAATTAACGAACTACATCTGCCAGTTGCAAGCGCATCCAGCCTTCGCCTATGTGTATTGGCCATAATTGCGGCAAAAAAGCGTAGACGAGACTATACAAGTGGAACGGAGCCGAATTGAGGCGAAATGCAAGGCGTTGAGGAGACTAAAATGACACAACAAGCGGAGCAGGCGGCGTGGCCCTCTGAACTGCGGCTCAATCCGGAGAAAACCGCGCTGCGCGTGGCGTTTACAGGCGGCATTACGGAGGACCTGCCGGCCGAGCTTTTACGCGTGGCCAGCCCGAGCGCGGAAGTTCAGGGGCATTCGCCCGCTGAGCGCAAGCTTGTCGCGGGCAAGCGCGATGTCACAATTCAGGATATCGAACCTGTTGGAAACTACGCGGTGAAGCTCGTTTTCAGCGATGGCCACGACACGGGCCTGTACACCTGGACCTATCTCCACGATCTGGCGTGCCGGAAAGCGGAGGTTTGGGAGACTTATCTCAAAGAGATCGAAGCGGCGGGATTGAGCCGCGATCCGCGCTGAGAGGCGAGGTTTGCGTTGGGACGGCGCAAAAATAACCGCCGCAAAGCCTCCCTCACTCTGTCACTCTCCCCACGGGGAGAGAGGACGCCTGAACATACGCTGCGGCTAATTCTGGGGTTCCTTCTCCCATCCGCATCCGCTCGCGGATGCGGAAACTTTGGAATGCCAGCTTGCCAAGGTAAGCTGGCGGGGAGAAGGACAGGAGGAGGGGGGCTTTGCAGCAATCATTTTTGCGCCTGTGCTCAAGCTTACGGTTCTGCTGTCGGGAAACTGTCGCACAAAGCTGGTACATTTGCCGTTTGATGCAACGATTCCCGTGCGGGCTCTTGACCGGCGGGCAATGACTTTGGGACATGCTTAACAGCTTTGAAGACAGGCCGGCAGCGCGCGGTCTGCCGGAGGGTACTGCTTCCGGCGGCCCGGCGGAGGGCGCCTGGGTCGAGGAAAGCCAGGACGTCCGCGATGAAGGCGTGCTGACTAGGCTTGCTTTGCGCCGCCGGCTGATCCTTCTGTTCGCCGCGATCGTGCTGGCGCTCACGCTGGTCTACGGCCTGCCGCTGCGCGCGGCCGTCTGGGCTTGCGCGTTCTTTTGCATCGGGGCAGCGCTCATACCGCGGCGGCGCCAGGCCGTGTTCATGGCGGCGAAGCGCGAGCGGCGGGAGGAGGTGCTGCCGCAGAAGCTTGCCAGGGCTCTCACCGGCGCCTTGCCGGAGCCGGCGGTCCTGCTCAAGCAAGGCGGCGAGATTGTTTCGTTCAACGCCAAGGCGCGCGACCTGTTCGGCGGGCTTAAGGCTGGATCGCATCTTTCGAGCGCCACCCGGAACCCGCAGATCCTCGATGCCGTGGCCGCGGCCTCGCCGGCCAGGCGGATGCAGACGGTGATGTTCAGCGAGCGCATCCCGGTGCAGCGGCACATGGCGGCGACGGTTTCCTGGATCCAGCCGGGGAGCCGCTCGGGCGCTCTCATTCTGCTTTTTCTGGACGATCTGACCGAGCAGCGGCGTCTCGATCAGCTCCGCGCCGACTTCATCGCCAATGCCAGTCACGAGATCAAAACGCCGCTGGCGTCGCTCCTGGGGTTCATCGAAACGCTGCAGGGCGCCGCCCGCCACGACGAGGCCGCCCGCGACCGGTTCCTTGCCATCATGGCCAAGCAGGCCGCACGCATGGCCAGGCTGATCGACAACCTCATGTCGCTGAGCCGGGTGGAGATGCAGGCGCATCTGAAGCCGCAGGACACCGTCGTGATCGGCGAACTGGTGCGGCAGGCTTGCGACGCGCTGGAGCCGATGGCGGCGGAGGCGGATATCAAGGTGGATGTCCGCTCGAATGTGGAAGACGCCGCCGTGCTGGGGGACCGCGATGAGCTGATGCAGGTGTTCATCAATCTGTTGCACAACGCGATTAAGTACGGGAAGCCCGGCGGGGCCGTGCGGGTTTCGCTTGAGCGGGCGCGGTGGCGCACGGCGCCGGCCATCGGGATCGCCATTGAGGACAACGGGCCGGGCATTCCGCGCCAGTATTTGCCGAGGCTGACCGAGCGCTTCTACCGCGTTCCAGGGCAGCCGGCGCTGGAAAAGAGCGGCACGGGCCTCGGCCTTGCCATTGTGAAGCATGTGGTGAACCGCCACCGGGGAGAGCTGCGGATAGCTTCGGAGGAAGGAACAGGATCAAAGTTTACAGTGCTTTTGGTTGAGCACCGGCTACCCGGCACAACTTCCAGCGAGTCCGGATAGCATCTTTTGAGATTTGGCGCGTGGAATATGCGGACGCCCGCGAATTATCGTAATATTGAAGAATCGATGAAGCAGGGGAGCGGGAAGCCCTTGGGCTTTCACCCGCTGCAAATAAAAATGGGTATATGGATTTGGGCGGAATTACTGCCCCAGTTATTAAGGGAGGAAGCGGCCGTGACGGAGCATACCGTACGAGCCTACGATGCGGAATTGAGGTCTTTGGATGCCATGGTCGCTCAGATGGGCGGGATGGCGGAGCACGCGCTAGGACAGGCCATCGACGCGCTCCTCAAGCGCAATCCGGATCTAGCCGGGGTTACGCTTGAAAAAGACAAGGACATCGACCGGCTGGAACGTTTGGTTGACGAGCACGGCGTCTTGATCCTCATACGCCGGCAGCCGGTTGCAAGCGACCTCAGGCAGGTCATGACCGCAATCCGTGTTGCGGGCGATCTGGAGCGCATCGGCGACCTTGCCAAGAACATCGCCAAGCGCGCCATAACCATCGCCGGCGAGCAGCAGCCAAAGCAGGTTATGGCGGGCTTCAAGCATATCGGCGAGGCGGCTTTGCGCCAGCTCAAGGAGGTGCTCGACGCCTATTCGCAGTACGACGCGGAAGCGGCCGTGAGAGTTTGGCAGCGCGACCAGGAAATCGACGCGATGTACAACTCGCTCTACTCGGAGCTGCTTCAAGCAATGATGGAGGAACCGCAGCGGGCGGGTCTTTACGCCCATCTGCTGTTTAGCGCCAAGAACATCGAGCGGATCGGCGATCACGCGACCAACGTGGCCGAAACGGTCTATTATTTGATCCACGGCAAGGTCCTGGAAGAGGAGCGGCCTAAATCGGACCGCACCAGCCAGACGCTGCTTCTGGCGCAAGCCGGTAAAGAAAGGGGATAGCTTCATGCCAGGGGTTCGGGGGTGAAGCGATGACTGCGAAGGTGCTCGTTGTCGAGGACGAGGAGCCTCTGGCGCTGGTGCTTCGGTACAATCTGGAGGCGGAGGGGTTCCGTGTCACCGTTGTAAACCGCGGCGACGACGCCGAACTGGCGATTCAGGAGGACCCGCCGGACCTCATCATTCTGGACTGGATGCTGCCGGGCCTCTCTGGCATTGAGTTGTGCCGCAGGCTGCGCGCCGGCAAGGTGCCGTGCAGTATTCCGATTCTGATCCTGACCGCGCGCGGCGGGGAGCAGGACCGTATCCGGGGGCTGACCACGGGCGCCGACGATTACGTGGTAAAGCCCTTTTCGGTGCCGGAGCTTATGGCGCGGGTGAAGGCGATCCTGCGCCGCGCGAGCCCCGAACGGCTGGCCAATACGCTTGAGGTGGAGGACATTGAGCTTGACCGCGAGGCCTACCGCGTGCGGCGCAACGGCCGCGAGGTACGGCTCGGGCCGACCGAGTACAAGCTGCTCGAATTCATGATGGAGAGCCCGGGCCGGGTGTTCACGCGCACGCAGCTTCTCGATGGCGTATGGGGGCGCGATGTCTATGTCGACGAGCGCACCGTGGATGTGCACATCGGGCGCCTGCGCAAGGCGATCAACCGCGGCAAGGATAAAGACCCCATCCGCACCGTGCGCGGCGCGGGTTACGCGCTCGGCGAGAAGTTCCCAGGGCAGAGCCTGATGGAATGATACCAACCGCCAAAATTTATGACACTTTTGCCCACTGCCGTTGCGTGAGGGTGGCGATGTGTTCTGGCGCGGCCATGAGCGCATTCCAAGCATCGCAGCAAGCCCGGCGATATCGTCATAAGTCTCGTAGAGCCGGTTGGAGAGGTGGTTCTTGCGGAAGTATTCCCAGATATTTTCG
>JBNKTW010000073.1:0-52238 GCA_050298295.1 Rhodomicrobiaceae bacterium
ACGCCAGGCATCCCACCCAGCACGGCCTTCGCCGGGACGCCGGCGCCGGCCCATCCGTTTCCGCCCAGACAAGCCGGCGTTTGCGCGGATGGAGCCAGTATGCGCGCCAGTATGCGGGCTCGCCCTGTTCCGGGGGCATGAAGAGCCTGTGTGAGAAGAGCGGCAAACTCCCGGCGGGTGACGGTATCGCAAACGGGCGGGAAGTTAGCTCGGCGGCCTACCCAGCCCGTTGGCCGTGGCTGCCAAGGATCTGAAGGAAAAGTCGCGTAATTTTTACCGGCTCTCTTGCTCCCCGTAAAACCCTGCGTTGAGGATTTTGCATTACCGTCGCAGCCGTAGCGGAGGAATGCGGCTTGAGCGTCGAAGCACGGTTCCGCCTGGGACTGACCCTCTTAATCATCGGCATGGCGATGCCCGCCGGCATCTTTCTCGTGCCCCTGACGGACTGGCCGGCGGAGGTAAAGGCGGCCGTGGCGGGGATATTGTTTTTCGGCTTTGAGATCATGGCGCTCCCGGCGGTGGCGGTGATGGGCAAGGAGAACTTCGAGCGGATCCTTGCGAAACTGTGCGCGCTGCTGGGGCGGCTGAAACCGTCCGGTGAGCCTGGCCCGGTGCGCCACGCCATCGGCATTGTCTTGTTCCTGCTGCCCTTCGCGCCAACCTACGTCATGGCCTACGTGCCTTCCTGGCTTCCCGACAGCTCGCCCTGGCGGCTGTGGGTGAACCTGGGCGCTGATACCATGTTCTTGACGAGCCTTTTCGTGTTGGGCGGAGACTTCTGGGATAAACTCGGGGCGCTGTTCGTGAGGAAGGCGCGGGCTGTGTTTCCTGAGTAGGTTCTGCTTCGGCAGCCGCTGGGCGCGTCCCCGGCGGCGGCACTATCCGCGCGAAAACGACCGGCGCAGCATCGAGAGGCGCACCGCTCCCGTCAGCAGCGTGGCGGCCGCGTAAGCGGCGAAGCCCGACGCGACCAGCGCGCCCAGCGCCGCCGCATGGACGAAGCCGCTTTTACCATCCGCGAAGAACGGGGCGAGCTCCAGGCTGGCCGCATACAGCGCCCCGCCCATCAAAGCGCTCGACAGCACCAGCAGTGGAACGCGCCGCGCCGTTGCGGCATCGAAGCGGAAGTGTCCGCGGCGCATGAGCGTGACCGAAAGCAGAAGTGCGTTCGTCCAGCCGGAAAGGGAGGTGGCGGCCGCGATGCCCACATGGCCGAACACCGGAAAGAGGAGGAGTGAGCCTGCGATATTCACCGCGACCGACACCGCCGCGAACCGCATGGGCGTGGCCGTGTCCTCGCGCGCGAAATAGCCCGGCAGGAACACCTTGTTCATAACGTAGGCCGGCAGCCCGCAGGCGTATGCCGCCAGGGCGATGGAAACCTGGGTGGTGTCGGCGGCGGTGAATGTGACGCGCTGGTAGAGCACCTGGATGACCGGCCCCGGAATGATGATGAGCGCCACGGCGGCGGGCAGCGTCAGGAAAAGCGCAAATTCGAGGCTGCGGTTCTGGCTTGCGTTCGCGCCCGCCTCGTCATGCTCAGCGAGATGATGCGTTAGCGTTGGCAGCAGCACCACGCCTATGGCGATGCCGACCATGCCGAGCGGGAGCTGGTTGACCCGGTCCGCGTAGTAAAGGAACGAGACCGCGCCCGCCTGCATCGAGGCGATGGCCGTGCCGATGAAGAGGTTCACCTGGTTGATGCCGCCCGTGATAACCCCCGGCACGGCGAGCACGAGCAGCCTGCGCGCGCTTGCAGTGAGGCGTGGCCAGCGGAAGCTTAAATCCATGCCAGCCTTGCGCGCGGCATGGGCCACGAAAACAAGCTGCGCGAAGCCCGCGATAGCCACGCCCCAGGCCAGGATGATGCCGGCTTCGGGGTGGTTGGTGAAACCGTAGGCTACGGCGAACAGTGTCACCGCGATCAACACGAGATTGAGGAGAACAGGGGTTGCGGCCGGCGCGCTGAACTTGCCCAGCGCGTTCAATATGCCTCCCGAGAGCGCCACGAATGCCATGCAGGCAAGATAGGGGAAGGTGATGCGCGTGAGGAAAACGGCGAGTTCGAATTTCTTGCCCTCAAAGCCCCAGGCCAGACCCCGGACGAGGTGGGGCATGAAAATCTCGGCCAGGATCGTAGTTACGAGCACGCCCGCGAACAGGATCGCCAGCGCCTCCTCGGCGAAGCGGCGCGCGCTCTCCTCGCCCTCCGAGCGGAGCCGCTTGGTGAACATCGGCACGAAGGCCGAGTTGAACGCGCCTTCCGCGAACAGCGCCCGGAACAGGTTCGGGAGGCGGAAGGAAACGAAGAAAGCGTCGGCAACCCAGCCGGCGCCCATGAGGGCCGCCAGCAGCACGTCGCGCAGCAAGCCGAACACGCGGCTCAAGGCCGTCAGCCCGCCAACCGTAATGAATCCGCGATATAGGCTCATGCGTTACCGGAAATAGGTCTGCGCGAACCTATGCGCAGGGTTCGCCGCCTGTTGCAAGCCTGGAGTTCTGCTTCGAGGGCGGGCACATAAGCGCAGGCAGAGCCGATGGCTGGTGCGAGGAGGCCAGGACGGTACGGAGAGTGCGGATGTATGAGCCCTAACTGGGCCGGCCTCCTTCACAGCGGCTTCGCATAGGGGTGAACCCAAGGTGCGATTGAGGAAACCCCTGCCGCAATTGTCAGGCGATATGCGAGAAAGCCCGTGCAGCGGAGCGCTCCGGCGATCGCTCCGCTATCCGGCACCAAAGCGGCATCAGGCAAGTGTGGGTTGCGCGGCCACGCTGCCTTGCGGTGCTTGAGCGGCTTGAAGGACCACTTCGGAATGGGCGATGTTGCGAACCTCGCGGACGATGAGAAGCCCTATGAAGAAGCCCACCGCGAAAAAGGCGCCTTGGAACAATATCGAATGCCCGAGACTGCCTGACCCGTGGCGAAGGTGGGCGAAAGCGGTGTGGAAGTATTTATGCAGAAACCACGATGACTGGCTGGCCGCGAGGACCACGGTGCCAAGCACAAGACCGTCCTTGAGCCTGCCGGGAAGGTCGAACGAGGGCCATTCGGGCCACTTGCGTACCCGCGCAAGCCTGCAGATCGCGACGGTGGTCAAAAATGGCGAAAGCGCAAACGGCGCTATGTTGACAAGATGATGCAGGAACGTGGGGTTTTCCGTAACGCGGTGCAGTATCTTGAGTGCGTGCCCGGGATCGAGCAGGAAGCGCACGGAATGCACGATAAAGAAGCCGCCGGCGGCAATCAGGCCCGCGCCCAAATATGAGGCCCACGGCGTAATCCTTTGCTCCGCAAGGCTTCTGCGCGATCCCCAAACCGAGCCGATGAGGGCCGAAAGCGCAAAGCTTGACGAAATGGCGATAATGACCTGCGGCAGGGTTCCGGTTCCGGTGAAACACGACCGCAACGAAAGCAAGCCGAATGTTAGGCTCCAGGTCAGGATCAGGATCCAGATCACTCTGTCGAAGGTTACATTCTCCAGCGCGCCGAGGCCCTCGAACCCCGCAGCTTTGAGATCCTGGAGCCGTTTTTCCGCAAGGTCTCCTGCGCGGATCACATTTTTCGCCGCCAGGCGCGACAGCCTTTGCAGGATCAAGGTGTATTCAACCAGGAAATAGTCCTGGATTTGCGACAGGTAGTGCATGAGCTGCCGCTCGGTGATCCGGATCGGTTTTGCCTGCGCCTGCCATGCTCCGGTATCGGTTTCGATGATGGTGCGCGCAAGATCCTCCGCTTCGCTGACGCGCTCGGGGTCGCCATGCGCTGTCCTCGTAAGCAGGTCTCTGACATGAGCAAGTTTTGAGGAGTTTTCCGCCTCCGACTCGAGCTCGCTGAGGATTCGAACGATGCTGACCGCAAGCGCGGTTTTCCGCCGGTGAGCAAGCTGAAGATGCTCGATTTCCTTCCGGTCCGCAGCCGAGAGAATCTGGTGGGTCCAGTTGTCGCTGCCCCTGAGCTGGCGCAGGATCGCATTCACTTTCCGCCAAGCTTCGGCCGAGGTTAGCTTGACGAGGCTGTTGTCGCGGTCCGTGATGTAAAGATTGAATTGATGAAGATAGTTATCGTTCTGCCGCCTCTCCTGCTCAGATGGGTTGTATGCGCAAGAAATGAGGTGCTCGGATAGGCGATCCTCGTCGATGCTGCGGTGCTGCGCGCTGTGCAGAAAAATCGCGTAGTTATTTTCGAGTTCCTTCACCTGCGGAAGCGAGAAAAGAAGCCCCAATGCGGCTACCGACAGGAGCGGAACCTGCTGCAGGAACGGCTCGAAAGGAGAACCATCGGTTATCGAGGAAGTTCCTTTTAGAATCTCCGGCGACACCACGAATAGAAAGACGATGACGCCATAAATGAAAAGGTGCGTAAGCAGGAAAAAAGTCTTGGCGGGAAAGCTCGGCGGCAGCCTTTCTCCTTGGCTGTCGCGAATCTGGTGCAGGCGAAGGAGTGCGAAGACAAGGGTTAGCAGAAGGCCCACCAGCAGGAGCTGTTGCTGATTTTGCTGATGGAAGAATTTTTCAAGGGCTGCGTACCAGTTGTTGGCTGCAACTTGTTCAGGCATTCGATCCCCCCAACAAACTCAAAAAATGACATCTAAATTTTAGCTTATTTTGTCTGGATTTGCACTGAGGCAATTAGTATCCACCGCGTGCCGCGGGTCCATTGCCCGCACATGGCGGCGTCAGCCTTTGAATAGTCACGCGGGCGGCCAGCCTTGCCCAATGTCTAAACGCTATAATTGTCACCTATTCGTGACAAGTACTTTATAGATTCGGGAAAGATGGAGTGAACCCCTTATCCGATCATGGCCGGCAGGCCGCGGCTCCGGCGGGTTTGCACGCGCTTTTCGCGGATTCTGCGCTTTGTGTTCTGCGCGCGGGTGCTTTGAACGGTCTCGCTCGCGTATTTAGTGTCGCGCTTGCTGTTGGGCAGGCAGACGTAAGAGGGGTAAAAGTCCGGATGCCCGATATGCTGGACTGTTCCGCAGCGCCGTTCCCGCGAAAGCGGGAACTCATGGCAAGTACTGGAAAAGTGGTTGTTTTTTTGCTGTCATGGATGCCCGACTTCGCGGACATGACGCTCGCGCAGCGACCGGGCTGCGATTGCTTGCCCCGCGTTTTGCGCATCTTACGCCAGATGCTGGGGGAGTGGGAGCAGTGGTGCTGGCGGCAACGGCGGCAACCGGGAACCTGGACGCGGCTTTCATGCCGCAGGCCTCACTTGCCAGGCAGCGGCCAAGGCGTGGTGGACCCCAGCTTCCTGGCGTGATTGTGGTCCGCGCGCAATTGCTGTTTGAACTTGTCAAGCCCAGGGTAATCCGCGGGCAGGTGGCCGGCGATGCAACCTCCAAGGCAAATCTTCGATTCGGCCATGGTCCGTTCCGCCGACGCGCGGTCGGGGAAGACCATGTTTGCATACTTGTCCATACACAGGAATTGGCAGAAACTACGGACCCGGCCGAAAACTTCTTTCCGCTGCTTGGCCGTCCATTGGCTGTACGGCCCCGTGGGCAGTCCTGAAATCGGCGCTTTCAACGCGTAGGCGTTGATCTCAGCCTGCGGGGTTTGCGCAAGCGCCGGCGTATAAATAACGGCGGCCAGCCCGACAAGCATGAACCGGAACAAGCTTCTGTACGACAACATTCCCATAACTCCCGCCGACCCCCCGCCCCGCTGGCGGGATTTAAGGAATCGCAAAGTGCCCCAGCAAATTGAAGCCCCAGCTCAAGCGTTTGTACACCCGGAAGTGTTTTTAGTTCCTTTTGCGCCGAAAGATCGCAACGCGGTACTTTATTCTGCCGCGCAGGAGCCCCAATTCTGCCAACAACGTGAGCGGGCATAAGGACATGTCAAAAATAAGCCGGGTTCGCGCTATGTTCGGATCGTTGCGCATTTTGTTTATCGCGCTTGTCACCATCGCCTTCGCGGGTGCCGCCGCCGCCGCGCCGGCCAAGCCGGCGGTGGACGGGTTCATCGTCAGTGAGGCGCAGGCTTTCGAAAACACGCTGAAGACCACCTGGCCCACGAAGGGCAAGAATGCGAAAGGCTGGCTTGCGCAGGGCGACAAGGCAGCCAGGAAAGGGGATCATCGGGCGGCAACCGGCTATTATGCTTCCTCCGCGCTGCTCGACAAACGTAGCGCGCGGCCCTGGTTCAAGCTTGCGCGCGAATATCTGGCCATCGAAACCGATAAATACGGCGAGAGAAACACCTTCGCGCGCAATGCCGGCTCCTCGGCCTACATAGCCTACACCCGCAGCAAGACGCCCGCGGACCAGGCGGCGGCGCTCGCCGTCCTGGCTGGAAGCCTTGGCGTACGCGAACAATGGCGGCCGGCGCTGCGCATTTACAAAATGAGCTTGGCGCTGGCGGCCAGCGAGGAGGTGCAGAAGGCCTATGACGAGGCCTTCAAAGAGCACGGTTTCCGTATGCTCAACTACACCTCCGATAACGAATCGAACATCCCGCGCATTTGCGTTCAGTTTTCCGACCCCCTTGCCAAGGGCAAGATCGATTTCGCGAATTACGTCACCGTCAACGGCGGCAAGGCCGCGTCGGTGCGCGCGCGCGGCTCGCAGCTTTGCGTGGAGGATTTGCTGCACGGCAAGCGCTACGAGGTGAAGGTCAGGAGCGGCATCCCCTCGACCGAGGGCGACCAGTTGCCGGCCCCCATCGAGCTGACCGTCTATATGCGCGACCGCTCGCCGTCTGTGCGCATTTCGGGCCGCAACTACGTGCTGCCGCGCATCGGGCAACAGGGCATCCCCATCGTCAGCGTCAACACCAAGCTGGTGAGGGCTTCCATTTACCGCATCGGCGACCGCAGGCTCGCGGCCGAGGTGCTGGACGGCGACTTCGAGCGCCAGCTTCAGGGCTACGAGCTAAAGCAAATCGCGGACAGCAAGGGCGAAAAGCTCTGGACGGGCGACATGCCGGTTGCCTCCAAGCTCAACGAGGAGGTCACGACCGCTTTCCCAGTCGATAAGCTGCTGCCGAACCTCAAGCCCGGCCTCTATGTAATCGCGGCCAGCGCGGCGGACGAAGCCGCGAAGCCTTCGGCCGATACCGGGAACAGCGACTATGATTACGGCACCAAGGCCACGCAATGGTTCGTCGTCTCCGACCTGGGCCTGACAGCCTTTTCGGGCGCGGATGGTGTGCATGTTTATGTGCGCTCGCTGGCGACGGCGGCACCGGTCCCGAACGTGGAAATCCGCCTCATCGCGCGCAATAACGAAGTTCTCGGCACCCTCAAGACCAATGAGGAAGGGGCGGCTGCGTTCGAGGCCGGCCTCAGTCACGGCAAAGGCGGACTTGCCCCGGCGCTTGTGGTCGCGCGCGGCGCGGACAACGATTACGGCTTCCTGGACATCACCAAACAGGCTTTCGACCTCTCGGATCGCGGTGTCGGCGGGCGCGCGGCTCCAGGACCGCTCGACGCGATGCTGTTCACCGAGCGCGGCGTCTACCGGCCAGGTGAAAAGGTCTATGTGACGGCGCTTCTGCGCGACGCGGCGGCCAACGCCGTGACGGGCACCCCGCTCATTGTGAAGCTGTTCCGTCCGGATGGCGTTGAAGACCGGCGTCAGACACTGGCCGATGAGGGCAATGGCGGACGGAGCTGGGAGATCGCCTTGCCAGAAACCGCGATGACGGGCTCGTGGCGGCTCGCGGCTTACGCCGATCCCAAGGGCTCCGCTCTCAATAGAAAGAGCTTCCTGGTCGAGGATTACGTTCCCCAGCGGCTGGAGATGAAGCTCAACGTTACGCAGCCGGTGATCTCGGCGGAGGCGCCGGGCGTCATCGATCTTACGAGCCGCTATCTTTATGGCGCGCCTGCGTCGGATCTGGGCCTCGAAGGCGAGATTACGGTCTCCGCGACCGATGAACTGAACGGGTTTCCGGGCTTCCACGCCGGGCAGCAGGACGAACAGTTCACCACCGTCCGCGAGGAGCTGGAGGCGCTGCCGAACACGGATGCGAGCGGCGCGGCAAAGCTTTCGATAGCGCTGCCCGAACTGCCGCAGACCTCGAAGCCGCTTCGGGCGGACATTGCGATCCGCCTGCGCGAGCCGAGCGGGCGCGCGCTTGGCGACAAGGTTGCGATGAAGGTCAACAACGGTAAGAGCTTCATCGGCGTGAAGAAGCTCTTCGAAGGTTCAGTCGAGGAAGGCGCGCCGGCGGAGTTTGAGCTGGTAGGCGTTGGCCCGGACGGCAAGCAGGTTGCGCTCGATGGCGTGAAATGGGAGCTGCAGCGAATCGAACATCAGTTCCAATGGTATTCGCGCGACAACCGCTGGTCCTACGAGCGGGTTACGGTCGAGAGCCGGGCCGGCGGCGGCGCCGTGGACATCCCGGCATCGGGCACGGTCAAGATCAAGGCGCCGGTGGAAGCCGGCAGCTACCGGCTCGACGTTTCGTCCGCAACGCCAAAGGGACCGTCAACGAGTCTGACCTTCTATTCGGGATGGTACGCTTCCGAGGCGTCGAACACGCCGGAAATCCTGAACCTGGCCCTCGACCGCGCGTCCTATAAGCCGGGCGGCGAGCTGACGGTGAAGGTCATGCCGCGCATGGCGGGCGAAGCGCTGGTCGCCATCGTGAGCGACCGGGTGCTGGCGACGAAGATGATCAAGGTCAGCGCCTCCGGCGGTACGGCGAGCTTTAAGGTCGATCCGTCCTGGGGGCCGGGCGCTTACGCAACCGCCATCGCCTACCGGCCAATGGACAGCGCGGCCAAGCGGATGCCTAGCCGGGCCGTGGGCGCCAAGTGGATTCCGCTCGACACCAAGCCGCGCACGCTGTCCGTGGCGCTCGATACGCCGCCCAGCGTCCGGCCCGACGGCCCTGTCACGGTTTCCGCGAAGGTTTCCGGCCTCGACGCGGGCGAAAAGGCGACCCTGGTAATCTCGGGCGTGGATCTCGGCATCCTCAACATCACGCGCTACAAGACACCGCAGCCGGAAGGCTACTTCTTCGCGCAGCGCCGCCTGGGCCTTGAGATGCGCGACCTTTACGGCAAGCTGATCGACGGTATGCAGGGCGTGCGCGGGGCGATCCGCTCCGGCGGCGACGCTGGCGGCTTCGCCATGGCCGGCAGGCCGCTCTCCGAAGTACCGCTCGCGGTCTATTCCGGGCCGCTGCAAACCGATGCGAATGGCAACGCGAAAGTGACGTTCAAGCTGCCCGCCTTCAACGGCACGATGCGGCTTGCGGCGCAGGTTTGGTCCGCCAAGAAGCTCGGCCATGGCGAGAAGGATGTTATCGTCCGCGACACCGTGGTTACGCAGGCGACTCCGCCCAAGTTCCTGATGCTGGGCGACACGTCCACGCTGCATTTGAGCATCGAGAACGTGGAGGCGCAGCCTGGCGCGTATAAGCTGACCGCGAAGGCCGATGGCGGCATGGAGATCACAGGGCCGGCCGAACGAGAGCTGGCGCTGGAACTCAACAAGCGCATCAGCCAGACCATCGGCCTCAAGGGCGCGTCGGTTGGCGATGGGCATGTCTCCTTTGCGCTCACCGGGCCGGGCGTGTCCATCGAGCGGAAATACGATATCCCGGTCGAGCCGCCGGCGCCCAATGTGCACCGCCAGACAGACGAGGTTCTGGCCGCGTCCACGGGCTCACTCAAGATTGGCCCGGAGTTGATCCACGATCTGGTTCCGGCGTCCGCGAAGGTCATGGTGACGGCGAGCCGCACCGCTTCCTTCGACGTGCCCGGCCTGCTTCTGGCGCTTGACCGCTATCCCTATGGCTGCGCCGAGCAGACCACAAGCCGTGCGCTGCCGCTGCTCTACTACGATGAGGTCGCCTCGCAAGTGCATCTGAGCAAGGAGCCGAAGGCCAAGGCGGCCATCGAAAAGGCGATCGCGCGCCTTTACGAGATGCAGTCCTCGACCGGCGCGTTCGGGCTCTGGGGTCCGTCCTACGAAGACGTCTGGCTGACCGCTTATGTGGCCGACTTCCTGACCCGCGCCAAGGAAAAGGGCTTCGTTGTTCGCGATACGAACTACGAGCAGGCCATCGACCGGCTGAAGAACGTCGTCAACAACGCGCGCGACTTCAAGTCGGGCGGGGAGACGCTTGCCTATTCGCTCTATGTGCTGGCGCGTTCCGGGCGCGGCGTGCTGGGCGACTTGCGCTACTACGCGGATACGAAGATCAATGCGTTTGCGACGCCCATCGCCAAGGCGCAGCTCGCCGCCGGGCTTGCCATGCTCGGCGACAAGGAGCGCTCCGCGCTTGCCTTCGATGCCGCGCTTACTTCGCTCGTAAAGCCGGATGCGCAGGTGCCGCTGGCAAATCGAACGGGCGCCAGAACGCCGGTGGCGCGGGCAAGCCGCTCCGACTACGGCACGGAGCTTCGCGACGCCGCGGCGGTGCTTGCGCTGATGGGCGAGAGCCGCGCCAGCACGGTGCAGCTCAAGAAGGCGTTCGGGATCGTGACCGCGCTTCGGGCGCAGCACCAGGCAACCACCACGCAGGAAAGCCTCTGGCTCCTGCTTGCGGCCCGCACGCTCGACGCGCAGAACAAAGACCTGACGTTTGAGGTGAACGGCCAGCCGGTGCAGGGCGCGTTTCAGACGGTGCTTTCGGGCAGCGATCTCGCCGCTCCCTCGGTTCCGATCGTCAATGTGAGCGCGATGCTGCCGGATTCCACCTCGCAGAAATTCGAGACGGCGATGAGCCAGGAGCAATTCGCCAAGGACGGGCTGACCATCAAGAACGTGGGACGCGAAGAGACGCCCGCCACCGTGCTCGTCACGGGCGATGGCCTGGAGGCCGAACCCTCGGCGGAGAGCGGCTTCAAGATCGAGCGCAAGACCTACGCGCCAGACGGTCACGAGATTGATTTCAGCAAGGTGAAGCAGAACGGCCGCGTCGTCGTGGTGCTGAAAGTCACCGAGGTGGAGCCGAAGGGCGCGCAGATCGTTGTCGAGGACAGGCTTCCCGCCGGCTTCGATATCGAGAATCCGGCGCTGCTCAAGGGGAGCGACTTGAAGAGCTTCTCCTGGCTGCCTTCGACTTACTCGCCGGTGTTCTCAGCCTTCCGCGACGACCGCTTCGTGGCCGCCTATTCGATGAGCGGCTCGCGCAAGACGCCGGCGGCAATCACCATGGCCTATGTCATGCGCGCGGTAACGCCAGGCTCTTACACCCATGCGGGCGCACGGGTCGAGGATATGTACCGGGCCGGCCGCTTCGCGCGCACCGCTGGCGGCAAGGTCGAGATCGCCGGGGCGCAGTAGGGAAAGCCAAGGATGTCTTATCCCCCTCACCTGGCCGCTTCGTGTCCACCCTCTCCCGCAAGGGGAGAGGGTATGCCGCGGACTCCCTTCTCCCCATCCGCATCCGCTTGCGAATGCGGAAGCGAAAAGAGGCAAGCTCGCCGGGGCGAGTTTGCTGGGAGAGCGGCCGGGTGTGAGGGGGCACTGTGACAACGCGAACAATAGTCCTGCGCTTTTCCCATGCGGCCGTGAAGTCCCGCCGCATCCTCCGGGCCTGCTACGGCTTGGCTGCGCTCAGTTTGCTTTTCCTCGCCGCATACAGCCTGAAGCTCTTCGAGCCCCTGCCTCTGGATGCGGCGGCGGCGTCCTCGCGGCTTGTACTCGACCGTGACGGCCATCTGCTCCGCGCCTTCACCACGCCGGATGGGCGCTGGCGCCTGGACGCAAAGCCGGAGGATGTGAGCCCAGTCTATCTCTCGCTGTTGATGGCCTTCGAGGACCGGCGCTTCTGGAAGCATCCGGGCGTGGACCCGCTGGCCTTCGTGCGCGCTGTCTGGCAGGGCATCCGCCACGCGCGGCCCGTCTCCGGCGGCTCGACGATCACCATGCAAGTCGCGCGTCTGCTGCGCGGCTCGCCAACGCATTCGATCCCCGCCAAATTCCAGCAGATCGCGGACGCCGTCCGGCTTGAGGCGGCGCTTTCCAAGCGTCAAATCCTGACGCTCTACCTGAAACTCGCGCCTTTTGGCGGCAACCTCGAAGGCGCGCGCGCCGCCTCGCTCGCCTATTTCGGCAAGGAGCCGCTGCGGCTCAGCATCGACGAGGCCGCGCTTCTGGTCGCGATCCCGCAATCGCCGGAAATGCGCCGGCTCGACCGCGGCATGGATCAGCACCGTTACGCAAGCCTCATAGAAGCGCGCAACCGCGTCATCATGCGAGCCGCCGCCACGCACGTTATCTCGCGAGCCGACGCGAAGGCCGCGATGGCCAAGGCCGCGCCCCACGGCAGGCGCGAGTTCCCGGCGCTTGCGCCGCATCTTTCCGACAGGCTGATCGCCGCGATCCCGGATAAGCCCGCGATCCGCACCACCATCGACGGCAAGCTGCAGAAGGCCGCGGAGCGGATCACGCAGCGCGGCGCGCAGGCTTTCGGCGAGAAGGTTTCCATCGCCGCGCTCGTGGTGAGCAACCGCACTGGCGAGGTGCTGGCGCATGTCGGCTCGGCGGGCTACTTCGACGAGGACCGGCTCGGCGCTATCGACATGACGGCCGCCGTGCGTTCGCCGGGCTCGGCGCTGAAGCCGTTCATCTACGGGCTCGCCTTCGAGGACGGGCTCGCGCACCCCGAGACGCTGATCGAGGACCGGCCCGTGCGCTTCGATAATTATGCGCCGGTGAATTTCGACAGCGCGTTCCACGGCACGGTATCGGTGCGCACCGCGCTGCGGCTCTCGCTCAACGTGCCCGCGGTGAAGGTTCTGAACGAAGTAGGCCCAGTGAAACTCGCGGCCCGGTTCCGCAATGCGGGTATGCCGTTCACGGTCCCGCGTAACTTGACGATAGCGCTGGGCGGTGTCGGGCTCACGCTCGAAAATCTGACGGACCTCTATCTGGCGCTGGCCAGGGGCGGAAGCGTTATCCCCCTCCGCTACCAGAAGGACAATGCGGGACCGGTGTGGAATGCGCCGGATGCGCCCGTGCTGCTTCAGCCCGCGGCGGCCTGGTACGTCACCGATATCCTGCGTGGCGCGCCGGTTCCGGCAAGCGCAACGCCGGGCGTCGTTGCCTTCAAAACCGGCACGTCCTACGGGTTCCGCGACGCTTGGGCGGCGGGCTTCGACGGCGATTACACCATCGCGGTCTGGGTTGGCCGTCCCGATGCCAGCGCGGTGCCCGGATTGGTGGGCCTGAGGGTCGCCGCGCCGGTGTTATTCGAGCTGTTCGGCGCCATCGGCCCGCACCGCGCGCCGTTCGCCGCGGCGCCGTCCAATGTCATCGGCGTGCGCAAGAATGCGGATTTGCCGCCGCCGCTACGCGTCTTCCACGAGCAAAGGCGGGACAGGCCGGCCGGGCCCGAGCATGGGACGCCTTTGCGCATCGCCTATCCGCCGGTTAACGCGGAGGTCGAGCTGGCAAGCGTTGAAGGGGAGGCGGAGAAGCTGCCCGTTCCGCTCAAGGCCGAGGGCGGAACGCTGCCGCTTACATGGCTCGTGGATGGCGTCCCCATACAGTCCTCGCCGCACCGGCGCGATGCGTTCCTGAAGCCCGCTGGCCCCGGCTTTGTGCATATCACTGTCGTAGATGCGGATGGCCGTTCGGATCGCACGCACATCCGTTTGCGCAGGCCGCAATCCTAAGAAAAGCGCTCCCACGCAGCCTGGCGCGATATGCCGAGGGCCTTGCCGATTGCTTCCCAGCTCACGCTGCGGCGCCTCAGCTCGTCAATCATGGCCTGAAGCACGGCGCGCGTCGCTTCCACCGTCGCCTCTGCGGTTTTGAGGCCCGCCAGCAGCTCCTCGTTGGTCATCGTCTCCCAGCCGCCGGATGTGGCTGGGGTTGCTTCGAGGATCTTGTTGCAGGTGCCGACGCAGCCGCCGCAGATGTAGACATTGGGGCCGCCGATCAGCCGGGCCACTTCCTTTTCGCTCTTGCCGCAGAACGAGCATTTGAGCGGCGATTTCCGCATGATCGAGAGCATTCCGCGCGTCCTTCCGGTTACGGTCCCCCCCTTGTGTCAAGGTTATCTTGACGCAACGGACGGAGGTTCTCAAGAATGTCCTGACAAACCGCATGGTGACGGAACTTGCTTGCGCCTGTTTACCCGGCTAGAGCTTTAGCGGGATGCAAGAGACGTGCAATGACAATTGAGCTGGCTGTGGGCGTGGCGGGTCTGGCGGCCTGGCTGTATCTGCTTGCGGCGCGGGGGGGATTCTGGCGCGCGAATATCCGCGGCGAGGCGGATTTGGCGCCCGCTCCGCCCGCGTGGCCGCGTGTTGCCGCCGTTGTGCCCGCGCGCAACGAAGCCGATGTCATCGGCGCGAGCGTGAGCAGCCTGCTGACGCAGGATTATCCCGAGCCGATTTCCATCATCGTCACCGACGATCAAAGCGAGGATGGAACAGCGGAGGCGGCGCGTTCGGCCGCGCGCGCGGCGGGCGCTTCCGGCCGCCTGACGGTGCTTAAGGGCGAGCCTTTGCCCGGCGGGTGGACGGGCAAACTGTGGGCGCAGGCCCAAGGCGTGGAGCAAGCCAAATCGCTGGCAAATCCGCCCCGCTATCTTCTGCTTACGGATGCGGATATCGCCTACGATCCGGGCGTTGTCCGCCGCCTCGTGGCGCGGGCAGAAGGGCGGGGGCTGGCGCTGACCTCGCTCATGGCCAAGCTGCGTTGCGAAAGCCTCGCCGAGCGCGCGCTGATCCCGGCCTTCGTGTTCTTCTTCCAGATGCTCTATCCCTTCGCCTGGGTGAACCGGAAGGACCACGCCATGGCGGCAGCGGCGGGGGGCTGTATGCTCGTGCGAACCGAAGCGCTGGAAGCCGCCGGCGGTATCGCGGCCATCCGTTCCTCGCTCATCGACGATTGCGCACTGGGCCGTGCCATGAAACGGCAGGGGCCGGTGTGGCTGGGGCTAACGGATAGCGTGCGCAGTCTGCGCCCCTATCCCGGCTTCGGAGATATCCGGCGCATGGTCGCGCGCTCGGCTTACGACCAGCTCAACTACTCGCCGCTGCTCCTGGCCGGAACCATGCTGGGCATGGCGCTGACCTACCTTGCGCCCCCGCTTCTGGCCGTGGGCGGAACCGGTCTGGCGCAGGCCGCCGGAGCCTTGACCTGGATGCTGATGACGTTGGCGTTCTACCCCATAGTGCGCTTCTACAAGCTGTACCCGCTTTGGGCTGTAGCACTGCCTGCCATCGCCTGCCTTTATATGCTATTCACGCTCGACTCCGCGAATCAGCATTGGCGCGGCAGGGGCGGGCTTTGGAAAGGGCGTGTGCAGGCGCGCCGCGCGGAGGCATCATGAGTACCGGGCCGGTTTGGGACCCAGGCGGGAAGACACATCGCGACGAGAATTTTCCCGTCGCGTCCAGCATTGTGTCGAAGAAGCACCGGGCGGTGATCCTCGCCTTCTACCGGTTCGCGCGCGCGGCCGATGATGTCGCGGACAATCCTGAGCTTTCGGAAAGGGAGAAGCTCCAAGGCCTCAATGCCTTCGAGGATACGCTGCTGGGGTGGAACGATAATGTGGCGGACGCGCTGCCGCTGCGCGCGGCAATCGCGGAGCGCGGGCTATCGGCCCAGCACGCGCAGGATTTGCTGACCGCCTTCCGAATGGACGCGAGTAAGCGCCGCTATGCGAATTGGGATGAGCTGATCAACTATTGCAGCTATTCCGCCAATCCAGTCGGGCGCTTCGTGCTGGATGTGCATGGCGAGAGCCCTGACGCCTGGCCCGCAAACGATGCGCTGTGCACCGCGCTTCAGATCATCAACCATTTGCAGGACTGCCGCGCGGATTACCGCAGGCTGAACCGCGTCTACATTCCGCAGAATGTCCTGGCCGCGAGGAAGGCGCCTGTCGAAGCGCTGGCCGCCGGCAAGTCCTCCCCGGAGCTTCTGGCGTGCATTCACGAGCTTGCGGAAAAAACCGGGGACGTGCTTGGCGCCGCGAATCTTTCCCGGCAAATAAGGGATCTCCGCTTGAGCCTTGAGGTGGCGGCGATCGAACGCCTTGCGCGCAAGCTGACCGCCATGCTTAAGACGCGCGATCCGCTAAGTGAGCGCGTCCATCTTAGCAAGCCGGAATTTGCGCTTATTTTGATGAGTGCGGTTTGCATTGGCCTTGGCCGGCGCTTTTTGGGCCGCGCATACCAGTCACAGCCGCGCTAGGGGGAATGGATGACTGGCGAAGCCATTGAAGTCCCGGAGACGGGCGAGATTGCGGTCCAGCGCTCGCGCAAGAGTTCCTTCTACGCCGCCATGCGGATCATGCCGCGTGGGCAGCGTGAAGCGATGTACGAGATCTATTCCTTCTGCCGCGCGGTCGACGATATCGCCGACGATCCAGGCGAGGCCGAAGGGCGGCTGGAGAAGCTGAAGGAGTGGCGGCGGAATATCGACGCGATCTATACGGGGGCGAAGCGGGACGATCTCGCGGGCCTCGCAACGGCTGTCAGCCGGTTCAATCTGGATAGTGAAGATTTCCGCGCCATCATCGACGGCATGGAGATGGATGTTAACAAGAGCATCCAGGCTCCGCCTTTTGTCGAACTCGATCTTTATTGCGACCGTGTGGCAAGCGCGGTGGGGCGGCTCTCGGCGCGTGTGTTCGGGCTTCCGCCCGAAGACGGCAGGCAGCTTTCGGAGCATCTGGGCCGCGCGCTGCAGCTCACCAACATCCTGCGGGATCTGGATGAAGATGCCGGCATCGGCCGGCTTTACCTGCCGCGCGAGTTCTTGACCGACGCCGGCATTACCAGCACGGAACCGGCGGCCGTGCTTGCGCATCCGGCGCTGCCTGAGGTCTGCGAGCGGATTGTTTCGCTGGCGCACTGGCACTTTGGGGAGGCCGATAAGATCATGAGCCGGCATCCGCGCGGCGTGGTGCGCACGCCGCGCGTGATGGCGGAGGCGTACAAGAGTATCCTGCACGGGCTTGTGAGCCGCGGCTGGGCGGCGCCGCGCGCGCCCGTGAAGCTCGGCAAGCCGCGGCTCGTTTTCATCCTCCTGCGCCACTTCCTTTTCTAGCGATGCAAGCCCCCCTCACCCCATCGTTCTCCCATCCGTATCCGCAAGCGGATACGGGAACTCTTGGCTGCCAGCTTGCCAAGGCAAGCTGGCGCGGAGAAGGAACGCTCCATCAACAGTTGCGGCCGAACTCCCTCTCCCCTTGGGGAGAGGGCTGCGGTGAGGGGGGCTCATGCCGCCCCTGACCCACATCATAGGCGCGGGGCTCGGCGGCCTGTCTGCGGCGGTACGGCTCGCGGAGCGTGGGCGCAAGGTTGCCGTCTACGAGGCCGCCGGACAGGCTGGCGGGCGCTGCCGCTCCTATTACGATAGCGGCTTCGGCGCGGTCATCGACAACGGCAACCACCTGCTCCTGTCGGGCAACGATGCCGCCATGCGCTACCTCGCGCTCATTGGCGGCGCGGATAAGCTTCAGGGGCCGGGGCGCGCGGAGTTCGCCTTTGCCGATCTGGGCACCGGCGAGCATTGGACGCTGAGCATGGACGAGGGGCTGTGGCCGTCATGGCTGTTCGATCCGGCGCGCCGTGTGCCCGGAACCAAGCCGGCGGATTACCTGGGCGCTTTGCCGCTGATGTGGGCGGGAAGCCGTAAGACCGTTACCGGCGTAATCCGGGGCGACGGCACGCTTTATAAGCGCCTGTGGGAGCCTCTGTTCCTGGCTGCGCTCAACACCGATCCGCGCGAGGGCTCGGCCAAGCTCGCGGGCGCGGTCATGCGAAAAACGCTGGCGAAGGGCGGCGCCGCCTGCCATCCGCTGGTGGCCGAAGGGCTTTCGGCGGCCTTTATAGATCCGGCGCTTGCGTATATCGAAGCGCGGGGCGGCAGCGTCACGTTTGGCCGGCGCCTGCGGGAGATTGCCTTCGAGGAGGGGAGGGCGGCTGCCCTCGATTTCGGCGATGGCAGGATCGCGGTTGAGGAAGGCGATAAGGTCATCCTCGCCGTCCCGCCTTGGGTCGCGCAAACGCTCATTCCCGGTCTCGATGCGCCGGACCAGTTCCGCTCCATCGTTAATGCCCACTACCGCATAGAGCTTTCGCCATCGTTCCCGCCCATTCTTGGCGTCGTGGGCGGAACGGTCGAGTGGATTTTCGCGTTCCCCGGCAGGCTGTCCATCACCATAAGCGGGGCGGACCGCTTGATAGGCAAGCCTCGCGAAGAACTCGCCGCCAAATTGTGGGCAGAGATTTCGGCTGTGACCGGGCTTCCCGCGAACTTGCCACCCTGGCAGATCGTAAACGAGAAGCGCGCCACGATGGTGGCCACCCCGGCGCAGGACGCCAAGCGTCCAGGCCCAAAGACGGAATGGCGCAACCTCTTCCTGGCGGGCGACTGGACGCAGACAGGCTTGCCGGCGACCATCGAGGGGGCGATCTTCTCCGGCGAACGGGCCGCGGCTCTCGTGGCACGCGCGTAGGCCCGGGCGCCTTTCTCATGCGAAACGGGGATGCCTAGCCAATATTGCCTGATATGCGGCAATAAGTACCAAGCACTTCCGCGCGGCTAGGCCGTTTGCACGCAAAAGTTTATAAGTAAAATAGTGATCTCGCAAGCGTTGCTAGCTTTTGAGTTAAGTTATTGGGAAAGCCTGCTGTCTTAGGAGCGCAACAGCCGGTGCAAAAATCATTGTCCCGTGCTGTCCGCGGCTTGCAGTGGAGAACCGCTGCGCTTTATCTTAACAAAAGCTTGTTATAATCTTACAGCTTTGGCATTCCATGTGGGATCGTGAATTGGGGGCCTGCCGATCATCCAGCCCGAAGCGCTGGGCCGGCGGGATGGGTTCTGTGCGCTGCGGCGAAGCGGGCTGAGAATGAATGCAGTCTTCGATATTGGGCCCGTGGTGGCGGCGGCGGGTCTTGGGTTCGAGGCAAGGATCGCGCGGGGGCCTGGCGTCAAGGTGGTGTACGGCCAATGCCGCGAGCAATACCGGAAGTATCTGCACGGCCACGCTAAATCGGGCGTGAGCGGCTTGATCAGCATCGGCGTGGCCGGGGGGCTCTCGCCGGAATTGCGGCCGGGCGACATCATCGTGGCAAGCTCGGTGATAACGGCGGGCGGCACGTCCCATACCTGCCGGGATTGGTCGAGGTCGATCCTGAACGCCGTCCCCGATGCCCATCACAGGCCGGTTTTCGCCTCCGATGCGACGGTGACATCGGTTTTTGAGAAGAAGGCGCTCTGGAATGCGACGGGGGCGGCGGCGGTGGATATGGAGTCCGGGCTCACCGCCGGGATCGCGGCGCAATACGGTTTGCCGTTCGCGGTCTTGAGGGTCGTGCTGGACCCAGCGCACCGGGACATTCCGCCGAGCGCGCTGGCAGGCGCTCGCGACGACGGCGAAACCGACCCGTGGGCAGTCGTCAAAGCGCTGGCGGCGCGGCCCGGCGATTTGCCGGGATTGCTTCGCCTGGCCGGCGATATGCGCAGGGCGAGCCGGGCATTGCGCCGCAGCCGCCGGGCGCTGGGGCCGTTCCTAGGTTTCTTCGCGGTGCAAAGGGCCGCGCTGGCGCTTGTCGAGGAGAGCGAGCCCCAAGCCCCGGCCGAGCCGGGATTGGCCACATAGGCAGGCGCTTGGCGGTGCCCTTTACTGGGCGAATGTCCCCTGATCCTGTCCTTCTCCCCCTGGGAGAAGGCCCCCCCGAGTTACCCGCCGCGGACATTCTGACGTTCCCTCTCCCACAGGGAGAGGGACAGGGTGGGGGTGTGCCCGGAGATGGCTGAGTTTCGTATCAGCCCGTTGGCGCGGTTGCTCCGCCTTGCTGGCGTCGCCCGCAAGGCGGAGCCGGAGCTTATTCCGCAGCCGTCAGGCGCTGCCCGGCTTCCTTGGCTTCTTCCTGCTTCAGGCGCGCCAGTTCGCGCTCGACATGAAGCGAATGCACGAACGCGGCCGGACGCTGCTTGTCCAGCTCGATCTCGGGCGCCATCGGGCCTTCCGTGCGGATGCCGCGGAACGCCAGGGCTATCGACCTGAACGGATTAGAAATTGCCGCGTCGGCAGCGGTGGCCTCATAGCCGCAATGGGCCATGCAGTCCGCGCATTTCTCGTACCGGCCGGTGCCGTAGCTGTCCCACTCGGTGGCTTCCATCAGTTCCTTGTAGGTGCTTACATAGCCCTCGGCGAACAGGTAGCAGGGCTTCTGCCAGCCGAAAATGTTGCGCGCGGGCATACCCCAGGGCGTGCAATGGAACTGCTGGTTGCCGGCCAGGAAGTCCAGGAATAGCTGCGACTGGCCGAGCGTCCAGCGCTTGCCCTTGCCGAGTGCGAAGACTTTGCGGAACAGTTCCTTGGTCTTGCGGCGGTTGAGGAAGTGCTCCTGGTCGGAGGCGCGCTCATAGGCATAGCCGGGAGAAATGAAGACGCCCACCCCAAGATCGCGTGCGAAGTCCAGGAACCGCGCGAGATCCTCAGCCTTGTAGCCGTCGAAAACCGTCGCGTTGACGTTGACGGTGAAACCCTTGGCCTTGGCGGCCAGGATGCCTCTTAGCGCCCGGTCGAACACGCCGTCCTGGCAGACTGCCTTGTCGTGGTGTTCCTTAAGGCCGTCGAGATGCACCGAGAAGAACAGATAGGGCGACGGCTCGAAAAGGTGCAGCTTTTTCTCAAGCAGAAGCGCGTTCGTGCACAGCGAGACGAAGCGCTTTTGAGCGATCAGGCCCTTGACGATCTCGCCGATTTCCCGGTGGATCAGCGGCTCGCCGCCGGGGATGGCGACCATCGGCGCGCCGCACTCCTCGGCAGCCTCCAGGCATTCGGCCACGCTCATGCGGCGGTTGAGAATTGGATCGGGGTAGTCGATCTTGCCGCAGCCCGAGCAGGACAGGTTGCACCGGAACAAAGGCTCCAGCATCAGGACAAGCGGATAGCGCTTGCGTCCCAAGAGTTTCTGCTTAAGAAGATAGGCGCCCATCCGCCTTTCCAGGAAGAACGGCAAGACCATATGTGTGCTCCAACTTGTGAAATTACATTGCACCTGGGCGGTGTGAGCGTTCATCCATGCCGGCTTAAACGGACGGCCGTTAAAGTCAAATGGAGTGAAGCTCGTGGGGAAGCCTGAATTCGACGTTTTCTTGAACACCTGGCAAATTTGTCACTTCGATTGGACCTAGGGTCCGTAAGCTTTCGATGACATCTTGGACCATGGCCTCTGGCGCCGAAGCCCCCGCGGTAAGGCCAATCACCTTGGCGCCCTTCACCCATTGGGCATCCAGCTCCGCGCCATCGGCCAATAGATAGCTTGGAACGCCAGCCTCCTCGCCGATCTCGCGCAGGCGGTTGGAGTTCGAGCTGTTCTTGGCCCCGACAACCAGTATAACTTCGGCAATTTTTGTCAATTGCCGGACGGCGGTCTGGCGATTCTGTGTTGCATAACAGATATCGTTGGTTTCGGGGCCCACGACATCCTTGAACTTGCGCTTGAGCGCCTCGATGACCTCGCGCGTGTCATCGATGCTAAGCGTGGTCTGTGTCACGTAGGCGACAGGGGTGTCACCGGGGATCGGGAGCGCGTTGACGTCCTCCCCGGTCTGGACGAGGTGCACGGGCCCCGGAATCTGCCCCATCGTGCCTTCGACCTCTGGATGGCCGGCATGGCCCACGAGGATGATGATACGGCCCTGGGCCAGATATCTCTTTCCTTGAAGATGAACCTTGGTGACGAGCGGGCAGGTCGCGTCGATCACGGGCAGATCCCGCCCTTCCGCGGCGGTTTGCACGGACTTCGCCACGCCGTGCGCGCTGAAAATGGTGACGGAGCTGGGCGGAATTTCATCGATCTCGTCGACGAAACGTGCGCCTTTGGCTTTCAGGCTTTCGACGACATGCCGGTTGTGCACGATCTCGTGGCGGACGAAGACCGGCGCCTCGTATTTTTCCAAAGCGCGTTCGACGATGGAAATCGCCCGGACCACGCCGGCGCAAAATCCACGTGGCTGGGCTAGCACCACCCGTGTCGCGCCGCCATGGCGTGCAGCCTTTTGCATCTAACTACCCCGTATCTGAAAGACGGCTTAGGCACGCCTTAGCGCCAAGCCGCCCCCGTGGCCAACTAACGGCGCCCCCATACCGTTCCGGCCGCTTCCTTAAGTTATAGAACCGCTGTGCATTCTTCTAAACTGTGCGCCTGGCGAGGATCGCAGGGCGCAGGGCTTCCCAGAACTTGGGAAATGCGTATTGCGCCGGCCAGCACATAATGATTCGCCGCCTCAATTTAACGCCGGCGTAAGGGATGCCAAGTGGGTGGTGCGCAATGAGCACAGTTTTGTGAGAATTAAAATGAGTATTTTGCCCGCTCAGGATATGGTGATTATCCGGCGTACTAACGGCGGAGAGGTGCGGTCATTATTCTTGACGGCCAGCGCGAGCTGCTCCTGCATCGCCGTGAAGTGGAAGCGCCTCGCTTTGGCGCATTAAAAAAGGCCGGTACAGCCGGCCTTTTTTAATGCAGAGTATTGCCTGGTGGGAACGGTTTACCGCATACGGTTGAAGCGGTTCCAGTTGACCGTAACCCTGGCGCCGACTTTCGCCCGCCTGTAAAGATCAGCGACATCGGCGTTGTACATGCGGATGCAGCCGTGCGATACCTGCTGGCCGATCAGCCATTCCGCGTCCGTGCCGTGGATACGGTACATGGAGTCGCCCAGATAAAGCGCGCGGGTGCCCAGCGGGTTGCGCGGATCGCCGCCCGGAACGTAAGCCGGAAGCTTCGGATTTTCTCTGCGCATTTCGGATGTCGGTGTCCAGGTAGGGTTTAGGCGCTTCTGGCTGATATAGCTCACGCCAGACCACTTGGCCTCTTTCTTCGGGATGGCGATGGGATAGCTGATCGCGGCCGACTTGGATTGAATGTAGTACAGACGCCGGTCTGCAAAACTCACGATGATCTCGCCTGGACGGTGCGAGCCCGGCCTGATCTTGATGACCTGCCGTCCGCCGCCGCCCATTGGGCCAAAAAGGTCGTTAAAGAAGCTATCGATAAAATTCGCATTTGCAGCTGGCGCGGCAAACGTCAGCAACAGACTGGCGATCGCAAAATTCCTGATGAGCCGGGACACTAAACCCTCCAATGTCGAGCCTTATCCATTCCACCTTGACGCCGGTATTCGCGGGAAACACCGAATCAGCGAAGCCAGCCGCCTGGCTCCGGACCCCTGAAAGCGCCATTTTTGTGTTCACAGAGAACATACCTTAGCATATGCGTGGCGTCAGCCCCCGAAAAAATGGGTTCTAGCCGCTTTTCCCGCATATGTTGCGATGATGACACGAAATTATGTATGCCTCCTAAACGGGCAATTTCAATATACTGTGAGATCAACTTAGTGTGTGTAACCGTTATTTTTTCCGAAACTTATCGAGACTGACGACCTCAGCAGTCTTGCGCCCTCCGGCTGGCCGTGCCTCGGATTCGGGCAGGGGCGCCTTCGCGGCGGGAACCTCCTCCTCGTCCGGTTCGGGCTCCAGGCTCGCGGGCAGGAGGCCGTTAAGCTCGCTTTTCGGGGGTGGCAACACGCTCATATCCCCTGAAAGGCCCTCCTCGCTGTCCTGCCCCTCCGGCGGGCGCAACGCCAGCGCGAAATGCACGGTTGGGTCCTGGAAGATGCGGACCGCGTTGAAGGGGATCACCAGCCGTTCCGGAATGTTGTTGAACGATAGGCGGACCTCGAAGCGGTCGTCGGTCACCGCCAGATCCCAGAACTGATGCTGCAGCACGATGGTCATCTCGTGCGGATACTGGTCCCTGAGGCGCTTGGAAATGCCAACGCCTGGCGCGCGGGTGTCGAAGGTGATGAAAAAATGATGGTCTCCAGGGATGCCGCGCTTTAGCACACGCTGCAGCACCGCGCGCACAACACCACGCAGCGCGTCCAAGACAAGAGCCTCGTACCGGATCAGATCTTCAGGCATTTCCGTTTCAAAGCCAGCGGCTCAATATCGTCCCCAGAGAATAAAGTGGCGGACTTCTGTTGCCCGGCGCCGCCAGCCGCGCCTGACAGCAGCTACGCCGTCAGGACTTTGATTCCCAGCTTCGCGCCGCGTTACGCAGCGAGAGCAGCCGGAGCATAGTTGTCGTTGGCAACTATAAGTTTGGCCCGATACGGCGGTACCATGCCGAGCGAAAGAGTACCCTTTACACCCTCGTCGATCCTATTTCGCCCCCAACAGAAGCCGCCGGTCTTCCCGGCTTGCGCGTGCGCTTAGCGGCTTGTGGTGGAGGCGCCGGGTACCGCCCCCGGGTCCGAAAGGTTTATTATGATATCCGTTTATCGCCATAGCTGGCTAACCAGCGATTGGTAATATAGCCCTTCCTCGCGGGATTGGAAAGATGACACCCGCAGAAATGGTTGCGAGGTAGCAAGCCGGCCACGCCGCAAAGTTCCGGGCGCCGGGCGGACTGGCCGGGGCTGAAGCGCGTCTAAGCTTTTGATATAGCGGCAGCATCCAAGCATACTCCATATAGGGGCCATTCGCCTTGGCGGGTGGTGAATCTGGCCGGCCGGGCGCGGCTCAAACGTTTTTTTCTTCAGGCGCAATCGTGGAATGGGCTTCTTCCAAACTCCCATGCGAAAATAAACTGCTGATTCGGAGAGCAAAATCGCACGGCGCAGGCAGGGCTGGAAAAGGAGCGGGCGCTATCGCGCGGTCAATTTCACGATTGCGCCTAATATTTGAGCGGAACTCGAAACCTGCGGAGTTAGACACAAGAAGAGATAAAATTCACATAAAAGTAGCTGCGAAAAACCGGGCGCAGGCGCGTTTACTCTGCTCGCATCGGCCCATGGATGGCCATGCCACGGGCTTCAAGCCCCTTTTTATTGGCCCTGTTTCTAACCGCCGGCGTGGGACCTAACGCGAGGAGGGTGCCGAATAAATGCTTCGCGCGCCGTTGCTTAGCTGTGCCCGCGAGCTGGGGCGGAGGTACATCATATGCCCGCCCCGGTAGACGCGGATCTCGATTGGGGCCGCGCCTTCGATTGGGCGGAGCTGACTGACGGCGTAGCGCGACATGGCGAAGGGAGTAACGAGATCGGTATAGCCGTGCGCGATGAAGATTTTCAGGGCCGGGTTGCGAACGCGCGCTTCCTCCAAGCTGTCGAGTGATCCGGCATAACCTTGCTGGTTAGGTTTGTTACCGAAGTCCCAGTTGGTATTCGCCTCCTTGTTGAGAAGGCGGTATTCGAGGCTGGTCTTGAAGCCGAGTTCGTTCGCTGCATAGCTTGCCATGGCTGGCGCCAGAACGGAAACTGTGCCGTCGAGAATGGGATCGATCGGAGGATGCGCGGACGGACGGGGGGCGGGTATGCTTACGGTGCCATCGTAAGCGCTTAAAATGCGGTCCTTGTTGCGGAGAAATTCGCGGGTGAATAGATGCGTTGAAACGCGGCCGTGATGCTTGGCGATAATATCGGGATCGAGCCCCGTGAATTTGGCGAGGGCTTGAACAACGGCGCTGTCCTGCTTCATGCCGGCCGCGAGATGAACGAGATAGCTTGAACGCGCGTAATTTTCGGCCTCATGGACCAGATCGAGGGGGGCTTCCGGCCCGCTGCGCATTCCGGAGTTGGCGGCGGCGAGCGAGGGTAGGGCAAAGCTTAGCGGCAGGATGCCGTAATCGTCTCCCAGCAACAGGGAGAATTCCAGCGCGGGCGACATCATGACCGCGCCTTTCAGCGAAAATCCCATGGCCAGGAGCCGGTTCGACAGTTCCGCCACGCGGAAGCCGCCATAGCTTTCGCCCGCCAGATAGACCGGGGCTAGCTCGCACCCGTTCCGCGAAAGCCAGAGCCGGACTGCCTCCGCCATGGAGACAACATCCTTGCTGACGCTCCAAAAGGCTTTCTCCGCATCCTTCCCGCCCTTGGTGGTCCGGCTGTACCCCGTGCCCACGGGGTCGACGAAAACGAGGTCGGTGAAAGCGAGCCAGCTATCGGGATTATCGGCAAGATGCACGGGCAGCTCAGCCGCGGCTCCGTTCGCCTGGAAGGGCACGATCCTTGGCCCCGCTGCGCCCAGATGAAGAAACGCGGCACCCGCCCCAGGGCCGCCGTTGAATGCGAAGGTTACGGGGCGCGCCGCCTCGCTCTCCACGGTGTAGGATACATAGAAGACCTTGGCGGCAACCTCGCCCTTGGCTCCATGAAGCGGCAAGGTGCCAGCCGTTGCTTCATATGCGAGCTGTTTTCCCCCGAGCGTGACCGTGTGCTGCGTTACGCTGTCTTGCGGAAGCTGGCTGGCTGGCCCCCCCGCTGCCGCAGCCGTTTGCCGCGCTTCAGGCTTGTCTTCCTCTGCGTGCACCGGCGGGGAGGCGAGCAAGCAAAGCAGGATTACCGGCCATCTGGCCAAGCTGAATCTGCACATAACGTGTCCTTCCACAAACCGGGGGCGCGGGAAGCAGAATGCACCGCGAATGGTGAAATACGCAACCCAGGCGAACATTGCCGGACCGGGGGGGACACCGGAGAGCGGCTTTTCAGTTTTTCATTTCATGGTGTCACGCCATCGTCTCCAGCAGGTCCGCGAGGGCAAGCGGCGCAGTGACCATCGCATCGTGTCCAGTTGCTATCTCTCCGGCTGGCCAGCCATAGTCCTTCGCCCTCAGATGCGCGATCTCAGCCGGGACATAAACCGGGTCCGTGCACCGGATATAGGCCGCGGGGAGGGCGTTCCCCACGGGGCCTTTCAAGTTGAGGGCCGTCGTAAACGTCGCGAAGGGATGGGGTGTCAGCCGCCCTTCGAGAAACGCAATGTCCTCAGGCTTTGAAACGCCGAAACTTCCGGCTGGGGCGGGCGGCAGGCTGAGGCCTCCGCTGCTCATCTGGGCCTGCGCCGTCCGGTCCCTGGCTATGTCCTCCGGAAGCAGGCTGAGCCAGGTCTCCTGCGATTTGAGCATGATCCCGTCAAGATAGACTAGGCGCGCGATGCGTTGAGGGACGATGTCCGCAACGCCGGTGATCGAAGCGCCGCCGAAGCTGTGGCCAACGAGAATAACGTCTCGCAGGTCTTCGTAGGCGAGATGATTGACGGCGTCCTCTACAAAGGTGTCCAGCGTGATGTCTTTGGAGAGCAGATGTGAGCGTTCCCCGAGGCCTGTATGGGTGGGTGCTGAAACTCTGTGCCCGCGCGTCCGCAGAATGTTAGCCAAGCGCGCCCAGCACCAGCCCCCGTGCCATACGCCGTGAACGAGAACGAAGGTTTTGTTTTTCATCGCCTTAGTCGTCCTTCCGTAATAATGCCCTTCAATGACTCGCCGGATTCAAGGCGCAGAGTTTTGCGGGGAGACGGCACGGAAAAAGCGGGTGGCGGGAGACATTTTTGGGTTATGTGAATATGGAGAAGCGTGTTCTGGCGCCGCGCACCATCCCTGTATCCGCATCGTTAATGCCGCGCTTGGGGTGCCCGATGCTGCATTCGCCGTCATCTTCGGCGCGGAAGGCCGCCCTCGATTGCACTGGAATGGCAATTTCGAGCCGCTCTGCTCCAAATTCTGTTCCCAATCTATCCGGAATGCCAGTTCATGGAGCAGATGCAGCACAATCTGTTGCTCCGGCGGTTCGTGGAGCGCGACATTGAGGCTCTGGTGCGGGCTGCAGCAGCTTGCGAAGAACGTCAGCCCGCCGTTGAACCTGCCCAGAGCCCCAATGGCGACACGGGCTACTTCGTCTCAGCCATCTCGATTGCGATGCCAGCTATTGCGCCAGGGTAACCTGGAACGTCTATAGGAAACTTATGGTCTAGTAGTTTGCGGCGTCCAGCCGGCAGGTTGAGGACAGTCTCGAGGTTGATCGGTTTGCCGCTCCGGACGACCTCGTGATCATTACTTCTAAGCCGATCCGCTTCATCCTTGGGCAAGATGTCATAGTCGAGTTTGCCTACGCATTCCCGCTCGCTGAGCTTGAAGTATTCTGCGGCCTTGCGGTTGACGAGAAGAAGGCGGCCGTCTGCGTCCTTGATGTAGAACGCCGTATCAGCGCTATCGAAAAAAGCCTGCATTAACTTAGGGTCGCTCATCGTTCGCCTCCTGAATCCTGATGGTAGCCAAACTATGACGTCCAAGCGGGATTGCCGCCTGCCAGTGCCAACCACTCTTCAGCACCGGCGGCATCGATTGCTGACAATGCCGGCGAGCCGGAGAGCCAAGTGACTATAGATCAACACAAGTTACTGGAGTATGACTTCATGCAGCCAACTAAAGATTGCGTGCTGCGTGGGTCAGCGCATGGTAGGTGAAGTTGCACTGCCCGGCAGTTTGGTAAGAAGGGCCTGCGCCAGGTCGTTCTGTTACCAAGGCCGCCGGCGGGTGCAGGTCTTCAAGCGCCGTGGTCTACTCATTGCTGGCGGGAGACAGGCGTACGCGGTCCAGGAGCGCGGCCAAGGCGGGCCCAATCGGGGCAGGATCGCCCGCTGCGCGGTTCGCATGCAATTCGATCACCTGCCGCTTGAGGCCAATGGCGCGGACCATGTAGCTGCCCGGCGCCGCACACACGCCTGTCCAGGTTATTTGCCTGGGCGCGCCGCTGCCGCTGGCGGAGCCTTCGAAATGGACCTCATGGCCGAAGGGGATTTTCCTGGCAGTGCATTTGTGGTGGTGCAGCCATCTTGCGAGGTAGCCCCGGAACAGATTGCGTCTATGCGCCGTGACCACGAGCACTGTGTAGGTTATGGGCCCTTCCCGCCATTCGGTGTACTGGGCAGGCCCGTCCTGGTGGCTGGTTTCCCGGATGACGCAGGCGGGCGCGCCGAACGTGGCGGGGCCGATGCGGCATGGCTCCGCGCGCAACGAAGCCGCCGTGAGCCAGGCTGGAAGCAGCGCTGCGGCCATGATGCTTCCGCCTGCAATAGCGTACATACCGGCCTCCTTCGCGGTTCTTTGGCGCCGGGCCTGCATCCCGGTTGCCCATGGCAAAATTTCAGGCTGGACTGGCCGGTGAATTCTGGGGGGCATTATGGGCGCTTGCTCCAGAGGCGCGCCAGGAAGGTAGAACTGGGGCGGGCGGAGAGTCCCGCAATGCGCTCATGTAGCCTGATGGCCCCTTGCAGTTGGCCCCGGCCTGGAAAGCGAAAAGATCGCCGTGGTAATGGCCCAGCTGTTAAGTGGCTGGTGAGATGCGCCGGCCGGCCCCCGCCCTCAACCTGTAACCTGCGCCGCCAGCGCCGTTTCGATTTTGGCCAGCGCCGGGTCGAGCGCCACGGCGGTCAGGCGCGTGTCGTTCGATGTCGCGGTCAGTGCCAATGTCTGGCCGTGCGTCGTGAACAGGCGGCACAGCGTAGTCGAGTCAGCGGCGTCGCGCACCACAACAGCCAGCGCCCCGCCGCGGTGAGCGGCGAACTGGTCGGCGGCACCGGTTATGCGGGCGGTGGCCGCGGCCATGGCGTCGAAGTCCGGTGCCGTCCCCGCCGCCGCGACGACGAGGCCGTCTTCGTTGCTCAAGAGGATCGAGCCGAAATTGCCAACTCTGGCGACTTGCTCAAGCAGCGGGGACAGGTCGCGGCGCTGGCCGGCGCTGCCAACCCGCGCCAAGTCCACCGACAGGCGCTCGCGTTCCACCAGCGGTGCCAGCACCTGCTGGATGGTGGATTTCAGGGTATGGTCATCGTCCAGCGCGCCTGCGTTATTCTGCTTCCAGTGTTGCAGGATCGCGGCCTGCTGTTCGGCCACGCCCCGCAGCCGGGCGCGCTCGCTTGAACCGCGCCGGAGGCCGGCGAGGTAGCCCGCCAGCAGCAGAAGCAACGCGGCGCCAAGGCCGATGAGAAGGGCGGGAATGTTCATGGATGCTCCGTGGCGCCGGTGGCGCTTTTGCAGGGGCTAATGCCTTCGATGGTGACATCGACGCGGCGGTCCCGCGGGTCGAGTTTCGCGGCGGCCTCCCCCGCGCCCGCAGCGCGCACGGTGTGGCGGCGGGCTGGGATGCCTTTGCTGGCGAGGAGGGAGGATACGGCCTTGGCGCGGGCGAAGCTGAGCACGAGGTTGTGCGCATCGGTGCCCTTGCTGTCGGAATGGCCCTCGACGAGCGCCTTTGCATCGGCATGTTTGCCGAGCCAGTCGCTTAGCCGGTCGATGCCCGCGTGCAGTTGCGCGCGCGCCCCCTCCGACGGGGCCAGCGGCACGGACTTGTCGGTCGCGAACAGGAGCGTCACGGGGTCAAAGCAGGGCGGCGGCGCGGGCGGCGCCGGAACCTCGATAATCTTGGGCGGCGGCGCTGGCGCGGGCACTGGCACCTCAATGATTTTCGGCGGCGGCGCTTTTTCGTGCACCACGATGGTTACCGGCTTCGGCGGCGTCACTGGCGGGGTAAGCCAGATCAAGGCCGAAACAACCGCCAGCGTGGCGCCCATGGCGGCCAGCGCGGCGACTAGCACAGCGGGCGCGCCCTCGCCAGCCAATGGCAGGGCGGGGGGGAAGGCGTCGGGAAGTTCGGCGTTCACGGCCACACTTTCATCTTACTGGCGCGCTGGGCTGGGGAGCCGCCGGCACCTTGAATACCTGCGTAAGGACATCGATGCCGCATTCGAGGTTGTCGCACCAATCGATGAACTTCTGGACCATCGGTTTACCGCGGAATAGCGCGCCGTGCTGCGGGGCGATGATGTCGATGTCGAGTTTGCGCACCATGGAGGCCCAGGCGCTCATGGCGCGCTTGCTGGTCATGTAGCGGCGGTGGAAGCCTTCCATGTATTTCAGGTGCGCGTCGAAGTCGGCGACTTCGAAGTATTCCATGCCGAGCGAGGCGCCGAGGTCGCCGGTATACAGGATCTTGGAAACCGGGTCGTAGAGTTGGAAGTTGCCCACGCTGTGCAGGAAGTGCGCCGGCAGGGCGAACAGCGTCTCGCCGCCCATTTCGAACGTCATCCCCTCGTCCGGGATGGGCAGCAGCCGGTCTTCGAGCAGGTGGTCCAGGCCGAAATGCGGCACGAAGCGCTGCCACAGCGCGGAGATGTACGCTGTGGCGTCGGTGGTCATAAGCCAGCCATTGGTGGCGGCGACGATATCCGGGTCCTGGTGCGACAGAAACAGGTAGCGCAGCTTGCCGCGGCCGAGGGCCGAAAAGGTTTTCGCCATGACTTTGGAATAGACCTTGTGCCCGCCGGGATCGAGCAGCATGGCTTCGCCATTATGCACGATGAGGTGCTGGTTCGCCTGCACCGCCATGCCGGTGCCGCCAGAATCCTCAAGCAGGATGTTACGGTGTGTGCCGTTGTCGAATAGCACGTTATCCGCCATGAGCAACTCCTAACAGCGATGCGGCGAAAGGCGCGGGTTTCGTGAGGCCGCCTAAAGGACTTTCTGCAGCGCCCGGATCGCTTCGCGCATATCGAAGAAGATAAGGCCGAGCTTGCTGGCTTCGTTCGTGACGGCGAGCAGCAGGGTGCCGCGGCCGGCGCTGAGCACCACGGCATAGCCGTTTTCGCCGCGCACGATCACTTCCTGCACGGCGCCGCGTGACAGTTCCATGGCCGCCCGGGTGCCCAGATTAAGGAGCGTGGCCGCCATGCCGGCGACGCGCGTTTCCTCCATGCTCATGTTCTCGGCGCGGGCGATCATCAGCCCGTCCTCGGAAATCAGCGCGCTTGTCTCGATACCAGGTGAATCGATCTGCAGCTTGCGGAGGATTCTATTCAACTCATCGAGCCGGTTCATGCCGCCCCCCTGTCTCTTCTGCTGCACAGCCGGCATCTCCAACAGCCTGGACATCACTTTCACCTTTTCTTCTATTACCCTGATCGTCCCTGAGGCCTTATGTCTAGCAAAGCAAGCTGATAAAGGCCAGCAATTCCCGATATACAGCAAGCCCGGAGCCGGACGTGTACGCATGATTAATGCCGCCATGTTTAACGCGGCCCCGGCGTGTGACTTCTATCTTCATTTCTAAATATTTTTACATCAAATGCAACTTGCGAGATCAAGTCTTTGTAGACCAAGAACTTCTGATCTCATCCATGAGTGGATGTTTAATGTTCTCTTGCTCCAATTCGTAAAAGTCGCCTAAAACCTCCTCGTCCCAGGCTCTTTTGTTCCGGGTTTCTTTTCCTCTGTGCTTGTTATAAATGAACTTTGCTTCGTCCGTGGCGCCTTTTAGCATAAGAGCGTGGGCGCGATTTGTGTCGATTGAAATGTAATCCTGTCTTATCGCGGCGGCCTGATCAGCGGTCGCGATCACGGTGTCGTACTGGCCCGTGAGAAGCTGATACCAGGAAAGACTTAGGAGAGCATCGAGTGTGCCATCGCCCGGCTTCCCCCCGGCGGCGGTTTCGCTGCGGTACACCGCCGCAGCGACGATTTCCTGGAGGCGCGCGGCCTCCGCATAGTCCTTGGCTTCGAACGCGCCGTTTACGGCCGTGGCTGTCTCTTCCGCATCTTCGATAACCTCCGCGGGACCGGAAAGGGGCGAAATCTCCTCCGCCTCGTAAGCTGCTTCTTGGCTCGATGGCGGAGGCCAATTCTGCCCGGATGCGCTAATGTAGTTAGATGTATCCTCCGCCCGTTCACGAGGAGCACCCTCCGCCCCCGCGATAACCGGCTTGTGCAAGACAGAGGAGCTGCGTTCAGCCAGGTCTGCCTGCTGGGCGTATCGCCCCGAACCAGTAGCGCCCGATGGAGCCGGGGAGGCCCAATTGTTCGTGGCAGCACCGTCCTGAGGTTGAGTGACGGCGCCAGTTTGAGACACGACAACCCCAGCCGGCCGGAGCAGGCGCTCCCCTATCATGAAGCCTGCATGGATCACCTGAACCACGGTGTTTTCAGGCAAACCGGGCGCGCTCTCCATCGACTTGGCTTCGTGCACGTGAGGATTAAATGGCTCGCCTAGAGGATAGAAACGCGTCACCCCATAGCGATTCAGCGCGGTCAAAAGCGACCGCTCAGTAACCTCAAAGCCTTCCACAAGGCTGTTCAAGGCCGGAATCGCGCCTAGCTGGTCTTTGGGAACCGCTTCGATGGCACGGCGAACATTGTCGGCAACGTCTATCATATCGCCGGCAAATTCAGATATCGCAAATTTCATGGAGTCTCTGCTGTCCTGGCCGCCGCGCAGGGCGTTCACTTCTTCCTGAAGCGTGAGATTTTTCTCCCTTAACGTTTGGTTTTCGGCAAGTAAGCTATTGAACGAAAGGTATAATTTATCCAACTCACTCCGTTCGTCAGCAGCCGCGCCTTCTGCGTTATGCGCAGCAGGCGTGTCTTTCATCTGCAGTTTCCGTACCCACGCCCAACTCAGCAGCTTGCTCCATTGCTACGTCAAACCTCACTCCACCGGAACGCTCACAACCACGTAAGCTCACGCCGGAGATTGGCCATTTGCGTGCATAATAAGCGCCTCATCCACGAAAGGCCAGCGGCGGACCGCATCTCCAGCAGCGGACCCAGCTGCTGCTGGCAGCTCCCGCTTTGACAGAGCCGTTCTGCGAGTCTATACGCCTGTGCATTGGGGAGTGGCGGCCGCTGAGGCTGGCGGCACCCGGGCTGGCTTTGCGAGGCCCGTACAGGTCCGGCACCGTACCGGCCGCAGTTAGATTGCACGCTAGCCCTGCCCGGCGGGTTTCAGTTTTATGGATTTGCTCTCTCTGATTGTCCTTGCCCTAAGTATGTCGGCGGACGCTTTCGCCGCCGCTCTCAGCAAGGGTTCCGCGCTTAATCGCCCCCGCTTCATCGAAGCCGCCCGCGCCGGCCTTGTTTTCGGCGCGGTTGAGGCGACGGCGCCCGTGATCGGCTGGGCAGCGGGTGTTTCCGCCCAGATTTACGTCACCGCCTTGGATCACTGGGCGGCATTCATCATCCTTGGCTTCATCGGGGGAAAGATGATCTGGGAAAGCGCCAAGCATCGAAAGGAGGAAGCGAAACCGGCGCGGCATTCTTTCGCCGTTCTGTTCATGACAGCGCTTGGAACCAGCATCGACTCGATGGCCGTCGGCGCGACGCTGGCCTTTATCAACGCCAATATCGTTGTGACCGCGATGGCGATCGGGCTGACAACGTTTACGATGGCTACAACCGGAATCATGATCGGCCGCGCCGCTGGCGCAACGCTTGGCCGCGCAGCGGAGGGGCTAGGAGGGCTTTGCCTGATACTGATCGGCGCCAAGATCCTTGTTGAGCATACGCTGCTTTCCTCATGAGTGTGCTCCGCCCCCATGCCGCTGGCCCGGACGGCGGGAAAGGGCAGCGGAGAAGCGGCGGGCCGGGGGGGCTTTTCCAGAGTATGGATTTGAGTTCGCTATTTACTGCACCGGCCTGTTCGCCCTATCAGTAGCCGCAATTTAGGATGAATCGGCGCTTTTGGCGCAGGGTTGGGTTTTTTTCCAATGGACAAGTCGGATCAAGCAGGCGGGCACGCCAAAGGGAATGGCAGCATCGGCCGTGGCCCGCTGACTTCGGGACAGCAGGGTACGGCCGGGAACGGTAAGTTTACAGGCCGCGCCGCCACCAAGGCGGCGCCGGCCAAAGCCGATGCCGTGCATTATAGCTCGGACGGGGGAGGCGGGGCTCAGGAACGCGACTGGTCGAAGACGCTGTTCCTGCCCAAGACCGGCTTCGGCATGAAGGCGGGCCTGCCGAACCTTGAGCCGAAGCTTCTGCAACGCTGGGAGGAGATGAACCTCTACAAGCTCCTGCGCAAGGCTTCCAAGGGCCGCGAGAAGTTCGTGCTGCACGACGGTCCGCCTTACGCCAATGGCAACATCCACATCGGCACCGGCCTCAACAAGATCCTGAAAGACGCCGTCATCCGCTCGCAGCAGATGATGGGAAAGGACGCCAACTATGTGCCGGGCTGGGACTGCCACGGCCTGCCCATCGAATGGAAGGTCGAGGAGCAGTACCGCGCCAAAAAGAAGAACAAGGAGGACGTGCCGGTCAACGAGTTCCGGCGCGAATGCCGCGAGTTCGCGCAGAAGTGGATCGGCGTGCAGATGGGCGAGTTCCGCCGGCTCGGCGTCGAGGGCGACTGGCAGGACTATTACTCCACGATGGCTTACGAGGCTGAAGCGGTCATCGCGAGCGAACTGATGAAGTTTGCCACGAGCGGCTTGCTCTACCGGGGTTCGAAGCCCGTGATGTGGTCGGTGGTGGAGCGCACCGCGCTGGCCGAGGCCGAGGTGGAATATCACGAGCACGCCAGCCCCGCGATCTGGGTGAAATTCCCTGTCACCAAAGGCGCTGCCAAGGGCGTCAACATCATCATCTGGACCACGACGCCGTGGACGATCCCCGGCAACCGGGCGATCTCCTTCTCGAACAAGATCGAGTACGGCCTCTACCAAGTGACGGAAGCGCCCGAAGATAACTGGACGAAGAAGGGCGAGCGCTTCATCGTGGCCAAGCGGCTCGCGGACGATTTCTTCCAGGCTGCCCGCGTCGAGAAATGGAAGTTCGTGGAAGACGTTAACCCCGAGGGCCTGGTCGCGGCGCATCCGCTGCACAAGAGCGGCTACGATTTCAAGGTGCCGCTGCTCGACGGCGAGCATGTGACCGAGGACACCGGCACGGGCTTCGTGCACACCGCGCCCAGCCACGGCGCGGAGGACTTCGACATCTGGACGGCCAGCGTGCGGCAGTTGCAGGCGCTGGGCGTCGACCCAACCGTGCCCGACATGGTTGGCCCGGACGGCTATTACCGCAAAGCCGTGCCGCTGTTCGGCGGCGACGAGCCCAAGCGCGTGATCGACGATAAGGGCCACTTCGGCAAGCTCGACGATGTGCGCTACGGCAACGCGGCGGTAATCGCGGCGCTGAAGGAAGCGGGCGCGCTCGCCGCCATGAACCCGCGCCACAAGCACGATTACGCGCACTCCTGGCGGTCCAAGGCGCCGGTGATCTACCGCAACACGCCGCAATGGTTCATCGCCATGGACAAGTCCGCCGGCAAGGGCAAGCCCACCTTGCGCGAGCTGGCACTCAACTCCATCGGCGGCACGCGTTTCGTGCCGGCGCAAGGCCGCAACCGCATCGGCGGCATGGTGGAGCAGCGCCCGGATTGGGTGATCTCGCGCCAGCGGGCTTGGGGCGTTCCGATCACGGTCTTCGTCCATAAGGAAACGGGCGAGGTGATCCCGAACGCCAAGTTCAAAGGCTCCAAGGAACTGCAAAAGCGCATCTTCGAGGCCTTCAAGGCCGAGGGCGCGGACGCTTGGTTCGCGGACGGTGCGGCTGAGCGGTTCCTGGATGGCGTGGTGGATAAGCCCAGCGATTGGGAACAGGTGCGCGACATTCTCGATGTCTGGTTCGATTCCGGCTCAACGCACGCTTTCTGCCTGGAGAAGCGCAAGGATCTGAAATGGCCCGCCGACCTCTATCTCGAAGGCTCCGACCAGCATCGCGGCTGGTTTCAGTCCTCGCTGCTTGAGTCTTGCGGCACGCGCGGGCGCGCGCCCTTCGACGCGGTGCTGACGCACGGCTTCGTGCTTGACGAACTGGGGCGCAAGATGGCCAAGTCGATGGGCAACACGGTGGCGCCGCAGGATGTCATCAAGCAGTCCGGCGCCGATATCCTGCGGCTTTGGGCGCTGTCCTCCGATTACACCGAGGATTTGCGCATCGGGCCGCACATCATTCAATCCACCGTGGACGCCTACCGCAAGCTGCGCAACACAATGCGCTATCTGCTGGGCAGCCTCGCGCATTACGAGCCGGAGTTCGCGGTCGCGCACGGCGATATGCCGGAGCTGGAGCGCTGGGTGCTGCACCGCGTGGCGCAGATCGATGGGCAAATCCGAAGCGATTATAACGGCTTCGACTTCAAGCGGGCCTACCGCACCATCGCGGATTTCTGCTCGAACGACCTTTCGGCGATCTATTTCGATATCCGCAAGGACGCGCTCTACTGCGAGGCCTATTCGAGCCTGAAGCGCCGCGCGGCGCTGACGGTGCTGAATACGCTGTTCGAGTGCCTCACCGCGTGGCTCGCGCCGCTCCTGTGCTTCACGGCCGAGGAGGCTTGGCTGGCACGTTACGGCGAGGTCAAGAACGGCTCGGTTCACCTGCAAACCTTCCCGGAAATCCCGGCGGATTGGCGCGACGATGCGCTTGGCGCAAAGTGGGAAAAGATCTGGGCCGTCCGCCGCGTTGTGACCGGCGCGCTTGAGGTCGAGCGCCGCGAGAAGCGCATCGGCGCAAGCCTTGAGGCCGCGCCCGAAATCTACATCGGCAACAAGGAGCTGGCGGCGGCGGCCAAAGGCGCGGACTGGGCCGAGATCGCCATCACCAGCGGGGCCGTCATCAAGACCGGCAAGGCGCCCGCCGGCGCGTTCACGATCCCGGAGGCCGAGGGCGTGGCCGTGGTGCCGAAACTCGCGTCCGGCAAGAAGTGCGCGCGCTCCTGGCGCATCACCAAGGATGTCGGAGCCGACCCTGCCTATCCCGCGCTCAGCGCCCGCGACGCCGCCGCCATGCGGGAGTTCGACGCGCGGGCAGCTTAAGGGTGGTGCGAAACCGCGATTCTGTTTGAAAGAAAGCCGCAAGCTGACTAGCCTGCGGCCAAAACCTGCCGTTTCCGCACAGGTTTATGCCAGGGAGGACTAATGAGAATTGCATGGATAGCCGCAGCCGCGGGGCTGACGTTTGTAACTTTCGCCGCCGGGGCTCAGGAGTACAAGGCGGGCAGCCTGACCATTGAAAATGTTTGGGCTAGGCCAACGGCAGGCCCGGAGAAGATGGGCGCGGCCTACCTGACGCTCAAAAACGGCGGCAAGGAAGCCGATACGCTCAAATCCGCCTCCTCGCCCGGCGCCGCCAAGGCCGGGCTGCACGAGCATATGCATGACAATGGCGTGATGAAAATGCGCGAGGTGAAAGGCGGCATCGCCATCCCCGCCGGCGGCGCGGTGGAGTTCAAGCCCGGCGGCTATCACGTCATGCTGACGGGCCTCAAGCACGATCTGGAAGAGGGCAAGACGCTGCCGCTGAAGCTTGGTTTTGCCAAGGCCGGCGAAGTTGAAGTTCAGGTCAAGATTCAGAAACATCCACCAAGCGGTGGTCCGGGCGGGCACAAGCAATAATCACGCGGCCGCCGTCCCGGAACGCTCTGAGGTGCTATCCGGAACCTTGGCGGCCGGGCTTCATCCTGGCCGCATGGGCGTCCGCTCCCGGAAGGGCAGTGGAACGCTTCGACCTGAATCCGGCGGTTAAGGTACGCCACAGCGTCGGCCCCGTGCAGGCAGGGACCCATGTAAAGTCTTGTTCCAAGGTCAGAAATAGATTGCCGCCTGCGCGGGAATGACGTTGCGGATTGCTGCCACCGCTTCACCCTTCGGGTGCGCCGCAAGAATGGCAAAGCACGCCGTTTTGGCGCGTGTTTTGCGGCGTGGTGCAGATTCAACTGCCGTTTTTGGGTTCGAGCAAAGCCGGAACTTCGCTTTGAAGCCGGATGGCTTGTGTACAATGGCGCACAAGCCATGACCTGATAAGTGTGGGAGCGCTGCCTTACGCAGCGAACTGCGTGGTTTGGCTGCGCTGCTCCGGCCGGGCCGGCTTTTCGGACAGCAGGGGCGCGCAGCAATCCATCGGCGGCATGGGCTTCGAAGGGGACCGTCCCAGCAGCTTGGCTATCGCCGGGAACCAAGCGGGCGAATGCGCCACGGCCATTACCACGTACATGAAGCCCATGCCCGTCAGGAAACCATAGGGCCCTGGGACGGTGCACAAAGGCGACGGCTGCACGAAGCTGATTACGGCAAGAGCCAGAAAGACCGGCATAGCGGCAAGTTGTATAGCCCAACTCACATGATACATTCTCTGGCTGCCCCTGTTCGTGTCCTAAATCTCCAATTCTCCCATGCCTAGCATGAAATGGCCCTGCGCCAAATAGCGCGGTACGCCGCAGGGGAGGAAGGCTTACACATTGAAATTTCTCCGTGTGCGCCTCCGGCGAACGGGTGGTATGGCTTGTTGGCGAAAATTGGGCCAGCTATCATCAAGTTGGCCGAAGCCATGAGCGGCAAAACGCCGGGCGATCACGCTGAGACGGGCGCGCGGATGAGTTCGGCCAAGCTTGGCACGGCCGGTACACCGGGCCGGCTGCCGGGGTAATCCCAGAACCGAATGCCCTGCTTGGCACAGGTTTTCATGCCCCCGGGAAATCGAAAGCGAGACACGGTTCCACATCACCCCGCTCAAGGATGCGGCGGCCCACACTGCTCCTGCCGTTCGGAACCGCTGGGCCATCCCGTTTCGTAGCCGGAATGGCCACTGCAGCGGCGCAAGATCGATCGATGGAGGAAGCTTCCCCCTGTTCACGCCACCGCCCTGCCGCGTCTCAAGTATTTGACGACTTCACGTTGACGCCCCAGGCGAAGGCCACGCGGGGCAGCGACACGCCGCCGAACCGCTCGGCGACTGTCGTCAACTCCACACCCCCAAGAGCGTCGTAAAACGCGCAGGCGTGCTCGTTGTCCTTCAGCGCCCAGACCAAAAGGCGGTCGTAACCCGCCTCCTTCAACTCCAGCTTCGCGGCGGCGAACAGGCGGCGGCCGAGGCCGATGCCCTGGAAAATCGGCGCTACATAAAGCTCGAAAATCTCGCCTGCGGGCCAAGGCCAGCTTCCCCTTGCCTCGCCCCAAGCCGCATAGCCTTGCGGAATGCCGTCGAAAACGAGGAGGGTGATCCTTGAGCCGCGCTGGATCTGGCGCTGCCACCACAGCGGCCCGCGCCGGGCTATCATGCGCTCAAGATAGAGGTGAGGGATCAGCCCCTGATAGGTTGAGCGCCAGGCGGCATCATGTATGTCGGCGATAGCGCTTGCATCCGCCGGTACAGCCTGCCTGAAAGTGATAAGTTCGGCTCCCATGGGGCAAGCTTACATCCACATTATGAACGAAGCGAGAGGCCGCAAGCCTCCTTGATGAAATTTAATGCAACGATTTAGTAAGCGTTCGGTCCGTCTTCCGCCCCTGACCTTTTCAGAAGGCGGTTCAAAACTTGGGCAACCAGCTTCCCATCCTCGTCGCCCAGGCAGGACAGAACCGCGCGGTCCGCGCGCCGCACGGAGGGTTTGATCGCGTCGAGCAGCTCGCGGCCCTCAGCCGAAAGCGTCACCGCGTAAGTCCGGCCGTCCTGCATCGTCCGCTCACGCTGGATGACGCCACGCTTCAGGAGGCGCTGCACGACATCGGCGAGGGTCGAGCGGTCGATGCCCGTGAGCCTGACAAGATCCGTCTGGCTCAGGCCCTCATGCTGGGCCACCGAGGAGAGCACGGCGAATTGCCGCGCCGTGAGATCGAAATCCCGTGTCTCGATGGCGAATATTTCGGACGCCCTCTGACTTGCCCGATGCAGGAGATGGATCATCGAACGGTCGATTGCGTCCGAACGCGCGGAGGCGGCCTTCTTCCGCCTTTTCCCCGCGCGGCTTGCCGTTTCTTTTAAGGTCAGCATTATCGTCCGGCTGCTAGCTTGGTGCTTCGTTCACTGTCTATAGCGGATCCGCCGGCCAACATGTTCCGTGCCTCATTCAAAGATATAAAATAAGGGTAATGACTTAAGTGGACGACGCTTCCAGCTACCCGGATGATACGTCCGGGAGCTGATATTTCATAATCAACGAAATTTGAGCTGCCATGAAAAGGACCATCAACGGAATGACGCCAAATGATTTGAACGCGACCCAGGTGGCTTCGCTGAAGGTTCTCCACACCACCTCGTTCAGGACCGCAAGCCCGATGAAAAAGCCGATCCAGCGCCGTGTGAGAAGGCGCCAGCCCTCGTCGCGCATTTGCAGGGCCTCGCTTAGCAGGAGCTTGAGGAGGAGCTTGCGGAAATACAGTCCGCCCGCCAATACGCCGGCGAACAGCAGGTAAAGGATGGTCGGCTTGATCTTGATGAAGGTCGGGTCACGCAGATAGATGGTCAGGCTGCCGAAGATCAGCACGAAGACGCCCGTCACCAGAGGCATAACAGGTATGCGTTTCAGGAGGACGCGGCTGGCGATCAGCGATATGGCCGTGGCGATCATGAGGGCGGTTGTTGCATAGATGATGCGTGTGACATCCGCCGCGCCCCCTTCGCCCTTGGCCCAGGCGTACGTGCCGAAAAACGCAATGAGCGGCCCCATATCGAGCGCAAGCTTGAGCATGGGGTCCGGCTTCTTGCCGCCGCTGTTGTTCTCCTGCTCCATCGCTACTCCCCTTCGGCTTATGCCACACCCGCGATGGCGCGCGCAAAATCCTGCGCCTGGAACGCCTGCAAGTCAGCCGCGCTCTCGCCCACGCCAATGGCGTGCACGGGCAGCGCATATTTGCTCGATATGGCAACCAGGATGCCGCCGCGCGCCGTGCCGTCGAGCTTGGTCATGACGAGCCCAGTCACGCCGGCAGTCTTGCCGAAAATCTCGACCTGCGATAGCGCATTCTGCCCCGTGGTCGCATCCAGCGTCAGCACGGATGAGTGCGGCGCGGCGCTATCCAGTTTCCTAATGACGCGGATAATTTTCTCCAGTTCCGCCATAAGCGACGCCTTATTCTGAAGGCGGCCGGCGGTGTCGATGAACAGAACGTCGAAGCCTTCGTCTTTGGCGCGGCGCAGGGCGTCGAAGGCAAGGCCCGCCGCGTCCGCGCCTTGCGCGCCCGCCACCACGGCGGCGCCGGTGCGCTCGCCCCAGACCTTGAGCTGCTCGATGGCCGCGGCCCTGAAAGTGTCGCCGGCGGCCAGCATGACCTTGAGGCCCTGCTTGGCGAAATGGCTCGCATATTTACCTATGGTGGTCGTCTTGCCGGTGCCGTTTACGCCCACCATCAGGATCACATAAGGCTTCCGGGCGGGGTCGATCTCAAGCGGCCGGGCCACCGGCCCCAGCACCTTCCCGACCTCCTGCGCCAGGATCGTGCGCACCTCTTCAGGGCTGATGTCGCTGTTGTAGCGGGACTTCTTCAAGGCGTCCGTAACGCTCGCGGCCACGTCGAGACCGAGATCGGCCTGGATCAGCAGGTCTTCCAGCTCCTCAAGCGTCTCGTCGTCGAGCTTGCGCTTGGTGAAAACGCTGGTGATGCCTTCGGTGAGGCGCGAGGACGTGCGGGTCAGGCCCTGTTTGAGGCGCTGGAACCAGCCGGGCTTCTCGCCCTCCTGTTCCGCTACCGCAGGGGCAGGAACCGGGGCGGCGGGTTCAGGGACGGCGGCGGGTGCAAGGGCAGCAGGCTCTGGCATCGCCGGAACGTTTTCCACAGGTGAGGGCCGGGCGGGCGTTTGCAGCGCCTGGACATGATCCGCCGGCGCGGAAGCTGGCGCTCGGGCTTCGGCGGCGGGCATATCGCTGGCGGGTTGCTCTCCGGCGGCCGGAGCAGGGGAAGGCGCCTTGCTCCCCCCGAACAGGCGGCCGAACAGATTGCGCTTTTCTGTTTCGCTCATGGGGACAGACGCTCGCCGATCAGGCGGCTGTTGGCAAGCCCTGTCGCACGCGCTCTCACAATCGCCCCCTGATTTGCGTGTTCGCCGGCGATCTCGATCTCGGTGAAGCCCGGCGTGCGCCCGAGGCGGCCGCGCTCTATCAGAACGTCGAACACCTTATTCTGCTGGTTCTGCAAATGCGCCGCAAGGCGCTCGGACGCCTTGCCCCTAAGCCGCGCCGCCCGCTCCCTGACGAGCAGGCGGTCGAGCTGCGGCATCCGCGCGGCCGGCGTCTTGCCCCGCGCCGAGAACGGAAAAATATGCATAAAGGTCAAGGCGCACTCGTCGGCAAGCCGGAGCGTGTTGGCGAACATGTCCTCGTCTTCGGTCGGGAAACCCGCGATCAGATCGGCGCCGAAAACCATGCCGGGCCGAAGCTCGCGCATCGTCTCACAAAACCTGATGGCGTCTTCGCGCGAGTGCCGCCGCTTCATGCGCTTAAGGATGAGGTTGTCGCCCGATTGCAGCGACAAGTGCAAATGCGGCATCAGCCGCTCTTCCTCCGCGAAGGCCGCGATCAGCGCCGGGTCCGCCTCGATGGTGTCGATGGAAGACAGCCTGAGGCGCGGCAGTTCCGGCACGCGCTTCAGCACCGTGCGCACCAGCCGCCCGAGCGTGATTTCGCCCGGAAGGTCGGCGCCATAGGAGGTGAGGTCTACGCCGGTCAGCACCACCTCACGGTAGCCCTCTTCCGCCAGCTTGCGGATTTGCTGCACCACCTCGCCCGCGGGGACCGAGCGCGACGGCCCTCGCCCATAAGGGATCACACAGAAAGTGCAGCGGTGGTCGCAGCCGTTCTGCACCTCGATATAGGCGCGGGCGCGGATGCCAAAGCCTGCCACCATGTGCCGTGCGGTTTCGCGAACCGAGGCGATATCGTTCACCTTGACGCGCGCGAGCGTACCACCCGCGATTTCCAGGAAGGTGGCGGGGTTCTTCTTCTCGGCGTTGCCGATGACGTAGTCGGCCTCGACCATTCCGGCGAAGGTGCTGGGCTCGATCTGGGCGGCGCAGCCGGTGACGATGATCTTGGCGCCTGGGTGCTCGCGGCGTGCCTTGCGGATCGCCTGCCGGGCCTGGCGCACGGCCTCGGCCGTCACCGCGCAGGTGTTGACGATCACGGCGTGGCCGAGCCCCGCTTCTTCGGCGAGCTTCTTCGCCACCTCGCTTTCGAAGGTGTTCAGCTTGCAGCCGAATGAAATGATCTCGATGCTCATGGCTGCCGCACCACCCGCGCCAAGCGCCCGGAGCCGTTGAATTCGAGCACGCCTTCGAATTCGAACTCGGTTGGCCCCGTCATGAAAATACGATCGCCGGCCTCGCGCCAATCTATCAGCAGCGTGCCGCCGGGAAGTTCGGCGGCCACGCGCCGCCCCGTGCGCCCCGTGCGCGCGGCCGAGACAGCCGCCGCGCAGGCCGCCGTGCCGCAAGCGCGCGTGATGCCGCTCCCGCGCTCCCATACGCGCAGCTTGATGCGGGAGGGGAAGTCGCCCCTCACCCTGTCCTTCTCCCCGAGGTGAGAGGGGACGCCCGAACTGGCCGCAGCCTGCCCCTTCTCCCCTTGGGGAGAGGGAGTCTTGATCACCTCGGCGAGCGAAATATTCGCCCGCTCGGGAAATAGCGGATGGTGCTCCAGCACCGGCCCGAACGAGGCCAGATCGTAGCTGCCGGCATCCTCGACCCAGAAAATACAATGGGGATTGCCGACATTCACCACGCTGGGACGCTCCAAGACACGGCCATCGGGTAAAGCGTAGTTGAGATTGATTGCAGTTGTATCAGCGGCAGCATGGGACAGCGGAATCCGGTTCCACTCGAAGCGGGGCACACCCATATCGACAGTGACAAGCCCGCCAGCCCCGGCTTCGGCGCTAAGCAGGCCGGCGCGGGTTTCTATGGTGAGGCTGTCACGCCCAAGCCCCGGACCCAGCAGCGCGGCCACGCAGCGGGTGGCGTTGCCGCAGGCGCTCACCTCCGAGCCGTCGGCATTCAGAACGCGCATGAACACATCGGCGGCGCGCGACGGCTCCAGCACGATGACCTGATCGCAGCCGGCTCCTTCCGCGCGGTTCGCGATCTCGCCCGCCTCGGCCGCGGACAGCCGCAAGGCTCCGGCGCGGGCATCGATCATGACGAAATCGTTGCCAAGGCCGTTCATCTTTTTAAAAGGGATGTGCCGCAGCTCCATGTCCGCGCCGTACTCTGCCTTTTAAGGAAACCGAAGCGCCTTATATAGCTAAAGGGCCACCTGATTGCAAAGAGGGGTGCGGCTTTTTCAGCACGCTATTGCCACTGCGCAACGCTACCTCCGCCACCATCCCAAAGCCTTGAGCCAAGCCTGGAATCGCAAACCGCCTCCGGCCTATTTTTTTGCATAAGGGCTGTCTTTGGAGACTTCCAAGCGTTTGTATTCGAGCTTCCAGCGCCGCATGGCTTCCAGAAGAACGGCATCGTGCATGATGTTGTCGATCCGCTTCTGGCGCACGCGCTCCTTTTCGCTGGGATCTTCATCCACAACAAACATGCGCCATAACCGCCCCACAACCCGCCGCAAGGCCCAGCAGGGCGCGCGGCGCACACATTTTCCATTCGAGCGCGGGCTTAACTGGGACATATCGGGCGTTACCGTGGCCGTGCAAGCAGTATATAGGGAATCGCCCCCCGGATTCAATCTAGATTCTGGGGGTGTAGTAAATGTGAACTACGAAATGTAGATTGTTTCGCAATCCGGGAAGATGATTACTGCTTTTACGTTTAAAATTGGCCGCTTTCAGGGCGGGGAATGCAACCCAAGCTTGCTGGTGTATAAACTCAGCTCCGCAACTCCGCTCCGGTTGTCTTTGTTACCTGAGCTACAACCTTAGCGGATACTGCTTCGATTTCAGCTTCCGTTAAGGTGCGGTCGAGCGGAGTGAGTGTGATTTCAAGCGCGAGCGATTTCTTGCCAGCTGGCACGCCCTGACCCTGGAACACGTCAAAGATGCTGACGCGGGAAATCAGGCTCTTCCCGGCCCCTTCCGCCGCCCTGATCACGGAGGCCGCTTCCACATCCTTGTCCACAATAAATGCGAAGTCGCGCCGGACGGGCTGGAAATCGCTGGCGACGAGTGCGCCCTTGGCGGTTCCCTTCCGGCGCGAGGCGGGAATCCGGTCGAGGAAGACCTCGAACACAGCGGCGGGGCCCTTGATGTCCAGCGCCTTCAGGGTCTCAGGATGCAGCTCACCGAAATGGGCAAGGACGGTCTTCGGCCCGAGCTGGAATGCGCCGGAGCGGCCCGGATGATACCAGGCTGGTGCGTTGCGGGCGGTTTGCATTTTTGCAGTGTCGAGGCCGAGGGCAGCCAGCACCGCCAGCGCATCGGCCTTTGCGTCGAATACGTCTGCCGGTTTGGCCGCGCCATCCCAATGCCGCCCGCCGCCGGTCAGATGGGCCGTGCCGGTGCGGACGCCGCCCGCGACGTTGCTCTGATCCTCGGGTTTCCCGCCCCGGAAGACCTGCCCAACCTCGAACAGGGCGGCATCCTCGAAGCCGCGGTTGGCATTCGCGCGCGCGGCCGAAAGCAGGCCAGGCAGGAGGCTCGGCCGCATGTCGGTCATTTCGCTCGATATCGGGTTGGCGAGGCGAAGCTCCGCCGCGCCGCCGCCGAAAGCCCGCGCGTGGGCCTCGGCCACGAACGACCAGGTGACGGCTTCGACCAGCCCGCGGGCCGCGAGCGCACGGCGGGCGCCAAGGACGCGCTTCTGCGAAGGCGTCAGCACCGCTTTCGCCACGCCTGGGTCGCGCGGCAAGGGGGTCGATGGAATACGATCCGAACCGGATAAGCGCACAACCTCCTCCACGAGGTCGGCGGCGCCATGCACGTCAGGCCGCCACGACGGCGGCGTGACACTGAGCGCGGGCGCTTTGCCTTGCACCGCGAAACCAAGCTTCCTTAGCGCGGCCACGGCCTCGGCATTCGTGAACTTGGCGCCGGACAGCTTTTGCACGCGCGCCGGGTTGAAGCGGATCGCTGGCCGCCCGGCGGGTTCGCGGCCGGCAACGATTGCCGCGCTCGGTTCGCCGCCGCAGAATTCGAGGATCATCTGCGTCGCGAGGTTCAGGCCCAGCATCTCCGACTTGGGGTCGATGCCGCGCTCGAAACGGTAGCGGGCGTCGGAGTTGATGCCGGTCTTGCGGCCGGTGGCGGCGGTGCGCACCGGATCGAAATAGGCGCTCTCGATGAAGATATTGGTGGTTGCTTCGGTGGCGCCGGTCGTCTCGCCGCCCATGACACCGCCAAGGCCCAGAACGTTCGCCTTGTCGGCTATCACGCACATGGTCTCGTCCACCTCGTAGGTCTTACCGTCGAGCGCCACGAAGCTTTCGCCCTTCTTGCCAAGCCGCGCCATGATGGGGGCTGTCAGCTTATCCGCGTCGTAGACGTGCAGCGGCCGGGCGAGGCCGATGGAAATATAATTGGTCACGTCCACCGCGGCGTTGATGGGACGCAGGCCGATGGCGCGCAGGCGGCGCTGCAACCAGTCGGGCGAGGGCTTGTTCGTGGCGCCGCGAATGAGGCGGCCGGCGAAAACCGGGCACGCGCCTTCCTGGCCTTTGGGGAGTTGCAACTTGATCGGGATGGGGCACTCGAACGAGCCTTTGCCCACGTAACCTTCGTTCGGGTGCTTGAGCTGGCCCACCCCGGCAGCGGCCAGATCACGGGCGATGCCGCGCACGCCAAGGCAGTCGGGCCGGTTCGGCGTGATCGCCACGTCGATGACCGGATCGTGCAGGCCCATTACGTCCACGAAGCGCTGGCCCACCTTGGCCTTCATGCTCTCCGGCAGCTCGATGATGCCGCTGTGCTCGGTGGAAAGCTCAAGCTCGCGTTCGGAGCACATCATGCCCGCTGAATCGACGCCCCGGATGCTGGCCTTGCCAAGCGTCACGCCGATGCCGGGCACATAGACGCCAGGGGCCGCGAACACGCCGATGAGGCCTTGCCGGGCGTTGGGCGCGCCGCACACGACTTGAACCGGCCCCGAGCCCGCATCGACCTTCAGCACGCGCAGCTTGTCCGCGTTGGGATGCGGCGCCGCTTCGAGCACCTGCGCGATAACGAAATCCTTGAGCTTCGCCGCCGGGTCTTCGATGCCTTCGACCTCAAGGCCAATGAGCGTCAGCTTCGCCGCGATCTCGTCGAGCGGGGCATTGGTTTGCAGGTGGTCTTTGAGCCAGGAGAGCGTGAATTTCATGGGAGTGCCGGAACGCGGAGTGTTTTTGACAAATTGTTGGGCAATGCTTTGTCACGATCCTCGCGCCGAAGCAACACCGGCGTGGGGAGCTTGCACCGGCGCGGGCGCCGGAGGCACTCTGCAAGAAAGGAATCGATTTCACACACTTCAAAACCACGATTTTTGGCTTATAACCAATAAGAGTTGCAGCCCTATGGTGCCAGATGCGCGAGCAAGAGCACCGGTTCCGAAGGGCTGGCAAGCACTCCCCGGCTCTCCCAGGGCGCGGCTATCGCGAAGGAGCGGGCGCGGGTAAGATCGCGGCATCGCCATCCAGGTTCTTTGCAGCGAAGGGAGCATCATGATTCCGCTATGGCTGGCGATCGAGGCTGGAGGCCAGTCCCGCAAGCGTTTCCGGTTTCGCCTGCCGCTGGCGGTGATTTACCTGATCTTACTGCCATTCGTGCTACTGCTCCTACCCGTGGTGGTGGTGATCTGCCTGGTGCGCGGCGTCAATCCCTTTCGCGCTATCCGGGCGGTGTACCTCCTGTCCGGCAGCCTGAGCGGCACGCATGTGGAGGTCCAGCAGGCAAATTCCTCGTTTCTAATCAGCATCGTGTAGGAGAAAGCAATGAGCGGAAACCGGCGGAACATCCTCGAAATGCTATCCGAAGGCAAGATTACGGCTGAGGAGGCGGAGCGGCTGCTCGACGCGCCAGCCAAGGAGCCTGCTTTGGCGGAGGCGAGTCCGGATGCCGGCGGAAGCCCCCGTTCCGGCGCCATGCCGAAATATCTGCGGATTCTTGTCGACGACACCAAAGACCCAACCAAGGTGAATATCCGCATTCCGTTTCAACTGCTCCGTGCCGGCGTGAAGCTGGCAAGCCTGCTGCCAACCGGAGCCCGCGACCGCGTAAACAAGGTGCTGGATGAGAAAGGCACCGGCTTCAACCTGAACCAGCTCACGGCGGAGAACGCCGACGAGTTCATCCAGGCGTTCACCGAAATGACCATCGACGTCGATGCGGATGGCGGGCTGACGAAAGTAAAAGTGTTCTGCGAATGAGGCGTGACACGGGCGGCGGCGGCGTTTCGAGCCGTGGCCACAGGGTTGCCCGCAGCAGCCGGCCGGCGCTTGGCCCGAAGCGTGCCGGCCGGTAAACCGGATGCCAGATGGCAGCGAGCATGAGCCCGCGTTTGCGCCAGCCCGCGGCCTGCCGCCTTGCCGGGATGGCCGTGCCAAGGTGCGTGTGACGCCATGCCAGCTCCTGGCTACCATGGAGGCCCGGTTTTGACGGGCCGCAGGGGCATCTTTTGATCTTGAAGTAATTTAGCAGAAAAAGCTTGCGTAAGCGTTAAGTTGAATTTTGCTGCAACTCATTGAAATGTATATATAAAAATCATGGCGGCTTGCGGGGGGGGCCGCCGCTCGGTGGATTTATTCTGGTTAATATCAAATATTCAATTATATTTAACGGGATTTTTGAAACGTGAAATTCGCGCAAAAACAAGTAAAAAACGCGCGAAAATGCGGTGTTGAGCACATCCCGCCCGCGCGTTCACCATACCTGCATTAACTATGATCGCGCGGTAGAGGAAATATACGGTTTGTTAAGGCGAACGTCCGTGTAACTTGATGTCTGGAAATTCTGGCGTCCATATCGCGCCACCCCGGTCACCATGGACCGGAACGGGTGGTCACCATGCGCCGGAACAAGCGGTCACCTTCCCCGGAATGCGCACTTTTGTTGCCCCTGAGCAGACCTTCGCCACCTCCAAAACGATTTTGAGCTTCTTTTGCATCTGCCCAGCTGTGCGGGCCGCCACACCATTGGATGCGATTGAAGAAACTCTGTGAGCCCAAGTTCGATCTGCCCCTTTGGAACGAAACATCACCGGTAGCGGGTTAGCCCGGCCGCCGGCTTAGCACTTCAACGAGTTCGTTCACTTTTTTGCGCTGGTCATCGGCATTTCCGCTGGCGATTGCGTGCTCGACGCAGTGGCTGACATGATTGCGCAATAGTTCGCCCTCGACCTTGCGCAAAGCGGCGTGAACGGCGGCGATTTGCGTGAGAATGTCGATGCAGTAACGGTCTTCGCCGACCATGCGCGAGATCCCCCGTACTTGGCCTTCTATCCGTTTCAGGCGCTGCAAACACGATTCTTTTATCTTCTTCTCCATGGTCTCTTATACCGCTAAGGGGTATATATATCAACAGCGGTCAAGCGCCTTCTGAGAAACTTGGCGCCCAAGTGGCGGGCTTTACGCGGCTCGCGCCTCTGGAGAAATCGGGGTGTTTCTTAACCTATACCCCGTAAGGGTATAAGTTTAAGGCAAGTTTGGGGGGCGGAAAGGGCGACTGGAAATGGAAAGTCACACGCATTCCCACCAAGGCCACAAGCATACAGCCTTGCCTGAAGGCGCAGCCCGCGACCCTGTCTGCGGCATGACGGTGGATCCGCACGGAGCCAAGCATCGGACGTTTTTTGAGGGGCATCCCTACTATTTCTGCTGCCAGGGATGCCTCACCAAGTTCGAGGCTGCTCCCCGGCGCTATCTTGCGAAGCAACCGCGGCCCGCTCCGGCAGTTCCCGAAGGCGCCATTTATACCTGCCCCATGCATCCGGAAATCAGGCAGATAGGCCCCGGCTCGTGCCCCATCTGCGGCATGGCCCTGGAACCGGCTGTCGCTTCGGCGGAGGAGGAGAAAAACCCCGAGCTTGAGAGCATGACGCGGCGCTTCTGGATAGGGCTTGCGCTAACGATGCCGGTATTCGTGCTGGAAATGTCCTCGCATCTGGGTTTTGGGCATTGGCTTGAAGCGCAGCGGATGAACTGGCTGCAACTGGCGCTCGCGACGCCAGTAGTTTTGTGGGCTGGCTGGCCGTTCTTCGAGCGCGGCTGGCAATCGCTTAAGTCGCGGCATCTCAACATGTTCACGCTTATCGCCATGGGCACGGGCGTCGCGTGGCTTTACAGTATCGCCGCCACTTTGTTTCCTGGCGCCTTTCCCGCTGCATTCCGCATGAGCAGCGGCGCAGTGCCGGTCTATTTCGAGGCGGCGGCCGTCATCACCGTGCTTGTTCTTCTGGGGCAGGTGCTTGAGCTTCGCGCTCGCGCGCAGACAAGCGGCGCGATCCGCGCACTTCTGAATTTAGCGCCCAAAACGGCCCGCCGGATTGCCGCCGATGGAAGCGAACAAGATGTGCCGCTTGAATCCGTGGCTGCCGGTGATCGGCTTCGCGTCCGGCCTGGAGAGGCGGTTCCCGTCGATGGCGAGGTGCTCGAAGGTCAAAGCGCCATCGACGAATCGATGGTGACCGGAGAATCCATGCCGGTTTCGAAAGCGCCGGGCGCGAAGCTCATTGGCGGCACGATGAACCAAAGCGGCAGCCTCGTGATGCGGGCTGAAAAGGTTGGCCGCGAGACCATACTCGCCAAAATCGTGCAGATGGTCGCCGATGCGCAGCGAAGCCGCGCGCCGATCCAGAGGCTTGCCGATCAGGTTTCGGGCTGGTTCGTGCCACTCGTCATCGCGACAGCGGTTGCCGCCTTCCTGGCCTGGTCCGTCTGGGGACCGGAACCTCGCTTCACCTTCGGTCTTGTAGCGGCAGTCTCGGTCCTGATCATCGCCTGCCCGTGCGCGCTGGGGCTCGCGACACCAATGGCGATCATGGTTGGGGTCGGCCGCGGCGCTCAGGCGGGCGTGCTTATCAAGAACGCAGAAGCGCTGGAGCGTTTCGAGCGGGTCGATACGATTGTGGCCGACAAGACCGGCACCCTAACCGAGGGCAAACCGAAGGTGGTTGCCTTCAAGGCGGCGGCAGGATTCGCCGGGGCGGAGGTGTTGAGCCTTGCCGCGAGCCTGGAGCGCGGAAGCCAGCATCCGCTTGGCGCTGCCATCGTGAAGGCGGCCGAGGAAAGGGCCTTGCCGCTGACGGCCGTGCAGAGCTTCGACGCTCCGGCCGGCAAGGGTGTGACGGGCGATGTTGATGGTCATCGCGTGGTTGCCGGCAATTTACAGATCATGCGGGAGGCGGGCATTGAGCCCGGCCCAATCGAAGCCGAAGCTGGCCGGCTCGGCAGCGAGGGCGCAACCGCCGTCTTCGTTGCCGTCGATGGGCGGATGGCTGGCGTTTTCGGTATCGCCGATCCCGTCAAAGCGACAACGCCTGGCGCGCTTGCGGCCTTGAAGGCGGAGGGCATCCGCGTCGTCATGCTGACCGGCGACAACGCGGCCACGGCCAGCGCAGTCGCAAGACGGCTTGGCATCACGGAGGTCGAAGCCGAGGTGCTTCCTGAGGATAAGAGCAGGGTTGTCGAGCGCCTGCGGCGTGAGGGCCGGGTCGTGGCCATGGCGGGAGACGGCGTCAACGATGCCCCGGCGCTGGCCGCCGCCGATATCGGCATCGCCATGGGGACGGGCACGGATGTGGCCATGGAAAGCTCAGGGGTCACGCTTCTCAAGGGTGATCTCAACGGCATCGTGCGCGCCCGGCGCTTGTCCTCGGCCACGATGGCCAATATCCGTCAGAATCTCTTCTTCGCCTTCGCCTACAACGCGGCTGGTGTGCCCATAGCGGCGGGGGTGCTCTATCCCTTCTTCGGCATTCTGCTTTCGCCAGTCATCGCCGCGGCGGCCATGGCGGCATCCTCGGTGAGCGTAATTAGCAACTCGCTCAGGCTCAGGAGAAC
>JBNKTW010000074.1:0-107323 GCA_050298295.1 Rhodomicrobiaceae bacterium
AGCTTCGCCGGCGCAAACTACAAGCACTCCAGCGCCTCCACGGGGCAGTGCTACACCTGCCATGGCACCGGCAAGGATGGCGCGATGAAGGCGCCCTCCAACCACGTCCCCACGGGTTCCACGTCCTGCGATGCGTGCCACACAAGCACGGCCTCTGGCGGATTCTCCACTTACGCGATGGGATCGTCCGGACACACCGCGCTTGGCGTCAGCATGACTTCGGATTGCAGGTCCTGCCATTCGGGAACCTACCTTGGCGTCGTGAGCAAATCAGCGAGCCATACGGCAACCTCTGACAATTGCTCGGCCTGCCACACGAGCTTCACCAGCTTCGCAGGCGCCAGCTACAAGCACTCCAGCGCTTCCACGGGTCAGTGCTACACCTGCCATGGCACTGGCAAAGACGGCGCGATGAAGGCGCCCTCCAACCATGTGCCTACCGGCTCCACGTCTTGCGACGCGTGCCACATCAGCACCAGCGTAGGCGGGTTCAGCACCTTCACGATGGGCACTTCCGGCCACACGGCGCTCGGCGTCTCCATAACCTCGAACTGCACGAACTGCCACTCGGGAAGCTACCTGGGCGTCGTGGGTAAATCGGCAAGCCATACGGCGACCACCGGCGATTGCTCGGTCTGCCACACGAGCTTCACCAGCTTCGCCGGCGCCAACTACAAGCACTCCAGCGCCTCGGCGGGCCAATGCCAGACCTGCCATGGCACCGGGTCGGGCGGCGCGATGAAGGCACCTTCCAACCACGTGCCGACGGGCTCCACGTCCTGCGACGCTTGCCACAGAAGCACGTCCATTGGCGGGTTCAGCGCCTTCACAATGGGCACTTCCGGCCACACCGCGCTGGGCGTCTCCATAAGCTCGAATTGTACGAGGTGCCACTCGGGAACCTACCTGGGCGTCGTGGGCAAGTCAGCGAGCCATACGGCGACCACCGACGATTGCTCGGCCTGCCACAGGAACTTCACGAGCTTCGCAGGGGCATCCTACAGCCATCCGGCCTCGGCCTCGGGCAATTGCTATAGCTGCCACGGCACGGGATCGGGTGGTGCTACGAGGGAACCCGCCAGCCACGTCCCAACGGGAGCGGTGTCCTGCGACGCCTGCCACAGGAGCACCAGCACCGGCGGGTTCTCCATCGCCACGGTGGGCAATAACGGGCACGCGGCACTCAACGTCACCCGCTCGTCGGACTGCATAGTCTGCCACACCGGAAGCTACTTGGGTACATCGCGCTTCAGAGCCCACCCGGGCAGACATAGGGCTACGGCGTCCAACGCCAATAACTGCACCATTTCGGGGTGCCACCGCCAGAGCTTCACCAGCCCCCCCGGTGACTGATCCAAGGAATGACTGTGACTGCTTCAACAAAATTCACGCAGCGAATGCCCAATCTGAAGAGGGACACGATGCAAAGGCTCACAAACTCATATCCAGGCATGCTTGGGAGCGCTGCGTTGGCGGCATGCCTGTCGCTTGGCTGGGTTGGCGTATCCAATGCCCAGCCAGTCACCAACCGGGTGCTGTCCGGCTACCAGATCGCATCCGGAGGCGGCTGCACGATCTACAAGTTCAACTTCAACTTCCGCATCCGGTACGATAGCCACTTTCCGGTCCGTTCCGGAAATCAGCTCCGTATCCTCTTTCACCCGATCGACCAGCGCCGCTTCTTTGTCGAAGGCGGCTATGAGCGCGAGGCGCTCCGTCCTCCGCAGAACCGGCGCACGGCCATCAGGGCCATCGAATATGAGACACGCATCGCGGAAAGCCCCGCGCTCACCATCGTATTCGACCGCAATGTCCATTTCAGCGCGGCAGGCGGCCCGGATTTTCAAAGCCTGATCGTTTCGATTGGCAGCCGGAAAGGCGGCAAACCCTGCACCCCCGTATACCCAACCGTGGCCGGAGGAGCTGCGGGCAACGCCACGGCGGCGAGGGCGCGTTCGCGACACAAGAGCATCGTGACCAAAAAAGCGCCCGCCCCCGCACCGGTGGAAATCCCCGACGTTCCGGAAACCAAAAACACCGCCGTCATTGGGCCGAGCGAGGTTCCCAGCGAACCTGCTGGCAGCCCAAGCGTTGCGCCGGCAAAGGCGGGAGCCAGCGCGAGCGCCGCGCCGGGCGAGGCGGCTACCGCCGTGCTCATTACGCAGGCGCGCTCGGAGCTGAAGCAGAAGAAATACAGCGCAGCCATCGCGTCGCTGAAGAAAGCGGTTAAGCAGCCGGAGAACCGGCGTACACCGGAAGCCCGCGAGCTTTTAGGCGTGGCCTATCAAAAGGCCCGGAAGAATGCCGCGGCCAAGGAGGTCTACGAGGATTATTTGCGCCGCTATCCCAAGGGAGACGGCAGCGCGGGTGTCCGCCAGCGGCTCTTGGCCATGCAAACCGCCGTGGCTGCCCCTTCGGAAAAACTGCGGGCCGCCGTTTCCGCGCCCGTGGGCACCGATGGGGGGCCGGCGCCTTACGCAGAGCCCGCACCCAGACCGTCTTTCGGCAGCGTTTCCGCAAGCGTCTCCTCAACCTACATTCGCGACGACAGCTATTCGGTCCGGCGCGATCCGACTCAGGCGCTCAATCTGAGCAAGACGCGGGAAGATTATGAGTCGCACCAGAACCAGGTATTGTCGAGCTTCGACACGACCGCGCAGTGGGGCGATGGCAATACGAAAATGAAGTTCCGCTTCTCTGGCACGAACGAGTACCGCATCGAGCCAACGTCAAGGGACGTGATGGGCATCAGCTCGCTTTACCTCGATACCTCCGTCAAGGATTGGGGCACGACCTTCCGGCTCGGCCGCCAGATCCGCAACAGCGGCGGCATCCTCGGGCGGTTCGACGGCGCGGTCTTCACGTATCAATACGACCCGGTCTTTGGTTTCTCGACGTTTGGCGGCTCGCCGGTCGAGTACCGCAGGGACATGCCTTTCAAGGACGACCGGTACTTTGCCGGCGGTTCGTTGAACTTCGGGCCATGGAAGGGCATCGACGCGGACGTCTACGCAATCGAGCAGATGGACCGCGACATCGTCGACCGGCAGGCGGTGGGCGCCGAGCTGCGCTACAACGACATGACCAAGTCCGCCTTCGTGACCGTTGACTACGACGTTCATTTCGACAAGCTCGACGCCGCGATCTTCACCGGCACTTGGACGCTGCCCGACAAGTCGATCCTGCGCGCCGGCGCCGATTACCGGATGGCGCCGTATCTGACAGCTTGGAATGCCTTGCAGGGCCAGCCCTTCACCACGCTCTACGATCTGTTGAAGGTCTACACCAAGTCGCAAGTGAGGCAGATGGCCATCGACCGCACCGCGACCTACCAGTCGTCTAATGTGGGCTACACCAGGCAGATCACAGACCAGCTGCAGCTAAACCTCGACTTCACGCAGGCGCATATCAACGGAACGATTGCCTCCTACAATGTGGGCGGCACGCCGGACAGCGGCGACCAGTTCTTCTTCGGCGCACAGTTGATCGGGAACTCGCTGCTGACTGAAGGCGATATGTACTCCGTGTCCGCCCGCTACTCCGACCTCAAGGAGTCGAACAACTTCGCCATGGACCTCGCCACCCGGTATCCGGTTATGGACGACCTGCGCATTCAGTCCCGCGTCGCCGGCACATACAGCACTGGAAAGACCGGCGGCTGGGAGGAGTACACAGTTATTCCGTCGCTGCTCGTCAGCTACTTCCTGCAGAAAGACCTCAATTTCGAGCTTGAGGTTGGCGACCGCATGACTTGGCGCTACCAGGGCACGACGCAGACGACGGAAAACGAGTTTCTCGTAACCGCCGGTGTCCGCTACGATTTCTATGCTGACACCAACTCCTGCCTGACGCCGTCTGTGTTCTGCCGGGGCAACAACGACTGAGGGGACGCCTGAATAGGGGGGCGCACGCGCATCGAGCCAGCTCGCACCGGTTCGATGCGCGCCTTACCACGGAAACGGACGCGCCGGCCGGGGGCTGGCTTGAGAAGCCAGCAACCGGCTGGCTTCGCTTGCGGCGAGGCGGGCCACCTCTTCCGCCGCCGCCGCGACGGCTTGCGACATCGAAGCGCCGGTATCGAAACATTCGCCCTCGACTGCATAAATCATGATGGTTTGCGGCGCGCGGTTAAGCGCGCGCGCTAATTCTATCGCGTCCGCGAGGCCAAAGCCGTGGGTGGAGGTGGTGCAAAGTTCCCGCGGCAATTCTTCGTTCGTTAGATCGACGCTATGGATGCGCCCCGGCGTGTCCACTGGCGCGGCGGCATCCACGCAAATTAGTGCGTCGAAGCCAGCCGCATCCTCGGCCAGCGCAAGTATATCGCCGCGCCGGACGATAAGCGGCGCCCCGCCAGCAAGGTGCCCTTCAAGCTTTTGCGCCACCAGCGGGCCGATCCCGTCGTCGCCGCGATCTGGATTACCGATGCAGGCCACGAGGACTTTGCGCGGCGGCGCGGTTTCCGTCATGAGCGCTTGATCGAAAGCTTAAGAAAATGCGTGGAGCACGATATGCACGGATCGTAGTTGCGGATGGCATGTTCGCAACGCTGCCGGATCTCATCGTCGGGGCTGTCCACCATGCCGCCCGCTACCGCCGCGAGATCGGACTCGATGCAGGGCTGATTTTGCGAGGTGGGCGGTACGATGCGGGCGCGGCGGATCGTACCGTCAGCCTCGAACTCGTAGCGGTGCCAGCAAATGCCGCGCGGTGCTTCCGTACAGCCGAAGCCTACCCCCTCGCGCGGGCTGAACGGGACCGCCGCAGCTGCGGGCGGCTCGTACTCGCTGATAATCCGCAAAGCCTCCTCGCAAGCGTAAGCGGTTTCAACGGCGCGCACGATGATGCTCTTGAACGGATTTCTGCACACCGATCCAAGGCCGGCCTCGGCGGCGAGGCTTTGAATATGCTGAGGCAGGCGATCGGAGTTCAGCGCGTAGCGGGCAAGCGGACCCACCTGATACGCGCCGCGCTGCTTGACCGCCGAGTGCAGCGCCGTCGAGTGCTCGACATGGCGCTCCTCGAACTCGCTGTCGTAGTCCGCGATCTCGATGTTAATTCCGCGGCTAGAGACGAGGCGGCCTTCGTTGAAGGGATACTCGTCCCGATGGCGCAGGGCCACAAACTCGTAATCCTGCTCGAAGTTGGGGAAGGGCAGCCCTGCGGTCCACCGCACAAGATCCACCGCGATGTCTCTGGCGCGCTTTAGTGTTTCGGCCATGGGCGCCAGTTCGGCGCGCGTTGGCACGCGGTGGAAGCCGCCAGCCTTTACGCTGACCGGGTGGATCTCGCGCCCGCCCATCACGCACATCAGTTCGTTGCCGGCCTTTTTCAGGGTCAGGGCGTTGCGGACCAGATCGCCGTGATCGCGCGCCATGTGGATGGCGTCCGGGACGCCAAGAAAATCCGGCGCGTGAAGCATCGCGACGTGGAGCGTGTGGCTCGATATCCACTCGGCGCAATAGATGAGCCGCCTCAGCGCCCGAAGCTGGCCATCCACGGTCACGCCGAACGCCTGTTCGGCGGCGTGAACGGCACTCATTTGATAGGCAATGGGGCAGATACCGCAGATGCGCGCCACGATGTCAGGCAGCTCGGTGTAGCTCCGGCCGCGCAGGAAGGCTTCGAAAAAGCGCGGCGGCTCGAAAATCCTGAACCGCGCGGAGGTGACGCGCCCGTCCGCGATTTCCAGGTCCAGCGCACCTTCGCCTTCGACCCGGGCAAGATAATCGACCTTGATCGTCTTAGACGCCATGGGCTTCGCTTTCTTTACGGAAGGCCTCCGCGCCGCTGTTGAAGCTGCGGAAAGACCGGACGATTTCCTGCGGGCTGGCGCCGAGCCGTTCCCATTCGTGCGCGAGCGCCGCCGTATTCGGCGTCTCCATCGGGCCGAAACAGCCATAGCAGCCGCGCCGGAAGGACGGGCAGATCGCGCCGCAGCCTGCTTGGGTCACTGGCCCGAGGCAAGGTGTACCCTGGACCATCACACACACCGTATCGCGCCGCTTGCACTCAATGCAGACACTGTGCGTGGGGATATTGGGCTTGCGCCCGGCAAGAACTGCCGAGAGCACCTCAATTAGCTGGCCCTTGTCGATAGGGCAGCCGCGCAGCTCCAGATCGACGGGCACATGGGCCGATATGGGCGTCGAGGTGGCCAGCGTTTTGATGTAGTCCGGCCGTGCGTAGACGGCAGAGATGAACTCGTTCACATCGGCGAAATTGCGCAGCGCTTGAATGCCCCCGGCGGTCGCGCACGCGCCGATGGTGACGAGAAGCTTCGACTGTTTGCGCACCTCTAGGATGCGCTCCGCATCGTGCGCCGTCGTCACCGAGCCTTCGACCAGGGAAAGATCGTATGGTCCAGCCGAGATGGCGCTCGATGCTTCCGGGAAGTTGGCGATCTCGACCGCGCCCGCGACCGCCAGCAGCTCGTCCTCGCAATCGAGCAGGGACAATTGGCAACCGTCGCAGGAAGCGAACTTCCAGACCGCGAGCCTGGGGCGCGGGCGTGCCGTCATGTCAAATCTCCCGGAGCGCGAAAATGCGCGCGACCTTGCTGTAGGGCACGACCGGCCCATCCTTGCAGACGAACTCTGGGCCGAACTGGCAATGGCCGCACAGCCCGATGGCGCATTTCATGTTGCGCTCCATTGAAAGGTATATCCGCTTCTCGCTGACGCCTGCGCTGCGCAAGGCATTCATCGAGTAGCGCATCATGATTTCCGGGCCGCAGACCATCGCCACGGCCTCGTGCGGATCGAAGGCGGTGCGCTTGATCAGCGAGGGCACCACGCCGACATTGCCGTGCCAGCTTGCATCCGCGTGGTCCACCGTCACAGTAACGTCCACATCGAGCCGCTGTCGCCACTGTTCCAGCTCTTGGCGGTAGAGCATGTCGCTGGGATTGCGGCAGCCGTAAAGGATCGAGACACGGCCAAAGCGGTCCCGGTTATTGAGGATGTGGTAGATCGCAGGCCGCAAGGGCGCCAAGCCGAGACCTCCGGCCACGATGACGGCGTCGGAGCCTTCCGCTCCTTCGACCGGCCAAGCCGTTCCGAACGGCCCGCGCAAACCCGCAACCGCGCCTGCTTCGAGCGCCGACAGCGCCTTGCTGATCGCGCCAACGCTGCGCACCGTATGGACGAAAGTACCCTCCCCGGCGGGATCGCCACTGATGCTGATCGCGGCTTCACCCACGCCGAACGCATAGAGCATATTGAACTGCCCCGGCTCGAAAGCGGGCCGTTCCCCCGACAGCGGCGCAAGTTCAAGCGTCACCGTATCCTGCAGCTCGCGGGTGACGCGGACGGCCCGGTAAACCTCTGGTACGAATGGATCGGAAAGCGGCGCCAAGCTCAAGTCAGCCTCTCCCATAAACGTCGATGATTTGCAGCCTCGTGTGGTCGAGCCGCTTCACGAGGATGGAGAGCACGCTCTTCATCATTTCGTAGCCAAGGTTGTGATCGGTATCGCATTTGCCGCGCAGGCATTTGGCGTCCATGCCGATGGCCCGCGTGAGCGTGGTGGCGCGCGCGTCGAACATCCAGCGGTAGGGCGCCACAAGCCACGAAGCGCCCGCCACTTCGCCGTCGCTCAAGGTCTCGAAGACGATGGGCTCTCTCCCTGGCGCGGTAATCTCAAGGGCAACCTTGCCTTGCCGGATCAGGAAGAATTCGTCCGCTGGATCGCCTTCGTGGAACAGATATTCCCCGGCGGCAAAGCGGTGGTTACGCGCGCACCCGGCCAGAAGCTGGATGTGCTCCGGGCTGAAGGCGGTAAAGAACGGGTGCTCCTTCAAAATCCGGTCAAGCCCCTCCATCGCGCTCCTCCTTCACGCTTTTGCCAGCCCTGATGGCGGCTGCCTCTTCGGTGATGTCTATGCCTGTGGGGCACCAAGTGATGCAGCGGCCGCAGCCGACGCAGCCAGGGGTGCCGAATTGATCGATCCAGTTCGCAAGCTTGTGGGTCATCCACTGCCGGTAACGCGCGGCGCCCGAAGCGCGGACGGCCCCCCCGTGGACGTATGAGAAATCCCTGGTGAAGCAGGAGTCCCACTTCTTCATACGGGTGGCGCTGAGGCCATCGATGCTGCTGTGGTCTTCCACCGTCGTGCAGAAACAGGTGGGGCAAACCATGGTGCAGTTGCCGCAGGCAAGGCAGCGGCCGGCGATTTCCTCCCAGCGGGGATGGTTCAGGCTGGCCTGGAGCAATTCCTTGAGGCTATCGGTGTCGAGGCTACGGCCCATCTGTTTCGCGGTGTTGTCAATGACCGTTTCAGCCGCGGCGATGTCTGCGCTGGTGGCAGCTTCATTCGGCAGCTCTCCCAGAAGGGCCGCCCCGGCCTCGCTGCCTGCCTCGGCCAGAAACCGATGCCTTCTGCCGTCCAGAAGCTCTGTAAGACTCAAATCGAAGCCAGCTTCGGCTTTGGGGCCGGACTGCATGGAAACGCAGAAGCAAGTTCCACCCGCCTGGCTGCAATTCACCGCCACAAGGAAGACGTTCGCACGCCGCTCCGCATACACCTCGTCACGGTATGGCCCTTCGCAGAAAACGCGATCCTGAATCTTGATGGCGTCGAGGTCGCAAGCCCGCACTCCGAGGAAAGCAAACTTCGGCGCGGGTACATCTTCACGCGCGACCGTAAAACCATCCGGGGTCTTCTGCGCCGACCAGAGCGTCTGAACAGGAGGATGCAGGAAGCGCTTCCAGGATTGCGGCCCCGCCGCGTAGCCAAAGAACGCACCATCCTCGCGCGGCTCCAGCTTGTAGCGCCCAGCGTCTTGCCGGTCCCGGAAACCGGCGGGCAAATCTTTGGAGCTTGCGATTTCGTCATATACGATGGCGCCATCGTGCACGCGCGGCCCCAGCACCGTGTACCCCCGCCGTTCCAGCGCCGCGATCAGAACCTGAAGGGTATCGGACGAGAAAACCGCTTTCGAGCCCGCTATCATGGTGTCTTGCATTCGATAAGCCTTGCGGAGCTGGTTGCCTTGCTAACAAAGTCCGCTCAATCTGGACGGGAGCGGGCCAGAGGACCACGGCCTTGCGGCCTTTCCAGCCCTGAAAACACTTAGCTCTGCCCTAGAAACAGGTTGTGCCAATTTTATGAAACTAACCTAAATCCACCTTGGCCTTCATATTTCAAATCCCTTTTACTATTCAGCGATGCCACCAAGCATCGCTTCCGCATTCAACGCTTCTCCGGAGCTTGCCTGCAGCGCGATTTAAACGTGCGTGCTCCGGTATCAATGTCCAACATTCCAGCAAGGAAGAGGGTTCCTTCCTCGCCTCACCGTTGCGCAAACACACAGCCCTACCCCGCGCTGGCACCAGTGGCCTGAATTTACCCGCAGGGTCTTTAATGTAAATAGCCGACTTAACTTTATAGGCAGTATGTGCCCAAACAGCATCGCCGGAACTCATGCTGCGTCTCCTGTCCAGCTTCCAACTTGGGTTAAGACTAGCGATGCAATCTTGTGCCGGCCTTTCTGGGGATAAAACGGCAGTAATCCCGCGGAACGGCTGCGGGATCGCGCCTGAAATCGAAGCGTGGAAACCCTGGCCCGCTTCCCCGCCCGGAAGCAGGCGCTCATGGCAGCGCGGGTTTTAGTAGCCGCGATAACGGGACCGGCTGGGGCGGTCTTCGTCACCATACTGGCTGTAGGCGGCGGCAAAGCGCTCCACATTATAGAGGGGGCTGCGGCCGGAGAAGTTCAGGAGCGCGTGGCTGACGATCTCGCCGCGCCCGTTGAAGCGGAGCAGCACGTGGCCACGGACGAATTTCCGTTTGACCCTGACAAGGATCGCGGAATTATCCTGCTCGCGCTCCTTGGCATACCGTGACATATAGAAATGGCCCTTGTACTCGCCGAACACGCATGGTTCGCCATCGTGGAGGCCGAAGACGGTGACGAGGACGCGGTGGTGGCGCTGGGGTTTGATCTCAATGCGCACGATCAGGTTGCGTTCGATCCGGACGTTGTTCCAGGTGCCGTAAAAGTCGGTTGGCTCGCCATAGAGCGGATTGCGGGGCTGCGCTTGAACGGTGGCGCCGCTCATCAGCAGGAACACGAAAACTGCGAAGACTCTCATTACTGCCCTCTACCCATAACGGAAGTTACTGCAGCGAGTATCGGAGCCAATCCGTAAATTTTTAGTATAGTTGGCGGCTCTTGCGGGATTATGCTTTAAGAATGGCTAATAAGGTTTTACCAGCCGCTCCAGGTAGTCGAGCTCGACCGGGGGGCGTGCGGGCTCGCCCAGCCGCCTGCGGAGTTCGTCGAGGATACGGCGCGCCTGCTGCACCGTGATCTCGTCGGGCACTTTCACGTTGTCGCCGTTGCTGGCGAGTGAGCCATCCGGCTGCCTGCGCCCGAGCGGGTCGCGGCTGGTCTGGTTCCCCCCTCCGCGGTGGCCTGCCGCGCGAGCCATCTCCTCGGCCATGGCGCGCGTTCCCTGGCGCATGGCTTCAAGCGCGCGGCCTTCCTGTTTGCCTGCCTCGCGCAGATCGTCCAGGCCAAGCGAATCTGATGCCTCTTCCATGAATTTTTCCGCGTCCTGGAGTTTACGCAGGGCCGTCTTGCCGCTCCCGCCGGGCTTCATGTTCGAAAGCAGATCCTGAAGCTCCTTGCGCACTTCATCCTGGCGCTGCATGAGGCCGGCCGCCGCCTCATTACCGCTGGAGTCTTCCTGTTGCGTGCCCGGTATGCCGCTCTGCCCCATGCTGGCGCCTTGATGGGCGCGAAAGGTCTTGTCGATAAGCTGCTGCTGCTGGCGCATGATGTCCGTGAGCCGGCCGAGCTGCTTGAGCATCCCCGCGTTTTCGGCGCTCCCGGCTTTGCGCTGCTGGGCGCCCGCCTGCACGGATTCCAGGATGTCGCGCAATTCGTTCAGCATTTGCGCCGCCGCTTCCTGCGAGCCCGTCTTGGCGAGGTTCTCGATCCTGTTTAGAAGTCTTTCCAAATCCCGCGGCGAAATAGTTTTGGCGTCCGGCGAAATCGCTGACTGACCGCTCCTGCTGGCTGCCTGCCGCTGCATCATCGCTTCCAGGTAGCGGTTCAGCGCCTGGCGCAGCTCAGCCATGAGCTTTTGGATTTCCGCCGGGGATGCGCCCCGCTCCAGGGCGTCCTTCAGCCTTTCCTGCGCCGCTCGCAAGTCGCGCTCGGTGATGGAGAGATTGCCGTCCTCGATGCGGATGGCCGCATCCCAGAGTTGATTGACAACGCCTTCGATGTCTCCGGGCGAAAGCCGGCCCCGGAGCCGCCAATAAGCCGAGCGCAGGTTCAAATAGACCCCGGAGGGGATGTGCTCGTCAGCCCCCTTGGCCGCCAGCGCGTTGATGTTGCCCGCGATCCGGAACCGCCCCGCCGGATCCTCCACAAGCGAGCGCCTTTGCGAGGCAATCTCCCTGGCAAGCGGTTTTGCAAACTTGCGCTCCGGCATGATCAGGCCCCGGGCCGCGCTGTAACCCTCGTTGCCGGCTTCGTCTTTGGCCACAAGCGTGACAACCACGGGAAGCCCGGCCCAAGGATGCGCGGTGAGGTCGCGATAGGTCTTTGCGTCCGCGGATTTCACCGGCGGCCTTGGCAGCGAGAGCGGGAAGACGGGCGGTTTGCCGATTTGGGGCGAGCCCCGCGCGGGCTCACTCACGCCTGCGCCTTGCAAGGAAATACGCTCGATGCGCGCTTCCGCGGAAGAAACGCCGTAATCGTCTTCCACCCGGTATTTGAACAGCATCACGCCACGCGGCGACACCTCGACCCGGCCCGTGAAGGCAACCTGGGGCGGCAAATCCGGTGTGACGCTCAATGCCCAGGTCCGGCTTGCGCCAAAGCTGCGGTAAACGGTCAGCGTCGCGGATTTGTCTATCTTCCGGGTGAATTCCGCGTAGGTCCCGCCCGTCTGGCTCGCCGGTTCCAGAAGCTGTGTGCTCTTGCCCTCCTGAAGCGCCACGCCGTAGCCTGGGGCATCGGAGCCGTTGATTTTGACGGTGAGCTGCGAGCCCGCGGGCACTGCGATGGGCTCTTTGCCATTGGACGCCGCACTGGGAAGTATGAACGGCTCCTTCCCGGTATAGAGCGGAGGCGAGATCCAGGCGTCGATGCGAAACCCTGAGCCGGGCAGCGCTTCAGGCACGGCGAAGGCGGCGCGCAGGCGGACATCGAGATCGCCCCACGCCCAGCTACCGGCGGCCGCGATTAAAAGCACGAGCGCAGCCCTGAGCGCCAACGGATCGTACTTGTCGGTGCGCGCGTGCGGAGCGCCGGCGTTCAACCGCTTGAGGGTCTTTGCGGCGCGCGCCCGGTGCGCTTTCCAAAGCGCCAGCGTTTCGGGCGAAGGGTTTTCCTGGAGCAGCGTATCATTGAAGGCGGTAAGCGGCCGGTGCTTAAGCGCGGAGGCTTGTTCAAGCCGCGCGAGCGCCGCCGCGCGCGTGGGGCCTCGCCAGAACAGGAGCGGCGCGAAAGACAGGACGAAGCTTGCGCCGAATACACAGAGCAGAACGAAGTGGATACGCGGCGGCAAAAGCGCCCAGACCTCAAAAACGGACAGGAGAAAAAAAACTCCAGCGACCGCAATGGGCAGCCAGACGCGCGGCCAGAGCTTCTCGAACAGCAGCGTCATGCTGGCCGCGCGGACCTTGCGCTCAAGCAGGCGTTCCTTGGAGGAAAGGGCCTGTTTGGCCGCGGCGGCTCCGGCTTCACTCTTTCTTGCGTTCATTTACACACGTTACCACAGGACATCGCGGTCCCAAACTTTCCTGCCTTGCTGGCCGGGACCGGAGAACACTTTACGCAAATGCGCCGCACTGCACAAAACCGGGCAGGTCTTAATCGCTATAGAGCACCGGCGGCGGCTTCCGGTATCCAACCAGGAATAACGTAGCGCCGAGTGCCGCCAGGAGCAGGGAAAGCGGCAGTGCAAACAGGGGCGTTATAATAAGGTTCCAAACCCAGGCAAGCCCGCTTGAAAGGAAGAAGCTCTCCAGGCCTGCCGCGCTGCTGGGGAGGTAGGTCTCTAGATGCGTGGAAACCGAGGCAAGCAGCAGGCCTTGGCCGGGCGTGGCCAGGTTGCGCGCGCCGTCGAACACCATCGCCGCGAAAGCGAGGAATAGCAGCGCCTTCCCCAAAATCCGAAGAAAAACCATAACCGATCCTTGTCTGGCCCGGTCTTAAATACCTGTCCCCGCCGCCCGGCGCAAGGTTCGCGGGGAGCCACTGCGCTTAAAGCCGCGTTGAGCCATTGACTGCTGTTAAACATACGAGGATTATGACACCCTGAACCGCGCGCGAGTTGCTATAATGGCGGCAACAATGCGGTTAATCCGGCTAGTGCCGTATTAAGCATTTGGCCTTTTAGCATTTTCTGGAGGCCGGCCTTGGCAATGTCAACCTTCCCAATCGCTCAGCCGCTGCAGGGGTTGCGAGTTCTCGTCGTTGAGGACGAGACGCTTGTGGCCATGCTGATCGAGGAGTATCTGGCCGATTTCGGCTGCGACATCGTTTTTTCGGGCCGCCGCGTTGGAAAAACCTTGCATGCCTTGAAGAGTCTTGAAGTGGACGCCGCCGTGCTTGATGTGAACGTCGCGGGTGAAAGCGTGTCTCCAGTCGCGGAGGCTCTCGAACGTCAGAAGGTGCCGTTCATTTTCGCCAGCGGCTACGGGATCAAGGGCGTCGATGAACGCTGGTCCAACCGGCCCGTGCTGCAAAAGCCGTTCTCGGCAAAAGACCTGCACAATGCACTGGCCGCCTGCGTCCAGGGCGCATTCTAGCCCGTGATCCCCAAATACCGGTGGTCAGAAATAATGACCGCTCCGTCGTCCCCGCGAAGGTAAGGGTCCACTTTTTCTTGCGGCCAGTGCGTTGTTATTGCGTGGATTCCCGCTTCTGCGGGAATGACGGTAAAGCTGCCATTATTTCTGACGGCTGGTATTTAGGGTAGCCGCTCAACCAGCACAAAATCGCCGCCCGCCGTGCCGAAGCGGGCCGACTGCGAGCCGCCGGCGGCGCCCCGGCCAATCGCCGAACGCCCTTTGCCGCCAGGGACGAGCTTCGGCAATGTATCCTGTACGTAGGCGGCAAGCTCCGAAACCTCTAGCTTCCCGTCCTTGTTGGCGTCGCCCTTATGCAAGGCTTCCAGCAGCGCATAGGTGAAGACGCCGTGGCCGAGCTTGGCGATTTCCTTGGCGTCCTGGCCTTCCGCCGCGGCGGTCAGGATAGGCCTGCCAGTGGCCTCGTGCAGCCGGCCGATCGCCGCCTCGGAGGCGGGCCGGTCCGTCCGCGAGCGGCTGTAGCCGCTGGTGAGCGCCCCCGATTCGCAAGTGTCGAGCAGGATGAGCGCCTTCTTCGCCTCGATGCGGTTTGCAATCCAGTCCTGCAGCCGGTCCTGGCCGATGGCGCGCGTCTTCAGCGCATCGGGGTCTATTCCGCCCTGGTAATCCTGAGGGATCAGGTAGAACCGGCCATCGCGCGAGTAGCCATGCCCCGCCACGAACAGCACGAACGTGTCGCGCGCGCTAATTCCGGTGGCCATCTCGCTCACGATGCGGTCCAGATTGGCGGCGGTCGCATCGGCGTCGAGCACCGTCCTGACATGAACCGCGCTGTAAAGCCTGGAACCTGCTTTCTCCAACTCTTTGGCAACGGCTTTCGCATCCTCAACCGCGGCGCTTAGCGGCGGAAAATAGGATCGCGTTTCCGATCCTGGAGGCGTCCAGCCTCTGTCTTGGTAGGCGTCTATACCGATGGCAAGGATATGCAATTGCGGCTTAACGCTGCCTGCGGAGCCGGTGAAGGTGACCGTTGCACGCCCCGGCACCGACGCCAGGAGATTGCCTGCATTGTAGGCCACGGCCTCTATCGAATTCCCGCCGGGATCGAGTGCAAGCTCCTGCTGCACTTCATAATCCGGCCCGGTGCCCGCTGGCGCGCCGGACACTTTAACCGTAACGCCGTTGACGCGCCACTCGATACGCCCGATGCCTTTTCCGCGATCCTTGATGCGCGCGGTGAAGGTCACAAGGTCGGTACTGGATTTGCTGCCGGAAGAAGGCGAGGCGATCTCAACAGACGGCGCCGGCCCGCTATCTATGACCTTGCCGAGGTCCAAAACCGCGGCGGCCTGCCGGACCTCGCCGTTGGGGTCGCCGGCGAGCGTCTCGCGCAGCAGATCGGGGCTGTAAAGCGACTGCCAAAGCTGGCCGATGCCAAAGGCCCGATAGCCACGGACAACCGAGAGAAGATCGCCGGCGTTGGCGGAGGCGGCGAAGAAACCCTTGTCCGAGATCATCACCCAGCGGCCGCCCTTCGCGCTCGCGAAGGTGGCAACGCTGGCGCCCGTGCTCGCGTCCCAATAGCGGATTGTGCCATCCAGGCTTCCGGACATGAGCCAGCGGCCATGAGGAGTGAATGTTAAGGCGTATACGTTGTCCTCGTGCCCCCGCAGAATGAAGCGCAGCTTGCCGGTGGCTGCGTCCCAGACATGGATGCCCGTTTCCTGGCCGGTATCGCTGCTTGACGTAGCGCGCTGCCCAGGCCCGGCGGCGATGAGCTTTCCGTCCGGCGACAGCGCCAGGCTCGCGGTGTTGACATGCCCCGCCACAACTTCGCGCTCGAAGGACTGAACCGTTTTGCCCGTCTCCACCTCCCGGATGTAAATCCCTTCGTCCCTGCTGCCGCAGACCAGGAGCTTTCCTCCGGCTGTGAGGAGCAGGCTCGTGCATGGGCTATCGCCTCCGGGCACGCGCTTTGCGAGTTGCAGGGTGGCTGTATCCCACACTTCAACATCTTCCCAGGCAAGCGCGAGATGTACGCCATCCGGCGAAAAGGCTGCCGACCAAAGATGCTGGCCGCCAGCGTCCTGACTGGACCGCGGAGCCTCGAAATTGTGCAGCACCTGCCCCGTGACGGTGTCGATGAGACGGGCCTTCTTCCCGATCAATACAACTTTGCTTCCATCCGGCGAAATTTTGGCCGACCAGATCGCATCCTCCTCGGCGAGCGGGATTTTCGAAGTCTCGGCGCCGGTGCTGGTATCGAAGATGCGAAGAGATTGCGCGCTATCGCCTTTCTTCTCTAAAGCAATCGCCTTGCCGCCCGCGGCGGACAAGCCGAAGAAATACACGTCCTCCCCGGCCTCGTAGCTCATAAAGGCTGGCGTAGTAGCGCCCACGCCCAGGGTTGCGAGCTGCTTGCCGTGCTTCCCGGCCCTCATGAGGGCGATCATCTTGCCGTCCGCGCTCAGGAAAACGGTGGGGGCGGCGAGGCCCTGGCCGCCGAACTCGCGGATGCGGGCTCCTGTCGCCACCTTGCGAATTTCCAGGGCGCCACCATCGCTGACCGCCGCAAGCTCCCCGTCTTGCGAAATGGCGATGACTCTGGCTGAACCCTTCTCCGGCCAGCGCAGTTTGTGCTTGAGCGTGCGGGTTTTCAAGTCCCAGACATCGAGGCCAGGCACGCCGCCGCGTCCCGCGAATAGCGCGCCGCCAACGGCATGGGCCGACAATTCGAGTACGCCCTTGCCGGCGGCCTCCTTGGAACAGGTGGCGGGTGAAACGATGGGAGTTAAGCCAGCGGTTCCGCGATCCGGCTCCCAAATCCACGCCCCGGTGCTGCACCCGTTTGCGGAATTCTTGGCAAGGATCAGACCTTCTCCAAGATAGCTGAGATAGGAAGCGTTTCCGTCCGGCAATTGGAACGATTGGGTGGCTTTGAAATGCTCCAGCGAGAACCATTCGACCCCGCAATCTTCGGAAACGCCGATGAGCCGCGAACCGTCCCCGGAAAACCCAAGCCCGGCAATCCTGCAAACCTGGTCCTCCTGCTTGCCGAAGTTAAATGAAAACAGCTTTTTCTTCAGCGGCAGGTCGAAAGCGGAGATGGTGCCGTCTTCTCCTCCAGCAAGCAGCACCTGCCGCTTTGGATCGGCCGTGAGGGTTGAGACGCCCCAGCTTATTCCGTCAGACGCGGCCACGGCTTCCGTTGTGGCGGTCAGGGCTCCGGTTTCCGGGTCCCAGGCCCTGACGGAGCCGTCCTTGTACCCGGCGAAAAGCGTGTGTCCGTCCGGCGCGAACGCCATGCTTGTATTGTAAGCGAAATGTTCGAGCGTCCGGAGCAGCCTGCCCGTTTCAACCTCCCAGAGCTTGATGCGCTTGCGGTCCGAAGTGGCAAGCACCCGCTTGTCCGGGGAGAACAGCGCGTATGCGGGCTCTTGCGGCGTTCCGATGTTAGGCTGGATGGTGATGTCCGCGCCGGCCGTCCCAGCCGTCCGGCCTTCGTCTCCATTTGCAGAGCTTGCGGGCGTTAGCTGCGCTTGAAGGAAGCTGCCGGCCAGAACAATAGCCGCAACCAACGCCACCCGCAAACGCATCGCCTTCATTCCTTTCGTGATGTACGTAATGCCGCGCTCTATATCATATTTCGATCGGCCGCCTTCAACGGAAGCGGAATTTTTTCGGCGGGCGGATTGCCTCCCGTCCGGCTTCAGTGGCGCCAGGGAAAATGCACACGCTTGAAAGAAACGCCGCGGCCTCATTCCCGCGAAGGCGCGTGGCGCTGGGTCGTGCCCTGAACGGAGGGAATTTCCCCACACTCATTCTCTCTCACGATGGGAGATGGAATGCCAGAAATTCCGCCGCGGATGGTTTCAACTTAACCCGGCGGAGCCGGAATGACATTAACCGGATGGGAAGCGGCCTCTTGGCGCAGCTTTCGTATTACGCGCGGGCCTTCAGCGCCGATGCAACCGCGGAAGCCGCGCGCGGATCGGCGATCATGCCGATGTGGTTAACGCCAGGAATTACCGTCACCGGAACATCGGGCCTGACCGCATGAACGGCTGGCTCGAACTTCCCTGCGTCAAAGAGATCGTCTTCCGCGCCTACAAGAATTTGCAGCGGGATGCTGGCCCGTCTCAGGTCCGCGGCATAATTGCGGGTGCCGAACTCTTTGAGGAGGCGGAATGAGTACGTCCCGGCGAGCAGCGGGGCCCTGGCGGGATCGATCGCGAAGGCGATAACGGGCAGGTGGTCGAACGCATGGATTCCGTAACGGCTAAGGATGGAAATTGCGATGTACCTTGGAATGAACGGCCTAGCCCATGCGCGCGCTTCCTTCCGGAAGGTTGGGGCGTGTGCGCCGAGCATCGGGGCCAGCAATACGGCGCGCTCGAACAGGCCGCCATTCCGCGAGGCGGCGGCGTGCAAGGCGTAGCCCCCTCCGGCGGAGGAGCCGAGTAGAACGGTGCGCGCGCCTGGATGACGGCTCTGAACGGCGCGGACGAAATCCTCAAGATCGTCATCGAGCTGTCCGGCGTAGTCAATATCGCCGCGCCGCCCGGTCTCGCCATGCCCCCGGATATCGGGCGCGTAAACCTGTATGCCTTCGGCGGCCAGCGCCTTCGCAAGCGCGTGCAAGCTGATGCCCGATCCCGCCGAGCCGTGGATCGCCACGGCTATGGTTTCCTGCCCGCCAGCGGGAGCCGCGCGCCAATGGCGGAACGCGATGGCGCCGCCGCCGCCGCTCGCGGGAAGCTTTTCGATGGAGGGTAGATCGCTGAAGTCCATCTTGTCGAAAGCGCTGCCTATCGAGGCCAGCGGCGGCGGTGGCGGGCTCTTCCCGAACACAATCATTCCGGCAAGAATTCCGGCGGCGCCCAAGCCAAGCGCAAGAACAAGCACCAACACGGCCTGCAACATCGCCGCCCCCAAAAAAATGCAGTTTCAACAGTTTATTGAGAGCTTCCGGCTGAAGTAAGCAGCTCCTTTGCCTTGGCCACGTCGGCGGCCATCTGTGCGGTCAGCAGTTCGGCGGAGCGGAATTTCGCGTCCTCGCGCACGAAGCCCACGAACTCGATCTCCATGGCCTTGCCGTACAGGTCGCCGTCGAAATCGAAAAGGAAGGTTTCGAGCAGCGGCAGGCCGGCGTCGAAGGTCGGCCGGGTGCCTAGATAGGCGGCCCCATCCAGCTTCTGGCCGTCCACATAGGCGCGAACGGCATAGATGCCATGTTTTAGCGTGACGCCTTCTTCAAGGCGGATATTGGCGGTCGGGTAGCCCAGACCCTGCCCGCGTCCCGCGCCGCTTTCCACCTTTCCGGAAATGCGCCAGTAACGGCCGAGGATCTCCGCGGCAGCCGTGACATCGCCCTCGGCGAGCAGTTCGCGCACGCGGGTGGAAGAGAAGATTTCGCCAGCATTTCCCTGAGCTTCGACCACTGTGACACCGAAACCGTGCTTGCGGCCTTCCTCAGCCAAAACGCTTGGATTGCCGCTACGGCCCTTTCCGAAAAAGAAGTTATAGCCAACCGAAGCGTGCCTGATCGCAAAAGCCTCGGCAAGGATGATGCGCACGAATTCCTGCGCGGTAAGCGCGGCGAGATCGCGGTCGAAGGGGATTACTGCGGTGAAGCCGCAGCCATAGTCCGATAGCAGCTCAAGTTTGCGCTCAAGGCTCGTCAGCCGGAAGAACGGCTTGTGAGGCTGGAAGAACATCCTTGGGTATGGCTCGAACACCATCACGCCCATGGGCGCCCCGCGCTCAGCGGCTTTCGCCTTGGCGGCATCAAGCACGGTGCGGTGGCCGCGATGCACGCCGTCGAAAGTGCCGATCGCGAGCGAAGCTCCCTTCAGATGCCGGGGAACCTCATGCCAGCCCGGAACAACGTCCATTCTGCCTCTCTTATTTTGCCGTGCGCGAGGGAACCATGAGCACCGCCTCGCCTTCCAGAACGATCTTTTCGCCTACCGTGCAGGCGCAGGTGAAGATTGCCCTTTTACGGTGTTCGATCAAGTCGGAGATCCGCACGGTTGTAGTGACGCGGTCGCCGATGTGGACAGGTGCCCTGAAGTTGAGCGTTTGCGAGATGTAGATAGAGCCGGGCCCTGGGAGCTTGGTGCCGAAGATTGCCGAAATATAGGAGGCACTCAGTATCCCGTGCGCGACAGGGCGGCGGAACGGCGTTTCCTTGGCGTAGTCTTCGTCGAGATGGATCGGGTTGTTGTCGCCGCTAAGATTCGCAAAAGCCTGAATTGCTTCGCGGCTGACGATGTGGGCGATGCTCGCCTCCATACCAACGTGAAGGTCCTCGAAAAAGTAGCCCGGACCCATCGTGGTAGTCATCGTCCCTCCTTCGCCACTCATAACGCCCTGCCCCTGCAACAACTCCGGCACCCGGCGAACAACCGGGGCAGTCCTTCGCTGCAACGCAACATGTTTATATACGGAGGCGCTCAGGCGTTCCGCAAGTTGGCCAAAAGTCACCATCGCAGATAAGGCATTGCGGCGGCCGGCCGGAAAGGCTTACCGGCGAAAAGAGCGTCCAGCAACGGCGGCGAGAGCCCTTCCTCCGCCGCGTTGCCCAGGTTCACGCGGCTGGCGATATAGATCGCGTCAATGTCCTGGGCGCAGGCGCCCTCGATGTCGGTATGGATGCCATCGCCGATGGCCAGAATCGCGCTCTTGGGCACTGGCCTCGAAAGTTTCCGCATCGCGGCCTGATAGATGGGCGGGTAGGGCTTGCCGGCCTGGATGACGGTTTGGCCGAGCGCCGCATAGCGCTGCGCCAGGAGCCCCGAGCATGGCACGAGCTTTGAGCCGCGCTCGACCACCAGATCGGGATTGGCGCAGATCATGGGCACGCCACGGGCCGCGAGCGCGGCCAGCATGGGCTCGTAATCCTCGACCGTCTCCTGATCCTCGTCGAAAAAGCCGGTGCAGACGGCAACCTTGGCACTTTTTGCCGGTACGAACTGCACCTTCAGCCCTTCAAACAAGCACTCGTCGTCCTCGGGACCAAGATGGAACATCGGCTCCGCGGCATAAGCCTCGACATAGCTGCGCGTGACATCGCCCGAGGTTACGAGCGCGGTGAAGCAGCCGCGCGGCACGCCAACGAGATGCAGGTGCTCAAGAACCGGTGCCGAAGGCTGGGGCGAATTGGAGACCAGGACGATTTCGCCGCCGCGCCGCAGGAAGGCGTGGCAGGCGTCCACGGCGGCTGGGAACGCCGACACCCCGTCGTGCAGCACACCCCATACGTCGCAAAACCAGGCCTTGCGGCTGGCGGTTATTTCGGCCACCCCGGAGAGGATGGGGATTGGCGCGGATACCACGTTCATCGTGTGTTTCCAATTCTGCTGATGGCTGCAAAAGTCCCCCTCACCCTGTCCTTCTTCCCGAAGGGAGAAGGGACGATGCCGCGGCGGTTGTAGGGTCCCCTTCCCTTGGAGAGAGGGCTGGGGTGAGGGGGACTCCTTTTCCGGCATTTTCTATGCGATGAGCCTATATGCGGGTAATCTCAGAAACGCTTCAAGCTTCTCTCGCATAGCACGAGCTGCCTGAAAAAACGCAATCGCCTCGTCGAAGCGGCCCTTTGTGTGCGCATTGCCGGGTGCGATCTTGAGAGCCCACGCGGATGTTCACGCGCTGTCCCTCCCCGGTCCGCGCGCCTTCGCGTGGCTGCAGCAACCCGCAACGTCATCCCCGCGAAAGCGCATAGGCGTTAAAATAGGCGGTAGATCATTGATTATACGAGCGCTTCTGGCTATCGCGCGCGGCGGGCCTCTTTCGCGATGGCAATGAGGAAATCTGCTGCGATGTTTTGGTCCAGGGCGGGGCGGAGGCGCGTTTCCTTGAGCACTGCGTTGAGGCGTCCGATCTGTGCGGAGAGCGCCGCTGCCGTCCACCGCCGGGCCTGCGCCGCGAGCGCGTCCTGCTGCTTGAAGAACACCGGGGGGCGAAGCTCCTTGATCGCCTGGGCGAGCGGCGCGCCAGCATCAGCGGCCGTTCGCACGGCGTGCAGTCGCAACAGCGCTTGGCCCAGTACAACCAGCACCGGCGTAACGTTCTGCTCGGCGGCCATGAAGCGCTCGTAGGCGAGCAGCGCTTTCCGCCCCTCGCCGTTCAGCGCGCAATCCACGATCTCCGAGAGCCCGGCGGTTTGCTGGTCGGCGAGGCACGCCTCCACGTCTTCGAGCGCGATCCGCCGTTCCTGCCCGGCGTAGGTAATGAGCTTTTCGGTCTCGCTTTGCGCAAGCAGGGCGGAGTAATCGCAGCGGATTGCGACGAGGGCGGCAGCGTCGGCGGCGATCTCGTAGCCTTGGGCCTGCGCGCGCTGGCGGATGGCTGCGCCGAGGCTCTGCTCGTTTTCGCCGTAGGAGGCGATTGCCGCGAGATGGGCCGCCGCCTCGAAAGCGCCGAGCAGCTTGTGCCCCTTTTTCATGTCCGGTGCTTGCACCACGAGATAGCCGCCTTCGAGCGGCGTTTGCGCGATTGTGGCAAGCGGCGCCTGCGCCTTCAGCGGGCAGGAGGTCAGCCAGACGATCTTCGTGCCGCCGAAGAGCGAACCAGTCGAAAGCTCCACCGTGATGCGCTCCGGAGCGGCGGCAAGATCGGCATCGTGAAGGCGGATGATCCCGGTGTCCGGCCCAAGCTTGGCCGAAAGCGTGCGCACCATGCCCTCGGCTCTGGCCGCGATTTGCATATTGTCCGAGCCATAGAAGAGGAAGCCGCGCACGGCCCCCGGCGGAGCGGACAGGAATTTCGCGGCGGAGGCCGCACTCGGCGCAACCATTCGGTCTCTACCTGCTCCGGTTGAGCGCTTCCCGGTATCTGGAGGTGGTGAACAACACTGGGGGCGCAACCCCTCACCCCAGCCCTCTCCCTATGGGAGAGGGAGTCTGGGTGTGCCCTTTGTTAAGGCGTCCCCTCTCCCCTAGGGAAAGGGACAGGGTGAAGGGTCATGCGCTACGAATAAGGCATCCCCTCTCAAGCCTAGCAAACGTTCACTAGGACATACCCGCACTCAAAGCACGTTTATAAATTGCTCGCGCGCAATCCGCCGCTTAAGCCGCGCTGGATAGGTAAGCGGCGAGGCGCGTCTTGATCGTATCGGCGAGCGTGCGCGCGGCGCGGTTCTCCGCGTCGATTGCGGCGCGCTGGTCGCCATAGGTGGAGCCCGCCAAGCCCGTCGATCCAACCATGTTGTAAGCGGCTTGCGAGTTGCTCCAGGCTTTGAAGACAACCTCGTTATCCGCGAGGCGAACGAGCCGGTATTCCGCGTTCAGCTCGATAATCTGACTGGTTGACAGGCCCTGTTGCGTAACCAGCGCATTGCGGGTGGTTTCGCGCAAGGCAACGTCCAGCCGGTAGGCCGGAGCGGCGGCGGCGCCGCCGCCAGTGGTGCCGAAGATCAGCTCGTTGCGCAAGCGCTGGCCCGTGCGGCCGCCAATAGTGGCCACGTCCACGGTCTTCATCACGTGTGACAGGTCCGCGCCCGTGGCGGTCGGCCCATAAAGCGGTTGAAAGCCGCATCCACCCGCCCCAAAGCTTACGAGGCCAAGCAATACCGCTGCCGCTGCTCCCCGGAAATACCGGTTGTGTTTCGACGGTTCACGCCACGACATTGACGATCCTTTCGGGAACCACGATCACTTTCTTAATCGGCCGCCCGTCTACCGCGCGGGTAACGCTCTCCAGGCGCAGCGCCGCAGCCTCCACGTCAGCCCTTCCAGCATTCCGTGGGATCACGATCTCATCGCGCCTCTTCCCATTTACCTGTACGGCAATGGTCACGGTATCGTCAATGAGTAAGCTTCGATCTGCGCTTGGCCAGCTCTCATTTGCGAGCAGGGTGTTGTAACCTAACAGCGACCAGCCCTCCTCGGCCAGATGCGGCATGATCGGGTTGATCGCGTGTACGAAGAAGCTCAGGGCCTCCTTAAGCGCGAAACCGAAGGAAGGCTCGGTCCGCGCGGCCTTGTCTTGCAGCGCCGCGGAGATCGCATTGGCGAATTCGTAGACGGCCGCAATGGCGCGGTTGAAACGCAGGCCCTCGATTTCCCCGGCCACGGCGTGCAAGCCTTTGTGCGCGGCGCGGCGCAGCGCCTGCGCGGCCGGCGCGTATCCGGCGGGGGCTTTGGCCTTTGGCTTCGGCAGTAGCGGCAGGCTTTCGCCGATCAGCCGCCAAGCGCGCTGCACGAAGCGCCATGCGCCTTGCGCGCCTTCCTCAGTCCAAAGCACATCGCGTTCGGGCGGGCTGTCCGACAGCATGAACCAGCGCGCGGTGTCGGCGCCGTAATGCTCCGTGAAAACGTCGGGATCGATGGTGTTCTTCCTCGACTTCGACATTTTCTCGATGGGGCCGATGTTCACCGGAGCCCGCGCCGCGTCCGCTTTGTAGGCGTTGCGGACGCCGTCCACCGTCTCGACAACGATATCGGCCGGGTTGATCCAGTCTTTCTTGTCGTCCTCGCCCTGGTAGTAGGTTTCGTGCAGCACCATCCCTTGCGTGAACAGCGCCGCGAAGGGCTCGGCCACGCTCAGATAGCCGCAATCCTTCATGGCGCGGGTGAAGAAGCGCGCATAGAGCAGGTGCAGGATCGCGTGCTCGACGCCGCCGATATATTGATCCACCGGCAGCCAATGATCGGCCAGATTGCGGTCGAGCGGCTCCTTCGTGTGCGGCGAGCAGAAGCGCGCGAAATACCACGAACTGTCCACGAAGGTGTCGCAGGTGTCGGTTTCGCGCGTGGCCTTGGCGCCGCATTTGGGGCAGTTGACGTGCTTCCAGCTTGGGTGCCGGTCGAGCGGGTTGCCGGGCTTGTCGAACGTGACATCGTCCGGCAGCAGCACGGGCAGGTCTTTTTCCGGCGCCGGCACGACGCCGCATTTGGCGCAATGGATCATCGGGATCGGGCAGCCCCAATAGCGCTGCCGCGAGACGCCCCAGTCGCGCAGGCGGAAGGTGGTCTTCTTCTCGCCCATATTGCGCTTGCCGAGCCGCTGCGCCACTTCCTCTTTGGCGTCCTCGACGGACCTTCCGTTCAGGAACGAGGAATTCGCCAGCCGTCCCGGCCCGAGATAGGCCTCGTTGCCAATCTTGAACTGGGCCGGGTCCTCTCCTTCGGGGATGACGACGGCCTTCACCTTCAGCCGGTATTTGCGCGCGAAGTCCAGGTCGCGCTGGTCGTGCGCGGGGCAGCCGAAAATCGCGCCGGTGCCGTAGTCCATGAGGATGAAGTTGGCTACATAAACCGGCAGTTTCGTGGTCGAGCGGAAGGGATGGGCGGCCAGCACGCTCGTGGCGTAGCCCTTCTTCTCGGCGCGGTCGATCTCCTCCTGCGCCGTGCCCAATTTGCGGCACTCCTCGATGAATGCCTTCAATTCCGGGTCGTTCTTGGCCAGCGCCTGCGCCAGCGGATGCTCTGGCGAGATGCCGATGAAGCTTGCGCCGAAAATCGTGTCCGGCCGCGTGGTGAACACCTCTACCTCCGGAAAGTCCTTGGGTAGCTTTTCACCCGACAGCCGGAAGCGCATCAACAGGCCCTGGCTCTTGCCGATCCAGTTGCGCTGCATGAGGCGGACCTTTTCCGGCCATTTATCAAGCGTGTCCAGCCCCGCCAGCAGCTCCTCGCCATAGTGTGTGATCTTGAAGAACCACTGTGACAGCTCTTTCTGCTCGACGATGGCGCCCGAACGCCAGCCGCGGCCGTCGATGACTTGCTCGTTGGCGAGCACGGTCTGGTCCACCGGGTCCCAGTTCACCCTGCTTTTCTTGCGGTAGACGAGACCCGCCTTGTAGAAAGCCAGGAACAGCTTCTGCTGCTGGTGGTAGTATTCGGGGTCGCAGGTGGCGAACTCGCGCGTCCAGTCGAGCGACAGGCCGATGCGCTTCAGTTGCGCGCGCATCACCTCGATATTCTCGTAGGTCCAGTCGCGCGGGCTCACGCCTTCCTTCATGGCCGCGTTCTCGGCGGGAAGGCCGAACGCGTCCCAGCCGAACGGGTGCAGCACGCTGAAGCCCTTGGCCCGCTTGTAGCGCGCCACCGCGTCGCCCATCACATAGTTGCGGACGTGGCCCACATGAATGCGCCCCGATGGATAAGGGAACATTTCAAGCACATAGTATTTCGGCCCGCCCTTGCTGGTGAGAAATGTCTTCTGCTCTTCCCAGACTCTCTGCCAGTGTTTCTCGCGCTCGGGGGCGTTGTAGCGTTCTTGAGCCATATCCTGTGTCCTGCGCGGCAAGCGCTGTAAAAAGTTTGCCCGATATGAAGTTGAAACTAAGCGCGGGTCAAGAGAAGGCAGCGGGATGAGCACTGGCAATCAACCGCAAACGCAATGGCCCGCCTTCGCACGCTATTTGCCAGCGATATTGCAGGTGGTATAGTTATTTCATGCCCGGGAAGGATGATAACGAGGCTCAAAGGAAAGCGCGATTGCGCGCATTATACGCGCGCGCCTTATGGAACATGCGACGTTTTGAGGAACCCACAACCGGAGATGTGCTGGCCATGACGCGGCAATTGCGCATCGAAGGCGATCTTGCTCCCCAGCGCCTTGCAGAGCAAATCGAGAAGCTGATCCGTGCCGCTCACTAACCCACAATACGCAGGCATCAAAACGATCGCCAGCCGCCGTGTTGAAGACATTTCAACGATCCGTGCGGTAACCTTTCCGCTGGATTTGAAGCGGGCGCCGATCGGGAGAAGGCGGCACAATGACTAATGGCGATCATGCGCGCGAGACCGGGGAGCGTTACCTTGCGATCAAGGAGCGCGTCTGGCGCGCGGCGGAGGCAAGCGGGCGCGAGCCAGCGGCGGTGAAGCTCGTGGCCGTGACGAAGACCTTCGAGGCGGAGGACATTCTGCCGGTACTGCACCAGGGCCACCCATATTTCGGCGAGAACCGCGTGCAGGAGGCAATGTGCAAATGGCCGGATTTGCGCAAGCAGTTTCCCGCCATCGAACTGCACCTGATCGGGCCGCTGCAAACGAACAAGGCGCGCGAGGCGGTTGCGCTGTTCGACTGCATCGAGACGGTGGACCGGCCCAAGCTCGCGGCCGCGCTGGCGGCGGAGATGAAGCGGCAAAACCGCTCGCCGAAGCTGCTCATCCAGGTGAATACCGGGCTTGAGCCGCAAAAAGCGGGCGTCGCGCCCGCTGATGCGGAGAAATTCCTGGAGCAATGCCGGCGCGAATTCGGCCTCGCCATCGGCGGGCTGATGTGCATCCCGCCCTTCGACGAAGATCCGCTGCCGCATTTCGAGGCCCTGGCCGCGCTGCGCAAGCGGCTCGGGCTAACCGAGCTGAGCATGGGCATGAGCGCCGATTTCGAAACCGCCATCCGCACGGGCGCCACAATGGTGCGGGTCGGAACCGCGATTTTCGGCCACCGCTGACGAACGTGTGAAAAAGCTGGCGCGGCCACCCAGTGCATTGGTTACCGTGGCCCGGCTTGACCGGGCCATCCATAACAAATCCAACGAATTCAGTTTGGGCCCGGCCATGATAGCGGAGGGCGCCGCCAATTCGTTCACACGCTCTGAGGCGGCCGTATTGGTGCACCTTGGTTGCAGGCGGCCTTAGTTGCGGGCGGAAGATGTCACTCTTCCGGCTTAGCCTCTTCTTCCTGGGCGGGCACTTCGCTGGCGGTCATCTCTGCCACGAGCTTCAGCGCCTGTCCGGGCCAATCCTCGTGTTCGATCCGGCCGCCGAGCTTCAGATAATCGCCGACCAGCGCGATCTCGTCGTCGGAGAAATTGGCAAGCTGCTCAAACTTGATAATGCCGAGGCCATTCAGGCGCTTCTCGTCGTTGGCGTCGAGGCCCTTGATGAGCTTGAGATCGTCCGGGTTGCCCTTCGGCCGCTTGAAGCCCTTGAACTCCGCCTTCAGCGCCTTGGCGCGGCTATCGGTGCGCTCCGGGATGCGGGCCGCCTTGCCGCGCAGGCCACGCAAATAATAGAGCTTCGCGCGCCGGACCCTGCCGCGGCGGACGACTGTAATGCTGTCGATCAGCGGCGAGTAGAGCGGGAACACGCGTTCGACACCCTCACCATAGGAGATTTTGCGCACCGTGAAGCTTTCGTTGAAGCCGCGCCCCTGGCGGGCGATGCAGACGCCTTCATAGGCCTGCAGGCGCTCGCGGCTGCCTTCCACCACTTTCACGGCCACGCGCACGGTGTCGCCCGGCTGGAAGGTTGGAATCCGGCGCTTCGTTTCGAGCTGCGCCATCTGCTCTTTTTCAAGCGTCTCGATGATGTTCATCACAGAAATCCTCATTGCGGCACATCAAAGGACCCTTATGCCGCGCAAACATGCGCGCGCCCGCCGCGCCAGTTGATCCGGAATCCAGGCTTCTTAAGGCAAAAAAACAGGCTTGTCGATTGCAACCTTGCACTACCCGCCCGATTTCCGCGCAAGTCTAAGCAAATATGTTGACGAAAACGGCTCAGCATCCCCACATTTATAATCATGATGCAGAAAAAATCTTATATGGCGGCCGGCGCCGCCCTTGCAGGCTGGCTTGGTGTAATACCCCCCGCATGGGCGGGGGACCAAGCTATGAACATTATAAATGGGCTCAATCCGAAGAGCTTGAACGGGCTTTTCGAAGCTCTACCGCGTCAGCCCGATGCGGCCCTGACCAATATTGTTCCCGTTTCACCGAACAAATTCCGGTTTCTGTTCGTTTGGCCGGGGGCCAATCCGCTGATGACTTACGACCGCGTAGGCAGAAGCTTCGCGGACCGCTTCGCTGCATTCGCCGGGCGATTAAAGCCGCTGGCAACAGGATATTGCCTGCCCTCGCAAAACATGTTTTTCGGAACTACCAGCTACGGCGAGGAAGAAGTGCACGTCGCTTATCGCGACATCGAGGTGCACTATAAATTCGGCTGGCAGCCCGCCTGTCAGGGCGAATACATCAAAGCGGCGGAGCTGGAGGTGCTTTCGAGCAAGCCGGCCCATAACGGCGGCTACGGGGCCGCCTTGCCTGCCACCCATCCTCCAGCCCCGGCCAAGGAGCCGCAAAGCCCCATGGATAGCTTGAAGCCATTTATCAAGCCACCCGCCGCCCCGCCGGCGCTGGAGTAATGCCAGCCGCCGGATTTAGGCTAATTCATCTTGGCGGCTGGCGTATTCCGCGCTTCGCTAGTTTCCCTGAACAGCACGTCCGTGCGCATACCGGGCAGCAGCGGCACACCGTCGTTGAGATCGAGAACGACTTCCAGAATGTCCGCGTCCGTGGGCTTGCGCTGGCCCCTCATCATAAGCTGCGGCTCGCTCAAGGCGCGGGCGATGACCGACACCCGCGCCTCGAAGGAGCGGTTGGGGAAGGCGTCCGATTTCACGACCGCCGCCTGGCCCGCGTGAATTTTGCGGACGTCCCGCTCCTGCACTTCTGCGCGCACCTGGAGGCGAGACGTATCGCCAAGCACCAGGAGCGGGCTTTCCGCTTGCGGATTAGCCGTCTCGCCGATCTTTGCGCGGAGTTCAAGAACGTCGGCGTCTATGGGCGCGCGGATATGGGTGCGCTCGAACGAAGCGGCCACAACGGCGACCTCGGCGCGAGCCGCCGCGAGCGCCGCCTCCTGGCGGCTCCGCGCGGGAAGGTTTTTGCTCAGAACGCGTTTCAGATCCGCCCGCTCGCGGCCGACCTTCTCCTGGGCCGCGGCCACGGCCGCGCGGCCTTTCTCAACTTCCTTGGCGCTGGCCTGATTTGAGTGGGCAAGCGAAATCAAGCGGTCCAGCTCAAGCCTGGCCTCGAAAGCTTCACGCTCCGCGTCATAAAGGGCATCCTCGGCTTTGCGGCGGTTGCGGGAGCCGCCGCGCGCTTCAGTGCTGTTCCGGTCCGCTTCACGCGCCGCCGCCTGGGCCTCGGCCGCTTGAAGCTTGGCTTTCAGCTCGGCGTCGTCGAGGCGGATCAGCAAATCGCCGGCTTTAACGCGGTCGTTGAGCTGAACCAGCACCTCCTCGATGACGGCGGGCGCGGGCGCGCTAACGCGAAGCGCGCGCCCCTTGGGCTCGACCCGTCCCGGCGCCGCCGCGGCCCAGACCGGCTCGGCCCCGGCTTCTTCGGCCCTGACGCCCACGACGCTTGTCCCCGCGGCCAAAACGCCAAGCAGAAGCACCGCCCCGCCAACCGTGGAGCCGAGGAGGCCGTAAAAAACCTTGGAGGAGGCATAGCCGCTCCGGAACATATCTTTCAAACCCATTGCTATGTTACGCATTTGCATATTGCTTTCTCTTCCGGCCGGCTTTGCCGCTTCCGGCCGCACGCTTGATTTCGGTCACGCCTTCGCTAGGGGCTTCGGCGCCAGCTTGCTGTTTTCTGATCAATCCGTCCTCGATCTCGATCACGCGGCCGGCGTAAGGGATGGTCCTCGGGTCATGCGTGACGGCGAGAATCGTGCGCTTATCGTCCTTGGCGAGCTTTGCGAGCAGCTCCATGATGGCGTGGCCGTTCTCGGTATCGAGCGCCGAGGTCGGCTCGTCGGCTAATACGATCGAGGGCGAGGACGCGATCGCGCGCGCTATCGCCACGCGCTGCTTTTCGCCGCCGCTCAAAGTTCCCGGAAAGCTGTGAAGCCGGTGATCCAGGCCGACGGCCTGAAGCGATTCCAATGCCCGCGTTTCGCACTCTTCCGGAGAGAAGCCGCGAACGTCGAGCGCGATTTTGACGTTGTCCAGCGCGTTGAGCGTCGGAAACAAGTTATAAGCCTGGAATATGAAGCCCAGGTGACGCCGTCTCAAATCGGCAAGCTCTTCCGCGGAACGGCCGCTGGCGTTCTCACCTGCGACCATGACAGAGCCGGAAGTGGGAGACAGGATGCAGCCCAGAATGGAAAGCAGGGTAGTTTTCCCGCTTCCGGATGGCCCCATCAACAGGGTGAATTCTCCCGGATAGAGCGTCAGGTTCACGCCCTTCAAAGCCTGAATTTTCGCGTTGCCTTCGCCAAGTTCCTTGACGATTTGGCGGGCTTCGAGGATTGGGGCTCGTGTCATCGCGAAAACACCATGGCTGGGTCAATCTTTGTGACCTTGAGAATGGAAGACACTGCGGAAAGGGCGCACATCACCAGCGTGACAAACAATAGAAATACCGCGAGACCTGGTGTGAAGATGATCGGCAGCGCGGCTTCCCCGCTAAAAGTGGCGATGAGAATGGTCAGCAAGGTGCCGAGCGCCCAGCCGCACAGGCCGCTGACGGCGGCCTGCGTGAGAATGACCTTGTGAATGTACCCTGCCGACGAGCCGAGCGCCCTCAGCGTGGCGAACTCGCTCAAATGGTCCTTGGTGCTGGAATAAAGCGTCTGCGCGACGATCACCGTGCCGACTATGAGCCCGAGCACGGTTCCGCCCAGGAGCGCGCCGCCGGCGCCCGTGCCGAACAGCCAGTAATTCAGGTTCTGCTTGCGGAACTCGTCCTTGGTGAAAACGAAAACCTTGCCCAGGCGCTTTTGCAGCTCCTGCTTCACCTTGTAGGCGTCCGCGCCGGGAGCGAGCTTGACGAGATAGAAGTTGGCCTGGCCTTGCGGCACGGAGGTCAGCGTGTGCGCCTTGCTCAGGGAGGTGAAAACATAGGGCGAGGTGGTGAAGGAGCGGATGCCGTCCGTTAGCCCCTCGACGCGCACAGGATGGCCTTCGATGTGGGCCGTCGAGCCGATGCCGGAAATGCCGAGCGCCTTGGCGTAGGTGCGGTCGACGATCACGCCCTTGGGGGACACAGGAAAATCCCGGCCTTCCACGATGTTCCACGGCTCGATGCCTTCTTCGCCCTTGTTGGAGCCGACAACCACGATATGCGCCGTGCTCTGATCGGCCTTGCGCCATTCGGCGAAGGATACGATGAGCGGCCTCACCTCCTCCACGCCGGGAACCGAAAGCGCCACGAAACGCTCGCGGCCGGTCAGCAGCAGGCCTTGCTCGATGCTATCCGCGCCGTAAGCGCCGATCCAGATGTCGGCGTTCGCGCGATCGACCATCGCTGTGATCATCTGGCGCGCGCCAAAAAACATCCCCAGCTGAATCGCCACGAGCAAAACCGCGAAAAGGATACCGACAAGCGTTACTAGGAAACGGGCCCGGTCGTGAAACAGGTTCCGTGTTGCAAGTTTAATAATCATCGACTCAGAAAAAGACCCTATGGTTTAGATAGCGATGCGCCCCTTACGATGCTCGGGGGCGAGGCTTGCGGGAGCCAAGCCGGCAAGGGCGCGCAAACACCGGACGCAGGCCCTTATATATTTGCGGCGAATGTTGAACAAATAACTATGGCAGCATGCAGGCAGCACTCTGTTGCTCCCGCGCCACATATTGGGCGGGCTGGGGGCAGGGCATCCGTCAAGAACAGCCATCCGGGATCCTCGCCTTCCGTTGGAATTGCCGCCATCGCATGGGCGCCGGCCGCCATGGCAACCCAGGAGCTTCAATGCGATGTGGCGTTAATCCTTTCAGCCGCTTCGTCAGTTTCATTGCCTGGCGCATTCCGGTCTTGAAGTAATTCAGCGGAAATGTCTTGAACGGGGGGTAAGCGCAAGAGGTCATCACAGATTATTGATATATAAGGAAAAAATAGCCCATTTTTGTTGGGAATGGCGCTTACAGCCGGCAGAGCCCCCGGTTAACGCGAAATATCTGGCGACGTGGCCATGCTGTTGACTCCCTGGATACCAGATGTGGTGGCTGATCGTTGAATCTGCTGTTCAGGCAAAAAAACTCAGTCGCTTGATGGGCTTAGCTCGGATTTTCCGGTGCCGTGGACGTCAAAGCACGGACCAAGGATGCTATAGACGCGTGATTCTACTGCATAGCCGCGAACTATATTTGCAATTAATCAATATATCTGCCTGCCACCTACGCCAGCTAGTGTAATATGCGATTGCGTATTGGTGGCATAACCTACCTAACGTTCGCGCAAGTCTTTTCTGTTATATTGCTTCAAAATCGAATTACGCCTTCTCCCCAGAAAAGTGCCGGGGTAGCGGGTAGGGTTGATGCAGCATTACTGCAAGGCTAGCAACCGGGCGGGCAGCGAAGCAGGCAGCCGGGTTTCACCGGCCCACGATAACGCAAATGGCCGGGGCAGGCCCGGCCACGGTAAAATCCTCAGTCCGCCGAGCTGGAAATCAGCCGCCGGCGGCGACGCCCAGGTCGAATGGGGTCGCGATCGCCACCTGGCCGCGCCAGATGCCGCACCATTCCTTGCCGCCGCGCAAGCCCATCTCGGTCCAAAGCGTGCGCAGTGCGAACACGAGGCGGTCCATCTGCTCGTCGGTGTGCATCGGGCCGGGCGTCAGGCGGATGCGCTCGGAACCGCGCGGGACTGTCGGGTAATTGATCGGCTGCACATAGATGCCGAAGCGGTCGAGCAGTGCGTCGGTCAGCGCCTTGCACTGCACCGGATCGCCGACGAGCACCGGCACGATATGGCTCGGCGTGTGCATCACCGGCAGGTCTTCCTTCACCAGCCGCTCCTTCAGCAAGGCCGCGCGCGCCTGATGGCGGGCGCGCTCCTCCTGGCTCTCCTTGAGATGGCGGATGCTGGCCAGCGCTCCAGCGACGATGACAGGCGCAAGCGAGGTAGTAAAGATGAAGCCGGACGCATAAGAGCGGATCGCGTCCACGCAGGCGGCGCTGGAGGCGATATAACCGCCCATCAGGCCGAAGCCCTTGGCCAGCGTCGCCTCTATGATGTCGACCTTGTGCATGGTTCCGTCGCGCTCGGCAACGCCAGCGCCGCGCGGCCCGTACATGCCAACCGCATGCACCTCGTCGATATAGGTCAGCGCGCCGTATTTCTTCGCCAGGTCGCAAATCTCGCCAATCGGCGCGATGTCGCCGTCCATCGAGTAAACAGACTCGAACAGGACGATTTTCGGCGTATCGGCATCGTATTCCTGAAGCAGGCTTTCCAGGTGCTCAAGGTCGTTGTGCCGCCAGATCCGCTTGGGGCCGCCGCCTTGGCGCACGCCCTCGATCATGGAATTGTGGTTCTTCTCGTCCGAGAAGATCACGGCCCCTTTCAAGATCTTCACCAGCGTGGAAATCGTGGCTTCGTTCGAAACGTAGCCGGAGGTGAAAAGCAGCGCGGCTTCCTTGCCGTGCAGGTCCGCCAGTTCTTTTTCAAGTTCGACGTGATAGTGGGTCGTCCCGGAAATATTGCGCGTGCCGCCAGATCCGGCGCCCACGCTGTCGATGGCCTCGTGCATCGCGGCGAGCACCTTGGGATGCTGGCCCATGCCGAGATAGTCGTTCGAGCACCATACCGTAATCGGCTTGGTGCCCCCAGCGGTATGATGGATCGCGGTCGGGAACTCGCCCTTCCGCCTCAGAATATCGGCAAACACGCGGTAGCGCCCCTCGGCGGACAACGCGCCGAGAGCGTCCTGAAACTTACCCTGATAATCCATGTTTTTCCTCTTCGCGGAACGGCGCGGCCCCTTACGCTGGGCGCATCAATGGCCGGCAATACGCCCGAGCTTCCGCATTCCGCTGCGATCATGGCGCGAAGGCACGGAAAAGTCTAGAGGTTAGAGCCAGCACAAAGTGTCCCATATTGTGCTAATGGCAAAGATAGGAAACCCATGGTTTGATCTAGATCAAACCTTAATCCAAGCCCCGGCCGCGCTCGTTTTCGGCGCTCAGACCCTTGCGTTCGCGCATCAGGTTTGCGAACCGCGTGAACAGATAATGGCTGTCCTGTGGTCCAGGCGAAGCCTCGGGATGATACTGCACCGAGAACACCGGCTGCCCCTTGAGCCGGATGCCGCAATTGCTGCCGTCGAACAGAGATACATGCGTCTCCTCGACGCCTTGCGGCAGGCTCTCGCGTGCGACCGCAAAGCCGTGATTCATCGAGGTAATTTCGACCTTGCCGGTTGTATGGTCCATGACGGGGTGGTTGGCGCCGTGATGGCCGTGGGGCATCTTCACCGTGCGCGCGCCAAGAGCCAGGCCAAGAAGCTGATGGCCGAGGCAGATGCCGAAAACGGGTACGCCCGAGCGGACCAGGTTCTTGATCACCGGCAGCGCGTACTCTCCCGTGGCGGCCGGATCGCCAGGACCATTGGAGAGGAAGACGCCATCGGGATCGCGCGCCAAAACTTCTTCCGCCGTGGTGTAGCCCGGCAACACCGTCACGCGGCAGCCGGCCGAGGCAAGGCAGCGCAAGATGTTGCGCTTGATGCCAAAATCTATGGCCACGACGTGAAACTCCTGGCGCTCCTGGGCCGTGAAACCGCGCCCCCAGCCCCACACCCGCTCGCTCCAGCCGTAGTCCAGCTCTGTGGTCACGGTCCGCGCCAGCTCGGCACCCTCCATGCTTGGGCAGGTGCGCGCCCGCTCAACCAGCGCTTCGAAATCGAACGCGCCATCCGGATGATGAGCGATGATGGCGTTCGGCATACCCTGCTCGCGGATCAGCATGGTGAGCGCGCGCGTATCGACGCCCGTTATGCCGATAATGCCGCGGGCGGCGAGCCACTGGTGCAGGTGCTGGGCTGACCTGTAATTCGAGGGCTCCGTTACCGCCGCGCGCAGAATGCAGCCGCGCACGCCCGAGGTGGAGGCGCCGTTGGAGGTTTCGATGTCCTCGGGGGTCGTTCCGGTATTGCCGATATGCGGGAAGGTGAACATCACGATCTGTCCGGCGTAGGACGGATCGGTGAGAATTTCCTGATAGCCGGTGATCGCGGTGTTGAAGCAGACCTCGCCCGCCGCCTCGCCCGCCGCTCCAACGCCATAGCCTTGAATAATCGAGCCATTTGCTAGCACAACGGCGGCTGTGTAAAGGCGTTCGCCCCAAGCGGGGGCGCCGTCTGCGTTTTCTACTGTCATGACACAACCTTGTACCGGGGCGGCTTTCCGCCCGCCAGCTATAGCGCGATTATAACGAAACCGTGGCCGGGGCCCGCAAATTCTAGCGTGTTGGAACCGGAACGTCGCCCCGGTAGTCGTAGAAGCCCCGCTGCGTCTTCCGCCCGAGCCAGCCGGCCTCCACGTACTTCACCAGAAGCGGACACGGCCGGTACTTGGTATCCGCCAGCCCTTCGTACAACACCTGCATAACCGAAAGGCAGGTGTCGAGCCCGATGAAGTCGGCGAGCTGAAGCGGCCCCATTGGATGCCGGGCGCCAACCCGCATGGCCAAATCGATGGCCTCGACGGTGCCGACGCCCTCATAAAGCGTGTAAACCGCCTCGTTGATCATGGGCATCAGGATACGGTTCACGATGAAGGCTGGAAAATCTTCCGCGACCGTGACCGTTTTGCCAAGCGACTCCACGAATTTGCGGCAGGCGGCGAACGTCGTTTCATCGGTCGCGATGCCGCGGATCATTTCGACGAGGTTCATCACCGGCACGGGGTTCATGAAGTGCATGCCGATGAAATGCTCGGGCCGGTCGGTGACAGCCGCAAGCCGCGTGATCGAGATGGAGGAGGTGTTGCTGCCGACAATAGCTTCCGGCTTCAGGTTCGGGCAAAGCGCGATCAGGATCTTGCGCTTGATGTCCTCGTCTTCCGTCGCCGCCTCGATGACCAGCTCGCACTCGCTGAAAGCGTCAAACGACGGGGCGTAGGAAATCCGCGCCAGCGCCCGGTCGCGGTCTTCCTCAGTGATCTTCCCGCGGTGGACTTGCCGCGTCATGTTGCCGTTGATGGTCGCAAGGGCGGCTTCGACCCGCTCCTTGCTGAGATCGTTGAGCAGCACCTTGTAGCCGCCGAGCGAGCAGACGTGGGCGATGCCGTTGCCCATCTGCCCGGCCCCGATGACCCCCACGGTCTTGACGACGGCAAGTTCACGCCCTTCACCTCTATTAGCGAAAGCATTTTCGCGGGTAGTGTATGGGGGAACCATCGTTAGCTCCGGGTTGTGTGATGCTAGCTCCGGTGGTCCAGCGCGGCTTCGAATTCCGGCAGGACCTGGAACAAATCGCCCACAATGCCATAGTCCGCAACCTGGAAAATAGGCGCTTCCTCGTCCTTGTTAATGGCGACGATCACTTTTGAATCCTTCATACCGGCCAGATGCTGAATGGCGCCCGAGATCCCTACCGCTATGTAGAGTTCCGGCGCCACGACCTTACCGGTTTGTCCAACTTGATAGTCGTTCGGGACGAAACCGGCATCAACCGCTGCCCGGCTCGCCCCGACCGCAGCCCCAAGTTTATCAGCAATACGCTCCAGCATCTTGAAATTTTCACCAGATTGCATACCGCGCCCACCGGAAATCACAACTTTCGCGGCCGTCAGCTCGGGCCGCTCCGATTGCGACAATTCCTCGCGCACGAATTGGGAAGCGCCGTTCGCCGCGGGCGCCGCAATGCGCTCGACCGGCGCGGAGCCGCCTTCGGCTGCTGCCGCGAAAGCTGTCGTACGGATTGTTAGCACTTTCTTGGGCTGACTGCATTCCACAGTCTGGATGGCGTTGCCGGCATAAATCGGGCGCTCGAACATAGTCGGGCTATGCACCGCGGAAACATCCGAGAGCTGCGCCACATCGAGAAGCGCGGCGACGCGCGGCGCAAAATCCTTGCCGGCGGCGGTCGCGGCTGTGACGAGCGCCGAATACTGCGCCATCAGCGGCACGATCAGCGCCGCCATGTCCTCGGCGAGCCGGGCTTTCAGGTGATCCGCCTCGGCCAGGAGAACCTTCTCCACGCCGGAGAGCGCCGCCGCCTTCTGGGCCACGGCCTCGCAGCCCGCGCCAGCGGCCAGGATGTGCACAGGGCCGCCAAGAGCCGCCGCGGCGGTCAGCGCCTTCGCGGTCGCACCGTTCAGAGTGCGGTTGTCATGCTCCGCTACAAGAAGAACAGCCATTATTGTAATACTCCTGCCTCGGTGCGCAGCTTCTCAACAAGTTCTTGCGCGGAACTGACCTTGATGCCAGCCTTCCGCGTGGGCGGCTCGGCGGTCTTGATAACTTTGAGCTTCGGCTCGATGGCGATGCCGAGCGAGGCCGCGTCGATCTCCTCCAGCGGCTTCTTCTTCGCCTTCATGATGTTCGGAAGCGACGCATAGCGCGGCTGGTTGAGGCGCAAATCGGCAGTCACGATGGCCGGCAGCTTGATAGAGACGGTCTGCAAGCCGCCATCGACCTCGCGGACAACCTCCGCCGCGCCGTCCGCAACGGTGACTTTGGACGCGAACGCCGCCTGCGGCCAGCCAAGCAGAGCGGCCAGCATCTGGCCTGTCTGGTTCGAATCGTCATCGATGGCCTGCTTGCCGAGGATGACGAGGCCCGGCTGCTCCTTTTCGGCGGCGTGCTTCAGAAGCTTCGCCACAGCCAGCGGTTCAAGCGCCAGCTCGGTTTTGTACAGAATGGCCCGGTCCGCCCCCATGGCGAGCGCGGTGCGCAGCGTTTCCTGCGCCTTCTGCGGGCCAGCCGATACCGCGATAACTTCCGTGGCGTGGCCGGCCTCCTTAATGCGGATCGCCTCTTCCACTGCGATTTCGTCGAAGGGATTCATGGACATCTTGACGTTGGCGATGTCCACTCCGCTGCCGTCCGGTTTCACGCGGATCTTTACATTGTAGTCTACGACCCTTTTGATGGGTACAAGAAGCTTCATAGCGTTCAGCCTTTGCTTTTGCCCGCTCATTATGTTGCACCGCAGTGCCGGGTCAACTCGCCTAAGGGTGTACCAATCCGTAAGCTGCCCGGCCGCGAAGTGCCGGAATCTATTTCGCACTTGCGAAAGTGTCAATCTGCGCAAGCTTAGACGTTAGCGTAGAGCCGCTCACTCTCCGGTTGCGGCATCGAAAAGTGGCACCTCCCGCCGCTTCATGATGGCGACGAGGACGGCGCCCGCGAAAAATCCGCCCACATGCGCTGTCCAGGCGATGGCTTGCGAGGGGAAGAAGATCGCGCTGGCAGCCTGATAAAGCACCCAAGCGCCGATTACGATGCCGGCGGAGAACCGCAGCGGGATGAACGGCAGCTTCGGGAACGGAACCAGCACCCACACGCGGATGTTGGGGTGCAGCATGAGATAGGCGCCGATGACGCCGGAAACGGCTCCGCTCGCTCCAATTAGTGGAACTTCGGGATAGTCGGCCAGAAGGCTATAGACGACAGCGCCAAAGATGCCGCAGGCCAGATAGAAAAGAATGAACCGGAAATGGCCCATGGCGTCCTCTACGTTGTCCCCGAACACGTAAAGGAACAGCATATTGAAGAGGAGATGCAGCACGCTTCCGTGCAGGAACATATAGGTCACGAGCCTATATTGCCCGGAGAGATTCTCCAGAAACGCTCCCCATGGCACCACTTGTTCCGGTTTGGGCGATAGCGCCTCGACCAGGCCTGCTGGCGCCGCGAAAATGAGATCAGTTTCGAGGCCGAAATAGATGGCAACGTTGAGGACGATGATACCCACCGTCACAAACTGAAACCGGACCTTCTTGAGAGGATTCAGATCCCAAACCGGCACGAAGAGCATTTATGTATCCAACCATAATGATGTTACGTTTCGCCCCACCCCTAGGGCGTTTGCGGAACCTTTGCAGGCCCGCCGCAGCTGGCTACCCATTTTGCCCAGGCTGCCAAAGCAGGTCGTCTTTGCCCTTGCCGTTCACATAGCGGCTGGCGACGAACAGATGATCCGAAAGGCGGTTGATATAGCGGCAGGCCGCGTCGCTCACCGGCTCGCCTTCGAGCTTCAGCTGCACGATGCGGCGCTCGGCGCGACGGCAGATCGTCCGGGCGAGATGCAGCGCCGCCCCGGCCTTCGAGCCTCCCGGCAGGACGAAAGACGCAAGCGGCTTCATTTCCGCGTTCATGGCGTCGATTTCCCGCTCAAGCCGCGCGGTCTGCGCATCCGCAATCCGGAGCGGGGCGCGTGCCTGCGGTTCGCCGCGATCTGGGACGCAAAGATCGGCGCCGAGATCGAAAAGGTCGTTCTGGATGCGGGCCAGCATCGCGGCCACATCCTGCTGGTCTTGGACAAGCGTCAAGCGCGCCACGCCAATGGCGGCGTTGGTTTCGTCCACCGCGCCGTAAGCTTCGATACGCGCATCGGCCTTGGAGACACGCTCGCCGCTCCCAAGTGCGGTCGTGCCGCCATCGCCGGTTTTCGTGTAGATTTTTGTGAGGACAACCATTCGCTGTGTTATGAAAGACCCCGTTGCAAGGTCTTTCTGTATAACACAGTTAGAAACGGTATCCTAGCCGAACGCCCGCATTGGTCAGCCCGTGGTTCGGCTCGCAAAGATTGGCGTTCGATATATGATCGATTGTCGCTGCCACCCGCAAATGCTCCGTGACCTCGTAACCGAGAGAAGCGGATTCCCGGAAATTCGCCCGGCAGCCATAGCTTGGCAGACCCGGCTCATCAACTGGCCCGTCGTGGATCGCACCGCCGAAGGACGTTTCGAAATAAAGCGGCCCAAACAGCTTCACGTCCCAGGTGAGGCCCCAATAATATTCGTTGGTCTTGCCGAAGCCGAGGGTCGTTCCGAGGTGGGGCCTGGGAGTGAGGAAAATGTCCAGCACGCTATTGCCGTAGCTGCCAGGGAAACGGCCTCCAAGAACTTCGAGGTTCAGCCCCACGCCTCTTTCGACGGGAGAATCTTCCAGCCCGTGATCCAGCACGCCTGCACGGACCTCATCAATCGCCCAGAATGGGTGAGTGGCGGGCGTCGCCGCCTCCAGCGCCGCGGCCGGAGTAATACCGGCGCCTGCCTGCATCATTGCCACGAAAGCCGCCGCCACGCAGGCTTGCCCAATTTTATTGCCCCAAATGCGATGCCGCATACCCACCCCCGGAAAATTGCGAGCATACTGTGGGCACTCAGCGCAACTTTTGTCAAACTCATCCGAGCGTAACCGGACGGTTCGGGCTGGAGTGTGAGAATATTGATACAAGCCATTAATGGGTTGTAAAGATTGCCACTACAATTACTGCGGCAATTACTCCACATAAACGAGCGCTTCGCTCTGGACACCCCATAAGGTTGTAACCAGCGCTTTCACACCCCTCATGTTTGACCGGCGGACCGCAAGAACTAATGCAGCCCCAGCAGTGGCGGCAGGCTGCGGGCTTTGCGGGACGGCGGCCTGGTGGCATAGTCACGCTTCAAATTCCAGGATCAAAGGCTGCACTTTTTCAAGATATCGGGTCCAGCGTGGCTAAACTCGAACATGGGACGGACGCGCTCCAATCACCTGCTCCCGCGGAAAAAGCGGGGAGGCCGGAGCCGAAACCGCTGCGCGGCGCCATTCGCCTGCTCGAAGCAATGGGCCATGGCGCGCTGACTGAGTTTCCGCTGAAAAGCGGGCGGCGCGCGGACATTCTTTCGCTTGGCGGGAAGGGGGAGATCTGGATCGTGGAGGTGAAATCCGGCGTGCCCGATTTCCGGTCCGACCGCAAATGGCAAGACTATCTGGAATGGTGCGACCGGTTCTTCTTTGCTGTTGGCCCTGAATTCCCTGCGGAGATTCTACCCCAAGATGCCGGCCTCTTTATCGCGGACGAATATGAGGCCGTCCTGGTGCGCGAGCCCGCCGCCACGACGCTTTCGCCTGCGCGCCGCAAGGCTCTGACCTTGCGTTTCGCGCATCTGGCGGCCCGCCGGCTTTCCGGCCCGGACGATCCCATCGCTGATTGAGTCCCGGAGCTTGGGCTCAGCTTTTATCAACTGCGCCCAAGTGCTTCTCCCCTGGAAAGAGTTACGGCGGCCAAATCCCTGCTAGGAGTACACGCGTTTCTGCGCTAAGTGTTGCCCGCGCACACGAATGACGCAAAGAAACGAGCCGGGGGAAGGGCCTCCGGCTGAAGCTGTTGGAATAACGATATGTTCGAAATACACCGGGAAGAAGTCGAATGGGGTGGCCGCACACTTACGCTTGAGACGGGGCGCATCGCCCGCCAGGCCGATGCGGCGGTGCTCGCGCACTATGGCGAAACCTCCGTCCTTGCTACCGTGGTCGCCGACCGCGAGGCCGATCCGGCCAAGGATTTCTTCCCCCTCACGGTCAACTATCAGGAAAAAGCTTACGCGGCGGGCAAGATCCCCGGCGGCTATTTCAAGCGCGAAGGCCGCCCGGCCGAGCGCGAGACGCTGGTCTCCCGCCTGATCGACCGCCCGATCCGCCCCCTTTTCGCGCCGGGCTTCAAGAATGAGACACAGGTCGTCATCACCGTGCTCTCGCACGACATGGAGAACCAGCCCGATGTCTTGGCGATGGTTGCCGCTTCGGCCGCGCTGACGCTCTCCGGCCTGCCGTTCCTTGGGCCGATCGGGGCATCGCGGGTCGGCTACGCGAAGGGCCAGTACATCCTGAACCCAACCGTCGACCAGATGAAGGATACCCAGCTTGACCTCATTGTCGCGGGCACGGGCGACGCGGTGCTGATGGTTGAGTCTGAGGCCAAGGAGCTTTCCGAAGAAGTCATGCTCGGCGCGGTCGTGTTCGGCCAGCAGGGCTACAAGCCGGTCATCGACGCCATCATCAGCCTGGCCGAGGCCGCGGCGAAAGAGCCGTGGGATCTGCCAGAGGGCAAGAACGAGTTCGAGGCCAAGGTCAAGAAGCTCTGCGAGCGCGACCTCAAGAAGGCGTTCCAGATCGCGGCCAAGCAGGAGCGCAACAATAAGGTCGCAGATGCGAAAGCCAAGGCCGTGGCAGAACTGCTCACGGCGGAGTCGGCAGCGGCGGACAAGGTGAAGCTCGCCGACGCCTTCAAGGAGATCGAGAAAAACGTCGTCCGCTCCAGCATCCTAAAGACAGGCAAGCGCATCGACGGCCGCGATCTTGTGACGGTGCGGCCCATCGACTGCCAGGTGCACGTGATCCCGCGCACTCACGGTTCGGCGCTGTTCACGCGCGGCGAGACGCAGGCGCTGGTGGTGGCGACGCTCGGCACGGGCGAGGACGAACAGTGGATCGATTCGCTGGAGGGCACCTACAAGGAGACCTTCCTGCTGCACTATAACTTCCCGCCATATTCCGTTGGCGAAGTGGGCCGCATGGGCTCGCCCGGCCGCCGCGAAATCGGCCACGGCAAGCTTGCCTGGCGCGCGGTGCACCCGGTGCTGCCCCCGGCGGAAAACTTCCCCTACACTATCCGCGTCGTCTCCGAGATCACCGAGTCCAACGGCTCCTCGTCCATGGCGAGCGTCTGCGGCGCTTCGCTTGCGATGATGGATGCGGGCATTCCGCTCAAGGCGCCGGTGGCGGGCATCGCCATGGGCCTCATCAAGGAGGCCGACGGCGTGGCGATCCTCTCCGACATCATCGGCGACGAGGATCATCTCGGCGACATGGACTTCAAGGTGGCCGGCACCGCGAACGGTGTCACTGCGCTGCAGATGGACATCAAGATCACCGGCATCACGACGGAGATCATGAAGACCGCGCTGGAGCAGGCGAACCAGGGCCGTTTGCACATCCTGGGCGAGATGGCCAAGGCGCTCGGCACCGCGCGCGGGGAACTGGGCGAACACGCGCCGCGCATCGAGACCATCACCATTCCAACCGATAAGATCCGCGAAGTGATCGGTTCGGGCGGCTCGGTGATCCGCGGGCTCGTGGAAGAGACGGGCGCGAAGATCGACATCTCCGACGACGGCACGGTGAAGATCGCGGCCGCGAACTTGAACTCGATCAAGGACGCCATCAACCGCATCAAGATGATCGCATCCGAGCCCGAGGTCGGCCAGATCTACAAGGGCAAGGTCGTGAAGATCGTCGAGTTCGGCGCCTTCGTGAACTTCTTCGGCGCCCGCGACGGCCTCGTGCATATCTCGCAGATGGCCGACCGCCGGCTGAAGCACGCCTCGGAGATCCTCAAGGAAGGCCAGGAAGTCTACGTCAAGGTCATGGGCTTCGACGACCGCGGCAAGGTGCGGCTGGTGATGAAGGGCATCGACCAGAACACCGGCAAGGAAGCCACGCCCGCCGCCGAGCAGCCCGCGACGGAGCAGCCGGCGAGCTAACCAGCATCCGCACAATATTTGGTGAAGGCCGTCCCCAGGGGGCGGCCTTCGCCGTTTCCGGGCTTGGATCGCAGCCCGGCCGGAGCCACCTCCAGAAGATTGCGCCTGTGACAAGGAGGATGCGGCATGGGTCTTTTGGTGGATGGAGCTTGGCAGGACCAGTGGTACGACACCAATAAGTCGGGCGGGCGCTTCATCCGCTCCGAAGCTCAATTCCGCAATTGGATCACGCCGGATGGTAGCCCCGGCCCATCGGGACGCGGCGGCTTCAGAGCGGAACCGGGCCGCTATCACCTCTACGTCTCGCTGGCCTGCCCCTGGGCCTCGCGCGCCCTGATTTTTCGCGCGCTCAAAGGACTCGAAGACCTCATCTCCATCTCCGTGGTGAACTGGTTCATGGGCGCGGAAGGCTGGACGTTCGATGATGGCCCCGGCGTTATCCCCGATACGGTAAACGGCGCAAAGCGCCTGCACGAGGTCTACACCAAGGCCGAACCCAGCTATTCGGGCCGCGTCACCGTGCCGGTTCTGTGGGACAAACACAGCGGCGCCATCGTGAGCAACGAGTCCTCCGAAATCATCCGCATGTTCAACAGCGCCTTCGACGGCGCCGGAGCTAAGCCGGGCAACTACCATCCCAAAGACCTCCGGCCGGAAATAGACCAGCTGAACGCGCGGATTTATGACAGGGTGAACAACGGCGTCTACAAGGCGGGGTTCGCGACTAGTCAGGCAGCCTACGAGGAGGCGGTGGGGCCGCTTTTCGCGACGCTCGATGAGCTGGAGGAAAGGCTTGGCCGCCGGCGTTATCTCTGCGGCGGGCGCATAACGGAGGCGGATTGGCGGCTGTTCACCACGCTGGTCCGTTTCGACGCGGTCTATGTGGGGCACTTCAAGTGCAACATCCGCCGGATCGTGGATTACCCGAACCTGTGGGGCTATACGCGCGAGCTATATCAGTGGCCCGGCGTGCGTCAGACGGTCGATTTCCGGCACATTAAGGGCCACTACTACGCAAGCCACAAGACCATCAATCCCGCCGGCATCGTGCCTGTTGGCCCCGAACTCGATTTCGAGGCCCCTCATGGCCAGGAGCATCTCGCCACTGGCTAAGGGGTGCCAGCCGCCTACGCGGTGACAAGCCCAGGGGCGGAGCTGCGGCGGGGCGGGGCGCGGCGCTTCAGGAACTCAGGCACAACCTGCGCCACATCCTCCACCACGATGTAGGGCAACTCCAGGTTAGCCCGGATGAACTGCTGCGCGCGCATCTGGTCGAAAAGCTGCAAGAGCAGATTCCAGTAACCGCCCGTGTTGACGATGAAAATCGGCTTCTCGTGATGGCCGAGCTGTGCCCAGGTAAGCTGCTCCACCAGTTCTTCGAGCGTGCCCACGCCGCCGGGCAGCGCGACGAAGCCATCCGACAGGTTGAACATCAGCATTTTGCGCTCGTGGAAGCCGTTGGTCACATGGCGTTCGCTGATGTTTTCGAGCGCGTTTTCGAGTTGCAGCAGCGAGGCGGGAATGATCCCAGTGACATGGCCGCCATGATCGCGCACGGCAGAGGCAACCGACCCCATCAAGCCATTGCCGCCGCCCCCGTAAACAAGGCCGATCCCGGCCTTGGCCATGTCGCGGCCGAGCTGCGCCGCGGCCGCGTTGAACTGAGGATCGAGGCCGGCGCCGGAACCGCAATAAACGCAAAGGCGCTTTCTTATGTTGTGCTTCATGGACCCTATTCACATTCTCCGCCGCCGAGGTCAAGAGTGCAGGCGCGGCAACTTGCGTGCAGCCTCAGTGGCTTGGAACACTCGTTATTAGTCAAGGAGCGCTTATATGGAAAGCGAGCTTTCGACCTTCTAGACCTTGGCGGCGATCTTTAGGGTCCGGTCAGAAATAAGTGAGCGGTGCGGCGCGGGAGTTTTGGCCGGCTGCTAGGCGTAAAAATGGGGCGCATATCCAGGATATGTAACCCTTTTTGCAACGTAGCAGGCGGGCGGAAGAACAAGCCGGAGGGCTCACTTATTTCTGACCGGCCCCCAAGGCCGCAAGCCCGCATTCGAAGAGGCACTGTTGCGTCATCACGCCGTATCCCGCCACGCGCCGGCCGCAGAAAACAATGCGGAAGCGCATCATCCAGCGATCCTGAAACACCTTTTGCCCTTCGTTTGGCCCAAGGGCAGGCCGGATCTCAAGCTGCGGCTGGTGCTTGCCGGACTGGCGCTCATCGCAGCCAAGGCCGTCACAATAGCCATGCCGCTCGCCTACAAGTCGGCGGTGGATACGCTGACCGCGCTTCCGCAAGCATCGGGCGGAGGCATGGCGGCTGGCTTGCTTGCGGCCCCTGTCGCCCTGATCCTGGCCTATGGCCTTGCGCGCATCTCCATGATCGGCTTCGTGCAGCTTCGCGACGTGCTGTTCACGCGCATCGGCCAGCACGCCACGCGGGTGCTCTCCACCGGCACCTTCCGCCATGTCCACGACCTGTCGCTGCGTTTCCATCTGGAGCGGAAAACCGGCGGGCTTCAGCGCGTGCTTGAGCGCGGCAAGATTTCCATCGACCTCATCATCCGCATGGGCGTGCTAAATCTGGTTCCGACCGTGCTCGAAGTGCTGTTCGTCTGCCTCTTGTTCGGCTTCTATTTCGGCTGGCAGCTCGTGGCCATCGTGCTGGCGATGATCGTGCTTTATGCCTGGTGGAGCTTCTACTTCAGCGAGAGGCGGATCGCGATCAGGCGCGAATATATCGAGGCGGATGTGGAGGCGAGCACGAAGGCCGTGGACAGCCTCCTGAACTACGAAACGGTGAAATACTTCGGCAACGAGCGCTGGGAGGCGGAGCGCTACGACCGCTCGATGGAGAAGTTCGAGCGCGCGGCCATCAAGACTTACACCTCGCTGGCGGTGCTGAATGGTGGGCAGGCGCTGATTTTCACCTCCGGCATGGTGCTGTCGATGCTGTTCGCGGCGCGCGGCATTGTGGCCGGCGCCATGACGATCGGCGACTTCGTACTCGTGAACGCGGTTTTCATCCAGCTCTACCAGCCGCTCAACTTCATGGGCATGATCTACCGCGAGTTGAAGCAGGCGCTGGTCGATGTCGAAGCCATGTTCACCTTGCTTTGCGAGATGCCAGAGGTGAAGGACAAGCCTGGCGCCAGGCCGCTCACCGTCTCAAAGGGCGCGATCCGCTTCGAGAATGTCAGCTTCGCCTATGACGAGGACCGGCCGATCTTGCGCGGCGTGGATTTCGAGGTTCCGGCCGGGCGCATGGTGGCGCTGGTCGGCCCATCGGGAGCCGGCAAATCGACGATCTCGCGCCTGCTCTACCGCTTCTACGACGTGAAATCCGGCCGCATCCTGATCGACGGCCAGGACATCCGCGGCGTGACGCAGGAGACGCTCAGGGCGGCGATCGGCATCGTGCCGCAGGACACGGTGCTGTTCAACGATACCATCGAGTATAACATCCGCTATGGGCGTGTATGCGCGGCGGACGGGGAGGTGCGGGAGGCCGCCCGGCTGGCGCAGATCGACGGGTTCATCCAGCAGCTTCCCCTGGGCTACAAATCGCCGGTTGGCGAGCGTGGCCTGAAGCTTTCTGGCGGCGAAAAGCAGCGCGTGGCCATCGCCCGCACGATCCTGAAGGCGCCGCCCATTCTTATGCTGGACGAGGCGACCTCGGCGCTCGACACCTTCACCGAAAAGGAGATCCAGGCCGCGCTCGACCGCATCGCCAAGGACCGCACCACGCTGGTCATCGCGCACCGGCTTTCGACCGTGATCCATGCCGATAACATCCTGGTGCTTGACAGTGGGCGGATCGTGGAGAGCGGCAGGCACGAAGCTTTGCTTGTGGCTGGCGGGCTATATGCTGGGCTTTGGGCGCGGCAGCGCGAGGCGGAGGAAGCCCGGCGCAAGCTTGCGGAAATGGTGGAGGAGGGCGCGCTCAGCGCGGGCGATACGCCGGCCGATGCTGCACACGCGCCCAAGCTGGTGGCAACGCAAGAACACGGCTTGGAAGTTACGAACTGAGGGTTCAACCCGTCACCCTGTCCTTCTCCCAAAGGGAGAAGGAACCCTCGAACGGCCCGCGGCGGAATTTCTGGCGTCCCCTCTCCCAGAGGGAGAAGGACAGGGTGACGGGTTGCAAGCTTCGAGCCGGGTAGAACCTGCCAGCCATTACGCCGGCCAAACTATGCAGGCAGGTCAGTCCGAGAAAAACCAGCCGCCGTCGCTGCCACCGTAGCCGCCGCCACGGCCACCGCGCCCGCGTCCGCGCCGGCTGCTGGAAGAAAACGGTCCGAAGAATCCGTCTCCCCAATCGCTCTCCCTTGACGCCGAAGGCTTGTGCCGTGAGGTCAGTCCGCCCATCGGATCATCGGGCATGATCACGATGAAATCCGTATCCTTGCCGGTTTCGCCGTGAAGCCCTTCGTCCGAGATGATCAGCGACGAACCGGGCAGAAGCACCGACGAGATACGCTCCCGCGATTCCGGCGTCACAGTGATGCGGGCAAAGGCCGCCTCCGCGTTGGCAACGTCCGCGGGAACGGCCTCGGCGGCCGAGATCTTGTTCTTGCTACCCTTGGGAGCCCGCTCGTATGGCTCGATATTGAGCGCGTCCTTGTACATGGAGACCACCTGCCAGCGCATGGCGCCCGTGTCCCCTTTGTAGTCGAGCGATGTAAAGACGAACGTGCCAATGGGCTTGTCAGCGTCGCGGATCATAACCGGTGCCTCGAATACCGGCATATTGTTTTTGCGGACGTAAAGGCGCTGGGTCTTGCGGCTTATGAAGACCGATACCGGCGACAGATTGAGTTTCGCCTCCTCCGCGGCGTCGCGGGCCTTGGCGGTCTCCACGGATGCGGTCTGAAGCTCCTGCTCCGCCTTCGCCGCGGCTTCCTCCTTCGACTGCAAATCCTGCCTGGCCGCGTCGAGCTTCGCCTGCGCGTCCTCCAGATTGGCGGCGGCCTTAGCTTTGGCGGCTTCCGCCCGCTGGGTGTGCTCTGGCGTCTTGGCTGTTTCAACCGCGCGCTGGGCGCCCGCCAGTCCCGCCTGTGCGCGGGCCAAGCGTCTCTCCAGGTACTGCAAGGCCCTCTTCGCGGTTCTGATCTCGCGGGCTATTTTGGCAACCGCGTGCTTGGCCTCTTTGTACCGCCGTGTGGCGGCGTCAGCTTCCTGTGACTTCTGGCTCGCAAGTTCCTTGAGACTGCTGGATACATCTCCCGCGGACTGGCCCGATGCCGGGGTGAACATGGCGGGTTGGGCAACTTCGACCGGCGCGATGTCGTCGCGCACCAGGATCACGCGCATACCGAGCTTGGAGACCTGATAGAGCTGGTATGCGAAATCATCCGGGAGGCGTATGCAGCCATGCGAGGCCGGGTAGCCAGGCCGCACTCCAATATGCATGGAGATACCCGTCCAGGTGATGCGCTGCATGTAAGGCATGGACCCATCCTGGAACAAGTTGGAATGATGGTCCACTTCCTTTTGCACCACGCTGAAGATACCCGAAGGCGTATCGAGGCCCTTCTGGCCGCTTGAAATGGATGCCTCCATCATCTTGCCCTGGGCGTCGTAGACCGTAACGCGCTGCTGGCGCAGGGCTATCACCGCCACAAGCGGTGTTCTGCCCGCGTAGCGGCTGTCCGGAGTGCCCACGTAGTGCCTGCTTTGGCGCCGCTGGCTGGGTTCGCTGAACCATGGATCGTCGCCATCGTCGAAGAAGAACCCTTGGGCGTGCGCGGGGTGTTTTACCGCGACGCTGGCCAGGGCCGTCAGGCCGAACGAAAGTACGGCGATTGCACAGTGCAGGAAGAACCTGGATTTCATGTCTTGAACCTCGATACCAAACTAGCCGCCAACTGCCTGTACCTCACTCCCGCCCATCACAGATCGCGGGCCACCCGGAAACCGCCGTTGTTGAGCCGGACCTCGGGCGCGGTGACATAACGGTACGCTGAACGTAGAAGCTTGGGGTAATAGTTCCAGGCCCCGCCACGCATAATGTGCAGGCTGCAATCGTTTGTGACCACGGGCGAGCCGTCCGCCGGTGCGCCCTCGTAGGTTGGCTTGTAGCAATCCTGCACCCATTCCCAGACATTGCCGTGCATCTCGTAGAGGCCGAACCTGTTCCGGGGGAGCGAGCCAACAGGCACTGTCTGCTGCCTGTAAATGCCGGGAGGGCTGCCGTTGTATCTGAAATTGGCGTCGTAATTGGCCTGCCGGTAGTTGATCTTGGCCCCCGTTGAGAACGGGGTGGTCTGATCCGTGGCCTTGGTCTGGGCGCGCGCGGCGTATTCCCACTCCGCCTCGGACAGAAGCCGGTAGGACTTGCCGGTTTTTTTCGAAAGCCAGGCCACATATTGCTGCGCATCGTTCCAGGAGACGTTTATCACCGGGCGCCGGCCACGGCCCCAGTTCTCGTCGCCGGGCTTCTCCGTGCAGCCGCCGCCGGCCACGCAGGCGTCCCATTCGGCAAACGTGACCTCGTATTTACCCACCGCGAAGGGCTTGGCGAACGTCACCTTGTGCTGTGGACCTTCATTCTTATCGCGGCCGCGCTCGCTTTCGGGGGAGCCCATCATGAACTCGCCGGCGGGAACCGTCACCATCTGGGGGCAGTTCGCGCAATCGCGGAAATTCTGCGGCGGGGTATCGCCCGAAGGGCGCTGCTGCTTCGCGGAGGCCCCGGAGGCCAAAGCTAACAGGCAAATGAAACCGGTAAAAATACGAACCATCGGACATCCGTTCGGTTATGCGCCCCGCGAGCCCCAGCCAAGCCATGCTGCAGGTAGTAAAGGAGGCGGCGGAATACTACAACCCGGTTGTGACACGCAAAATTCCCCGGTTCGCATATGGGGGGCGCCGCCATCGCCGGAGTTTGCTCCTAATTTTGCATCGGCGGATCTGGGCGGTTTTACGGCGCAAGTGTGACATGACGGTAAGTGAATAGACCAAGGGTGCCGGAGCGAACTGGAGCTTGAGCGGAGCGCTCCGTTCGGCGGAATGATAGATAGAAGCGCCTTGACGTTGGGTTAAGCGGATGAAATTCACGCCACGGTCCCCTTCCCCAAGTTGCCCGCCAAGCAAAGAACCGTTACCGGCGCGCCCCGCCGCTTCATTGCCGTCTGGCGACGGGCGATCCTGCCGTTGCTACAGGGCTTCGGTGGATTGCGGGGCCGCACCGCTCTTCGCATTCGCGGGGGGCGGGGATTTTCCTGGACGGATGCGGAGAGTGAGCCATTTTCGAACCGGTGTATCCCAGATCGCATCGAGGATGAGCGCGAGCAAGATAATGAACGCGGACACCATGAGCACGACAAGAAAGCCCGTGTCCGCCAGGTTGTGGTGCGCGATCTTGGCGTAGACGAGTTTCGTAAGCTCTATAACGGGAAGCTGCAAAACATAGACGCCGTAGGAGGCCCTGCCGACGATACCGCAAATTGCTGCTGTCAGTCCGCGCGGCTCTTCACGGGCGCCAGCGTGGACCAGCAGCGGAAACAGCAGGAACAGGGCGAAAACATCGAATATGACACGAAACGGTTGCGGCAATTCCACACAAAGAGTGAGCGCCAGTATTGCCAAGGGGAAGGCGGGAGGGACTGCCACGGGGACGAACCGGGCGCCTTGCAGGTGCAGACGGTATAGGGCGACCCCGGCGAAGAAACAAAAGAAGACGCGCGCAGCGCCGCCAGAAAAATCTTTTTGGAAAGCGCCTGATTCATAATATCCATAGTGGGCAATATTCAAAAACACCAACGCCGCGCCGGCGAACAGAATTGTCCGCAACACCTTCGGGGAAAGCCAGCGAACAATGGTTGCGTAGAAGGCGTTGATGAGCAGTTCCCAAAATAGCGACCAAACTGGCACGTTGATTGGGAAAGGACTTGCCGAGTTGATCATAAGCCCTTGAGGCGAAGGCAGAAACAAGAAGCACAGGGCTGTTGAGAGGGTTGCGGCGCTGACGGTCTCCCCGCTCCAGCCGCGATGAGCGCTATATATGGCAAGCACCCCGCCCAGCGCCGCCGCGAGGAAATGCAAGGGGTAGAGGCGGATAAGGCGGATTGCCATGAACCGTGTCCGCGGAAGTCCATCCTCCAGTTTTTTCCCATAAGCATGAGCGAGCACGAAGCCGCTAAGCAGGAAAAACAGGTCGACCGCAAGATATGCGCCGTTCAGGATCTTGGCGTCCAGAATCGCCGATGTGTGCATGATCAGCACTACGATCGCGGCAATACCGCGCATCCCATCGAGCACAAGGAATCGGGAGTGATCTTTGGCGGCGGCTGAACTTCCAACGCCGGCGGAAGGTAGGGCATCACCTGTCATTGACTATTCCTTTTCGCCCGCCAGGGGCTCAATTCAAGGCAGGCGGCGCGAACTGCATTCGCCGCGAAAGCCAGCGTCTTGCGGGAACGTCGTAAAGCTTATGGGCCAGGCCGGCCGCCAGCGCCGCCGCGAAAGCCACCAGCAGCGGCGCCCCATCGCCAAGCGCCGCCATCTGCACATGAAATACGGCGCCGATGCTTGTCTCGATGATCCGGTAAACAGGGACATGGAGGACGTACACGCCGTAGGAGAGCATTCCAATAATGCTGTAAATGCGGGTTTCCAAGACGCCCCCCTCTGAATTCGCGGAGAGCGCGACGAACGCCGGAAAAATGGCCAAGGTGGCGGCCAGATCGAAAACGGTGCGCCAGACACCCTCCGCTGGAACCGCGAAAACCAGCGCCAGCATCGCAAAGGCCAGAACCGGGGGAAGCCCAGGAAGCGTGCAACGCGCCCTCAGCCGGTAAAGCGCCACTCCCGCAAAGAACGAAAAAGTGACGCGCGCGGCCCCGCCGGAGACGTTCTCCCATCCCCAGCCGCCGTCGAGCTTGCCAAAAGAGAAAGCCGTGAAAATCAGGAAAGCGGCGGCGGCCGTAAGAAAGACGCCGATGCGAAGCCCGAAAAGCCGTGTGGCGAGAACCGCATAGACGGAATTGACGGCCAGCTCGAAAAACAGCGACCAGGCGGGGCCATCGAACGGAAAGAGTGTCTGCCTGAGGGGAGAAAGCGAAGGCGGGCACGGAAGAAAAAGGACATTGAATGCAAGCGCGCCGGGTATTCGCGACGGATCGCCATCGGTCCATCCTTTTTCAAGATAGATAAAGGCCATGATTGCGCCGGGTACGAGCCCGGCTATGTAGAGCGGATAGAACCGGATGAGCCTGGCTTTTAGAAACGCCAGGGGAGACAAACCGCCAGCAAGGCGCTGACCATAAGCGTGGGCAAGCACGAAGCCGCTCAATACAAAGAAAAAATCGACAGCCAAGTACCGGCCGGGCACAAGTTTTCCAATAATATCACTAGGAACGTGATCGGCGATTACCACGAAAGCGGCAAGACCGCGCATTCCATCCAGCACCGCAAACCGGTGCTTTTGCGCGGCCCCAGTCTCCACAGCACGTCCCACCCAACTAGCACGCCGTAATTACTTAGCAATGTATAAGTCGCCGGTCAATAGCAAATAGTTTTGAATTTAATTGTAGCAGCATATGTAAGGCTGTGATAAATGCGCTTGACTGGGCTATGGCGCCACCGGAACCCAAGAAAGCGTCGCAACCTGCGAGAGTGACGCTTTGTGCGCGGCAAGTATTGCCAATGCAATCTGTGATTATTTCCGTTCTGAAACAATTGGCACGCGCCAGCGGGCTCAAGCGGCGCTGGATCGCCAAAGTGCGGATGGCCGCCGAAAGACATGCGCTCGCCGTAATACCGGGGCGGCGGCCACGCGATCATGGACGGATTCTCTGTTATCATTCGATCGGTGAGCCTTACTGGGGCGTCAACGATGTTTCTCCCCGCCGGTTCCGGCGTCAGATCGAGACTGCGCTGCTGGCCGGCTTCGAATTCGTGCCCGCCGCGAAACTCGCAAGAGACGGCGGCAAGGCGAACGAGCTTGCAATAACGTTCGACGACGGATTGGGCAGCGTGTTCACGCAAGCGGCGCCAATCCTTAAAGACTATCGCATTCCATTCAGCTTTTTCGCCGTTTCCGGGTGGTGCGAAAATTACACGAGCTGGAAGCCCGGCGGGATGATGTCCTGGCGGCAGGTACGCGAACTCGTGGAAGATGGTGCGGAGGTTGGAAGCCATTCGGCCAGCCATCCCGATTTCGGCACCCTGAGCCCGGAACGGTACGCAGAAGAATTGGAAGGGTCGAGGTGCACCATCGAGCAGAGGATTGGAATTGCGCCTGTTTCCTTTGCGATTCCTCTCGGGCAGCGGCCTAACTGGACGCCCGGGGCCGCGCTCGCCGCCGCGGCTGCTGGCTATGAGATCGTTTACGCTCAAGCGGAGGACAAGCGGCCCCAGGGAACAGTCCCGAGAACCTTTGTAACAGCCTACGATCACACGTTCATCTTCAAGGCGTTGCTGCGCGGCGCATTCGACGGATGGGAGGAGTGGGTCTGATGGAGGCGCCGGAGCCGCGCAGAGTTTCCGTCATTGTGCCAACCCATAACCGCCCTCTGCTGCTGCGCGAGGCTCTTGCAAGCATCCGCGCGCTTGAGGGCGCGGACCTCGCCTTTGAAATCCTGGTTTGCGATAATGCGAGCGCCGGCGAAAACCAGGCCGCCGCGGCCGATTTCGGAGCGATTTATAATCCAGTGCCGAAACGCGGAGCAGCCTGCGCCCGGAATGCCGGCCTTCTTGCAGCTACGGGAGAATTTATTGCGTTTTTGGACGACGACGACGTCTGGCTTCCGGAACATATCAGGCCGCACATCGCTCTTCTCGACGAGCGCCCGGACTTGGATGGCGCGATAGGCCGGTTTATCTGCACCGATCCCGCTTTGCGCCCCACCGGTCCAGCTTGGCCGGCTGACTTCCCCGAAGGAAGGGATGCTCTCCTAAGAAAAATGTTGAGCGGTTATTATCCGCAAATCGGAGCAACCGTAACACGCAGGCGGGTGATTGATGTCATCGGCCTCTTTGATGAGGCGCTATACGGCGATCAAGATTGGGATTGGCATCTTCGCCTTGCAAGAAAGGCGGCGCTTGGGTTCGTTCCTGCGGCTTGCATAGGTTTTAGACAACGTTCCGGCGGCACGTTCGATAGCCTGAAGCTGCTTCGCATAAAATACGCTAGGCGGGTGTTCTTGCGGCACGCTCTCAAGGAGCGCCGGATTTGGAACTCCCCCCTTGAGATTTGGAAGGCTCACCACGGCGCAATGCGGGAGCACTACGATTACTTCTCCACTGCCGCTCTCGAACGGGCCCGCGAAGGCGATACCCAGGGAGTTTGGCGCGCGCTTTACGGAGCGTTCAAAGCATTGCCGGCCAGCGCCATCAAGGATGCCTTGCGTGCAACGCCTCTGCGCGAGGCCGCCATTTTCTTGATGAAGCCCAATTATATCAGCCGCCAGAAACTATGAAACTGTCCCGCTTGGGTTGTGCGGGCGGAGCGAAGTTTTCGGGCGCAAGGGGTGGTTTCCGGGCGTATTCCCAAGGCGCTTATCGAACCGGCGGCGGAAAACCGCCCCGGCGGAACCTTGGGGCGCCACGGTTCGCGGCAAACGGCGGCTGTCGCAACGGCACCCGCAAGCACCACGGCTGGCGGAACCTACCAAGACTGGTGCTCTCAAGCACGATTGATGCTTGCTTCGGCGGCGCGAAACCGCTATTGCTACCGCCCGGCGGCATTTTGCCGCCTTTTGCATGCCCGCGGCGGCATTAGCCGCCTGTCGGCAGGTTTCCTGCAAAGGAGGGCGTGCTCCACCCGTCCACTTTCGGAGCACTTCAAGATGACAAAGCGCATCAGCGCCAAACACAAAATCGACCGCCGCCTGGGCGAAAACCTTTGGGGCCGCCCGAAGAGCCCGTTCAACAAACGCGAATACGGCCCCGGCCAGCACGGCCAGCGCCGCCGCGGCAAGACCTCGGACTTCGGCACTCAGCTCAAGGCCAAGCAGAAGCTAAAAGGCTACTACGCCAACATAACCGAGCGCCAGTTCCGCCGCATCTACGAAGAGGCGACAAGGCTTCGCGGCGATACCTCCGAGAACCTGATCTCGCTGTTGGAGCGGCGCCTCGACGCCCTGATCTACCGCGCGAAATTCGTGCCGACTCCCTTCGCGGCGCGCCAGTTCATCAGCCACGGCCATATCATCGTGAACGGCCGCCGCGTGAACATTCCAAGCTACCGCCTGCGCCAGGGTGACACGGTCGAGGTGCGCGAGAAGTCGCGCGGGCTCGTCATGGTGCTCGAAGCGGTGCAGAGCACCGAGCGCGACGTGCCGGATTACGTAGAGGCCGACCACAGCAAGATGACCGCGCGCCTCACGCGCATCCCGCAGCTCTCCGACGTGCCCTATCCGGTCATGATGGAGCCGAATCTCGTCGTTGAGTTCTATTCACGCTAATGTCAAGCGGGCATTTTGTTGGGGGTGGCTTTTTGCCGCCTAAGTCAAAGTGTCCGCTTGTAGACAGCTTAAGCTTGCGCTAGTAGCGATTCAAACCGGACGCCTGCTTCCCTGCGGAGACTATCATGACATACATCGTTCTGGATGCCTGCATCAAATGCAAATACACCGATTGCGTGGAGGTTTGCCCCGTGGACTGTTTCTACGAGGGCGAGAACATGCTGGTCATCCATCCTGATGAGTGTATCGATTGCGGTGTGTGCGAGCCCGAGTGCCCAGCCGACGCGATCAAGCCGGACACCGAGCCCGGGCTTGAGAAATGGCTTGAATTGAACCGGAAATATTCGGAGCAATGGCCTAATATTACCGTCAAGAAAGACGCCATGGCAGACGCGGACAAGTTCGCGAAGGAACTCGGCAAGCTTGAAAAGTACTTCTCGCCGGCCCCCGGCAGCGGAGACTGATTTCCGGACCGGCCGCGCCGCTGGCAATCGCCGCTCAGGATGAACTAAGGGCCTGAAGCGTTTATTTCGCATCGAGCCCTTAGGAGCGGGAGGCCACTTTCGCGGAGCAGCGCCGCGGCGAAGCACGCTGCGGGGAAGGCGGCCAGCGGCGTGGCCGTGCTGTCAAGCTCACGGAATGCGGCTACGGCCGGTGAGACTTTCCCCAGATCCGGTACCGCTCGCTTTTTTCAGAGCGCGAAGAGCTGTGCGTCTCGCCCTCCTCGCTGCCTCCGCCGGTAAACATCGCCCCAATAATGCTGATGACGAAGCGCATGGCGATGGCGAAGCCGACCAGCACGATCTGATTGGGCTGGAGGAAAATATCCACCCAAACCATGTAGCTATCGGGCAGCCCCAAGGACGAGAGCCCGTCTTGCGCGTGCTTTGCGCCGGCCAGCAGGTCCCGCATGGTCGTTGGAAAGTTTATGGCCGTGTAGGTGAAGGCAATGAGCGCAAGGATCATTGTGAAGGCGAAAGACGATAGCGAAAAAAATAGTCTCATGGCCGGCTTCCGTTTTCCCAGCGGACAGGTTCGCGATGCCGCTGTTTTGGGGATAGGACATCTCCGATACATGCGGCCATTTTGGGCAAATTGAAATGAGTTTTGAAACGTAAAGTTTATGACGGCCGCCAGGCCCGAGCCGGGCGTGCTCCTTGCACAACGCCCGCGAGACAGCCACGGACGCCGTCCGCTTTACACTTAGGAAGGGTTGGGCGGCCTCGGCCGGCGTGCTATGCTGCAGTGCAACATAGCCCAAAAAGGTGGAAACCGCCCGCCATGCCCGATCAGCCCTGGATTTTCCGCACCTATGCGGGGCACTCGACACCGGAAGCCTCCAACAAGCTTTATCTCCGGAACCTCGCCAAGGGGCAAACGGGGCTTTCGATTGCTTTCGACCTACCGGCGCAGACGGGCTACGACGCGGATCACCCGCTGGCGCGCGGCGAGGTAGGCAAGGTTGGCGTACCGGTTGGGCATCTGGGCGACATGCGCGCGCTGCTTGCCGGCATCCCGCTCGCCAAAATGAACACGTCGATGACCATCAACGCAACCGCGGCGTGGCTGCTTTCGCTGTATGTGGCGCTGGCGGACGAGCAGGGCGCGGACCGCAAGGCGCTGACGGGCACAGTGCAGAACGACATCATCAAGGAATATCTCTCGCGCGGCACCTATGTTTTTCCGCCGCAGCCTTCGATGCGGCTCATCAAGGACATCGTGGTCTTCACCTTCCGCGAGATGCCCAAATGGAACCCCATCAATGTTTGCTCCTATCACCTGCAAGAGGCAGGCGCGGCGCCGGTGCAGGAGCTGGCCTTCGCGCTGGCCATCGCGCAGGCCGTTCTCGACACGGTGCGGGACAGCGGCGAGATTCCAGCCGAAGCGTTCCCCGAAGCGGTTGCGCGCATCTCCTTCTTCGTAAATGCCGGGGTGCGCTTCATCACCGAGATGTGCAAGATGCGCGCATTCGTGGACCTTTGGGATGAGATTTGCGAAAAGCGCTACGGCGTCACCGATCCGAAGCTGCGCCGTTTCCGCTATGGCGTGCAGGTGAACTCGCTTGGGCTCACCGAGCAGCAGCCGGAAAATAACGTCTACCGCATCCTGCTTGAGATGCTGGCCGTGGTGCTCTCGAAGAAGGCGCGGGCGCGGGCGGTGCAATTGCCGGCCTGGAACGAGGCGCTGGGCCTGCCGCGCCCGTGGGACCAGCAATGGTCGCTGCGTATGCAGCAGATCGTCGCTTACGAGACCGACCTGCTTGAATACGCCGACATTTTCGACGGCTCGCACGCCATAGGCGTCAAGGTCGAGGAGTTGAAGGCCGAGGCGCGCGCGGAACTCGCGCGCATTGAGGAAATGGGCGGCGCGATTGCGGCGGTCGAGGCGAGCTATATGAAACAGCGGCTGGTGGAGAGCAACGCCGCGCGGCTGCGCAAGATCGAGGCGGGCGAGCAGGTGGTCGTGGGCGTCAACAAGTTCCTGGAGACCGAACCGTCGCCGCTTTCGGCCGGTGGCGAAGGCAGCATCCAGACTGTGCCGGAATGGGTGGAGCGCGAGCAGATCGAGGCGCTGAAGGCGTGGCGCGCGGCGCGCGATAGCGGCGCAGCCGAGGCCAGCCTCAATGCGCTACGCGCCGCCGCGCAGGAGGACCGTAACATCATGGAGCCCTCCATCGCCTGCGCCAAGGCTGGCGTTACGACCGGTGAATGGGCGGATGCCCTGCGGCAGGTCTTCGGCGAATACCGCGCGCCGACCGGCGTGTCGCGCGCCGCGATGCAAGCTGATAGCGAGGGAATGGCCCAGATCCGTGCCGAGGTGGAGCGCATCTCGGCCAAGCTCGGCCGGCGGCTTAAGTTCCTGGTCGGCAAGCCCGGCCTCGATGGGCATTCCAACGGCGCCGAGCAGATCGCGGTGCGGGCGCGCGACTGCGGCATGGAAGTCGTCTACGAAGGCATCCGGCTAACGCCCGCGCAAATCGTCAACGCCGCGCTCGAAGAGAGCGTGCATGTGGTGGGCCTCTCGATTCTGTCCGGCAGCCATGTGCCGCTGGTGCGCGATATCATGGAGCGGATGCGCGCGGCGGGGCTCGGCGGCGTGCCCGTGGTGGTGGGCGGCATCATCCCGGCCGAGGACGAGGCGGCCTTGAAGGAGGCCGGCGTCGCGGCGATCTACACACCCAAAAACTTCCAGCTCAACGAGATAATGGCCGGCATCGTACAACTTGCCGATCCCGAAGAAATCTTATCGTAGTAAGCGCCGGCCGCTAATCCGCAAAGGCGCTGTCCAGCCCGGCAAAAAAATCGGAAACCGCGGCTTCGATCCCCGGCGGATCGAGTGTCAGCCGGTCCCCCTCCCGCGCAATGCGGCTCCTCAGCGTTTCGTCTCCGGACCGGCTGTGCAGAAGCACGATCCGGGTTTCGATGAACAGCAAGAGGAAATGCTGAACGCCTGGATGACGGAAATAGTTGGCGTATTTCACGGCGATATCGTGCGTTCCGCTTGTGGCTGCAATCACCTCCGCCGCACGCGTCCAAACCTGGGCGGACACTGGCCTGGTAGCGGCCTCGTCACCGGCATCGAGGGCAATCATGGCATGGGCGAAAAAGCCCGGCGTCTTGCCATCCCCGCCGGGCCCAAGGCCCTTACGGCGCTTGTCCCGGGCGGGAAAATTCACCCCGGTTATGTCCTTGTGGGGCCACGGCACACCGTCCCCGCGCGGCTGCCGCTGTCAGCTCCACATCCGCCTCCATGATGGAAGCTACCGTAATCTTCGGCGAGGCCAGAAAATCCAGCATGGCGATTTCGCCATTGCGGCTACCGCCCACCTTGCGCTGCACAAGCGAGCCCGTCGCAACCACGCGGTCCGCGATTGTTTGGCACCGCCGGCCGGGGCGAATGTACCCTTGGCCAAACCCATCCCTGCCTCCGCGCGAATTAATCTCGATTTCTCCTGACTCGCACAAAAAGGCGGAGGCGGGAATCCTGAACTCACTTCTTTGAACGCCATAGGCAAATAGGAGAAGGACAGGATGCAAGGGGACTTCAAGAGCTGCCCCTCACAAATTATCCGGCGGCCAAGCCGGGCATTGTGCCATCCGCGAGAAAGCCGAAGATCTTGCGTATTTGCACATCGTGTCCCGCGTGCAATTCGATGTCTCCCGGCGGCGTGGCGATCCAGCGATAGTCCGTGTGCTCGTGGCTAAGTGTGATGGTGGCATCCGCGGGTACCGGCTTCATCAAGGTCACGATATTGACCTGGTGATAGAGATGCGGGTCTGTCCCAGGCCCCTTGCAGGATATGGCGGCATAAGCCTCCGGTTCGACCCGCAAGCCCGCCTCCTCCCACACCTCGCGGACGGCTGCCTGAGCGGGGCTTTCGTGCACGTCCACCCAGCCGCCCGGCAAGCCCCAGCCCCTGCCGTCGCTCCGCTTTAAAAGCAAAATCTGCCCCCGATCGTCTGGAACGGCCGCGTCCGCGCCCAGCTTCGGCGTGACGACGCCGATCTCGGACCGGAATTGTTGAAGGACCGCGTCATTACCGGCGCCCAGCAATTCCGAATAGGTGTTCGAAGCGGTATCGAGCAGCCTGTTATACCGGCCGATGTCGTATGGATTCCGGGCGAAATAGAGCCCTTCCAGCGCAATCGACTTGAGCCGGTGAAGCAGCGATAGAATCGACGGCGATTCCGTGACCATGAGATGTCCTCCACCCGCGCGGCACCTATTTATGCAATTTGTTTTTGGCAGGAACGTGGACAACTGCGGCCGGCGCGGCCTACTGGGTGCTCGCCAGCCATTTCTTGGCGGTTAGCGCGGCTAAATCCTTGAGGTATGGCTCGTTCAAATCGTTCCCGCCGCCTTGCATGACCTTAAACAGGCGCTCCGCCATCACCGATCCGATTGCATGAACTGCCTCATGACGGTCCAGCCTCTCATCCATCAGCTGCTGAAGCTTGGCGGCAACCGGGTATCCGTCACCGAGCGCCACCTGGTTTTCCACGATAGTGTGAACAACGGCGTGTATCTTTGCGTTGGGCAGGTTGGCGCGGATACGCCGGTGATAGTCCTCGACGAGGCCGATGCGCTCGCCCTCGTCGAGATCGAGCCACGCTTTTGTATCGAGCTTCCGGTTTGGGGCGTACTTCATAGTCTTCGTTCTTCCTCGCGCGATATCCCGTCAGGCGGCATTTCCGCCTAGCTGACCGCAAGGCAGGCAGCGGCGCAAGCCTCCCGCGCCGGATTCTTGAAGATAAATGCTCTAACGTCCTGGCTGGCGAGACCGCCCCAAGATGCGCGAAAGCCAGAGTTTTCCGGGGGGCAATCGCAGACTTCCAGCGGGTTAGCATTTGCTGGCTTGATCTTGCGGCAAAAAGCGGTCATGTAGTGTGCAAAATTCCCCTAAATTCCTGCTGGACTAGCTTCGATGACCACCGTCCTTCTCGTCATTCATATCATGGCCGCCTTCTCGATGATCGTGCTGATTCTCCTGCAGCGCTCCGAGGGCGGCGCGCTTGGCATGGGCGGCGGTGGAGGCGGCTTCGTCACGGGCCGGTCCGCGGCGAACTTCCTGACCAAGGTAACGGCGATCCTGGCCGCCCTTTTTTTAACCACTAGCCTCGCGCTCGGAGTCCTGGGCCAGCGCCCGCCGGCAACCTCCGCCGTTGGCGCGCCTGTGCAAGGCACGTCCGCCCCCGCCACGGCGCCGGGCGAAACCGCGCCGGCAAGCCTTCCGGACATCAAACTGCCCAAGCAGAGCACGGAAAGCGCGCCCGCGGCTCCCGCTCAGCCGCAGCTTCCGCAGCCGAAATAGGCGAAGCCCGCGCGAACAGCGGGCATTGCCCCTCACCATCAAGCCGCAGTTTCAGCTTGCAGCCCCAGCCTTGCGGCCGGGGCTCATTTTTATTACACTTTAGTCTAACTGAGTTGCGGCCCACTGAAGGAGAAGGCTTGGCCTACCGGTTGAAATGGGGAGGCAGCGACGGGGAGCGTAAGGATGCTTGCGGCATATCGGAACTGACCGCCACGGTTGGTTTGTTTTATATCTTCCTGATCTGCCTTGGGCTTCTGTTTGTGATTCTCAAGAATCAGCAGGGCCGGCACGCGCCGCCGCCCGCGCCTTCGCCGCAGCTTGCGCTTTACAAGGCCTTGCTGCCCTTCGACAGCGGCCTCTAGAATCCCGCGGGAAATCCCGTCCCGTTTGCGGCGGCGCTTCGGCCAGGAGGATTGCGAGGCGGGCCGCCACCGAGATTGACGCTCAATCGCATCAAATGTATATGCAATCGCAGACCGGGCGCTTAATGCGGCCCGAGAGGAATTTTTCCGAAAGAATCGGCTCTTTAAGCGCGGGCCGCCGCCCGCGAAGGAACGTAGACATGGCAAACACGAAATCGGCAAAGAAGGCAGCCCGCCAGACGGAGCGCCGCACTGAGATCAACAAGTCCCGCCGCAGCCGCCTCAAGACCTTCGTCCGCAAGGTGGAAGAGGCCATCGCCTCTGGTGAAAAGGAAGCCGCGGCCGAGGCTCTGCGCGAGGCGCAGCCTGAGATCCAGCGCTCGGCCTCAAAGGGCATCATCCATAAGAACACCGCGGCCCGGAAAATCTCCCGCCTTTCACAGCGCATCAAGGCGCTCGGCGCTGCTGCCTAAATTCAACCACGCTGATGCCGTTTTGCACCAGCCCGCTTCCTCTCTGAGAGCTGGCGCAAACGGCGTATTTAAAATAGTCTCACATTTTCAATACTTTAATGAATAACGCTGCCAGTACCCGCGCACCGTGGAATCCGCCAGCACTGCGCGAGTCAATAAAAAATTGCGACCATTGCGCGCAGTGCGCTTCCGGGCGAATCGTTAACAATTCCTTAATTTCCACAAGGGTTTGGCTGAGTCCACAGTGTTCCCGGTTAAATGTTGCGCGCAGGTTCCGCCGCACGCTTGTTTCTGCGTGCGGGCTTGCGTATGGCCGCCTGTTTTTGTAGAGTAAGGCTTCCGAACGGGGGAGTAGATCCCTCCTGATTTAAGTTCTCTGTGTAATGCGTACCGGGGTCATATTGAGGGGTGGCCGCCCCCAACGTGTCCCTCTGTCTGTAATCAGCCGACGGATAGCCGGTGCGCGTGCTCCATTGTGCCTATTGGTGTCCCACGCACTTTCTGTCCGCTACGCATTGGGCAGGAGGAATAGTGGATGCAAAGCGAAGGCAAGGCGATTACGCCGCAATTTATATGTTCATACGCGTGGAAGCAGCCGCCGGTGCGGCCCGCCATATTCCAGCGCGCTCAAAAGCTTCTTTCCCGGGCTAGCGAGATTTCCGGCGCCGAAGCCGCCGAGGTGGAACGCCACTCCGTTTCCTGGAAAACCTATCTTGAGGCGCGCGAGCGGCAGCATGTGGCGTCGGATATCGTGGAAGGGTTTTTCAGCGCGCCGCGCGGTGTGACGCCCCAGATCCCCGTAAGGCCAGAAATCCTGGTGTCGAAGAATACCGGCAAGGGCTTGCTGGCGCCTATCCTGCCGCAAGAAACCGCCAACCAGGAGCCAGTGGCCGCCGGCTCCACGGATGAGCTGTCTATCGCAGCCTAGCACCTGACATTTACCCCTTTCCAATGATCGCCCTTCCGGGCGGCGAGGTATATTATTATGGAAGCTTTAGAGCTCTCGGCATCTTCAATCGAACATAAATGGCGGCGTATTCAGAGCCGTCTCAGGGCGGAGCTTGGCGACGACGTATTTACGAGCTGGTTCGGCCGGGTGGAGCTGGAGGGCTACGACGGGCGCGTCGTTCATGTATCGGTGCCGACCAAGTTTTTGCGGAACTGGCTTCAGTCCCACTATTCGGACAAGCTGCTCGCCTGCTGCGGTACCGAACTTTCCGGCGCGAACAAACTGGAATTCCGGGTCCGGCAGCCTCATCTGGCGGCGGTCGAGAAGTTGAAGGCGGCGCCGGCCGCCCGGGAAGCTGCCGCGGCCGCGCCAAGGCCGCAGCCCGTTCCAGCGGCGCCTGTTCCGCTCAGAGTGGTTTCGCATATGCCGATAAGGGACGGACGGACCGGCCTCGACGGTTTCGAAGGCTCGCCGCTCGATGCACGCTATACGTTCCAATCCTTCGTCGTCGGCGCGCCGAACCGGCTTGCGCACGCGGCGGCCCTGCAGGTTGCGGAAAGCACGCCCGATCAGCCTCTGCGCTACAACCCGCTTTATATCCACGCGCGGGTCGGCATGGGCAAAACCCATCTCCTGCACGCCATCGCCTGGGAGGTGAAGAGCCGCAATCCGGGTGCGAAAGTGCTGTACCTCACCGCCGAGCGCTTCATGTATAGTTTCGCGGATGCGCTGCAAACGCGCGAAGGCCCAGCCTTCAAGGAGAAACTGCGCACCATCGATCTCCTCCTGATCGACGACATGGAGTTTTTGCAGGGCAAGACCTTCCAGCAGGAGTTCTGCCACACGCTCAACTCTTTAATCGACGGCGGCAAGCAGGTCGTGGTGGCCGCGGACTGCGCTCCGCTTCTGCTTGAGAGCTTCGACGCAAGGATGCGCTCCAGGCTGTCCGGCGGCTTGGTTGCCGAGCTTGCTCCGCTCGATTACGAGCTGCGGCTCAAGATCCTCGAGAAGCGCGCAGCGGAGAAATGCACCGTTTCGCCTGGTTTCGAGGTGCCGGCGGACGTGCTGGATTACCTAGCCACGCAGCTAACCGAAAACGGCCGCGAACTGGAAGGTGCCATCACCCGCCTGCACGCCGCCTATCAGCTCACCGGCGAGAAAGTAACGTGCGATGCGGCCGAGAACACCATCGGCGATCTCATCCGCTCGAAGGAGCCCAAGCGCGTCAAGATCGACGACATCCTGCGCATGGTGGCCAAGCATTACGGCGTGCAGCGTGGCGACCTGCTGTCGAGTCGGCGCAATCAGTCGATCGTGCGGCCAAGGCAGATCGGCATGTATCTGGCCAAAACGCTGACCTCGCGCTCACTGCCCGAGATCGGCCGGCGTTTCGGTGGCAGGGACCATACCACCGTCCTTCACGCCATCCGCAAGATTGAAAACCTGAAGCAGCAGGACGGAGGGCTGAAAGAAGAGCTGGAATCGCTCTCCCGGATGCTGAAGGATGGGGGCATCTAGGCGACCCGTTCCTCCCGATGCGAGGAGCAAGCGGTGGCGGTCAGGGCTCATGAGTTCGACGCATTGAGCGCCATCGCTGCAATCAAGGCGCGCCAGATTTCGGTCAGCGATTACATTAGGGCGCTGACTTTTCATATCGAAGCGAGCGAACCCGCTGTTCAGGCGTGGCGGTATTTCGAACCGGAGCAAGCCTTGCGCGAGCGCGAATCCCTTTACCGGCAATTCCTGGACGCAGTTGAGCCTTATGACGCGATCATAACGCCCTCCGCTCCAGGGCCGGCGCCGAAGGGCTTCGAGATCACCAGCAACCCGGTGTTCTGCTCGAAGTAAACGGTCTGCCGCTGGGCGTACAGCGTGTGGGCCGCCGTTCCGGCGAGGAGCGGCTTTTCAAGGCGGCGGCGTTGTTGCGAGCCGCGCCGCCGCGCCCTCTCTGAACATCTCGCAAACCTTGCAGATGCGCTGGCTGGGCGCCGGTTCAGCCCAATTCCAGCCACAGTTACAACCGATAGTTGATAATATGTTAATGATCGAGTTTTGCGTGCGTCCGGCGCTATCGCGGCGCCGTTGTCTTGCGGCCTTGTGCGGAGAAAAGTTATGGCCCTGCCCCATGAAGTCTTGGGAGTAGCCGCAAACGCGGACGAGCTGGCAATCAATGCCGCCTTCCGGAGAGCGGCGAAACGCTTTCATCCCGATCTCAACAATGGCGACACGTCCGGCATCCGCTGTCTTCAGGGGTTGATCGCGGCGCGCGACTTTCTCATCAGTCCGGGATGGCGCGCGGTGAGCGCCCCGCAGGCCGGCTCCCTGCTTCCATCGCGCGGGAAAAAATGGATCACCAGGAGCGTGGTTCTCACTTTCGCGGCGGCGGCTACATGCTCTTTCCTGGTTCTCACGGCGCTTAGCCCAGGCGAGGCGAGGGACATTCCGCTTGCCGCCGCCATGCCGCCGGCCGGCGCGATGGGAGTCAGCGTGGTCAAAAAGAGCGGAATGGCGAACGCCAGGATGCCAAATGCCGGTCCCGCGAAAATCGAGCCCATCCGCGATTCCAGGAGGGTGGCCGCCGGTCCGCGTTTGGAGGCGAATCGCCTGACAGGCCGGTTGTTGCAGGCTAGCGCCAAGCGTTCGGCAAGCCCGCCTGTGGACGGAGCCGGAAAAGCCGTAAAAGGAGCCGCAAACTTGATGGCCCAGGCATATCATAGGATCGCGCCGGAACTGTAGTTCCTGCCCGGAAACACGGTGCCCTGGGGCTTCGGCGGCGTTTGAAAAGTGTGTGCAAGACGCGCTTGCGTGGGGCTGCCGCTAGCGATCCCACCAATAGACCGAAGCGGTTCACTGGGGACAACTTCGTGGAAGTCAGCTTCGCAGCAGCCTGTGCCGGTAATTAGTGAGGGCGTGACTTGCGTTGCTGACCCGGCGCGTCCTTCGTTCTTGCCGACTGCCGGTTGTTTCTGGCTTGGGGCCAGGATTTATCCGGCCTTCATTGCCTGGAGAGTGACTGCAGCGCCGCGCAATACTGGCTTTCTGCGTCATGAAGGGCCACGGTCGCGCCCTGGAACCGGAGCTCATGATGATTTGCCACCGCATTCCGCACCTTAGCTGGCTCCTCTTACCGGTTGCGGCGATATTTTTGTGCCTGGGGGGCTTTCTTGCGCAGGCGCAGGATTATCTTCCCCCCGGGGGAAGTGGCGCCTACGGAAAGCCGCGGTCAATCACGCCACCCGCGGTTTCGCGGCAGTACAACGGCCCAGGTTACGGCCAGCCCTACGCGCCTCCGCCCCGGTACTCGCCTAAAGGTCATGAAGCCGGGGCTCATGGCGGCGCACCGCCGTCTCCTTCCCAGCCCCCGCCCGGCGCATACTCATCCAATGAAATCATGGATGCCGGCCACCGCTTTTTCGGCAGCGTTTCCAAAGGGCTCGCCAAAGTGGTGCGGCGCGCCTTCTCCAGCTACGGCCATCCCAACGGCTACATTCTTGGCGAAGAGGCCGGCGGGGCATTCATCGCCGGGCTCAAATATGGCGAAGGCACGCTCTACACCAAGAACTATCCGCCGATGAAAGTCTATTGGCAGGGGCCGTCTCTAGGCTACGATTTTGGCGGCGATGGCGACAAGGTGATGACGCTGGTTTATAACCTCCAGTATACCCCGCAGATTTTCGAGCGCTTTGTTGGCGTCGACGGCTCTGCTTATCTGGTCGGCGGCGTTGGCATGACGTTTCTGCGGCGTGGCGACGTCGTCTTGGCGCCAATTCGCTCAGGCGTGGGCTTGCGCTTGGGAGCCAATGTCGGCTATTTGAAGTACACACCTTCAGCAACCTGGAACCCATTTTAGGGCATTCCTGGGCTGGGCAGTCCGATGTTAAGGTAGCACATCGGCATTGCCCAAGGCGCCGGTGGAAACGGAATGTGCGGCAACAAGAATAGCGCGCCGGGCGGCAACCGTTTTTTCTATGTGCCGTTATAGGGGGATGTTTCGCGAATGCAGGGGAGCCCAGATCAATGATCCAAGCGGTTATGCTGATCGCACTGGGTTTCATGAGCGCCGGCTTGATCGGCGTTCTCATCGCGCCCGCGCTTTGGCACCGCGCGGCAAGACTCTCCCGCAAGCGGCTGGAGCAGACGCTTCCGGTTACGCTGTCCGAGATCGAAGCCGCGCAGGATCGGCTAAGGGCCTCCTACGCCGTGCGCATACGCCGCCTTGAAACCGCGCTGGCCGGCGCCAAGCAAAGAGCCGCGAGCCAGCTCGTCGAAAACAGCCGGCTGCAAATGCAGATCGCCGCTCTCAAAGATCAGATTTCCGATCTCGACCTCAAATTATCGGAGCGGCAAAATGCCGCTACCGTGCTGGAGCAAACCATTTCCAGGCGCTTTCCCGAACTCGATCACGAAGTTACGGAGGCCCGGGCGCAGCTTGAGGCCCGCTTCGAAGACATACGCGATCTGTCCAACAAGCTGAACCGGCGGAACGAGGAGCTGGAGGATGCCCAGCGCGCCGCGGCGGCCTATCAGGAAGAAGTCGAACGCTTGCGGCAGGCATTCGAGAAGAACAGCGCGGATCGCGGCGGCAGGCGGCTCCGGGGCGCCTCGAAGTGGAGCCTGGACGATTACCGCGCGGAGTACGACCGTTTGAACCTGGAGATGTCGAGGCTGCGCCAGCAGCTTGCACAGCTTCAGGAGCGGGAGGCGGGGCAAGCCGGTATTATCAAGGGCGAGCTGCACAAACTCACTGAGTTGATGCTGGCGTCGGCCCAACCCAAGAGCGGGCCCAGCCCGGAGAAGCTGCCTTCCGCCAAGCGTTTCAGGAGTTCCGAACCGCGGCGCGGCAGGCCCGTCCCCTGGTCTGAAGGCGGATCGAAACCGGCCGCGTTCTCCGCGGCTCCCCCCGTGGCCGCCTTCAGCGCTCCGCCGGAGAAAACCACGACGGCCGCCGATGGCGGCGGAAGCGCCGATGCCGCTGGCGGATCGCGGGCCGGCCGCTCCAAGCTCCTGGCGGGCGCCCTTCCGGAAAAGGCTGAGAAGCAAACCGGCGCCGCACCTGCAAGGGAGAATGCGCGTGCTCCGGCCAATCCCGTTATGTCCGCCCCGGATGCTGCCGGCGCCGCGCCCAAAACGGGCGGCGCGGACGGCGGGGCCGATGGCGCACCGGCCAAGGACGCTGGCGGCAAGGATGAAAAGCCCGGCGTGCATGGCATAACCCTTCTTGAAAAGCTCCGCGAAGCTGACGGAGACGCGGTTTAGGCTGCAGCCGTGCCCCAATCGGCCAGACACTGCTGGCGGTGTTGCGGGACGAATCCGCGAACTCAGGTTGACAAAAACCAGCGGCGTGAGCCCTCAAGCGCAACCGCCGTAAGCTTGCCCGTGCGGAATGCAAGCGTGTCGATGCCGATCCTGTTGCGGTAGTCTTCGGGCGCGCTCGCTGGCGTGTGGCCGTGCACGACGACGGCGCCGAAATCACCGCGGTGGCGCAGGAACTCGTCGCGTATCCAAATCAAGTCCTGTTCGTCCTGGCAGCCAAGCGGCACGCCAGGCTTGACGCCGGCATGGGCGAAAAAGTAGCCGCCGGCCTGGAAACTGGGCCGCAGGCTCCGGAAGAACTGCAGGTGATCCTCCGGCAGCAGCTCACGGAAGACCGCATTCGCCTCAAGCAGCCCGGCCCGGCCCAAAAAATAGGCGTCCTGTATGATGTCCAGCCCGGCGCCGTAGGAGAGGAGCGCGGCATTGCCTCCGTTGTGAATCCAGCTAAGCCCGGTACCTGGTTCATCCAGGAAGGACAGCAGCATGTCCTCGTGGTTTCCTTTCAGGAATACCGTGGTAAAGCCCCCCGGCAGCCCGCTTATCAGCCGGTTCACGACGCCCGCCGAATCCGGGCCGCGATCGACATAGTCGCCGAGGAAAACGAGCAACGTTTCGGCCGCGCCGTTTGTTTTGCTGTCGTTTTCAATAAGGTTCAGAAGGCGGTCCAAAAGATCAAGCCGCCCATGAATATCGCCCACGGCGTAAATGCGCTTGCCTTCCGGCACGCTGGCGTCCCGGTGCTTGCTGGCTATTACGGTCAACACTACCTCTCCGGCATAGGTGTTTTGCTCAACAAGCAACAATAGCACCTGGCGGCTAAGTTTCGCCGCTTTTGTCGCTCAGTGATCGGTAATATGAAATGGCGGCACGCGATTGCTTCCTGCTCAGAGATGTTTTAGGTCAATGCTATCCATAAATCCAAATGCAGCAAGGCCCTGCTGGCTCGCTTCTTTGGCATAAGAGGCTTCGCAATGGCTTTTGGGCTTTTCGCCGCAAGTTTACTTACCTTATTCGCCGGAGACGGAGGCACAGTGGCGCAGGCCGCGGCAACGCCATGCAACCTTACGCCATCCGCCGGGGCCGCCATAACGGGGATTATTGCTGATCCCGCCGACGGTCCGGGCGCCAGGATCGCTAGCGGTTTTTCACGGCTTTATGACGAAAACGGTCCGCGCGCAATTCCAATCGCGGGCAAGGGGCTGGTTCAAGATATCAGCGGCCTTCCGGCCCTTAGGGCCCCCGGGCTTGCGATACGGGGCGTGAATACCGGCCCGGAGGGCGATGGTGCCCCAATTACCACGAAAGTTATATATCTGCCCGTGCCAAAGGTAAATTACCTCTCCGCCATTATAAGGCCAGAGGATTATCCAAAACTCACCGCGCTGGACGAAAGTGTGGGAGCGACTGGCAGTCTATATGTTATGGCTGTCAACGGAGGGGCCCGGCAGCCGGAACGTCTCAAGGCGGCGCCGGTGCTTGTAAGGATATTTCTAAGTAGTTCCGGAAGGTTGAAAGGCGCGGGCTTCAGCGCTAAATGGGCCGTGGTAAATTCGGGCGCGGGGATCGGAGGCTGGCAAAGGTACGGGCCGGCAGAAGCATGGCTGGCGGCGGACGCCGGGCCTCAAGCCCGCGCCACGGCAGGCCGCAATGCGGATGAAGACGATGTTGCAGAAATTCATTGAAAATTGGAAGAGCGCTTCTATCGCTCAAGAAGAGTTCTGCAATCCGTTCGTTCTGTGGTATCGAGATAACGGCGTGCAAGCGCCGCAGCAATGGTGAGGCCACCGCACAAGGGAGCCGCGGCTGGGCACCATGCCGGAAGGAGAATACATGCCAGATACAGAGAAGCGCGAAGAAGGCAAGGGACTGCCCAAGGGGTCTTCCGGCATGCCTGCATCTGGGCCAGCCAACGATGAAGCGCAAGCGGCCCAAAGCAGCTCATCGCCTGACGCTGGGGAGCAGCCGGCCGGAACCGGCGGAGAAGCTTCGCATACCGCGGACGATGTAACTGGCGGCCAGAGCATTGGCGACTTCGCCGATAGCGTGGTGTCGGGCCTTGAGCAGGCAAACATCGGGGGCGGCGAGAACGAAGGCGCCGATCTTCATGCCCTGGATTTGGAGCATATGTCGGAGGCCTTTTTCGCTGGCTGGGGCAGCGCGGACGAAGATACTGGCGATGCCCGCGGCGGAGGGCAGCAGGCAGACATGCAAACGCTGTCGGAGGTAACTTTGTCCTCCCTGGCGCCTGACAACCGCGATCAGCCCGTCTTTTCCGGGCGGGACGCCGGGGCGCCAGACGAGATGTCCCCCATGAGCATGTCCTCCTGGAGCGCATCCGAAGGCGCCGCCTCAAGCAGCAGCCGCGGACAAGCGGAAGGACGCGGCTTCGGCATGGCTTCCGATGTGAGCTTGGCGTCGTGGGGCGCATCCGAAGGGATGGGCTCGGGCAGCGCCGCATACGAAGGCGAGCCGGAAGAGGACCCCCAGCAGCAAATGGGCGTGCAGACCCTCGCCGGCCTTGGCTTGCAGACAGGGGCTGCCTTCTCGGATTACGCCCCCGCGCCTGGAGGCGATCCGGGCAAGCACGACGAACTGGCCGACGCCGTGGATTCCGCGCTGCGCAGCGTGTACGGAGATCAGCCAGCCAAGCCGGCGGCAAAGTCCTTCCCGAGACAAACGGCCGCCGAGGAAAAGAGCACTCCCAGCCTAGTCTGGGACAGGAACTCAGATTCGCCGGGCGACGATCTGACGCCTCAAGAGGTCATCTACAACTACTTCGATTACAATCCTGGCGATGAAGACAGCAGACCCGCCAGGGAGCCGGAGCCCCAAGGCGACGGCCTGACGCCTCAGGAGGTGATCCTCAACTACTTCGACTATCAGGGCGCGCAGAACGGCAATGGCTATCCCAGCGCGGGCAGGCCGGCGGCTAGGGACGACTACGAGGAGCCCATTGCGCTGCGCCCGGTGTCTGAACCCGCCGTCTCACTCAGGAGGTCGCCGCAGCCCGAGGAACGGCCGGTTCACCGCGACGAGTGGCGGCCTGCTCACCGCGAGGAATGGGGGCCTCCACAGCGCGACGAATGGCGGCCCGCTCACCGTGACGAATGGACTCAGCAGGCGCCTCAGCCGCAGCAATATAGCGGTCCCCCATCGTTCCCGGTTCCAGGGCCGGTTCTTACCCCCGCACCCACCGCCATGCAGGTTTCCGCGCAGGAAAGCAGCCGTCTCCTGGGCGCGGCCGCGATCGGCCTTATGGGCGGCATTGCAATCGCCGCGAGCCTCGCCGCGTTTTTGATTTACGGGCCGCACCCCGCCGCCGTAAAGATCCCGGGCATCGGCAACCTGCGGCTGGATCGTGACGAGCAAGGTTACGGGCGCACACTTCAGGATGAAGCCGCAGGAGGCGGCGCCGGGGCGCCCGCCGCGATGCAGAGCCAGATCCTGGCTTCGGATACGGTAGCGGCGCCGGGACAGCCGGCCCCGCTGGCGATCACCGTTAACTCGCAGCAGCCCTTCGAGAAAATGCTCGTGAGCATCTCAGGCGTCCCCGAGGGCGCCCGGCTGAGCGCGGGCGTCGATACCGGCAACGGTAGCTGGCTCATAGCGCCGCGGCGCCTCAACGGCCTGACCATAAACCTGCCGGCGGGCTCGCCCAGCACAGTCGCTCTTGAGGCCCAGCTTCTCGACAGCAACGCCCGCACGCCGCTTTCCGCCCGGACGGCGTTTTCGGTGCGCGTCACGCAGCCAGGCGGCAGAGCGTCCCCGCCTTACTCTGGTACAGGGAGACCGGCTGCTTCGGCCAGGCAGCCGCAGACTGCCGGGAGCTACCCGTTCACGACACAAATTCTCAGCAATCCGCCCGCCGCGGCGAGCGTCCAGCCTCCGGTACCAAAACCGTCCCTCCGTACTCAATTTCCGGCAGCGGCTCCCCAGCCGCAGAGGCATGCCGCCGTGGCGCCAGGGCTCGCGCCCGCAGCCGCGCCTAGACCCTTCACGAGCCGCCCGGTCCGGCGCGCAACTCCGCGGCCCGAGGCGGAGAGCCTCATCCGCGAGGGCAATAAGCACATGCGCGAGGGCGACATCGTGGGAGCCCGGCAGTTGTACCAAAAGGCGCTGGCATATGGAGACGCGGAAGCGGCGCTGGCGATGGGCCGGTCTTTCGATCCGATCTATTTTGCCCGGATCCAGAACAGAAACGCCGATCCGGACGCTGCCAAGGCTTTCGACTGGTACAAGCAGGCGATGGATGCGGGCGCCTCGCAAACCGCCATGGTGCGCATCGAGAACCTCAAGCACTTCTTGAACGAGTAGCAGCGCGCGGAATTTCCGCGCGCGGCCATGCGATCCATCGGAATGTACCCGTGGCGTAAGGCTTGACGCCTACGGCGGGACGTTTAGGCGCGCCATTCTGGCTTTCGTCATTCCTGCGAAAGCGGCCACTATTTCTGGCGGCCGCCATTACGGACGCGGCTTCTCATAAACGGCGATCATGGGGCCGAGGCCAATGAAGCTGTTGCCCGCGCGCGAAGCCGCCGGCACGTAGAGCGCGGGCGCGGTTCCGCCGTCCAGGAACAGCGCGTTACGGCATTTCAAGCCGTTCCGGAACAGCCGCGCGAAGGCGCCGAATGCGACGGGCGATTCCGAAATGGCGAACAGCACCGTCCCATCACGCACGCACACGCCATCGCGCATCTTCTTTGACGTGGTGGCACTGGCAATCCGGCGATGCAGCTTGCCGCCGATCACGAGCATCGGCCCGGATTGCGTGGCGAACAGCACCTTTAGCTTCCGCTTGAGGAAGGCGCCGGTCTCAAGCACACCCGCTTTTCCCTTGCCGGCATAAAAGACGCCGTTCGGTTTCAGATGGAAATTGCCAGGGCCGGACGCCTTGTTGGCCCGGACCATCCGCCGGCCGTTCTCGATGTACAGCCCCACCGGCCGCAAATTGGGGCTAAACATGCCGCCATTGAACGCGAAGGCCAGCTTGCCGCCGTTCTTATCCTTCTTGGGCAGGCTGCTCAAATAGGTGTAGGGTGTGCCGTCTGGCTGCTTCCAGAAGAACCTGACATCGAACCGGCTCAATGGAGCCTTGCAGAGCGTATAGTTATGCTTCGCAAAACGGAAGGGTGCGCATGGCGGCTTGTCCGCGTCCGCGGTGTGCGCCTGCGCCTGAAGGACAGCCAAGAGGAGCAGTCCCGCGGCAATGAGATAGGCAGAACGAAGCATCGTTTACTTCCTTAGGTTGCCAGGAGCGGCGAACGATATGGTTTGAAGGCGGCGCGGAGGTGGCAAGAATGTGCGGCGCATGGCAAACTACCGGTGGCAGGATCTCTTGTCCACATCCGGCGGGCCGGATTGCAGAAGCCTACCCGCGTTGAGACGTTTCTCTACCCGGCGCCGCTGCTATAATGGCGGCTAAACGGACAGGGGCCAGCGCTCCTGCTGGAGGATTGGCATGTTCATAGAGCTTCACGACACGGCCGGAAACATCACGCTGCTTTGCGTCGAGGATATCCAGCGCGTCCGCAAGGGCGCCCATGGCGGCTCCGACGTTTTCATGAACGAGATTGAAGGCTGGGTGCAGGTTGCCGAAAGCGTGGCGGCGGTGCGCGATCTGATCATCAAGGCTGGCGATACCGTCACGGCGCTGCAGGTGGCGGAAACGGGCGCCAAGCCGGTGCGGCTGCAGCCCGTGGAGACGCCGCGGGATAGGGATTAGACGCACCGCGGCGTCATTCCCGCAGAAGCGGTAATCCATGCTAGAACAATGCGCTATCCCGTGGATAGATGGGGTCCCGCCTTTGCGGGGACGGCGCCAAAGCGGTCAACACCTTTAGCGGCTGTGGCCTCACTGGCCTCGCAAGGATCCCCGGCCAGCAGCGCGCCGCGAGCCGAGCGCCGTTTTGGATAACCCGTCAATGTCGCGTGCGATGCGGAATCCGAGAGCGGGGGATCGCACGTCCGCAGACTCTCTGGCCCGGCCTGATAGCCGCCTGCCGCCAAACTCCCCGCCGGTAGCGGAAACACCGCGGACAACGCGATAGGCGCAATCTCCGCCGCCGGCAGATAGCCACGGCGCGCCATCCTGGGGCGCGTGCCGGTAATTTGGGTGCCAGCAATCCGCGACCCACTCCATGAGATTGGCCGGCATCGGATGAATGCCCCAGTTGTTCGGCTTGGTGTCGCTCAGGTGCTTCAATCCGGCCGCCCCCAAACGCAAAAGGCTTGAAGCCGCGCTCAGCCTCCCCAGGCTGCCGGGCTTACGGCCGGCACCGGCCTCCTTGACCGCATGGGCTATATACTCCCACTCGGCCTCGCTAAGAAGCCGGTAGCGGCGGCCGGAATTCTTGGACAGCCATTCCGTATAGGTCTTGGCGTCGAACCAGGAAACCCTCGTTGCCGGAACGCCCGGCCCGGACGAAAGATATGAGGCCAGGATCGGCCGGCAAATCCCCGCATCGACGCAGGCCCGCCAGTTCCCCGCCGAAATGCCGTATTTCGAGACCGCGAACGGCTTGCGAATGGTGATCTTGTGCGCGGGCCCTTCCTCCGGCCGGTAGCCGGCGCTGCCGGGCCGCGAGCCAATGATCGCCTCGCCGGACGGAACCGTAACCATCTCGGGGCAGGCCGGGCAGTCCGAAAAGCTCTCCTTCAGGCCGCTGCCAGGATGCAGCCTCAAGATCGTCTGCGCGGTCCGGTCACCCGTCGCCACATCCAAAGCGCCATCCGGCCTTGCAGGTACGTCCGCGGCAGGCTCGCGCGAAGCGGCCGGCGGCTCCGGGGCAGCCTCTTGCTGCTGCTTTGTGAGGCTGGCAAGCTGCTTATCCTGCTCCTCCTTCAATGTGAGGCTGGCAAGCCGCTCTTCCTGCTCCTCCTTCAATATGGCGATACGGGCCCATATCAGGTTCGCCGTTTCCGGCTTGCTGGCGAGTGCCGCCGCTTCGGAAAGCTCTTCAATGGCGCCCCACGAATTCACGAGGGACACAAGCCGGTACATGGCCACGCCGCTGGTGTCCGATGCGGTCTGGTTTTCGAGCGCCAGAAGTTCCCGGGCGAATTGCGAGCGCGGGGCGCGCATCTGCTGGGGGTGATCCGGTGCTGTATTGCCGCCGCTCACAGCGGGAGCGGGGGAAACCGCGGCCGGCGGAGCTGGGCTTGACATTTGCACCCCGCCCCGGGTTCGATCCTGTCCCGCTTCCGGTCCGGCCAGTTCAGCAGCTGGCGCCAGACGCTGGCTGCTAGTGGCTGCCCGCCCGCCTGTTCCCATCGCTGTCCCCTGTGCGGGGGCAGGCGGCCGCTGAAGTCTCGTCACCCTCAAGGAATCCTGGCTTTTGGACGTGTTCCGCCCGGCCCCCTCCATAAAGAACCACGCGCCGACCGCAAAACCCGTGAGGACGAGGCCGAATGTAAGCCCGATGGCAAAAGCGCCCGGAGGCTTGCTTTGCACGTCAACGCGGGCGAGCTGCCGCGAGGCTCTCAGCGCCTCGTCATATTCCCGCCGGCGCTCCGCATCCTTCAGCGTCTCATAGGCTTCGGTGAGCAGATTGAATTCCCGGTGCGCCTGCTCGCGCTCCCCGGCGGGCTTGCTATCCGGGTGCAGCTCCTTTGCGCGCGCACGGAAAGCCCGCCGGATTTCCGTGTCCTGCGCATTCGCGGAAACGCCAATTATTGAATAATAATCCCGCTCGTCTTGCATACCCAAAGCGGCCCGTCCGCCGCGTACTTCTACATTATTACCGAAGGCGCCAGCCCGCTACTATGTCCGGTGCCCAATCTTAGACAAAGATGCGGCTATATTGCGGCATCATAGCACAACCCTTAGTTGTACGCATAAGCTATGCTATTCATGCATTCCTTTCTTTCGCGGTTTCGCAGTGCTCAGAAGTTTCGGGCATTCGATCTCCACGAACCGGTTCGACTCGCGAACGATATCGCTCTCGAAGAGGCCCAAATTCCGCTCCAGCGCCGCCGCCGTCCACACCACGCTTTTTATCAGGAGGGACCCCTCTATGTCATCCAAATGTATAGCCCCATGCGTAACCTTGCCATCCTTCAAGACCAGCTCCGGGTTCAGCGTTCCTCTGATGGTGTATTTTTGTGCTCCGATCTCGCAAGCCACCGCCTGCTTCCCAAGTTTGAGCTTAGCCTCGTGCGATGTGAGTGCCTTCACGAGACGGGCCCGCTTCGCCCTGAACTTCGCGGCACACCTCGCGGAGCCGAAGCCCCAGGACAGGTTTTTGTAGTCCGCGCCCTTCTGAATGTCCTCTTTCGCCCAGGTTTTCGTCAGATCGCAGCGCAAATCTGGCCCGCTGGCCTTCCTGAAAACGGCGATGCTGCAAAGCTCTCTTCCGCATTGAGCGATCTTTTCCTTTTCCGCCCGGCTGTCAGCCCAGGCGGAATTGCAGATGGCGAGCGCCAGAATCGCGCCGGTGAGCGCATACCAGGTGGAATGGGTCATGCTGCTTGATGCTTCATTCTGTGAGCGGCCGGGCATTGGGCCATAAGTACCATAGGGCAAGCCGCTTCTAACACTTGGCTGTATCATAAATTTGTGCAAAATACCGGCCCGGCGGTTGAGCCGGAAAATGCGATAGGAAACAAGGCTCATGCACACCGGCTTGACCGGCGCGGACGAGCGGGCGGATGTGGATAACCGCATCCGGATCTGCCGCAATTTCGGACCACTGGTGAGTTATTTCATCGGCGCCGCTGTTTTCCTGTCGGTCCATGTGGCGCTTTTCCCGGCTTAAGCTCCTGTTACACCAAAGGCTTACGATCACAATCTCGTCCACGCGGGAGGCCGGGGGGCGGAGAATGGTGCAAGGCATGAAGCCCGGCTTGCCGGCCGTGGATACGTAAAGCGAGGGGAGGCGCAAGACCAGGGCGGGAATACCACAAAATGATGTTCGATCACTGCACCCAGTGCAAGAACATCTTCATGAGTTTGACAGATACCGAAGTAGGCCTCTACTAGGGTATCTCATCCCTCTCCGGCCATGCAGCCGGAGGGCCATTCACCGGTGCGCGGCTCTTGCGTCATCCCCAGCCTTTCCTTCCCCAGTTTGTTTCCGGGGGACGTGGCGTGCATCGAACCCATTTTTGACTGTGAGGCGGCGATGGTTATGACCATTGGAGTACCGAGGGAGACATTTCCGGGCGAGCGGCGCGTTGCGGCCGTTCCGGATGTCGTCGAAAAGCTAATCAAGCTCGGTTTTACGGTGACGGTGGAAAGCGGGGCCGGCGATGGCGCCAATTTTGCCGATGACACCTATGCGGCGGCTGGCGCGTCGATAGCACCCAGCACCGCGGATTTATGGTCCAAGGCGGACATCGTTTTCAAGGTGCGCGCCCCGTCCACCGCGGAAGTGGCCCTGCTCAAGGAAGGCGCGACGCTGGTTTCCTTCATCTGGCCCGCGCAGAACCCGGAGCTGATGAAAGCGCTCGCCGCCCGCAAGGTGACGGTGTTGGCCCTGGACTCGCTGCCGCGCCAATTGTCCCGCGCTCAGAAAATGGACGCGCTGACCTCCATGGCCGGCATTGTGGGCTACCGCGCCGTTATCGAGGCGGCACATTACTTCGGCCGCTTCTTCACCGGCCAGATCACCGCCGCGGGTAAGGTTCCGCCGGCCAAGGTGTTCATTGCCGGCGCCGGCGTCGCCGGTCTTTCGGCCTTGGGCACAGCCGTGGGCCTTGGCGCCATCGTGCGCGCCAATGACACCCGCGCCGAAGTGGCCGATCAGGTCAAGTCCATGGGCGGCGAGTTCGTCAAGGTGGACTACGAGGAAGAGGGCTCGGGCGGCGGCGGCTACGCCAAGGTCATGAGCGAGGGTTTCCAGGCGGCCCAACGCGAGATGTACGCCAAGCAGGCCAAAGAGGTGGACATCATCATCACCACGGCCCTGATCCCCGGCAAGCCGGCGCCCAAGCTTATCACCGCCGAAATGGTGCAGTCGATGAAGCCCGGCAGCGTGATCGTTGATCTTGCCGCGGAGCAAGGCGGCAACTGCGAGTTGACGGTTCCGGGCGAAGCGGTGGTGCGCCATGGTGTGACCATCGTCGGCTTTACCGACATGCCGAGCCGCCTTTCCAGGCAGTCTTCCACGCTTTACGCGACCAATCTCCTGCGCGTGACGGAAGAGCTATGCAAGACCAAGGACGGCGTCATCAATGTTAACATGGACGATGACGCGATCCGGGGCCTTACGGTCATCAAGGATGGCGAAATCACCTGGCCGCCGCCGGCGCCCAAGATTCCCGCTGCACCCGCCAAGTCAGCGGCCGCGAAACCTGCTGTGGCGGAAAAGAAGGGCGGCCATGGCCATGACGGCGGCGGGCAAATGCCTGCCTCGCAGGCCGCGATTATGGGCCTTGCCGGCGCCGCGCTATTCTTCCTTATCGGCCTCTACGCACCGGCGGCGTTCCTCGGCCACTTCACGGTGTTCGTGCTGGCCTGCTTCGTCGGCTACATGGTGGTGTGGAACGTGACGCCCGCGCTGCACACGCCGCTGATGAGCGTGACCAACGCCATCTCTTCCATCATCTGCATCGGTGCATTGGTGCAAATTGCGCCTCCGTCTGTGGGGGAGCGCACCGGCACCATCATCGGCATTCTCGCAATCGTCAGCATCGCGCTGACCGCAATCAACATGTTCGGCGGCTTCGCGGTGACGCGGCGTATGCTGGCGATGTTCCGCAAATAAGGAGACGGATATGCTCACCTCCAGCGTTGTTTCTGTCTCATACCTTGGCGCCGCGATCCTGTTCATCATGAGCCTCGGCGGTCTCTCCAACCCCGAAACCGCGCGGCGCGGCAACTGGTACGGCATTTTCGGCATGGCTATCGCCGTGCTGGCGACCGTATTCGGCCCGCGCGTGGCGCTTCCCGGCCTGCCATACATCGTCGCTGCCATGGCCGTTGGCGCCAGCATTGGCCTCTATGCCGCCAAAAAAGTGCGGATGACGCAAATGCCGGAGCTGGTCGCGATCATGCACAGCCTCGTCGGCCTTGCCGCCTGCGCGGTGGGATTTGCCAGCTATATCGACACGTCCATAACCTTCACGGGCGCGGAGAAGGTAGTCCACGAGATCGAAATCTATCTCGGCATCCTGATCGGCGCCGTGACGTTTTCCGGCTCGGTTATCGCGTTCGGCAAGCTATCCGCCAAGATCAGCGGCAAGCCGGTGCTGCTGCCTGCGCGCCACTGGATCAACCTCGCCGGCCTCCTGATCGTGATCGTTGCCGGATATGTGTTCGTGTCGCCGGAAGGGTTCTCCCACGCCTCCGGCATGACGGCTGAGAACGCCGCCATGGGGGCGCTTCTGCTCATGACCGCGCTCTCGCTGGCTTTCGGCGTGCACATGGTGATGGCAATCGGCGGCGCCGACATGCCCGTGGTGGTGTCGATGCTGAACAGCTATTCGGGCTGGGCGGCCGCGGCAACCGGCTTCATGCTCTCCAACGACCTCTTGATCGTGACCGGCGCGCTGGTCGGCTCCTCGGGCGCGATCCTCTCCTACATCATGTGCAAGGCCATGAACCGCGGCTTCATCGCCGTGATCGCGGGCGGCTTCGGCACCGGCGAAAGCTCGGCCGCTGCTCCGGGCGCCACGGCCCCGCAAGGCGAGGTGGTTCCAGTCAGCGCGGACGAAGCCGCGGAAATGCTCAAAGAAGCCCGCAACGTCATCATCGTTCCGGGCTACGGCATGGCGGTGGCACAGGCGCAGCACACGGTGAACGAAATCACCCAGAAGCTGCGCGCCAAGGGCGTCAACGTGCGCTTCGGCATCCACCCGGTGGCGGGCCGTATGCCGGGGCACATGAACGTGCTCCTCGCCGAAGCCAGGGTGCCCTATGACATCGTGATGGAAATGGACGAGATCAACGAGGACTTCCCCGATACGGACGTGGCGATGGTGATCGGCGCGAACGACATCGTCAACCCGGCCGCTCAGGAAGATCCCAACAGCCCCATCGCCGGTATGCCGGTGCTGGAGGTGTGGAAGGCGAAGCACTCGATCGTCATGAAGCGCTCGATGGCCTCCGGCTACGCCGGCATCGACAATCCGCTGTTCTACAAGGAGAACAACCGGATGCTGTTCGGCGACGCCAAGAAGATGCTGGATGAGGTGCTGAGGCACCTCGGCTGATAGCCTCGCCTTCCTGGTTATGCCAATGCCGGAGATCTGGAAAGGTGGGGCGGTGATTTTCATCGAACAGTCACACGCCCCAGGCTATGCTGGCCCGGCACTGGCAACACCTTGTTCTATCGTGGTAATGCGGCAATGCTATCCAGCGCCGCGAGCAAGATGACCGAGGGGATTGCGAAGGCGATGCAAGCGCAACCGTCCGTGACCGGAATTCGCGGGCGTTGGTGCAAATTCGCCGCTGGTGGCATGGAAATACCCGGGCGCGTCACTTGTAAGCTGAGCCCGCTTGCTCTACTTCTGTGATGGCGTAGAAAGCATTCGTTAACCTTAGGGGGTTCTCATGGATTGGCTTCTATGGCTTATCGGCGTGGCTATTGCCGTGGTCGTCGGGCTTGCAGCCTTCAACATCTACGACCTGCATATCGTGACCGATCAGTTGCGGCAGTTCTCGGACGGAATGACCAAGGCGCTGTTCGTCGCCTTCGGGCTTGTTGCAATATCTAAGTTCTTTTAGCCCTCGCAGGCGTTCCCACGCCTTCCGGCTATACCAATTAGAGACGCCGCTGCCTCAACCCGTTGGCAGCGGCATCTTTTTGTTACACCCTGCAAATCGGAAACTTGCCTGACGCCTCTCCCCGGGGCCAAACGGAGGATAGCGCTATCGACGGCCATTTTCTGATTCAGCTTGTTGTCTTCCTGGGCGTTGCAACTTTCGCCGGGCCCATCGCGCGCTTCCTCAAGCTTGGCTCGATCCTGGGCTATCTGCTGGCGGGCGCCTTCATCGGCCCTTACGGCGCCGCGAAGTTTTTCGGAATTGCAATCGGCCCGGAAGAGTTGCGGCATATCGCCGAGCTTGGCGTGGCCATGTTCCTGTTTCTCATCGGCTTGGAACTGCGGCCGAAGCGCCTGTGGACGATGCGGGAGGCGGTGTTCGGCGCGGGTTTCGCCCAGCTTGCGGTGACAGGCATCCTGCTCGCGGCCCTGATCTTCTGGTTCAACCCGCGTGCCGGGCTTTCCTTCCCGAAAGCACTCCTGATCGGCACGGCGCTGGCGCTTTCCTCCACGGCTTTCGCCCTGCAAACGCTCGAAGAAAAGCGCGAACTGGCCGCGCGCCACGGACGCCTTGCGTTCTCCGTGCTGCTCTTCCAGGATCTCGCCGCCATTCCGCTGATCGCCATCGTACCGCTGCTCTCGGTCAAGGTGACGGCCGGAGCGATGATCACCTGGCTAGGCGCGATGAAGATAGCCGCGGCCATCGCGCTGATCGTTGGCGCGGGCCGCTATGTCCTCAACCACCTCTATCGCCTGCTCGCCAGCACGCAGGTGCGCGAGGCCATGACTGCGGCGGGGTTGCTCACGGTCGCGGCCGTCAGCCTGCTCATGACGGAAATCGGGCTTTCGGCCTCGCTCGGTGCCTTCCTCGCGGGCGTGCTTTTAGCGGACTCGCCCTTCCGTCATCAGCTCGAAGCCGACATCCGGCCTTTCGAAATGCTGTTGCTGGCGATGTTTTTCACCTCTGTTGGCATGGGGCTCGACTACAAGGCGCTGCTGGCGCAGCCCGGCCCAATCGCCATAGGCGTCGCGGGCCTTATCGGGGTAAAAGCCGTGGTGCTTTATGGCATCGGGCTCAGGCAGGGGCTGTGCCACGCGGGGGCAAGACGGTTCGCCATCGTCGCCTCGCAGGGCGGCGAGTTCGCTTTCGTGGTCTTCGCGAGCGCCACCCAGGGCGGAATCCTGACGCACGGCTACGGCTCGACGCTGGGTATGATCGTGACGCTTTCCATGATCACGACGCCGCTCCTGCTTGGCCTCGACGATCTTTTGCGCAAGCTCGTCCGCAAGCCGGAACCGGAATTCGACGAGCTGCCCGCGAAGCGCAGCCACGTCGTGATCGCGGGGTTCGGGCGCGTTGGCCAGATAGTGGGCCGCATCCTCAACGCGAAGGGCATCCCTTACACCGCGCTCGACGCCGACGCCGATCAGGTCCGGCTCGTCAACCGGTTCGGCAACAAGAGTTATTTCGGCGACGCCAGCCGCCTGTCGGTTCTGGAGGCTGCCGAGACCGGCAAGGCGCGCGCCTTCGTGGTCGCCATCGACGATGTCGAGGCATCGCTCAAAGTCGCGCAGCTCGTCAAAACGCACTTCCCGCATGTGCCCATCTACGCGCGGGCCCGCAACCGGCGCCATGTCCACCAGCTCATGGACCTGGGCATCCAGCGTATAAGACGCGAGACTTTTCTCTCCTCCCTCACGCTGACGCGGGACCTGTTGCGCGGGCTGGGCCTGCCCGAGGGCGAAATCCGCTTTACCCTTGACATGTTCAAGGAGCATGACGAGAAGCGGCTGTTCGAGGACTACGCGCACTATACCGATACGCAGAAGATGACCGCGCTCGCGATGCAGCGCTCGGAGGAGCTTGCGGAAATCCTGGCGCGGGACTGGGAAACGGTGGCGCGGGAGAAGGCCAGGAGGCAGGAGGAGAAGCGGAAGGCGGATGAAAGGGTTGCGAAAAGAGCTTAGGGCTCGATGCGAAACAAACGCGCCACCTTGCGTGTCTTTTGGCCCGTCCGCTGCGTTATGGAAAGGCTTACATGCCCTGGGTATGCGCACCTTTCCGCGCCTGGCGGGCGGACAAAAATCCTGTGCAATCTGACGCGTTTATTTCGCATCGGGCCCTAAGGCACAGACGCAGGAATAACCCGGTATCCGGCAGTTGAATTACAAGCGCTATCGGTTATTCCCCGGCGCGGATATACCGGGAACTACGGTTTAACGGCTGGTGTGAGGGGGCTTAGGCTCCGTCATCCCGGCGCTTCCGGGCAAGCAAATCGGGGCGGCGCGCGGCGGTAAGGTATTCCGCCTGCTCCCGGCGCCAGCGCGCGATGCGGGCATGGTCGCCCGAGAGCAGCGTCTCCGGGATTTCAAGGCCCTCCCAGACACGGGGGCGGGTATATTGCGGATATTCGAGCAGGCCGTTTTCGAAGCTCTCCTCGGCCAGGGATTCCTCCGCGCCGATGACGCCCGGCAAGAGCCGCACGCAGGCGTCGATCAAGATCATCGCGGCAAGCTCGCCGCCGGACAGCACGTAGTCGCCCACCGAAATCTCTTCGAGCTGGCGGGCGTCGATGACGCGCTGGTCGAGGCCTTCGAAGCGCCCGCAGAACAGGATTACGCCAGGGCCGGCGGCAAGGCTGCGCACACGTTCCTGGGTTAGCGGTTTGCCGCGCGGTGAGAGATAGATGCGCGGCGCGCCGGGAAACGCGGCGGCAGCGGCGTCGATGGCGGCTGCGGCCACATCCGCGCGCATCACCATGCCCGCGCCGCCGCCGGCCGGGGTGTCATCGACGGAGCGGTGCTTGTCCTTGGCGAAGTCGCGGATTTGGACGGCCGGCAGGCGCCAAAGCCCATCCTCAAGCGCGCGGCCGGAGAGGCTCAAGCCCAGCGGCCCTGGAAACATTTCGGGAAACAGCGTGAGAACGGTTGCTTGCCAGGGCGCCATGGCCTTCACATAAACCTAAGTCCGGTGGTTCCAGCCTGCCGCAGCGTCCCCGCGTATGCGCATAGACGCCAAGATAAGCGGTAGGTCATTGATTATGCGAAAGATTCAACCCCTAAAATTGCCGCCACGGCTATTCGGGCGTCCCTTCTCCCATAGGGAGAAGGACAGGATGAGGGGTGATTCCATCAGTATAATCTGCTACTTAGCGTTATCTTCGCGCCTATGAGCTTTCCCGGAAATGACGGTGCCAAGCTGCTGCTTTTGAGGGGATAACCTTTTTCAGGCATGGTGACGAGTCCAGGATAAAGCGGGCCGCCGCGTTGACTTCACATCGAGCCCTTACACCTCGAAGGTTTGAAACCAAGTTTCTGGAGCCGCATTCTCGCTAAGGCGCAGGAAGCCGATTGAGATGGGCAGCGAGAACCGGCGCGGCCCAGCGCTTCCAGGGTTTACAAAAAGAACGCCGCCGCGCCGTTCGGCATGGGGCTCATGCGTGTGACCGGATACGATCACGCCGAAGTCCTGCTGAGGCGGCTGGGTGTAGAGTTCGGCGAGAATGTGCCGCATGTGAACGGTGTGGCCGGCAATCACCGTGGTAACGGTGTACGGCAGATGCTGCGCCCACTTGCCAGTATCGTTATTTCCGCGGACGGTTGTGAGCGGAGCGATGGCCGCTAGGGCGTCCAGCACCTCCGGCTTGTCCACGTCGCCGGCGTGCAAAATGCGGCAGACGCCGGCAAGCGCCGCCGCCACATCCGGTCTTAATAGCCCATGGGTATCGGAGATTAGCCCGATGAGCGTCATTGTTCTCCCACTCTTGTTATTGTTGTTCGTAATTGGGTATTATTATTACAATCTGCCTCGCCTCAAGATCAACTTTGGGTACATAAGCGCTTTCGAACGGGATCAACTGGGTTTGCCGCCCGCCAGGCAGACGCAGCTCCAGCATATCGCCCGCGCCGTAATTCTGCACTGCCACGATTTCGCCAAGCGTCTCGCTGTCCGGAGATACCGCTGAAAGCCCGATCAAATCAGAGTGATAGAATTCGTCTTCAGCGGCCGGGGGCAGCATAGCGCGGCGCACGAAAAGCTCCGTGCCGCGCAAGCGCTCCGCGGCGTTCCGGTCCGCAACGCCGCGCAGGCGGGCAATAACCGCGCTGCCGCCCGCGGGACGAAGCGATGCGATCTCGACCGTAACCGAGCCATCCGCGTTCGTGAGCGGACCATAGGCCGCGACATCCTCCGGCCCGGTCGTGAACGCCGCGATCTTGACCTCGCCCTTGAGCCCGTGCGCGCCCGTGATGCGGCCAAGCAGGACGCGCTCGTCGCTATCGTCAGGCGGCACGGACATGCGCAGCCCGGCTTAAGCCGCTTCGCCGCTGGCGGCTTCGGCCTTCTTGGCCTTCTCCTCGGCGCGCTCCTGAGCCTTCTTGCCAGGCTCGGCCTTTTTCGGGTTGTTGCGGGCCGGGCGCGTGGCGAGGCCGCGGGCGTCGAGGAAACGGAGCACGCGGTCCGTGGGCTGCGCGCCGACCGAGAGCCAATGCTTGACGCGATCCTCGGCGAGCGTGATGCGGCCTTCGTGATCCTTTGGCAGGATCGGGTTATAGGTGCCAAGCTTTTCGATGAAGCGGCCATCGCGCGGCGCTGTGGCTTCGGCGACGACGATGCGGTAGTAGGGGCGCTTCTTGGCTCCGCCCCGTGCGAGCCTGATTTTCAGTGGCATGTTATTTTCCTTGGATAGCAGGTGATGTGTGGACGATAAAAGTTCCTAACTATATTTCATGAAGACCATGACAGCGAAGATCAGGCCCGCCGCGAACTGGATCAGGAAAAGCGCGTGAAAAATTGTGCCTACGCCTCTGGCACGGCCTTGTTTGGAAAGTTTCCGGTAGAAATTCTCCCAGCCTAACCCATCAGCGGCAACGCTATTCTCGATGGTGGATAGATATTCGTAAATAATTGACGATCTCCAAAGCAGGAAGCGATAGAACGCAAAGGCAAATGCCGTGAGCAATATCGGTATAGCCGCCGCAATCTGAAGCACAATCGGCGAAAATACCTCTTTGCTCGTTTGCGCGACCCAGGCCATGATGAAGCCGTTCGCAATCAACGCATAGACCGTGAGCTGGAAGGACAGCCGGAAATTCTCTCCGATCTCGGAGTAAAGCTGGCCCCACTCGGCGGTATGGAAATCGGCGTCGCGCTCGCGAGCGAACCTTATCGTCTCAGTCATTGCGGACATCTTCCTCTGCGGGCACGGCCACCCCCTGCGCGATCAATTCCTGCTTGCGCCGCTCATCGGCCGCTGCAAGCCGCTTGGCCAGCAGCGGAATGAAGTGAATCCCAACGCCCAGCAGAACCAACGGCAGACTTATCAGATACACCCACCACGGAACCGACATCTCTTTGCCCCTAACACTTAACCGCAGCATCATTCCCGCGAAGGCGGAAATCCATTTCCACCATAGGTCCCCGCTTTCGCGGGGACGGCGCTGCGGCCCTTGACCTCATTTCTTCTTCCCAGGAAAGCCCGGCAAACCGGGAAGGCCACCGCCAAACCCGCCGCGCGGCCCGCCCGGCAGCCCTGGCAGCCCGCCGAAACCACCGCCGCCAAACCCGCCCGGCAGCTTCATCCCCGCCGGCATCTGGCCAGACTTCGCCGCCTCGATCATCTCCGGCGTAGGCTCGGGCATCTTCCCGCCGCCGCCCATGCCGAACATCTTCGCGAGCCCGCCCTTGCCCTTGCCGATGGTCTTCATCATGTCGGCCATCTGCCGGTGCATCTTCAAAAGCTGGTTAACCTCCTGCACCGTGGTGCCGGAGCCCGCCGCGATACGCCGCTTGCGGCTCGCCTGCAGCATCTTCGGATTGCGCCGCTCCTTCGGCGTCATCGAAGAAATGATCGCGCCCTGGCGCTTCAGGATTTTGTCGTCGAGGTTCGCCGCGTCGATCTGCTTCTTCATCTTGCCGATGCCCGGCAGGAAGCCCAGCACGCTCGACATGCCGCCGATCTTCTGCATCTGGCGGAGCTGTTCGGCCAAGTCTTCCAGGTCGAACTGGCCCTTGACCATCTTCTTGGCGATGGCCTCGGCCTTCTGGTGGTCGATGGTCTCGGCGGCCTTCTCGACGAGGCTGACCACGTCGCCCATGCCAAGGATGCGGCCCGCGATGCGCTCGGGGTGGAAATCCTCCAGGCCGTCGAGCTTTTCGCCCGTGCCGAGCAGCTTGATGGGCTTGCCCGTGACCGCGCGCATGGACAGCGCCGCGCCGCCGCGGCCATCGCCGTCGATGCGGGTCAGCACGATGCCGGTGATGCCGATGCGCTCGTCGAAGGTGCGCGCGAGATTCACCGCGTCCTGGCCGGTTAGGCTATCCGCCACCAGCAATGTCTCGTGCGGATGCGCGATGTCGCGAACCTCCTCGGTCTCGCGCATCAGTTCGTCGTCGATATGCAGCCGGCCCGCCGTGTCGAGCATGACCACGTCGAAGCCGCCGAGCCGCCCGGCCTGCATCGCGCGCGCGGCGATCTGCTGCGGCGTCTGGCCCTTGATAATCGGCAGCGTGTCGATGCCCGCCTGTTCGCCCAGCACCTTGAGCTGTTCCTGCGCGGCTGGCCGCCGCGTGTCGAGCGAGGCCATCAGCACTTTCTTCTTGTCGCGCCCGGTGAGGCGCAAGGCGAGCTTTGCCGTGGTCGTCGTCTTACCGGAGCCTTGCAGGCCCACCATCATGATCGCGAGCGGCGCTGGGGCGTACAGGTCGATGGGCTCCGCCTCGGCGCCAAGCGTCCGCACCAGCTCGTCATGCACGATCTTGACGACCATCTGCCCCGGCGTTACCGAGCGCACCACCTCCTGGCCAACCGCTTTTTCGCGCACCCGCTCCGTGAACGACTTCACGACCTCCAGTGCCACATCCGCTTCAAGCAGCGCCCGGCGAACCTCGCGCATGGCCTCGGCCACGTCGCTGTCGGTCAGCGCCCCGCGCCGCGTAAGCTTATCGAAGATGCCTGAGAGGCGGTCGGAAAGGGATTCGAACATTTGTCTCTCTGGTTGATGGATCGCGTCTAGAGGTCCGTTTCGTTCGTCCAACACAAAACGCACCCGCGGGCGAGCCTTCGCTGGCGGATGCTGATATTGCGGCGACCATAGCTTGGAAATGCCGCAAGGACAAGCCCGGCCGGAGGCAAAAAGCTACATTGTTAGCCTTTCCATCCGCCTGTGCCCCTGCCGGCGCCCCTGCCCGGCACGGCGCGGCAATTCGGGCGCATTCCGCCGCATTCCGGCCTTCGAAATGGGGGAAACGCGTAATGGAATGGCAATGGCGCACCAGATGAAGTTGCCGCTTCTTGCTCAAAGCGGCGCGAATTTTAACCATATTTAAATGTTTTTGTGCGTTTTTGTATCTTTGTTGCTTTTTGCGAAATTTTTTGTGGATATTTTTTCTGATTCGGAATAAATGACCAAATTGCAGAGCACTAATCGTCTGTATGCATATCCGCGTTTGGGGCACGGAGTGGTCAAGCATTGCCCCGTTAGGTTTTATTCCGCGATAGGGGCCTGCATTTGCCCCGGGAGAAGTATTTATGGGTCCAGGAGATTTGTCAGCGTTGCGGAAGTTTTTCGCCAAGAACGAGGGGCGATTGCCCGAAGTCGTGGCTAACATGTACAGCCGTATCTTCGAAGCCGTCCCCGAGGCGAAACCTCTCTTCAAGGGCAACCTCGAAGACCAGCAGGCGCACTACATGCGCATGTTGCAGTCGATCGTCAAGCTGACCCGGTCGAGCCATCTTTGGCCGGTGAGCGCGTTCTCGGGCAAAGCCTCTTTGCCCATTCTCGACAAGCTCGGAGCCATCCATGCCGATGTGGGCATAACCAAAGCGCATTTCGACTTGATGAAGTCCGTCTTGTCGAAATGCTGCAAGGAGGTGGACCCGGCCGGCTTCACCGCGCCCGTCGAAAGGGGGCTCGGGTTCATCTTCGATGTCGTCGCCAATTCCCTTGTCAAGACCTGCGACCTTCAGGAAGAAGAGCTGGCCCGCAAGAATAGCCTCCCGCTCCGCGGCGACGAATCGCCGGTCGAGGACTACGAGCGCTTTTTCAACAGCGAAACGCTGGCTGCTGAATTACTGCAAGCGCAAACGCTCCACTAACAAGCAAGCTTGCACGCCATTCCACCAGCCGCCGATCCTGGGCACGGTGGAATGGCGGACTTTACATGCCCGGCCAATCCCGGTAAACGGCACAGGCGCTGGCATAGGTTCAGATGCCAACCCCAGATGCGGCGAGCCCTTGTATGGCCGCAAGCGCTTTCTGCCTATCCGGGTCTGATGCTGCTCGCAATAGTTGCGTAGGTTGTTGCGCATATCATCAAGGGCAGTTGAATATTTTTTTGGGTTATGCCGTTATAATTTTGGCTTAATTCTGGGGGAGTGCAACCGGCGGAGATTTCTACCGTGTTGCAAGAAGTGCTGAGATGTCGCCTGAACAACTTGCTGAGTTAAGAAACTTTTTTACTAACTTCGAGCCGCGTTTGCCCGATGCGATCGCGCTCATGTTTAGCCGGTTGCTGGCGGCAGTGCCCGAGGCAAAACAGCTATTCACGGGCGATCCAAATGAGGCGGCGCGGCGCTACGGGAATATGCTGCTGCAACTCGGAAAGCTTACCCGTTCAAGCCACCTCTGGCCTATTCACGCCGATACGGGGACGTCGACCATCCCCGCCATCGACTGGCTTGGAAAGTTTCACCACCGCATGGGGCTATCCCGTGCGCATTTCGACAAAATGAAAGCGGTGCTTATAGAGTGCTTCAGGGAGGAGGACCCGGAGCGGTTCACCCCACAGGCCGAAGCAGCGCTCAGCTTCATCTTCGATGTCGTTTCAAAGGCCTGCACGGAGACGAACTTGGTTTCCGAGGAGGAACTCGCGCGCAAGAACCAGTTGCCGCACCGCGAGGAATTCGACGCATTTGCCGTCGAGCACAAGCCGCGGCGCCACGAGGAAATCGAGGTGATGCCCTTCGAGCCCAAGAGCAAGGAGGAGCAGTTCTGGGGGTGGTTCGCCAAGGAAGAGGAGTTGCTGTTCAACTTCGAGCGGAACCAGGACCGGGCTTCCAGCCTGCTCAAGGCGGCGCTCGGCCACATATCCCCCGGCGTTGTTTTCGAGGTTGGCCCCCTGTCGAACGGTGTGCGCGATTTCATACTCAGCGCGGGCGGGATCAAAGCAATATTTCCCGCGGTGGAGGCTTTGGCGGACGCCGCGCCCGCGATGCGCCGCTGGAATATTATTAAGTTCCGGCCACGCCGAAATCCCATGATGCCACTGAGCCTTAACGGCAAGTACGTCGATCCTGACGATGTCCAATTCAGCCTCTTGTCCAACGGGCGGGAACTTGGGCTTTATCTCTACTTTAATGGATACACGGATGGCGAGCGCGCGGTCTGGGACCAGATCGGCTACCAGTTGCTGGACGAGGCGCTTGGCGAGTTTGATGTCGAAACCAAGGTCGGGCTCATCAAGTTCTTTTCCTCGCATGTTCAGCAGGGAGGCAAACGTTATCCCGTTTCGCGCCTGCCCGGTATATTCGATGAGCAGTATGCCGCTCTGTCGCGGATGGGTTGAGCGCGGGCGCCCAGCTAGGAGCAGCGCCGCGCCGGTATGGCCCCGTCATTGATGCCAGTTGCGGTGCTCGAATAGCGGAGCGCGCCGATGGTTACGCCGGGCAGCGCGGCGGAACGTGGCCCAATCCCCCACCATGAACACCAGCATAGGCGCATCCCCATTGACGCGGGCGCGCCGATGCCGCACATCTAACCCGAAATCTCGCATCGCAGCACGAAGAAAGAGAGCGCGCCGCCCATGGACTTGCGCAACATAGCCATCATTGCCCACGTCGATCACGGCAAGACGACCCTCATCGACGTGCTTCTGAAACAGTCGGGCTCGTTCCGCGACAACCAGCGCGTGGCCGAGCGCGCCATGGATTCGAACGACCTGGAACGCGAGCGCGGCATCACGATCCTGGCCAAGGTCACGTCGCTCAACTGGAAGAACACCCGCATCAACATCGTCGATACGCCCGGCCACGCCGATTTCGGCGGCGAGGTTGAGCGCATCCTCAACATGGTGGACGGCGCCATCGTGCTGGTGGACGCTTCGGAAGGGCCGATGCCGCAAACCAAGTTCGTGGTCTCGAAGGCGCTCAAGATCGGGCTCAAGCCCATCGTGGCGATCAACAAGATCGACCGGCCGGACGAGCGCCACATCGAGGTCGTGAACGAGGTCTTCGACCTGTTCGCCGCCCTCGACGCGAACGAGGAGCAGCTCGACTTCCCGATCCTCTACGGTTCCGCCAAGCAAGGCTGGATGTCGATGGACCCTGCGGGCGCGCACGGGAACATGGCCCCGCTTTTCGACCTGGTGCTCCAGCATGTGCCGCCGCCCAAAGCCGAGGGCGGCCCGTTCCGTATGCTCGCGACCACGCTTGAGGCCGACCCGTTCCTCGGACGTATCCTTACGGGCCGCGTCTCCAACGGCGTGGTGAAGCCCAATATGACGGTGAAGGTGCTCAGCCGCGACGGCAAGCTTGTCGAGCAGGGCCGCGTTTCCAAGCTTCTGGGCTTCCGCGGGCTGGAGCGCGTGGCCGTGGATGAAGGGGTGGCTGGCGACATCGTTGCCATCGCCGGGCTCACCAAAGCGACCGTGGCGGAGACGATCTGCGATCCCCAGGTGACCGGGCCGCTGTACGCGCAGCCCATCGACCCGCCGACGCTCACCATGACCTTCCGCATCAATGACGGTCCGTTCGCCGGCCAGGAAGGCAGCAAGGTGCAAAGCCGCGTTATCCGCGACCGCCTCCTCCGCGAGGCCGAGGGCAATGTCGCGCTGCGCATCACGGAGACGCAGGACAGCGACAGCTTCGAGGTGTCCGGGCGCGGCGAGCTTCAGCTTGGCATCCTGATCGAGACCATGCGCCGCGAGGGCTTCGAGCTAACCGTCTCGCGCCCGCGCGTGGTGTTCCAGACGGACGGGGAAACCGGCCAGCTGCTTGAGCCCATCGAGGAGGCCATCATCGACGTCGATGAGGAGCACGCCGGCGCTGTCGTCTCCAAGCTCTCCGAGCGTAGGGGCGACCTCATCGACATGCGCCCCTCCGGCGGCGGCCGCCAGCGGCTTATTTTTCATGTGCCGACACGCGGGCTCATCGGCTACCAGGGCGAGCTGCTCACCGACACGCGCGGCACCGCGATCATGAACCGGCTGTTCCATGGCTACGCGCCTTATAAGGGCGAGATCCAGGGCCGCCGCACCGGCGTGCTGATCTCGAACAGCACGGGCGAGGCCATAGCCTACGCGCTTTGGAACCTCGAAGACCGCGGGCCGATGATGATCGAACCGCAAACCCGCGTCTATCCCGGCATGATCGTGGGCGAGCACACCCGCGAGAACGATCTCGAAGTGAATGTCATGAAGGGCAAGCAGCTCACCAACATCCGCACGACGAGCAAGGACGAGGCGGTGCGCCTGACGCCGCCGATGAAGATGCCGCTGGAGAAGGCGCTGGCGTATATCCAGGACGACGAGCTGGTCGAGGTCACGCCCAAGTCCATCCGCCTGCGCAAGCGCTACCTCGACTCGAACGAGCGCAAGCGCATGGAAAGGCAGGCCGCCGCCGCGCTCGCCAGCTAGGCGGCTACAGAGCCGCCTCGATGAGTTCGATATCCTTTTTAAGCAGCTGGTTTACAAGCTGGCTCAGCGATGTGCCGCGCGCTTCGGCGCGTGCCTGCAGATACTTCAGAACTTCCGGCTCAAGATGCACGGGCGGAACAAGCTGGGCGCCCTCACGGTAAAACTTGCCACGCTCCGCATGAGAAAAATCGTATTCGTCCTGCATGATGCGGTTAGCCTTGCCCGGGGATTTCTTCGTACTGCCGTTGCTCATTTTCCGCGGGTCTGCGTGGCGGAATATAAACCCGGTCCTCATCGATTTCTACATATGTGTGCACCACCACGATCAAACCGGCATCGCGGCTGAAGCCGATTGTGACCCACCGCTCCTCATCCGGACCATGCTCATCATCTAAACGGGAAGGCGACAAGGGATCGAGAAAGACCGTCATCGCTTGCTCAAAGGAAATGCGATGCTTGGTAAGATTGCTCGCGGCTTTGGCCGGGTCCCAGTCGAATTCAAAGCGTGAGGACGTCACGGTTTGCCCATTTGATTTTCGGCTGAGCGGTTTCCGCCATTATGCCCGCCTGATTGCTTCTTCATGCGCCACGGTAAATTGCCTTTATAGTTTGGGCAAGATGAAGAGTTAGGAGACAAGCCGCCGCCGCGCTCGCCAGCTAAGAGCTGCTGGATGCGAGTTTCCGGCCAGTTGCACCGGCTCCAGGCGGGGCTCGCAACCGTGCGGAACGAAGCGATCAACTGGTTTTGATGCAATCTTGAAGCCCGCATCCGCGCCCCATTTTACCCGGGCGTGCAGCATCCGAGGTACGACAGGTAAATAGAGTATCCCGGCAGCATTTAAAAAAATTCCGATTCTGCATACCTTTCCGCAACAACCGCGCTATAGGTGTAACACTGGTCGACTAAAACCTCCGATGGTGGTAAAGTCAACCGCGGATGGAGGCAGTTGTGAGCAGTCTAGCCGAACCGCCCGGACCGGAAACACGCCGGCTTCGCCCCATATCGCACCTGGGGGTGAACGCGATTGAGTATGGCATTCTGCTTGTTATGATTGCGCTTATAGTCATTGGCATCGTCTCGATCCTGGGAGGCGACCTTGGCGGTATATTTCTTTCGCTCGCGGAAAGGCTTCACACTGAGTAGCCAAGACACCGCTTGGAAGAAGCAGGCTTCCTAATGAACTGTCTAATCCGCTTCAAGATGCGTCATGGTTAATATGCGGATGGTTAACGGCGGCCTCCGGATTTATTGCCACCCGCTTTTTGCGCGATTTTTCCTGTTCTTCGCGCGAATTTCACGACTCCAGAATCCCGTTAAATATATCCGCGGATTTGAACTTAACCATAACCGCGCCTCGGCAACCACCGGCAGGGCGGGCGCTCCTGCCCATATTACATAACGGAATCATACGCCTATTTGCACTTAACGTTTCCTCAAAACACATATGCGAAATTGCGCCAAACTTGGAAAGCGCCCCGCCCGCCGCCAAAAACGCCTCCAGCGCCGCCAACAGGGTTACCGGGCGGTTAACAGGCAAGCGGCGTCTTTCCAGTTTCGCATTGTACCGGCCTCGCAAGCGCCGCTATAATAGCCGGGCCGGCGGCCAGGCTTCGAACGAAAGGCTTGGATCATGGAACAGCCCGTATCGGCTCCAAGCAGCAGCGCGGCCGGGAACGGCCAGCAAGCCGCTGTCATCGAGTTTTTGTCGCAGCCCGGCGCCTATCCGGATTCGCCGGACAGCGTGAGCCGCATCGGCACGCACGCGGCGCTGGTTTTTCTGGCGGGCGGCCGCGCCTACAAGCTCAAGCGCGCGGTCAAATTCGCGTACCTCGACTTCTCCACCCTTGAAAAGCGCCGGGCCGCGCTCTGCCGCGAGCTTGAGGTGAATTCCCAAGCAACGCCAGAGCTTTACCTGTCGGTCTTGCCGGTGACGCGCGGTCCCGCCGGCTTCGAGCTTGGCGGCGGCGGCGAGGCCGTGGAGTGGCTGCTCGTGATGCGCCGCTTCGCCGATGACGCCCTGCTCGACACAATCGCCTCCCAAGGCAGGCTCAATCGCGAGCATGTCGTAAGCCTGGCTTACACGGTCGAGCATTTTCACCGGCATGCGCCACGCCTCGGCGATGCCGGGTTCAGCGAGCATTTCGAACAAGCCGCCGCGAACCTCAAGAACGCCCTGTGCAGCCCCGCCGCCGAAGCCAGGGGGCTGCACCTCCACGGCTATATCGAGCGGCTCTGGCGGGAGCTGGAAACGCGCCTGCCGCTGATCCAGGAGCGCGAGCGCGAGGGCTTCGTGCGCCGCTGCCATGGCGATCTGCACCTCAAGAACATCGTGCTGTGGGAGGGACGCCCCCGCCTCTTCGACGCCATCGAGTTCGACGAGAGCCTGGCTACCATCGACGTGCTGTACGACCTCGCCTTCCTGCTGATGGACCTATGGCACCGGGGGCTCAAGCACGAGGCCAACACGGTCCTGAACCATTATCTACAGAGCGCCGCGATCCGCGAACTTGAGGGCCTTGCGCTTCTGCCCCTGTTCCTGTCGGTGCGGGCCGCGATCCGCGCCATGACTGGGCTGGATGCCCTAGCCTTCCAGGATGCCGCCGCACAGGAGCGTTCGCTGAAGGAGATCGAAAGCTACGCCGCGCTTGCCGGCCAGCTTCTGGCTCCAAGCGAGCCGGTTCTGGTGGCAATCGGCGGGATTTCGGGGACCGGCAAGACCACCGTCGCCCACGAGGCCGCCCCCTTCATCGGCGCGGCGCCCGGCGCGCTGCATCTCAGGACCGATGTAGAGCGGAAGGTGATGCAAGGCGCGGCTCTGAGCGAGCCGCTTCCGCAGGAGGCTTACGATGCGGAGGCGCGCAGCGAGATTTACCGGCGCGTATTCAAGAAGGCCGAGGTTGCGCTAGACGCCGGGCATTCGGTAATCGTGGATGCAGTCTTCCCCGAAGAGGCTTTTCGCGCCTCGCTTCACGAGCTGGCCCAAGGTGCGGGCGTTGCCTTCCGGGGCTATTGGCTCGAAGCGGACGCAGCCGCCATCCGCAAGCGCATCGAGGCGCGCAAGACGGCTGCTGCCGATGCCTCCGACGCAGGAATCGCCGTAGCGGAGGCGCAGATGAAGTCTGTGAAGGCCCCCGGGGACTGGATTCGAATCGATGCTTCAGGCCCGCCCAAGGATGCCGCCGCTGTCATCCTTGCGAAACCCGGTGGACAGGCTCCACCGCACCGTGCATCTCCGGGGGGGGCATGACGGTTGCACCAAAATTCCGCCACGCTTACGCCATTCATCCGTCCTGGAACCTTTCGACAAGCACCGTGTCTTTAAGGCCGTGTCTTGATGCACGGTGAAACCAAGGAGTCTTTTCAATGAAAACCGTTCTGGCGGCTCTGACCGCCCTTATGATCATGGCAAGCCCGGTTCTGGCGGAAAACCCAATCACCTTCATGGAGAAGCAGACCAGCGCGGAGGTGCTCGGCACCGACTTTATCGGCACGCCCGTCAATGGCAAGGACGGCAAGCAGGTCGGCAAGATCGCCAACCTCGTTTTCGACCAGAACGGCCGGATCGCGCTTGCGGTCATCGGCGTTGGCGGTGTCCTGGGCATCGGCGAGAAAGAAGTGGCGGTGGCTTTTGAGGTTATTAAGCCCGATACGGCCGCGGGCAAGCGCGTCTTCGTGATCGAGGCAACCAAGGAGCAGCTCAAAGCCGCGCCGGCCTACAAGACTCTGAACGACCAGGCGCTCGCCGAACGCATGAAGGAGTGGCGCGAAAAGGCGAAGGCTAGCTGGACGGATATCAAGGCCAAGGCGTCGAAAGCCTATGAGCAGGCAAAGGAAAAGGTCGAAGACGCAACCAAAAAGAAGGAATAGCGGACATTGCGGCACAGGGCCGGAGAATATCCGGCCCTTTTGCATAGATATGACTTGACGGAGCGGCCAGCCCTGGTCAGCGTACTGATTTGTTGCACAAGCGCATCCGGCTAGGAGGCCTCAATGCACCCCAAAAAGCTCATGGCAAATAAGACGTTGAACGAATTCAGGGAATTCATCGTCAAGGGCAACGCGTTCGATTTGGCGGTCGGCGTTATCATCGGCGCCGCATTCGGAACCATTGTGACCTCGCTTGTTGGCGATATTCTCATGCCTCCGATCGGCATGATCATGGGCAACGTCAACTTCACCGATTATTTCGTCGATCTAACCGCGCTTAAGGCGAGCGCCACCGGCACTCCGGTGGAGGTGCCAGCCTCCTACGAAGCGGCGAAGCAAGCGGGCCATGCCATCATCGCTTACGGCAAGTTCTTGAATGCCTTGATCAATCTCCTCATCGTCGGCGCCGTGGTTTTCTTCCTCGTGAAGCAGGTCAGCCGGCTCCGGGTGCGGGAACAGGCGGAGGAGAAGCCTGCGGAGAAGCCCGAGGATGTACGCCTCTTGACCGAAATCCGCGATCTCCTGGCGAAAAACGCAAGCTCGCAAACGAAAGAAGGGGCCTGACGCCCCTTCCATGCAACAGGTAAGCCGGTGAGAACGGTTCAGGAGTTCAGCTTACGGTCGAAAAAGCTGTCGGCGGAAACATTGCCCCCGGCAGCCTTCGCGGCCTCGAATTTGCGCCCAAACATGGTCGAGATGAGCTTCAATTCCTCGGGCGTCGCGGTTTCAGGCTTCTGCAGCGCTTCTGCGAGCGTATCGAAAGCAGCTCCCCAGGCGTCCGCCGCCCTGGCGTCGAACCGTTCGCCGAGCATTACCGCCAGCGAAGCGAGGATCGCCTTGCGCATGTGGGCATAATGTTCAGCCTTGACGCCAGCGGCCGCGTGCCCCGAGCGCAGCCGGTTCACCCCCGGAACGACCGCGTGGCCGCGATTGCCGGTCACGGGCAGAAAATGCTGCGACCGCCTTTTGAGCTTCACGAACTCCACAATGACGTTGACCAGTTTCTTGTGCTGATCCGCCATTTCGCCTTTGAACATGGAGCGGGTTTCTGGCGCGACGTAGAAGAGCCTGTCGTAAACCGCGGCGCCCAATTCCGGCAGCCGTGCTTCGAGATACGTAAAACTCTCCGCTACTACTTTTGCTTGTTCAGGAGTCATTACAATCCTAGAGGTTACAATTCTCACCTTCCGGGCTCAGCCTGCAGTGACAGCCCAGGTTTCCTCAAAGTTGTACAGCGTTACTTTGCCGCAGAAAAGTCAAACTTTTCGCGAAGAAGCTTCACGTATTTATGAGAGTTGCATGGATGCAACGGTTCTTATTCCGCCGCGGCAAGAGAACCATCGTTCCGCCGCGCCTGGCCGAAGCGTTTTTCTATATAGTCCTCGACCATGACCATGAAGTCCTGCGCCAGCGTGGGGCCGCGCAAGGTGGCCACTTTCTGGCCGTCAACGAACACCGGCGCCGCAGGCGATTCGCCCATTCCCGGCAGCGATATGCCGATGTTGGCGTGCTTGGATTCGCCTGGCCCGTTCACGACACAGCCCATAACCGCAACGTTCAGCGTCTCGACGCCGGGGTAGGTCTTGCGCCATTCCGGCATCTTGGCGAGCAGATGGCTTTGGATGTTCTGCGCCATCTCCTGGAAGAGCGTGGAAGTGGTGCGCCCGCAGCCGGGGCAGGAAGCGACAATCGGCACGAAGGTGCGGAAGCCCATGGTTTGCAGGATTTGCTGCGCCACCTCGACCTCTTTAGTGCGCGCGCTGCCAGGCTCCGGCGTCAGCGACACGCGGATTGTATCGCCGATGCCCTGTTGCAGGAGAATGCCCATGGAGGCGGCCGACGCAACGATGCCTTTCGAGCCCATGCCGGCCTCGGTCAGGCCGAGGTGAAGCGCGTAATTGCAGCGCGAGGCGAGCAAGCTGTAGACGCTGATAAGGTCCTGAACCGCGCTGACCTTCGCGGACAGAATGATCTTGTCGCGCCCCATGCCCAGCGTTTCGGCCATCTCCGCCGAATGCACCGCCGAATGCACAATCGCCTCATGCAACACGTCGCGCGCGTCCTTGGGGGTGGCGCTCTTTGAGTTTTCGTCCATCATGCGGGTGAGAAGCTCCTGATCCAGGCTGCCCCAGTTCACGCCGACGCGGACGGGCTTATCGTGCTTGAGCGCAATCTCGATGATGTCCGAGAACTGCCGGTCGCGCTTGTCGCGGAAGCCGACATTGCCGGGGTTGATGCGGTATTTCGCGAGCGCTTCCGCGCAGGCCGGGTGCTCCGACAGAAGCTTGTGGCCGATATAGTGGAAGTCGCCCACCAGCGGCACGCTCACGCCCATTTTTTCGAGCTTTTCGCGGATATGCGGGACGGCGGCGGCGGCTTCCTCGCGGTCCACCGTGACGCGCACAAGCTCGGAGCCGGCGCGGGCGAGATCCGCGACCTGACGGACCGTTGCCTCCACGTCCGCGGTATCGGTGTTGGTCATGGACTGCACCGCGATGGGCGCGCCGCCGCCAACGGTCACGCCGCCCACGTTCACCGCGGTTGTGTTGTGCCTTGGCTTGCGCATGTCGGTCATAAGGTCGTCTCCGGGATCGGCGAATCGTTGCCGCCTACATAGGCGAAAAAACCAGGGTGCGCCAGTTGGCGCTTTTCCAAGGCGGAACAGGGGCAGCCGGTTGCAGCTAGCCAGCCATATTCAAGGCGATGTGATGGCGCTGCCGGTACAAGGCAAGCGTCTCCGCAAAAGCCTCGGCGTTCTTGAGGCCGTAAAGACGGACACTCGTCTCATCGCCAGGCAGGCCTGAGTTTTCATGGCCCACGGTCAGCTTCTTGCCGCCGAACATGGCGTCGCCAAGAGCCAGGCTGGTTATCTGTTTCCAGCTTATGAAATCCGTCTCCGCGCCCTTGATCTTCTTATGCAGCTTGATGCCCGCATAGGTCACGATGAATTCCTTGCCGCCGCGCAGGCTGAATTTCACGTCCGGGAAGTACTTGAGGACGATGGCCTCCTCCTCGGCGTTCGAAGGCTGGTAGCGGAAAGCGAGCGCGCGTTCGTGCTCCGCCGCGAACTCTTCCTCGTACTTCCGCCAGAGCTTGCTTTCGACAGCGTCGATGGAAGCGATATCGTGAGCCCAGGTTCTGCCTGGAGCGGCTCCGACGATGCTGGGATAGGACGCCTCCTCGATGGCGTGGTCCACATTCGCCATGCGCTCGGTGAGGCTCGGATGAGAGTCGAATGGGTGAGGAATGTTGGCAAGCCGCATGTTCTCGGCAAATTGCGGCGACTCGGCATAGGGCGCCAGCCCCGCCGCGATGTGCCCCGCGATGCTGAGTGAGCCCTGGTGGCGGCGGTCTTGGGCGAAAAGTTCGCTTTCCACCGCGTTCCGGTAGGCTGCGTAGCCCTGGAACTTAATCAACGAATGGGCAAGCGCCCGGCCGGTCGCAATCTTGGCCGCCACGCTATCGGCGATGAACTCGCGCTGGCGGCTGCCGCGCTTCAGCGCAAATTCGAACATCAGGCGGTAGAAGCGCAGGATGTAAGCCGCCACGAAGACGCCCTTGATCTGCATGACCGCGCAGTAGAGGTCGAACTGCTGAAGCTTTGGCCCCAGAAGCGAGGTCCATTTGGTGTCGCCGCCCCGGAAATGCGCGAGTTCATGGGCAAGTACGGCGTCTGCTTCGGCCTCCCCGAAGATGCGTAAAAGGGGCAGGCTCACGAACAGGATGCGGCCGCGTAGTTCCTTGCCGTTCAACGTCATAGGCGCTTGCGTCACGAAGAAGTTCGTGTCGATGCCGCCGACGATGTGATCGGGAGCAACGGTTCCCACCTTTTGCGCGAGGGCTCTTACCCGCGCCCAGAGCCTCGGCTCCTGCCGCTCAGTTAGAAGCTCGCCCGCGATTTCGTTCCTGGGCTGGACCCTCTTGAACATCCAGATCACGGCGTAGACGGCCGCGGCGCCGGCCGCAATCGCCACCACCAAAATCAGCTTTGGAACGTAGACTTTGAAGAAGTACGAGCTGACCCAGTATGATAGCCAGACAGCAAAGGCGCCTTGGACGATCACTTCGAGCGCGCTTGCGAGGATCAGCAGGCGCCAGCCGAATAGAAAGCTGAGCGCGGGCGCGCGGGAGGAAAGGAAGGACACGCCGCCGAGCAGGAAAATCGAGGCGAATACAAATGCGCCAGCCACCAGTGTCCACCAAGCTGCTTTCTGGACGGTGTGGAATTGCCAGAGCGGCTTATAGGGCTGGCAGTATTTCAGAGCCTGTGCCTGCGCAAGCTGGCCCGTGGACTTCATCTCGCAGCGTCTCGAAGGGGCGAATGCTCCGGCGGCCGCCAGAAATGCGTTCTTTTGTGCCGCTGTTCCAGGGGCGCCGGCGACTCTGCTCTGCACGGCGGCTTTGTAATCCGTATCCATCTGGTGGAAGACGTAGGTTACAAAGCCGTAGGTTATGCCAGGCACAAGGAAGAAGGACAGCAGGGAAAAGACCAGTGCCTTCGCCAGCCCTGAACGTAACCCGGAATTCGACGACATAATACATCCCCCTTGATAGGAGCGAAGTGCATAGGACAAAAGGCGTGTGAGCGCTAGCCCTTCGGTGTCCCGTGCCGCTGCCGGGTCAGGAGATATACCCGGATGGCGGCGGAAAGGCCGGCGGGCTCGCGGGCCGCGTCGATCGCCGAGGCGAGCGCTGTGACGCTCACCTTCATTTCCGCCGCCGCCGCCTTCAACTCGCGCCAGAAGGCATCCTCCAGCGTGATCGAGGTGCGGTGGCCCGCGATGGTCAGCGAGCGCTTTTTGGGCTGGGCCAAGCCAGGGTCGAGGGACAGTGTGAGACCGCCCGCGCCGCCGGCTTTGTCCGGCGCCATCGGCTCACGAGCCGGGTTTGATCATTAACTCCGGCCGCACAACCGCGTTGAAGTCCTCCTCTGATATGCCTAGCGCCATGGCCTCCTCGCGCAGCGTAGTGCCTTGCTTGTGGGCGGTCTTGGCGATCTGGGCGGCCTTGTCGTAGCCGATCTTGGGCGCCAATGCCGTGACCAGCATCAGCGAACGTTCCAGCAAGTCCTGGATGCGCTTTTCGTTCGGCACGATGCCCGCGACGCAGTTGTCCGTGAAGCTCACCGCCCCTTCCGCGATCAGCTTGATCGACTGCAGCAGGTTGTAAATGATGACGGGCTTGTAGACGTTCAGCTCGAAATGGCCCTGGCTGCCCGCGACCGTAATCGCGACGTGGTTGCCCATGACCTGGCAGCAGACCATGGTCAGCGCTTCGACCTGGGTCGGGTTGACCTTGCCGGGCATGATCGAGGAGCCGGGCTCGTTCTCCGGCAGTGAGATTTCCGCGATGCCGGAGCGCGGGCCGGAACCCATCAGCCTGATATCGCTGGCGATTTTGAAGAGGCTTGCGGCCAGCGTGTTCAGCGCGCCGGAAAGCTCGACCTCGGCGTCGTTCGCGGCCAGCGCTTCGAACTTGTTGGGGGCGGTCACGAAGGGCAGGCCGGTTTCGCGTGCGACTTCCTCGGCGAACATGCCCGCGAAGCCTGCGGGCGCATTCAGGCCCGTGCCGACCGCCGTGCCGCCCTGCGCCAGCATATGAATGCGCGGCAGCGCGGCCTTGACCCGCTCGATGCCGTAGCGCACCTGGGTGGCGTAGCCGGAGAACTCCTGGCCAAGCGTGACCGGCGTGGCGTCCTGCAGGTGCGTGCGGCCGATCTTGATGATGTTCCCGAACGCCTGCGCCTTGTCTTCAAGCGCGCGCGCCAGATGATCCAGCGACGGCAGCAGGCTCTCCTTCACGGCCATCGCGGCGGCGATGTGCATCGCGGTGGGGAACACGTCGTTCGAGGATTGGCCGCGATTCACGTGGTCGTTCGGGTGCACGGGGTTCTTAGAGCCCATCTGCCCGCCCAGCATCTCGATGGCGCGGTTCGATATCACCTCGTTGGCGTTCATGTTGCTCTGCGTGCCGGAGCCCGTCTGCCAGACCACCAGCGGGAATTCGCCATCATGCTTGCCGTCGATGACTTCCTGCGCGGCCGCGATGACGGTTTCGGCCAGCTTCGCGTCAAGCCCGCCCAGCGCGGCGTTGGTCTTGGCCGCGCACTTCTTGACGATGCCGAGCGCCCTGATGAGCGGAAGCGGCATACGCTCGCCGCCGATCTTGAAATTGCCGAGGCTGCGCTGCGTCTGCGCACCCCAATACTGGTTCGCGGGGACTTCGATGGGGCCGAACGTGTCGGTTTCGGTGCGGGTAGCGGGGGGCGTTTGATCCGTTTGCGTCATGTTGTCTTTTCCGGATTATATTGTGCGGAAAAGTCCTAGCATGGTGTGGGCTGGGGCGCTACCGCGCGCAACGCGAGGAGGGTGGCGCGAGGGGTGAGACAATCCGGCTCGCTGGCCGCGCCTGCTAGAGCTGGGTGGAGGGCGATTTCCGCCGCTATGTTGTTAACGATTGCCATGATGTGCCACGAGGGCACGGATCATTAGTGAATGAAAGTTTCACCCGGAGAACAGTTGAGTAGTTGGTTAGCTCCGGTAGCTGACAGGCGGCTTGGCTGGGTAATCTCGCGGAAATTGGCGCCTGCGCCGAAGGGGCTGAGGCTTTAAGGATGTGTCCACTAACCCAACCAGATTGACTATGGCGCAGTCTGCGATCACCTTAGTAGTGCAGACGATGGGAAACTTTCATGTCCAGCACAGCGCAAGCCTGGCCAGATCACACGTTGACCGCTGCACTAGCCAGCTCCGGTGCGCTGAAGCTCGATCTGCCAGGTATAGCTTTGGACCTGAGCGCAATCTTCGAGTAGCCCCGCTCGCTGTTGATCCGCAAACCCCGAGGCTGACAAGCGCGCCCAGGCACGCTACATAGTCACCCAAGAATCCCATTCATCGACGCAAAAAGAAAAAGAGACGCCCATGGCCGCGCCGCAATATGTTTTCGTAATGCACAAGCTTTCCAAGACCTACCCCGGCGGCAAGCAGGTGCTTTCCAACATCTCGCTTTCCTTCCTGCCAGACGCGAAAATCGGCGTCGTGGGCGTGAACGGCTCGGGCAAATCCACGCTGCTCAAGATCATGGCGGGCGTGGAAAAGGAGTTCCAGGGCGAGGCCTGGGCGGCCGATGGCATCAAGGTTGGCTACTTGCCGCAGGAGCCGCAGCTTCACCCCGATATGGACGTGCTCGGCAACGCGATGGAGGGCGTGGCGGAGAAAAAGGCCATGGTCGATCGCTATAACGAGCTGGCGATGAACTACTCCGACGAGACCGCCGATGAGATGGCGCAGCTCCAGGACATCATCGACGGGCAGAATTTGTGGGATCTCGACGCGCAGGTGGAGCAGGCGCTGCAAGCGCTGAACTGCCCGCCGCCACATGCGAGCGTGGAGAACCTCTCGGGCGGCGAACGGCGGCGCGTGGCGCTGACGAAGCTCTTGCTCGCGCGGCCGGACATCCTGCTGCTCGACGAGCCGACCAACCATCTCGACGCCGAAACCACCGACTGGCTCCAGCATTATCTGGAAAACTATCCGGGCTGCGTGATCCTCGTGACCCACGACCGCTACTTCCTCGACAGCATCACGAGCTGGACGCTGGAACTGGATCGCGGCCAGGGCGTCCCATACAAGGGCAATTATTCGAGCTGGCTTGAGCAGAAGGCCAAGCGCGCGGCGCAGGAGAGCCGCGAGGACGAGGCCAAGCAGCGCACCATGGCGCGCGAGCTGGAATGGATCAGGTCGAGCCCGAAGGCACGGCAAGCCAAGAGCAAGGCGCGTATCACGGCTTACGAGAAGCTGGCCGAGGAGGCCGGGCGCGACCAGGTTGGCAAGGCGCAGATCCAGATCCCAACCGGCCCGCGCCTTGGCGGCGTGGTGCTGGAGGCCGATCATCTCAAAAAGGGCTACGACGGCCGCACACTCATGGACGGCCTGGAATTCAAGCTGCCGCCCGGCGGCATCGTCGGCGTGATCGGTCCGAACGGCGCTGGCAAGACCACGCTGTTCCGCATGATCGTCGGCCAGGAGACGCCCGATGCCGGCTCGATCCGCCTCGGCGATACGGTGAAGCTCGGCTATGTCGATCAAAGCCGCGATGCGCTCAATCCCAAGAAGAGCGTGTGGGAGGAGATTTCCGGCGGGCTAGACCAGATCAAGCTCGGCGCGCGCGAGGTGAACTCCCGCGCCTATTGCGGCTGGTTCAACTTCAAGGGGCCGGACCAGCAGAAGAAGGTCGGGCAGCTTTCGGGCGGCGAGCGCAACCGCGTGCATCTGGCCAAGATGTTGAAGGAGGGTGGCAACCTGATCCTGCTCGACGAGCCGACGAACGACCTCGATGTGGAGACGCTGTCGAGCCTTGAGGCGGCGCTGGAGGATTTTCCGGGGTGCGCCGTGGTCATCAGCCATGACCGCTTCTTCCTGGACCGGCTGGCGACGCACATCCTGGCGTTCGAGGGCGACGGGCATGTCGAGTGGTTCGAGGGCAATTTCCAGGCGTATGAGGAGGATAAGCTGCGCCGCCTCGGTGCCGCCGCGCTCGATACGCCGAAGGCGAAGTTCGCCCGCTTCGCGCGGGGGTAGATTCTCAATCGCTAGCGAATCGCCTAGTTCAGAGGTGTTATGTTTGAGAACACAACAACACCTTCGACTGACACCTGGAAACCCTTGAAGGGGAACGAGGTTTACAATTGGCCTTACTCCATGGGTTGGCATTGTCCGGACCGTTCTGAATGGCCTAAGTTTGCCAGAGATCAAGCAAAGTTCACAGGGTTGAAGATCTGCCAAGCGCCAGCCCACCTTCGGCCCAAGACCATAGGCGAGGATGCTCCTGTCTTCCTTGTCGCGATAGAACGGGAAGACATGAAGGACTGGCCGGAGTTCTTAAATTACAACATACACGTGATCTCAGTCACAGCGGCTGGCGCTTTCGCGACACGACCAATTGTGACGCCGGATCTCATGCACCATTCCTCTTCCCATGCCCCGTTATTTGATCAAAGAAGCTCTGGGGCGTTTTCTAGCCGGACACAAAGCACATAACTTTTTACATTTCAGGTGGATGAGGTGGGGATGCGCTTTTACACTGGTAAATATGGAACACATCGTCAATCTGCATATCGAAAAGCTGCCAGAGGGCGTCTATCTCGCCACGTCCGATGACGTGCAGGGCTTGGTAGTGCAAGGCCGCACCATTGCCGAAGCCATCGAAATCGCGCGCGATATCGCGAAGAAGCTTATCGAAGCGCGGGGCAGGGATGCGGTGCAAACCCGCGCTCGCATTCAATCATAGGTATGCTATATTTGGCTCATGGTGGAAGAACAACTGGACGTCATTTTTGAGCGGGTACGGCGCTGGCCGCGCGAGCGGCAGCGCGAGGCTGCGGAGATGCTTGCACTTATCGAGGAGCAGGATGGCAGCCCCCTCGAATTGACGGATGAACAACTCGCCGAGGTGCGCCGCCGGCGCGCGGATGCGGACTCGAAGCTCCTGACGCTCGAAGAGTTCGACGCCAGCCTAAGCCGCTTCGGCTTATGAGGCTTCTGATCCGCCCCGAGGCGGATGCCGATCTCGACAGAATTTTCGAGTGGATTGCGAAGGATAATCCTCGCGCTGCCAAGGATGTGATCCGGCGCATCCGGGCAAAACTCGATCTCCTGGCAACAACCGGATTTGCGGAGATTGGCCGGCGCGGACGCGATCCGGGGACGCGCGAGCTGATCGTCAGCCCTTACATCATCGTGTACGAGGTCCACAAGGAACGCGGCGAACTTGTGGTCCTCGGCGTGTTTCACGGTGCTCGAAAGCTGTAATATAATTGCCTTTAGGCCCGGCGGCGGGCGAGTTCGGCGCGGGCGGCGTCGGCGAGAAAGCCGGAGCGGTTGCTGCTTATCTGGCCGGTTCTTCGAGTAGCGCCTAATCGAGGGTGACGTTCACGCGGCGCGCGCGCCCTGCGGGATAATAGAGCTTCTTCATCTGCAAGCCTTCCGTGCACGAACGCCCAGCCGCGCCTTCCTAAGGGCTCGATGCGA
>JBNKTW010000075.1:0-1911 GCA_050298295.1 Rhodomicrobiaceae bacterium
GCGGCGATACAGCGGATCGGCGAAGCCGATGCGGAGTTGGGCCGGACGCTGTCCCGTCTGGCGGAAAATTTCGACTATCCGGCCATTCTCAGCGCGCTGACGGCGGAAACGCAACAACGCGAAGCCCCTGGCGGCAGCGGAACATAAGATGCGGTGTTCCGCCATGGGGGGAAGCCGGCACCGCGAGCGCCTTTTGGCGGTTTGCGGGGGACCACCGGGGAGGCGACGGCGCAATTGAGGTGCATGGGGTCGGTCGGCCGGCCGTCCTCAAAATGCGCCAGCATCACCAGCGCTCCGTCGGTCGTGGCGATGCGCGCAATCCCGGTCTTGCCCTTTTGTCCCAGCCAATCCAGCGCCGCCCGGTCTTGCGCCGAATAATACAAATGATCCGCCGAGCTTCGCTCGAAAGAGACCAATTGCTGCCAGGATCGCGCCTCCACGGCTTTCCCATGCCGCACCGGTCCCGCCGCCACGAATTCCAATACGCCGGTCGTCTCGTTGCGGCGGATGAAACAGGTGACGCGCGCCGGGTTCATGGCTGCCGTTGCCAAGGAGATCTCCCGTGCACTGCATGATTTGATGCTCGAAGGCATTAAATATGAGAAAGTAGCTGGCGCATTTTGGGAGCAGAGCCGGATTGAGCAGGAAGCCGAAAAAGGCATTGTCCGCTATCTCAACAATCTCTACGAAGTCCAACATCGCGAGAAGTCTCTGTTCGACTGCATCGAATATGAATCAGAAGTTGAGAAGCGTTTTGCTCGCGACCTTGATACCAACGAAAATGTGAAGCTGTTCGTTAAACTGCCAAGATGGTTCGTGATCGATACACCCATAGGTCAATACAACCCAGATTGGGCCTTCGTAACCGAACGGGAAGAGAAGCTGTATTTTGTCCGTGAGACCAAAAGCACCGTCGATTCCGAAGAGCGGCGCACCAAGGAGAACCAAAAAATTTCATGTGGCCGACGGCATTTTGCGACGTTGGGTGTTAACTTCGATGTCGTCACCGCAGTTTCGGAGGTGCCAATGTAACGGCCTCCTCTCCCAAAAAAATGGGCAATTCTGGTGGGACACTCCCGCAAAAAGCTATGTGTTACCATGAGAGGAAATTGTCCCACTTTCTTGCTAACCCTTTGATTTTGTTTTTTGTGTTCGAGCCCCTCCGGGATCGCCAATAAAATCAATAGGTTGTAGCTAACTTCTTCCGTCGAAAGTTCCGCGAAGTTGCGCTGCGGAACGCCAGCGGAACGCCGCCCGACAGATCGATTGCCGCCACATTGGCCGCCAGGCGCGGCAAGGCGGACGCGGCTCTGGCTGGCATCTATAGCCCGGCTGCGCCCCTTCTCTTCTGCGGAGGTGAACAGCGCTTTTATATTGATGCGGCGCGGTGAAGCCTCGATCAATGCCTCATCGGATGCCGATTTCTCGGGATCGAGATGAATGCGCATCGAGATAGTTCCGTTCCGGAGCAATAGGATGTGGGTGCGTCCTTCTGATTACGCGCCTCGATGGCGAGTATCAGGCCATCATGGATCTGATTGCGAAAGCAACGGGGGCGTGGACAAGGATTGATCTATCGCAAGCCTGCCTTTGTCCGGCGCGTTGTCTTGGGGGCACCCTCGGGGACCATTGACATCAACTCGGGAAGCCGGTCGAGTATACGTAGCAGGATCGCGGTCGGGCCGGGGATCTTGACGCTTCCGTCAGCGTAGCGCTGCGCCTGGTTCGGCCCGGTGCCAAAGCGCCGGCCGAATTCGCGGCGCGACAAGCCGAGCCGTGCGCAAATTCCTTGGAATTCCTCTGGTGTCATCGGTTCCATGGGAGTGCACGTAACCTCACCCAGCACGAGATAGCAAGAAAAACCCTTGCGTAGATGTTGTAATGCGTAACCTAATCGGTTACACATAATCT
>JBNKTW010000076.1:0-39370 GCA_050298295.1 Rhodomicrobiaceae bacterium
GCGGCTCCTCGAAGTCTTCCCGCATAACTTCACGCCGAGCCAGGCGCGCGCCTACGCCCATAAGCCCGCGATGATCCTCTCCCGCGCCTACGCCAACCGCATGGGCAACGGCGGCGAGCTTTCGCGCGACGGCTGGCGGTATCGCGGGCGCGGCATCGTCCAGCTCACCGGCCGGGACAATTACGCGGAGCATTGCCATGATGGCCTCGACCTCGTGGCCGAACCGGACAAGGAGGCCCTCCCCGCGCTCAGCCTGAAGATCGCGCTGCAGGAGTGGATCGGCCTCGGCCTCAACATCTGGGCGGACAAGGGGCCAACGGCCGGGGCGGTGCTGGCCTGCGCGCGCGGCATCAATTGCGGCTCGCCCGCATCCGGCTGGCAGCCGAACGGGCTGGCGTCGCGCCGCGAATGGTTCGCCAGAATCTGGGCGGCGCTCGGCGACGGCGCGCCCGCGAAGACCGATCCCGCCGCCGATGGCATTCTCGAAGAAGGCGAGGAAGGGCCGCATGTCAGCATTTTGCAGCAAAACCTCGCCGCGCTCGGCTATCCCGTGGGCGCCATCGACGGCATTTTCGGCGAGCGCACCAAGGCGGCCGTGATCGTCTTCCAGCATCGCGAGGGGCTCTTCGGCGAGCCGGGCAAATGGCGCATCGCCGAGTATGAGCGCGCGCTGCCCGATGCCACGCCCTTCAGCATGGATGAGCGCGAGGTTGCGACGCCGCACGGCCTGATCAACAAGGGCGACGGCCAGGCGGCGGACCTCAGCCTCGGCAAGCGCGTCGCGGGCACGGCGGGTGCGGTCAGCGTAGCGGCGGGCGCGATCAGCAGCACCGATACCGCCACGCTCACGAATTGGACAACCGTCATCACCGATGCGCGCGGCGTGGCCGAGCCGGTGGTTAGCGCGATCCAATGGGCGGCGCATTCGATCTGGATCGCGGGCGCGCTCGCCTGCGTGGCGGCCTATCTCCTGTTCCACCGCGCGCAGGCCCGCCACGTCGATGCAATCCAGCAGGGAAAGGCAACGCCATGATCTTCTCCGCGATCTCCTATTTCGCCGTGCATGGGCTTTCCTGGCTGATCGGCGCGTGGCAGGTGCGGCTCGCGCGCTTCGGCATCCTGGCGGCGCTGGCGTTCGCGGGCGTGACCGGCCTCAAGGCCTACTGGCAGCATGGCCTCATCGAGCGCGCAAAGGTCGAGGCGCAAACCGCCCGCGCCCGTGAGCAGGCCGCGCGGGAGGGCACCTCGATCCTGTTCTCGCACCAAGTGTCAATCGAAGCCGACGCCCGCGCGGAAGCCAAGCGCGCGGCCGAACTAGAGGAGGCGCGCCATGCGTCATGGACTCCTGATACTGTTGTCCTGCCCGCTGGCGATAGCTGGCTGCGCGGAAAGGCCGGTGGCGCCCGCCGTTGACCTGGCCCCCATCCGCTGCCCGGAACTGACCGCGGCGGACAAGGCGCCCTTCGGGAAGCCGCCCATTCCAGCGCCCAAGGGCGATCTCACCGCCTCCCGGCTGAAAACCTGGATCGACGCCCGCGAAATGCAGCTCGTCCGGACCCAGAACGCGGGAAAGCGCACCGTCAACCTATATGAAGCCTGCCGCCAGCCGTCGCGCGTTGCGCAGGCGGGAGCTAGCCGATGAGCAGGGCTTATGAATCACCGAATGGAAAATGGCCAGGCGGCAACGGGCGCCTGGCTGCAAGTGGCTTTGGAGCGCCTCCTTTCGGCGGAACACCGGGTGACGATCCTGGAATGGACGAGCGGTGGCCACGAGAAGAGGATCGCGGCCCTGGAAGCGGACGCCCAGGCGGTGCGCGACGGCCTGCTCCGCCTGTTCCGGGGGCTGGCGGTGTTCGGGGTGACGTTCGGCCTCGGCCACGTGCTAAGCGGGGGCGCCCTGTCGCGCGCGCTGATGGCGCTTTCCGGGCAATAGGCAGGCTCGGCGACGGGCTGCTTTACGCGGCGGCATTCGTCGCGGTGCTGTCCATCGGCATGGCAATCGCAACATCGGAATGGAGGGGACATGCGGCTGATCGCAATAGCGCTTTGTGCGCTGTGTCTAGCCGGCTGTGCAGCCGGTAGCCGGACGGTGTGCTTCAGGAAGGACGGCGCGGCGCTGCGGCTGCCTCCGCCGGATTGCTTGCGCACGTCCGATGCGCACTTCCCTCCCGGCTTGACACCTCGGCAGCTCTAGCGAGACGCTAAAGGCGGCTTCGACACCGCAGGCTGGGCGGCCTACCTCTCACATATCCGCAGAGCAAAGCGCTTCTGCGCGTCGATAGTCATCGCGGAAGCCAGTTTCCGCAGAAATGCCTGCTCTTCCCGAGGCCACGCAACATCGCAGAGAGGACTTGCTCCCCAAAGCGTGCAGTTCGCCATCCGCCACCGGCAATTAGGACGTTTGTACATCTTCACACTTCACTAAAACGTAATTTCTTACCGATATGCTATGCGCATGAAAACGGGTGCAAAGTATCTTCCGCACATTTCTATATACGTCGGCTTCACAATATTAGACACAACGAAATGTTTTCATAAGAAATTATTCACTCATGCCTAGTACAGAACGGCATTCCAAATACCCTGCGCAAGAGGAGACGGTGTAATGGAACAACACGAACTGATATTTAGGCATGGAACGCTAAAACCAGAACAATTGCAGGTTATAATCAACGACATGTGGAATAGATTGCGTATTAACAATGATATAAAGCAACACCTTAAAGACTACGGAATCGATGCAGACGTTATAGATCTCAACAAAGATTGCCCTATAACAATAAAACCCTATCGCTCTGGCCTCATATCAACAGATATATTGGTATGTTTCGCCACTTCTGTGGCTGGTGCTGCAGCGTATGACGTATTGAAGCTACTATTCACAAAATATATGCTTACTAACGTGCTCAAGTACTGTGGCGAAGATGCCATACACGAGGAAATTACTGACGAAATATGCGTCAAGACGAAGACAAGACATATATCTAAAATACACACAAAAAAAACGCTTCAATAGATCGGGAAGGTGAATGCGTAGTGTTTCATGCCGCAGTTAAAACAGTTTCCATTCCTCGGTAACAGTGGTGGCTATGGTAACTCGTCATGAGGTGTTGCTATGTCGTTACTAACCAATAACCTTCCGTATTATGTGCGAGCCAGCCTATATTCAAGATTGGCGTTTTGGGCATCGTTTGACACTGGCCTTGCGGCAAGAGGCACGCCCTCCCTATCTGCAGGTTCCGCATATAGCGCCTTGACAGCACGCATTCAATACTTAACGAACAATTACGGAAAGCCCCCCTTCCCCGAAGGCAGTTATGAAACTCCCATGGAATTCCTGAGCAGGGTGGTCGAAGACCGTGATCTGGCGGTACTCAAGAAGGATCCAATATATCGGAGATGCGCCATCAATTTTAGTAAGCACCTAAAAACAATCAATTGCCACAACTGCGCAAGACGATTTAATAGCAGTTGCTGGATAAGGCATCCGGACTTTATAGAGTTAAGTGACGCATATCAGACCATCCATGGTCCCTGTGCAAAGTGGTTATTTGCACTGATCACATACGTTAACAGATGCGTTGCCGAATACTACAACGACATACTTACTGCGTGCAAAATTACACCAAAACCCATTCATTATATAGCTAGATTTTTAGGCGACCCTCCAAACGTTCTCGATAAAAGTGTGTATATAGACGCCGATACAAGCCCGCCACGCCACGACCCAGAGAAAATAGTGGTAACGCTAAGGATTTGTCCAAACTTTGATCGGAGGTCATATTTGACACTACCGTATATTTTGTTTCACGAGGCATTTTGTCATGCATATGAAATGATCGGCCTGGATACGAAACAGGACGCATCACCCATGTCGAGTTGCAGTTTCGGAGAAGGTTGGATGGACTTAATTGCTTTGAGATGCTTGGAGGCTGAGCTGGGCTATTCCCAAATCTTGCCAGGCCTTATACGCCGTCAGTTCCTAGAAATACAGAGTCACGCACACGAATTTCTTCAAAAGCGGTATGCACTGCATGCACCCGGAGATCCGAAGCTCCGGCGCGAAGGAAGGAGACTGTGCAGAAAGTTAGAGGAGGTAATTCAGAAATTTGAAAATATCTTTGAGCCGTCCGAGCCCCCACCGTTTCGCGGCCTGCCGCATTCTAGATGCTATTTGATGAAGATTTCTTTCTTGGTAAATGTCACAGCAGATTCCCGCCAAAGAGCACTATTTGTCAGATACGTGGAAAAATTTACAATGCACTCCCTCACCAACCCCACGGGAAAGCAAGACGGACAGATACTGGTTCGTGCGTTAAAGGATTTCCTGGGGCACAGAAATATTAGCATGTTGTTGTCTGTGCTTGAAAGCCACACGAGAAGGTACCAAAGCTTAAATATTGCAAGCTGAACAGTATTGCTCGTCTTGCAAGGACTTTGTAGCATGTCGTGTATCATGGCTAGCTTTGAAAGTAGTGACAATATCCTAATTAGGTTCTCAAAGTCTTAAAAGAATCTGCGGTAGCGATAAAGCCAGCCGGAAGTCTGCGTGACAACTTGCCGTTTCGACAAAACCGTGAAGCCCAAGGCAGGCCGGTCCGAAGGGACAGGTGCGCACACGTTACCCCTCAACCCCAGCGCTCATTCACCCCCCCCCCCTTCACACGCGGCCGCGCTTGACGCATCGCAGATGGCAGCGTTTGCATCTCTCCGGCGTCCACACCGGTGGTCCTTGAAACATGGGCGCATCCAATGCATCAAAAAAAGGTTCGCTTAATCGCAATGCGCTTCTGGACATGCGCTTCAGACATCCTTAAACCTACCATGTGTAAATGTCTCAGCGGTCGTCGTAGGGTCCACACACCTTACGGGGAGGAGGCGAGATGTCGGCGCATAGCAGCCCGTTCCGAGACTTTGGCCACCATCGAAATGGCAAAGGCGGGAGCGGTGGTATTCGCAAAAGGAGAGCTGTCATGTTGAAGAGGCAGCGTGTGCTCGCTTCTGATCAGCTATTCGGCCGGGATGGGTCGATTGACCGTGACCTCGACATTGATGACACCTCCTTGCCAGCGGCGGAAGAAGCTGTGAATGCAATTGAGGCTATTTTGAATACACCGATCCCGACCGCCCCCAGTGAAGAATTAACAGTACAGACATATTTGGGATATGCTTGGTCGCATATCGAGGCTTTTATCGCACGCATTTCTGGGTTAATTGCGGAGGGTGAGTGCGTTCCTCCCGGCTGGCTCGATAGGGCTGATGCTGCTCTAAGAAGCGCGACCGAATTGGATAAGCGGGCAGCGTGCCACTTCAATGAGGGGAAGAACACCCCAGTTGAAGCCTTGTGGTCAACCTCATTAGACTGGGATGAGAACCTTGAGGCTCTGCAAGTCTGTAAAGAACGGCTGCTTTCTGTTGCAGATCGGAGCGCATTCTGCGGGGAAGAAAAACTAGCTGGTTAAGAGTGAGCCTTCGGAGGTCAGACGCAATCCGAGCGGCGCCTCCGTTCCACAACATCGAAGGCAAAACCCGGTTTTGCCGGTGACGTGGGCTCTCGCAATAGCGTTTCTATACCTGCTTTTGACCCAACTGAGAGAATGGTGAGCCGGGGCCATTGGATGTAGCAGCGCCATCCATTCGTTTGCGGGGCCGTGAAACTCTGTTTGGGTAAAAGAGAACCGGCAGTTGGTGCAGAAAATGCGCCTGCTGCCGGGGTTGTCGCTTAGCATGATGCCGCCTTCGTCTGGGCGGCGGTGCGCAGCGAAATCCCGCGCACCGTGTAGCCGGAAGTCCGCGCCTCGACGGCGCCCGGATGGATCGCGGCGAGGATCGAGCGAAGCTCTCCCGCCGTCATGTCCGGCAGCCTTTCCGGCCAGCGCTTGTACGCCTTGAAGGCCTCGCCGCCTTTGAGGCTTCCACCGGCTTCGGTCGCGCTGCGAAGCCACGCCTCAACCGAATGACGCCGCGCGTTGAGTGGCACCACGTTGGCCGGCAGCGGCTCTTTCGTATCTCCCGTAGGTGGCCCACCAGGGCTTGCGCCCGCTTCGGCCTCTGCCACGTGCTGAGCGGGGCGGCCTGCGCCGTCGCGCTTCTGTCAATCGGCATGGCAATCGCAACATCGGAATGGAGGGGGCATGCGGCTGATCGCAATAGCGCTTTGTGCGCTGTCTCTAGCCGGCTGTGCAGCCGGTAGCCGGACGGTGTGCTTCAGGAACGACGGCGCGGCGCTGCGGCTGGTTCCGCCTTGCGGGCGGATGCGGCTCCCGCCCGGCCTCGATCCTTTTAGGCCGTAGCGGGGCCTTAAGCCGCTTCAATGAATGAGAAAGAAAAAAATCATGGGACACTGGCGGAATCGCAGGCATGAAAAAGCCCCATACGCCTCGCGGCGTTGGGGCGAAAAGTAGATATGTTTATGCCATCAGCCTAATTCGGCCTCGCTGGCGCCGAGGAGTTTTATGGAGATGAAGCTCAAGATCATAGCCAAGAGCCAATAAGCATCCAATTAGCCTCGCTGCGGAAAATTCCTTTAGCCTTCCCCTAAGAAGTCTTGATACTTTGGGCTGATCTAACCCCATTATTTGGGCGGCTTTAGCCTGGGTATACCCTCCAGTGTTTACGGTATTAGATATTGCACTGGCTATGTCTACCTTAAGCGCATCTTGCTCCGATAGCTTAATGCCGATATCAGCGAAGACATCGCCACTGCTGTCAATCACCATGTTCTCGGTGTTGTCATCTGCGCTCATCTCGCTGCGTCCTTTTCTTGATATTCTGGTAATGGTCTCTGTAATGGGTTTCAGCTATCTTTAGCCTAGACTTGACAATGTCAAGTTCTGCCTTCGGAGTTGCGATGCCTTTCTTTGACTTTTTCTGGAATACATGCAACGTATACACTGCTTTCTGAAACTTTACGGTGTAGACTGCTCTATATGTATCCCCATCTTCATCAACGATGACCTCCAGAACTTTCGAACTTCCAAATCCAACCATGGGCACCGCGTTGACCGCCTTGCCGCCTTCTTGGGCGAGGTGAAGAGCAAAGCCAACCTCATGCCTAACACCCTCAGGAAGTGCCCGCACAACCTTGAGACTATTTCCAATCCAGTGAAGCTGTTTCATCTGCTACTCCGGCGCGACGCCCGATGGAGGGTCGAGATTGATACGGGCGCAAAGTCGCGAGAGTGCCACTCCCACTGGACTATGCTAAAATTGGCATATTGCTGATTCGCAGTCAACACCACAAAAGTTAAAAGACCTTCAACAGTAAAAAAGCCCCGGTCAGTGGTTGCATTTCGTGCAACCACTGTCCGGGGCTTTTGCGTCTCTCAGCATGCGGCCGCCTTCTGGCTGGCGGCGCTGGCGCGCAGCGAAATGCCGCGCACCACATAGCCGGAGGATCGCGCGGCAAGCGCGTCGCCGTGGATTTGGGCGAGGATCGAGCGCAGCTCTCCCGCCGTCATCTGGGCATCCTTCGCAAAGCGCTTGTAGGCCTTGAGAGCCTCGCCCCCGCGGAGTTCACCGCCGGGCTCGCATGCGCTTGTCAGCCAGGCTTCCACCGAATGTTTCCGCAGCGGCACCACGTTGGCCGGCAGCGGCTCGCGTGTGCCACCAGCGGGTTGCACCGGGGCGGCGGCCTTCCTCGGCCGTGCCGTGGCGCGCGGCCGCGCCTGCCATCCGCCATGGATGAGCCGGGCCGCCTTCCCGCCAAGCAGCGCGATGATTTGCGTCACCGCGATGAACAGCCAGGTCAGCACGGGCGACTCCTCCCGCTTCCGGGCCGGGCCCGCGGCGCTTTTCGCTTCCGCTTCGGCCAGATCGGCCTCCGCCTTGGCGCGGGCCTTGGCCTGGCTGAGCCGCTCGTGCGCCCGCTTCGCGTCCGCTTCCGCCAGCTTCAGCGCGTCCGCGGCCTTGGCTTTCGCCGCAGTCAATTTCTTGCACCTGCGCAGATAGGGGCGCGAGCGGCAAATCCCCGGAAAGGTGGATTCCGCTGCCGCCAGCTTCCTGCCAGCATCCGTTTCGATCTGGTCCGCTTTGGCCGCGAGCGTGCCAAGTTCTTCCACGGTTCCTGTCTCTTTAATACTTCTTAAGACTTCCTTCGCCCGATTCTCTTTTTCGATCTGCCTCGCGAAGTTCCGCTGGGATGTTTGCGAATTAAGGGCGAGCTGGTCCTGCTTCGAGCTGTAGGCCGCCTGGGCGCACCAGATGGTGAGCACGAGGCAGATCGCCGTGCCGGAGCGGGTGAGCCAGCACCAGCCCAGCACCGAGGCGGTGGCGGGCAGCAGCGCGACCAGGATCGCGGCCATGCCGAGCACCGCGGCTGCTTCCGGCGAGATTGCCGCGCCGTAAGCTTTGTTGTTGATGAAGTCGACGCGGACGGCCATTGCGGCCATCAGCGCCATGATGGCGCCGAGCGTGAGTTGCATGCGCGGCCCGATGGGTGTATCTTTCATGCTACATTCCTTCGAGGGGGATGTTGAAAAAGGCCCGCGCCGGAGCTGCAACTCCTGCCGGGCCGCATTATTTCTGGCTGACGATTTCCGCTTACCCTGGCTTTCGCTCCCCGTCCCCCTGGCGCCATGCTTACTGTTCAGCGGTTGCCCTCGGGCGGCGGTCCGGTTGGGCGTCATCGGCCTGATGCGCCCGCATATACGTGGTGAATGTCACTACGTCAATACAAATAAAGCCCTATTTCGGCTTTTTCAAAGAAATCGCATTAACTTTTTCTTCAACAAGTCTTCGAACCATCTCTGCCCTCGTTGGCAAATCGTCTTGTTGCTTGCGAATGAAATCGAGCTTTTCAAGAAAGCGCTCATCGGCTCTCATTTGAAACCAGCGGTCTTTCCCGGCGGCCATGGCAAGCTCATTCGTGGTGACGATGGTTACAAACCCTACGTGGTTCGCCTTGCAAAAACAAGGCTCGCGCATTCGGTGGCGTATCTCGGTTCGCGCGCGAGATGATCGTGCGGGCGCTGGGGGAGCGTCTCAAGGCACCGGCGCTCAACGGGCCAGACAAAACGATGCTAACCTATTGATGCTCATGGGGGCGCCAGACAGCGGCATACTGCTTAAGCTATTGATATTGCATCTATAGTAGGTGACTGAAAATCCGCGTGTCGGTGGTTCGATTCCGCCCCTGGGCACCATATATTTCAAAGGGTTAGGCCAAATATTATAAACGCACATCGGGCCGGTTTGAAACCGGTTTGAAAATTATGTTCCCGGTTTGGCCCGGAAGGCCTCTGGCTTCGCGGCCGCATTCGCGGCCTGCGTTCTTGTTCCCGTCCAATATTTTTCCAGGATCGAGTTGACCGATTTGAGCGGGTGCCCGGTGATGGATGCGATCTCCGGGACAGTGCAGCCGGCGTCTGCAAGATTGACAACCGCCGTTCCCCTAAGATCGTTGAAGTGCAGCCCGGAGAGGCCAGCGGCCCATGAGGCCCGGAAACCGTCTTCCGTCCAGCAAGCCCTGCAACACCACAGGGCCGGAAAGATCGGGCAGGGCCGGGGCGGCTTTCGCCTTGAGCCGCCGCTCGCACTCGATGAAGTACTGCCGCGCCTGCTTGCCCTTCTCGTTGCGCTCAACCATCGATAGCTCTGCCCGCGTTATCCACCGAGCTTTTCGAGCGCATGGCTTGCCAGGCGGCGCGCGATCGCCGAAGCCTTCTCCAGCCGCGCGGAGACGAATTCCCGCGCCAAGCTTTCAACTTGTCCGAGTAACGCCTCCTCCCCCGATGCGGCCGCAGCAGGACTGGCGTCTCCGGCTCCCATATAACAAATCTCGCGAAAATGGGGCCTTGCGGATTGATCGAGCCGGGCCTGCAGTTTTTTCAGGTCGCTTTCTCCGCCGCCGATCATATCGCAAAACGTCACCGCGAGCACGCCACGCGACCGTACCGCCCGAGGCAGCGCCAGCCAATACCTCCGCTCCGATTCCCGCCACGCCTGGGTCGCAACCGTCGTCCAGATCGCCGCGTCCACGCCGTAGCCCAAGGGATCATGCTGCACGGCGGGAAGCAGCACATTCGCGCTGCCCGGAAAGTCCAGGATCTCGACGGAACGGAGTATGCTGGCGGGAAGCCCCACCTCCAGGCGTTTCATGGCGCTTCTCTGCGCCGCGGCGCTCGCGGAAAGCGTGATCCTCTCGCCGTTCTCGTAAACAGCCATCACGAACGGCGCGGGAGCATAGGTGAGCAATGTCGGCAGCCTCGTATTCGCAACCGGCAGCGCGGGCAGCGTCGCCATGCCAACGAGGATATTGGCCAATGACGACTTGCCGCAGTTCGACTCCCCTAAAATGCCGAGCCGCATCGGCCTGTCCGCCGCCCGGGCTACACGCCCGAACGCGCGGCTGGGCCCTTCCAAAGCAAGATTGACGCGAGCGGCCTTGCGCAATGCGCATTCCGCCTCGTCGAGGTTCTGCACTGCTAACTGCAGCTTCCTTTCCAGGTTCATTCCGACAAACTTTCGCGATAAACTCACCGCTATAAACAGGGATGTCTGCTGTTTAATTGATAGCCAGATCCGGTTCGTTCATCAACGTGTTCGCATGGCGTCAGCAGGCTGAAAATTCAGAGCCCGCTCCCGCGGCTAGTGGACTTGGCTTTCCAATTGGCTATGGTGCGCTTCCCGTGCAGGAGGGGAATCGATTGTGACGTGCAAAGCGGCAGGGACGCTTCCGGTATCCGTTAATTCATTGAGAGTTGGCATATGAAAATCCCGTTTCCGTGGCGCAAGGCGCCTTCGCGGTCAAACGCGGACGCGGTTGCAAGCGCGGACTCGCAACCTGAAGCAGTCAGCAGGATTTTGAGGGACGTTCTCTCCGCCGGCCCCGCCGGAGAGCCCGCGGGCGGCCCGTGCGGCGGCGAAGCGGATACGGTCCCTCTGTCAAACAGATTGAGCGTTGGCGCGCGGCTCGACGATGCGAAGCGGCGCGCTCTCTGCGCGGCGGAAGCGCTTACCGCGCTTGCCGGCGGGGAAACGGCGCAGGCAATCTCTTCAGTGGCCGCGCGGCTCCAAAGCCAAGTCTGCCGGGTCGCATTCGTGGGACAGGTGAAGGCCGGTAAAAGCTCCCTGATCAATGTGCTGGTCGAGCAGCCGGAGCTTCTACCCGCGAACATAAATCCCTGCACGGCGGTTATCACAAGGCTGAGCTTTGGCGTGCCGGACAAACCGCGGTCGGGCGCCCAATTCACCTTTTTTACCAAGGAGGAATGGTGCCGGCTGTCGATGGGCGGGCGCACCCGCGAGCTTACGGAACGGCTGTTTCCAGACTTCGACTGGGAGGTGCTTAAAACCCAGGTGAAGGCCATGGAGGAGCGGGCCCGCGAGAAGCTCGGAACATCGTTCGAGGAGCTTTTGGGCAAAGAGCACCTATACGAGGACATACAGCCCGATTTGCTGGTCCGGTATGTCGGCGCGGAGCAGCCGGACTCAGAATGCCCCTTGGAGCGCACCGAGGGCAGGTTCTCTGACATCACCAAGTCCGCCGACATCTTCCTGGACATGGGAGCCTTCAGCTTCCCGTCGGTCCTGATCGACACGCCGGGCGTCAACGACCCGTTCCTGGTACGCGATGAAATAACGCGGCAAAATCTCGAAGCCGCGGACATTTGCGTGGTCGTCGTAACCGCCAGGCAACCCCTGTCGGCGGCCGACATCAACCTGTTGCGGATGCTGCGGGGACTCAAGAAGAACCGGATAATCATCTTCATAAACAAGGTCGACGAACTCAAGGATAGCGAAAGCGTGCTGCAGGAGATCGGGCGGCAGGTATCGGCCACGCTCAAGCAGGAATTTCCATCCGCCCATATACCGGTTGTTTTTGGCAGCGCCGCTTTCGCACACAAGGCGTTGAACCGGAGCATCTTCGGAGAGGCACTGTCCAGCGCCTCTGAAGATGATAATCAAGACGAAAGCGGCAGCCTATTCCAGTGGCTCAGCAATGACGGCTTCGCTGACAAAGCCAAGGCCGAGGCCTATTTCCTGAAATCGGGCCTTCTGCCGCTGGCGGTCGCCGTATCCGAAATGATGAGCAGCGGCCCGATCGCCGATTCGATCCGCTCCGCAACCTGCCTGATCGATTCCGCCGGCCGCAACCTTATCGCCTGGCTGGAAATCGAGGCCGGCTTGCTCCGCCGCATTCCCCTTGAACCAGGAAAGGTCCATGAGGAACTCGAAGCAATCGTTGGCCTGAGGCAAGAGCTTGCCACGAAGTTCGATGCCTTTCCCGAAAGGCTTGACGAGATCTATGCTCAGGAAGTGAGCCTCATCAAACAAAGGCTTTTCTCTGCTATTCAGGCCTTCATTCCGGAGGCGCTGACCTCGCTAGCCGGTCATGATCTTGCCTGGCAGGCCAGCCAGGCCGACGTTAAGCTGCGGATACGGCTTGAGAACGTTTTCCTCAACGCCATCGAGGATGCGGGCGGGATGCTTGCCGATGAGCATGAGGCGCTCAAGGCCGAGCTTTCGGCGCTGCTTGAGGGCAAGGGCCTGACTTCGAGTCCCGCGATTATACTGGGGCCGCCACTGGCGCTTGCCCCGTCTCTGGCCGCGCTGAGCGAGCCAGCGGCTCTCGGGCTCACCGCGCATCTGACAGAGCTTGCCGGAGCGGCGGACGGCAGTGGCCCCAGCGTCAATCTTCAAGACCTGATCGCCGCCGATTTCGCTCCGATCATTGAGGCGCTCGCGGACGAGGCGTCGAGAGTTTTTCACGAAGACTCATCCGCCTTCACCAGGCAAGCGCGGGCCCTGACTTTCGGCCCCATCGACGCCGTGATCGAAAGAATCAGCCTGGCGCTTCAGGATGCTCAAGCCCGGCGGCACGAGGATGCGGAGGCAAGCATCCACGCAATCCACGAGAGCATCGCTAATCTCAAGCCGGCACCCGAAGCGTGGTCCGCTCCCATCGCCTAAGTTCCGGCCGCCGGCAGGGCTCTCGCATCCCGGTTTTGCACTGCCGGGCAACAACACAGACTACGGAGCGTTCGCGGAAACCGGCGAATCGCATACCCCAATCGAACTTGCAGATGAACAAGTCTTATTGGGGAAACGGTCATGCCTCGCCTATTCTGCTCACTCGCATTTCTATCCGCACTTCTTGTTTCCTTCGTTCAGCCGCTGTATGCGGCACAGGCAAGCTGCCAATCCCAGCTCTATCTGGGCGCGGCCCCCGTCCTTAAGAACCCGAAGCTTTCGGAACAAACCCACCCCGTCTGCTTCTCCGAAATCGCCCTCCTTTATTCCGGTATCGCGCGCGCCCCGCTCTGGGCCGCCGAGCGCCTGACCGCCGCCCGTATCCGGCGCGCGCGCAGCCTGCCGCGGCTCCGTTCGAACGCCTTCCACGAAGAACTGGGCCTGCCCGCGGATCAGCGCTCGGAGCTTGCCGATTACCGCCGCAGCGGCTTCGACCGCGGCCACATGGCGCCGAATGGGGATATGTCCACAATCGAGGCGCAAGAAGAATCCTTCTCGCTGGCGAACATGATCCCCCAATCGCCGTGCAGCAACGAAGTGCTCTGGGAAGGCATCGAATCCGCGGTGCGGGATCTCGCGCTTTCGGAGGGCGAAGTCTACGTGGTAACGGGGCCCGCCTTTCTGGGCGCGGAGCTTAAAAGCCTCAAGGGGCGCGTGCTGGTCCCAACCCATGTTTTCAAGGCTATCTACCTTCCCTCCCGCAACCAAGCAGGCGCCTATTACGCGTCCAACGACGGAAGCCAAAGCTGGGAAGCGGTTTCGATCTCGGAGCTTGAGAGCAGGATCAGCGCTGATGTTTTCCCGCAAGCCAGCACGGAGGTGAAGCGGCGCGCCATGGACTTACCGGAGCCAACGCCCCATTTTGGATGCCGTCTCCATACAGCGGAGAGCGGGCAGCGAACTTCAGGATCTGGCGGACGATGAGCTTTTCCCCTTTCAAGAACGAGAGCGATGCAATCACCCTCGGCGGCCTCAAGATCGAAAACCGCGAGGATCACATCGCGATTTACGGCTCGCTGGCGATCGGCAGGGACCGCGCGGGGCTCGCCGATGCAAAAGCCCTCAAAGGCGTGCTTGAAGCGATTGTAAACGAGCTGGAAAACGGACCCGGTCTGCCGCTTACGGCCGCCGCGGCCGAGCCGCCCGTGACGGTCAAGAACCCGTTCGGCTTGGCTTAGGGTCCATCCCCGCCGGATCAAGCCCCCAATGACAGTGGCGGCGGCAGGCGCGGGATCCTCCGGCGGGCGGTGCCGAAGCCTTGTTGTGCGGGCCGGAACAGCCTTGTCATTTTTCGAAAATTACCGTTATGCATCAAACAGTTCTGTTGTCTTTGCGATGTTACATACGGGGGCTAGCTTCGCCCTGCAATAACACTCTAGTAAGAGGGGCTTCCGCCCCGTTTATAAGGAGCTAAAAGCGTGACATTCTCCATCAAGCCGCTTCTCGCAGGCGCCATGGTCCTGGCCGTGGCCGCATCGGCTCCGGCCCTAGCCGCCGATATCTCCGGCGCGGGCGCCTCTTTCCCCTATCCTGTCTACACGAAGTGGGCCGACGCCTATAAAAAGGAAACCGGCAATAGCCTCAATTATCAGTCCATCGGCTCCGGCGGCGGCATCAAGCAGATTACCGCCCGCACCGTTACCTTCGGCGCCACCGACAAGCCCCTCACGGCCAAGGAGCGCGCTAAAGCTGGCGACATCATGCAGTGGCCGATGGTCATGGGCGGCATCGTACCGGTAGTGAACCTCGAAGGCATCAAGTCCAACGAACTTGTCCTTGACGGCGCCACGCTTGCGAAGATTTTCCTCGGCGAAATCAAGACCTGGGGCGACGCCGCGATCAAGAAGCTCAATCCCGGCGTCAAGCTGCCGTCCACCGCTATCGCAGTTGTCCACCGTTCCGACGGATCGGGCACCACCTTCAATTTCACCAACTACCTTGTGAAAGTCAGCGAGGAGTGGAAGTCTGAAGTTGGCTCCGCCGCTTCCGTGCAATGGCCGGTTGGCATCGGCGCCAAGGGCAATGAAGGCGTCGCCAATAACGTTCAGCGGACCAAGAACTCGATTGGCTACGTTGAGACTGCCTACGCCAAGCAGAACAAGCTCACCACCACCAAGATGGTCAACAAGGACGGTAAAATCGTTGAAGCCAACGGCGCTTCGGTTCAGGCCGCTGCCGCCGGCGCTGACTGGGAGCATTCGGACGGCTTCCACCTGATCATCACCAACCAGCCCGGTGCCGGCTCGTGGCCGATCTCCGCTTCGACGTTCATCATGATGCCGAAGAAGGTTAAAGACGCCGCCGCCGCCAACGAAGCCCTCAAGTTCTTCGCCTGGGCTTACAAGAATGGCGACAAGGCTGCCGCAGAGCTGGACTATGTCCCGATGCCGGAAAGCGTGAAGAAGCTAATTCAGTCCCGCTGGGCCGAAATCAAAGGCCCGGATGGCAAGCCGGTCTACAAGCAATAAATGCCCCTGGATAGGACTGGCAATCGCCAGTCCTATCTTATAATAAGCCCTGTGAACGGTACTCGTTGGGAAGCTAGGTTGGGTTAGGGCCTTGGTTGACGTGATCCTGCACGAAACTGTAAGCACAGTTCGCGACGAGACCCGGGCCGATAAACTAAAGCGGCTTGGCCGCGGCGACTCGGTATTCCGGGTTATAACCAAAGCGTCGGCCATCGGGGTGCTGATCGTATTGGGCGCTATATTCGCATCGCTCGTTGTGGGCGCGGCGCTTGCCTTCCAGACCTTTGGATTTAGCTTTTTCATAACCGAGGCGTGGAACCCGGTCACCGAAAAGTTCGGCGCCCTCGCGCCAATCGGCGGCACACTCATCACCGCGTTCATCGCCATGCTTATCGCCGTCCCCGTCGGACTCGGCGCGGCGATCTTCCTGACCGAGCTGTGCCCCATGACCTTGCGGCGCCCGATCGGCATCGCCATAGAGCTGCTGGCCGGCGTGCCCAGCATCATTTACGGCATCTGGGGCTTGTTCGTTTTCGCGCCCTTCCTGCAGACCTATGTCCAGCCGGCGTTGATCAGCGCGTTTGGCGGCATCCCGGTGCTCTCCGCTCTTTTCGCCGGCCCCCCTTACGGCATCGGTATGCTCACCGCCGGGCTGATTTTGGCGATCATGGTGCTTCCGTTCATTACCGCCGTGAGCCGCGACGTGTTCGAAACCGTGCCTTCCATGCTGAAGGAGTCGGCTTTCGGCATCGGCTGCACAACCTGGGAAGTCGTCCGCTCCGTGGTCATACCCTACACGAAGGTGGGCTTGCTTGGAGGCGTGATGCTGGGCCTCGGCCGGGCGCTGGGCGAAACCATGGCCGTAACCTTCGTGATCGGCAACGCCCATAGGCTGAGCACGTCGATCCTGGCGCCGGGAACGACCATCTCCGCCACCATCGCAAACGAGTTCACCGAAGCAACCGGGGATCTCTATACCTCGTCCCTCATCGCGCTCGGCCTGATCCTCTTCATCATCACCTTCATCGTGCTCGCGCTTGCGCGGCTTATGCTCATGCGCATCGAGAAATCGGCTGGTTCCTGATGGCAACAGATCTCGCAAGATACAGGCGCCGCCGCCTGACCAGCCTTATGGTCATGGGGCTGTGCTGGGGAGCGTCGGCGCTCGGCATCGCGGTGCTTTTCATTATTCTCGGCACGCTTATTTACAGGGGCGCGGGCAGCCTGTCGCTGGGCATTCTCACGCATGATGTTCCGCCTCCGGGGGCGGCGGGCGGCGGCCTGAAGAACGCCATCGTAGGCAGCCTGATCCTGACTTTTCTTGGAACCGCGATCGGTACGCCCATCGGTATCCTGGCCGGCACCTACATGGCCGAATATGGCCGGCATGACCGGCTATCCTCCATCGTCCGCTTCATAAACGACATTCTGCTGAGCGCGCCCTCAATCGTTATGGGCCTCTTCGTATACGCAGTGATGGTCCAGCCCATGGGACATTTCTCCGGCATCGCGGGCGCGGTTTCCCTGGCCGTGCTGGTGATCCCCATTGTGGTGCGCACCACGGAGAACATGCTGCTGCTGGTGCCGAACCAGCTTCGTGAGGCCGCCAGCGCCATAGGCCTGCCGCGCTCTCTCGTGATCCGGCACGTTGCCTACAAGGCCGCCATGGCCGGAATCATTACGGGAGTGCTGCTCGCAATTGCCCGCATAAGCGGGGAGACGGCGCCGCTCCTGTTCACCGCGCTGAACAATCAGTTCTTCAGCACGGACCTCCTTGCGCCGATGTCAAGCCTGCCCGCAGTGATCTTCCAATTCGCGCTCAGCCCCTACGAAAGGTGGCAAGATCTGGCGTGGACCGGCGCGCTCCTCATCACATTTGCGGTTCTCACGCTTAGCGTTCTGGCCCGCTGGCTCAGCTCTCCCAAGGTGAAATCATGAATCGGCTGGTAAATGGCGCTCCCGGCGGCGGGACCGAGCGGATCAGTGTCGGCAATCTCAACTTCTATTATGGGCAGAGCCAGGCCCTGCAGAACATCAACATGCCGGTCTACGACCGGAAGGTTACGGCCTTCATCGGCCCGTCGGGTTGCGGGAAGTCCACGCTGCTTCGCGTTCTGAACCGGATGTACGACCTTTATCCGGGCCAGCGCGCCGAAGGCGAGGTTCTGTTCGACGGGGAGAATATCCTCGGCAGGGGCGTGGACTTGAACCTGCTGCGCTCGCGCATCGGCATGGTCTTCCAGAAGCCAACTCCCTTCCCTATGACGATCTACGAGAACATCGCCTTCGGGGTCAGGCTTTACGAGAAGCTGTCCAGGGCCGAGCTTGACGCCCGCGTGCAGTGGGCGCTGGAGAAGACCACGCTTTGGCCGGAGGTCAAGGACAAGCTGCAAGCCAGCGGGCTCAGCCTTTCAGGAGGCCAGCAGCAGCGCCTTTGCATCGCCCGCACCGTGGCGATCAAGCCGGAGGTTATCCTGCTCGATGAGCCCACCTCGGCGCTCGATCCGATTTCGACCGCGAAAATCGAGGAGCTGATTGACGAGCTGAGGAGCGATTTCACCATCGCCATCGTCACGCACAACATGCAGCAGGCCGGCCGCGTTTCGCAGTTCGTCGCCTTCATGTATCTGGGCGAGCTGGTGGAGTTCGGCACGACGGAGCAGCTCTTCACCAACCCCGCCGATAAGCGCACGCAGGACTACATCACCGGCCGGTTTGGGTAGCCCGCAATAAATGCAGGACAGCCCACCCTGGCGCGGATTTTGGGCGTCTTTGTTGCACCCTATGGTGCGACGGACAAAGGTCCTATCCCCATCCTGTCCTTCTCTCTCCGGGAGAAGAGACGCCTGAATTACGCTTTGAGCACAACACAGCGTTCCCTCTCCCAGAGGAAGAGGGACGGTGTGAGGGGAGATTCCCCCGTTCGTTGCAATGCGGGCCGGATTTCCTCTTACCGCCGGATGCCCAGGCGGCCGATCAGGTCGCGGTAACGGCCTTCGTCCCTGCTTTTCACGTAGTCGAGCAGGCGGCGGCGCTGGCTGACGAGCTTCAGAAGCCCGCGCCGCGAATGATTGTCGTGCTTGTGGGTCTTGAAATGCCCGGTCAGGTTCGAGATCCGCTCCGTAAGAACGGCAACCTGGACCTCGGGCGAGCCGGTATCGCCTTCCTTGGTCCCATATTCCTTGATTAGCGCTAATTTGCGCTCTGGCGTAATCGACATCGGTCATCTCCGTTTGAGTTAGGCGCTCAGTCCGGCTTCAGGCAGGGATATTGAACACCCGGACTGGATGAAACTCGCCGCGCTCCACTTCGCCGATGGCGATGAGAACCCCGTGCGAGGTCACATAGACCGGGCCGTTCAGGATTGGCGCATTCCCCCCCCTTACCAGGATGGACTGCCCCCGCTTCAGCCTAGCCGCATCATCCCCGCTAACGGCGAGCGCCGGGATGCCGTCCAGCGCCGTCTCGACAGGGTTGATTGCGCTCATAAGAGCGTCTCGGCCGCCGTCACTATTGCTTAAACTTTCGAGCGTTTCCAGGGAAATCGCGTTCTCCTCGCCGAAAGGGCCGACCGAGGTGCGCCTGAGCGCCGCGATATGGCCGTAACAGCCGAGCGCCCGGCCCAGATCGCGGGCGATAGAGCGCACGTAAGTGCCCTTGCCGCAATCGCAAACAAGCCGCGTCAGATCGGGCGAGGGCATGTCCACAATCTCCAGCTCGTAGACAGAGACCAGCCGCGCCTCCAGCTCGACCGCCTCGCCGTCGCGGGCCAGATCGTAGGCGCGCTCGCCGTCCACCTTGATGGCGGAATAGGACGGCGGCGTTTGCATGATGTCGCCGGTGAAGCTTGGCAGCGCGGCTTCGATGGCCTCGCGGCTGGGGCGCGCATCGCTGGTTTTCACCGGCTGGCCTTCCGCGTCGTCGGTGTCCGTCTCGATGCCCCAGCGGATGGTGAAATCGTAGCTTTTCTCGCAATCGACCACATGCGCGACCGTCTTCGTCGCCTCGCCGAAAGCGATGGGCAGAACGCCTGTCGCCAGCGGATCGAGCGTGCCCGCGTGCCCCACCTTCTTGGGATGGAACAGGCGCTTCAGACGGCCGAGCGCCTGGTTCGAAGTGAGGCCCTGCGGCTTGTCGAGGATAAGCCAGCCGTTAATTTCATTGCCTTTGCGGCGTGCCATGTCTTTCGCTTTGCTATCAATTTCAAGAGTTGAACAGAGGGAGCAAACATAACGCCCCGCAGTGCCCTGAACGGAGGGAATCACCCCTCATCCTGTCCTTCTCCCAATGGGAGAAGGGACGCCCGAATTTCCGCTACGGATCGTTCAGGGGTCCCCTCTCCCATTGGGAGAGGGACAGGGTGAGGGGTTATAAGCTCTGAATATGCCGGAACCCGCCGGCCTTTCTCCCCCGTAAGTCATTTCAGATCCCGCGCCACCTCAGGCGAGCGCAGCAGCTCGTCGATATGCGCGGCCTCTTCCGCCACATGATCGCCGCGGAACTGAAGCTCGGGCACGTATTTAAGCTCGATGCGCCGCGCAAGTTCGCCGCGCAGGAAGCGCTGATGCCGGTTGAGCGCGCGGGCCAGATCGTCGCTGTTCTTGCCGGAAAGCGCGCTGGCAAACACGGTCGCGTGCCGCAAGTCCGGGCTCATGCGGACCTCGGCGACGGTGACGATCTCGCCCTTGAGATCGTGGTCTTCGAATTCCTCGCTGCGGAAGATCTCCGCGAGCGCGTGGCGCAGAAGCTCACCCGCGCGAAGCTGCCTTTGCGACGGGCCTTTGGTTGCTTGGCGTTTCATGATGCGTTTCTCCAGGCGCGCATAGTTATTCGAGTTGCGCCCGGAAGCAAGCGCCGCGTAAGCGCCGGCGCTCCGGTTTCCGCGTGCCCCGGCGGATGCCTTCCCCGCGTCACGGAACCTCCTCCGCCTCGGTTACAAAGCCCTGCGCCACCGCGGCGCCGAACTTCTTGTGGAACTTCTCGATAAAGCTTGGCTCCTCCTTCCGGTGCGCCGGCAGGCCCACGCCGAGCGTCTCCCGGAGCACCGCGTCTTCCGGCCGCTTGAACAGCAGCGGGAAACCTTGCGGCGGATTTCCAAAAACATTGATGTATCCCTCGCCTTCCGCCAGTTCCCCGTCCTCGCTCTCGATCTTCATGAAGGTATAGCCCGAGGCGGCGCGGCTCCCTTCCCAAACGTACTGAATTTCCCCGCACTTATCCTGCGGCAAAAACACGAATGCCGACCTGAAGGACGAGACCTCTTCCCCGGAGGGATGGTAGCTCCTGCCCTCTGCCTCGAAACACCCTTCGCTGGCGTTGTAGGAGAACCGGACGAGTGCGTAGCGGATTGCCTCACCGCGCTGAATGGCCTGCAGATACAACCCCGCGTAACGCTCCCCCGGCAGAAGCCTTCTGCGTAAAAGCCGCGAGCGGTACGCCAGCCCGCGCCAATGAAAGCCAAACCAGCCCGCGAACCCCGCGAGCAGCAGCATGAGCAGCAGGCGGAATGCCTCCCCGCTCTGTGGCTCCCGGTCCAGGATGAGCCCCAGGGCCCAGGCGAGCGCCGCGCCGGCAATTCCTATGATCGTGTAGACTATGTTCATCGCAATATTAGATAAATTCGAGTGAGCAGCGAAGCGCAAGAGTCAAATGAAGTGCCGCGGCCCGCCACCCTGCCCGCAGTTGCCTTATCCCCTTCAGCTAACTCCCGCTGTAAAAGCAGAAGCCGTTGCGCAGAAGCCAGAGGCACTTCAGGGAGCCCACGCGGGACACGGTCAAATCGGAGTATATGAGGAAGACGAGATCGGTGGTGCGCCATTTCACGCTCGAATCCGGGCTCCGCACGCCGATGGAAAACACCTGCTCCACGGTTTGGATCAGGGCGGCGGCGGCAGCGGCGGCTGCAAAATTCCGGGGCATTCTATCCCTGTTGATAACAATGTAATTCATCCGCCCGGCGGCTGCGGACGCAATCTCCTGGGGCGTGGGCTTTGTCAGCATCAAGATGGCCGCCAGCGCAAGCACGATGGCCAAACCCAGCAGTTTTTTCATGTTAGTCCCTCAAATACGGCCCGCTTCGCGCAAGGCTTCATTGCGATGTTGAGCAGTCTGCTTCTGCCGCTCCCGCGGGAGTCCGCCGGGTCTGTTGCGCTGTACCCACAGCCACCTGTTGCACAAAAACACCTTACGCAATCTATGTCAGGATTTTCGCATTTTCGGTTTAAATAAGGGATGCAAAACCCGTCCGCTTTTGCTACTTTGGAAATACAGATTAGCCTTTAAGCACCAAATGATGTTGCAGCCGTATACTAACGCAGGTAACCCGGCCTAGCCGGGTTACCTGGGGATTATCAGGCGAGCGGCCCCCCTGACCCCGCCTGAGTCCCCCCAATTGTTGACCATGAGCGGCGTATCGAAACAGTCGGAGAATACCCACCGGGGAAGCTCCGTAGTCGCCATGTCCCTGATGGCGCCAATGTTCGATACGCCGCCTCCTAATACTATCGCGTCCGGGTCAGCGATATTGATCACGGTTGCGAGTGATTTTGCTAGCCTCTTCCCATACTGGGCGAGCACGGCTCCGGCCGTGTCCTCGCCTTTTTTTTCGCGCTCTGCAATATTTTTCGCTGGGACAACGTGGCCCGAGGCGGCTTCGTACTGGCGCTCCAGCGCCGGACCGCTCAGGAAAGTCTCGATGCAGCCGTGCTTACCGCAATAGCAGGGCGGCCCCGGCCACTCGTCCGCTTCCGGCCAGGGCAAGGGGTTATGGCCCCATTCGCCAGCCACCGCGTTGCAGCCGAGCAGCGGCCGGCCATCGTGCACGAGGCCGCCGCCCACGCCCGTGCCGAGGATGACGCCGAACACCGTGCGGCAGCCCTGCGCGGCCCCGTCCACGGCCTCCGAAAGCGCGAAGCAGTTGGCGTCGTTCTCGATTGCGACGGGCCAGGCGAAGCGCGCCTCCAGATCGCGGAGCAGCGCGCGGCCGTTGAGCCAGGTGGAATTGGCGTTGCGCACGAGCCCCGTTCTGGGCGAGAGACTGCCGGGAATGCCTATGCCAACGCCCGCGATGTCCGCTTCCGCGAGCCCTTCCCGGCATTTGTCCACAAGAGAAACGATGGCGCCGAGCGTCGCCTCATAGTCCCCGCGCGGCGTTGGAATCCGGAGGCGGACGCGCTCCTGTCCCTCCGGCGAAAGCGCCAGCGCTTCGATCTTCGTTCCGCCAAGATCAACGCCGATCCGCCACATCTCCATCCCCCGCCGTGGGCACCGTTTGAGCCGCGGCCAGCAAGCGCTTCGCATCGTCCACCGGCTCGATTATCTGCTGCGCGCCATTCCTGGTGCCGATTACCGCTTTGCTCGCCGGATTGTGCAACCCCAGTTGCGAGCCGGAAATATCCGTGACTTGGCCGGCGGCTATGTATATCGCCTTGCCATTCGGCGCGGTGAACCGCACGAGCGGAATTTTCTTGGCCACATTGCCGGCAAAGTCCGCAACTGACGACCGAACGAACAGCCGGTTGTTCCCGAAGTCGACGACGGTTGAGCCCCGCGGCTCGCCGTTGACGCAAGCCCTCCTGATGCGCCAGATCCCGGCGTATTGCACAATCTGCGCGCCCCTGCCCTTCAGTTCCACGGTAACGCCGCCGTCCGTGAAGCCTGTCACCTTGCCGGGGCGCCGGCGGCCGAGGATGATGCGCGGGCTGCGCGTGGGCTGGAACGCCGCCTGCGCTTCCGCAGGCGTCCAGAGAGCGGCTCCCTCAAGACACGTCAGCGCCATCGCCAGCAGAACAAGCAGGTGTAACCCTTTACCCAACTTGTACCCCAAACGCTCCGCCATGATGTTAGGCAATGCCCTTGCCAGAGCGAATCTCTCCTCATTCTGTTCCCATGGGAGGGGAGACGGTCTCGCGACCGTTGTGCAGGTGTCCCCTCTCCCTTGGGGAAAGGGACAGGGTGAGGGGGTGAACGCTTCGATCATGCCGGAACCTCGCCAGTCTCACACATCTATATGTGCAGCGCCCGCTTGCCCACGGCGAGCGCCGCTTCCTTTATTGCCTCGGTCAGCGTCGGATGCGCGTGGCAGGTGCGCGCCAGATCCTCTGCCGAACCGCCGAACTCCATCAGCACCGCCGCCTCGGCGATTATATTGCCCGCATCCGGCCCGACGATGTGCACGCCCAGCACGCGGTCGGTCCCAGCATCCGCCAAAATCTTTACAAAACCATCCGTCTGCCGGTTCACCTTCGCGCGGCCATTGGCGGTGAAGGGGAACTTGCCAACATTGTACGCGATCCCGGCCTCTTTCAGCCCCTCCTCGGTCTGCCCCACGCTGGCAACCTCGGGAGAGGTGTAGACCACGCCTGGGATCACGCCGTAATTCACATGGCCGGCTTTGCCCGCGAGGATCTCGGCCACGGCGACGCCCTCGTCCTCCGCCTTGTGCGCGAGCATCGCCCCCCGGACCACGTCGCCGATGGCGTAAATGCCAGGCACGTTCGTTTGAAAACGATCGTCAATTACGATGCGGCGCTTCCCATCCATCCGGACGCCAGCCTCTTCAAGCCCGAGCCCTTCAGTATAGGGCGCGCGGCCGATGGCTACCAGAACCACATCGGCGCCGATCAGCTCCTGCGGCCCTTCGCCCTGCGCCGGCTGAACCGTCACCTTGAGCGGCCCCTCGCCATCCGGCTGAACCGCCGTCACCTTCATCCCGAGCCGGAACTGAATGCCCTGCTTTTGCAGGATGCGCTGGAACTGCCTGGCGGCCTCGCCGTCCATGCCGGGCAGGATGCGGTCCAGGAACTCGACCACCGTGACTTTCGCGCCCAGCCGGCGCCACACCGAACCGAGCTCCAGGCCAATCGCGCCGGCGCCAACCACAAGGAAGCGCTCCGGGACTTTCTCCAGCTCAAGCGCTCCCGTGGAGGAGACCACACGCTTTTCGTCGATTTCAATGCCTGACAGCTGGACGGTATCGGAGCCGGTCGCGATAACGATGGCCTTGGCCTCAAGCGCCGTCTCCCCGCCGCCATCGGCCGGCCGCACGACCACGCGGCCCGGCCCCGCAATGCGCCCGATGCCGCGATGCGTGTCGACCTTATTCTTTTTCAGGAGATATTCGACGCCCTTGACGTTGCCCGCGACGCCCTCGGCCTTGTATTTCATCATCGCGGGCAGATCGAGTTCCACGATGGCCTTGATGCCCATGGCCTCGAAGCCGCGGTTCGCATCCTCGTAAAGCTCGGAGGCGTGCAGGAGCGCCTTCGACGGGATGCAGCCGATGTTAAGGCAGGTTCCGCCGAAGGCGGCGTTCTTCTCGACAACCGCGGTCTTGAGCCCGAGCTGCGCCGCGCGGATGGCGCAAACATAGCCGCCGGGGCCTGTGCCGATGACAATCAGATCGTATGCGTCCGGCATGTGGTTCGTCTCCGCTTCTGCTCTCTGGCCTGGCCGCCGTTCCCAGCCTGTATATCAGGCATTGCCGCCAGCCTCCAGCCTGCCCGCATCCGTCTTCTTGAGACAGCCCGGCAGGACACGTATCTGCCAAAATGTAGATAGCGAGGCCGCCATGGCTGAAACCCAGATTCCGGACGCGGCGAAAGCCGCGCTTGAAACCTATGTAAAGCGTCGCGGAGTTAAAATGGCCCTCGTTATCAAGGAGGCTTTGCTGCATTACCTTCAGGCGCTCCGGGAGTTCCCGGAGGATATCATCGTTCCAGCGAGGCTTGTGCTTAGCGCGAAGAGTATGCGGGAGGTGGCTGACCACCTCGGCGCCGATGAGGAGTCAAGCGCGGACCTTAAAGCGCTATTCCAGGGCTGAGCGTGACGGGCACAGGCGGATCGCAAGCGGGCGAGGTTTGCATCGGTTCAACCTATGTGGCCACGGTGGAGGAACGGATTGCCGGTCTTGTGACAGTCTCGCCGGACGAAATGACTGCGGACGCAATCACGGCGGTCTTGAAGAAGAAGCTTCCAGCCTATCCGATCCCTATCTTGCGCATCGCGTGGCTGGCAGTGGACAGGCGCTTTCAAGGGCGCGGGATTGGCAAGCTCTTGCTGCGGGCCATGTTCAAACTGGCGCTTGAACTCCGCGGCCGCATTGGCTGCGCGGGCGTGGTGGTAGACGCCAAGCCGGAGGCTGTGAGCTTTTGCGAGCGGCTGGGTTTCGTGCCGCTGCGTGTGGAGCGCAAGCCGCTGGCGGCGAGGCCGGAACCGTTGCCGGTGTTCTCGCCCATCGGGCTTATAGAGAAGGCTGTAGCCGGTGCATAGCCTCTATTCTTTCAAACTCTCTTTGATACAAGAAGAAGGCGAAAGCTAACTTCCCCGATAATTCGGCTGACGACGCTTTAACTTCATTTTCAGAACCTAGTTTCGTTCTAAGTGTAGATAAGCCTGTAAAGGCACTGTAACCTTATATGCCCTTTGAGCACACCTTTGTTAACAAAGACAAGAAGCAAAAAGAGAAAAAAGGAAAATGGTATGTCTACAAGGATCACGTCCCTGGCCGGCCAGTTTTGACCGGGCGGCGGCGCTTACCGCGGCGTTCCGGCTCGCCCTCATCCTCGCCCGCGATGACGGTCTTGCCTGGCTTGAAGGTCTGCAAATCCGGCGTGGACCGCGCAGGCTTCGCCTTACCTCCCGGCAGCGGCCGCTCCGCATGTGGCCCCATCTCGTCCAGCGTTGGCTTATGCGGCCGCGCGAGCCCCTTGCCTCCGCCCGCCCTCGCGCGGGCCTCCTCCTTCGGCACGTAGGACGCACGCCGCTCCCCCTCATACCGCCCTGCCCTATCCTCCACCGCCGCCTGCCGCGCCAGCGGATCGTCCATCACGGCCATCTCGACCTCGCGCAGCCGCTTCACCTCGTCGCGCAGCCGCGCCGCCTCCTCGAACTCCAGGTTCGCCGCCGCCTCGCGCATACGCTTCTCCAGGTCCGCGATCACGGCGGCGAGGTTATGCCCCGCCAGCGGCGTCCGCGCGCCCTCCGCGAAGCCGGCATCGACGGTCACATGGTCGCGCTCGTAGACGCTGGCGAGAATGTCGCCGATGTTCTTCTTGATCGACTGCGGCGTGATGCCGTTCGCCTCGTTGAACGCCTGCTGCTTCTCGCGGCGGCGGTTCGTCTCGGCGATGGCGCGCTCCATCGAGCCGGTGACGCCATCGGCGTAGAGGATCACGCGGCCATCGACATTGCGCGCGGCGCGGCCGATGGTCTGAATCAGCGAGGTTTCCGACCGCAGGAAACCTTCCTTGTCGGCGTCGAGGATCGCGACCAGCGCCACCTCGGGAATGTCCAGCCCCTCGCGTAGGAGGTTGATGCCGATCAGCACGTCGAAGGCGCCCAGCCGCAAATCGCGGATGATCTCGATGCGCTCCAGCGTGTCCACGTCGGAGTGCATGTAGCGCACCTTGAGGCCCTGCTCGTGCGCGTATTCGGTGAGGTCTTCGGACATGCGCTTGGTCAGCGTCGTCACCAGCACGCGGTAGCCCTGGCGGATCACCTTGCGGCATTCGTCGATAAGGTCGTCCACCTGCGTCTTGACGGGGCGGATCTCCACCGGCGGGTCGATCAGGCCGGTCGGGCGGATGACCTGCTCCACGAACACGCCACCGGTCTGCTCAAGCTCCCATTTGCCGGGCGTTGCCGACACGTAGACGCTTTGCGGCCGCATCGCGTCCCATTCCTCGAAGCGCAGCGGCCGGTTGTCGATGCAGGACGGCAGCCGGAAGCCGAACTCGGCCAGCGTGGACTTGCGCCGGAAGTCGCCCCAGAACATGCCGCCGATCTGCGGCACGGTGACATGGCTTTCGTCCACGAACACCAGCGCGTTGTCCGGCAAGTACTCGAACAGGGTCGGCGGCGGCTCGCCCGGCGCGCGGCCGGTGAGCCAGCGCGAATAGTTCTCAATGCCGTGGCAGGAGCCGGTTGCCTCGATCATTTCCAGGTCGAACTGCGTGCGCTGCTCCAGCCGCTGCGCCTCCAGCAGCCGGCCGGTGGCGTTGAAGCGCTGAAGCTGCTCCTGCAACTCCTGCTGAATGCCCTTGATCGCCTGGTTCAGCGTCGGCTTCGGCGTGACGTAGTGCGAATTCGCGTAGATCTTCACCAGCGCAAGGTCTTGCGTCTTTTCGCCGGTCAACGGGTCAAACTCGGCGATGCTCTCCACCTCGTCGCCGAACATGGAGATGCGCCACGCGCGGTCTTCCTGGTGGGCCGGGAACAGCTCGATGGTGTCGCCGCGTACACGGAAATCGCCGCGCGCGAAGGCGATGTTGTTGCGCCGGTATTGCATCGCCACAAGATCGGCGAGCAGTTGCCGCTGCGAAACCCGGTCGCCAACCTGGATCGAGAATGTCATCGCCGAGTAGGTCTCGACCGAGCCGATACCGTAGATGCAAGACACCGAGGCCACGATTATCACATCGTCGCGTTCCAGCAGCGCGCGCGTGGCGGCGTGGCGCATCCGGTCGATCTGCTCGTTGATCGAGCTGTCCTTCTCGATATAAGTGTCGGTGCGCGGGATGTAGGCTTCTGGCTGGTAGTAATCGTAATAGGAGACGAAATATTCGACCGCGTTATCGGGGAAGAACGCCTTGAATTCCCCGTAGAGCTGCGCCGCGAGCGTCTTGTTGGGCGCGAGAATCAGCGCGGGCCGCTGCGTCTCCCCGATCACTTTCGCCATGGTGAAGGTCTTGCCCGAGCCGGTGACGCCCAGCAGAACCTGATCGCGCTCCAGCCCGCGCACGCCCTCCACCAGCCCGGCGATGGCGGTTGGCTGGTCGCCGCGCGGCTCGAATTCCGACTTGATGACGAACGGCCTGCCGCCCTCGCTCTTCTCCGGGCGCGGCGGGCGGTGCGGCACGAACAGCGGCATGTTCTTGCCGGTCAGCAGCGGGTGTTCGCCGATGGGCGGCAGCTTGCCGAGCTTGTGCGAAGGCTGCGGCATGGCGCCGGACGGCTTCAAGTTGCGCAGCGCCGGAATGAGGTGCTTCGTGCTCTCGGAGGTGTACACCTCGCCCTCGAACGCGGCCTGCGGGCCTTCCGCAAAGCCATTTGCGGCAGCCTGTTCCGCCTGCGGGTACCTACCCGTTTTTCTGCTTCCCCGCTTTTCCGTCCGCGCTTTCGCCATGCGCCACAATATGCCACCGGTCAGCGGATTCGGCTACAGGTAGAGGGAAGGCAGAACCAAATACCGATTGAACTCAGCCTCACCCCTGCCGCATCCATTTTGACAAAGCCGGCTTACTTCCTTACAGTAAGGAAGTAAGGAGCCAGGGTCATGCACAGCCGCCTCACCTCGAAATCGCAGACGACGATACCCAAGCGCGTGCGGGACCGTTTGCGCTTGAAGCCCGGCGATTTCGTAAGGTACGAGATTGAGGGCAACCGCGTCGTCCTCTCGAAAGCCACCGCTATCGATGTGACGCATCTGGCGCAGCTCGAAAAGACGTTGAGCGAGTGGGACACGCCGGAAGACGCAGCGGCCTATGACAATTTATGACCCGTTCGATGTGGTTGTGGTGCCGTTCCCGTTCACGGATAAGGCGAAACAGAAACCCCGGCCGGCTCTGGTCATATCGAGCCGGGCCTTCAATGCCAGCCACCAGCACGTCATCTTGCTGATGATTACCACGGCGGCCAGCGCTCAATGGCAGAGCGACATTCCGATCACCGGGCTGAGCGAGGCTGGGCTGTCAGCCGCGTCGGTGGTGCGCCTGAAGTGTTTCACCCTTGAAGAAGGCATGGTGACACGAAAAACCGGCGCACTTTCTGGGCCTGACCGGATAGCCTTGCTGACCGCCCTGCGACACGCTCTCGTTCATTGACCTGAATATTGCTCGGCGCTGCCGTAAAGGAACGATTTGGCCTCGGCATCGAACCGCGCCGCCAGCGTTTTGCTGGGCGCCAGGATCAGCGCGGGCGGCTGCCTCGGGGCGCGGGATTGTGATGGCGGCGTGAGCTGCGCCACGCTTCTCCGGTGTAACGGATCGCGTACATGATGCGTACTCCTGGGTAAAGCCGGAGCAAACCTATGACACTGAAGCTGAGCCCTATTCCCTCCCTGGAGATCACACCGCGCGAGGTCTATATGCGCCGCCGCGAGTTCCTGGGCGGCGCACTGGCTACTGCGGTTTTCGCGGGACTGCCAGCAGGGGCCGCGGCGGCTACCGTACCGCTGGCCTTCTCCAAGAGCGCTTTCTCCGCGGACGAGCCACTGACACCGAAGACGGATATTACAAGTTACAGCAACTTCTATGAGTTCGGCACGCACAAGAGCGACCCTGCAGCGTATGCAGGTGCGCTGCAAACAAGCCCCTGGTCCGTCACCATCGACGGGCTGGTCTCCAAGCCCGCCACATACACGCTGGAAGACATCCTGAAGCCCGTGAGCCTGGAGGAGCGCATCTACCGGCTGCGCTGCGTCGAGGGCTGGTCGATGGTCATCCCGTGGATCGGCTTCCCTTTGCGCGCGCTGCTGTCGCGCGTGGAGCCGTTGGGCTCCGCGAAATTCGTGGCGTTCGAAACGCTGGTGCGGCCCTCGGAGATGCGCGGCCAGCGGGGCTGGTTCCAGACGCTCGACTGGCCGTACCGGGAGGGCTTGCGGCTGGACGAGGCCATGCACCCGCTTACGTTTCTTGCCGTTGGCCTTTACGGCGAGACGCTGCCCAACCAGAACGGCGCGCCCATCCGGCTCGTGGTGCCCTGGAAATACGGCTTCAAGAGCATCAAGTCCATCGTGCGCATCAGCCTGGTGGAAAAGCAGCCCGCGACATCCTGGAACATGCAGGCTCCGGGAGAATACGGCTTCTATTCCAACGTGAATCCCGGGGTGGATCATCCGCGCTGGAGCCAGAAAACCGAGCGGCGCATCGGCGAGGGCAGCGGCCTCTTCGCCAAGCGGCGGCCCACGCTTATGTTCAACGGCTACGGCGAGCAGGTGGCGGGCATCTACGCCGGCATGAACCTGATGACGCACTTTTAGTTTCGAGGGCTGGTGAGCCATACGCAGGGCGCAACCCCTCACCCCAGCCCTCTCCCTATGGGAGAGGGAGTCCGGGCGTGCCCGTTGAGAAGGCGTCCCCCCTCCCATGGGGGGACAGGGTAAGAGGTTGCGCCCCATATTCAGGCCTCGGCGGCCAGCTAAAAACGGAGACCAGCCCCATGACGCCATTCGCATTTCCAGCCAAGCGGCGCATCCAGCGTGCGCTGAACGCGGTGCCGCGCTGGCCGCTTTATCTCGCGGGCGCGGTTCCGGGCATCTGGGTGTTCTGGCTCGCGCTCAACGATCAACTCGGCGCCGATCCGGTCAAGGAGCTTGAGCATTCGCTGGGGCTGTGGGCGCTGCGCTTCCTGATCGCCGCCCTGGCGGTGACGCCGCTACGGCGCTTCGGCGGCCCAAGCCTGGTCCGCTTCCGGCGCGCGCTGGGCCTCCTGGCCTTCTACTACGCCACAGCGCATCTGGCATCCTATCTGCTGTTCGACCAGGGCTTCGACCTGCACGCCATCGGCAAGGACATCCTGAAACGGCCATATATCACAATAGGCATGGCCTCCTTCGCGATCATGCTGCCGCTGGCGCTCACATCCAACGCTCCGGCGATCAAGCGCCTGGGCGGCGCGGTCTGGCAGAAGCTGCATCGCTGGGTCTACGCGGCGGCAATGGCGGCGGCGGCGCACTTCCTGCTGGTGGTCAAATCCTGGCCCGCCGAGCCCATCGTCTATGCGGCTATCGTGGCGGTCCTCCTGCTCATCCGCGCGGGGTTTGCTCTCCGCAAATGGCTAGATCGCTTGCGGGCGGAACCGGCGGAGACGCTGGGGTAACCGGTAATCAAAAACCCCGCCAAATGGATTTGGCGGGGTTGGAATTTTGAGGCCCTGAATGGCGGGCGTTGCCGGGGTTAGCGGCGGTCGCCGAAGAGCTGAAGCAGGGCTATGAAGATGTTGATGAAGTCCAGGTAGAGGTTCAACGCCCCCATGATCGCGGTGCGGCCAAGGGTTTCTTCACCTCCCTGCGCGTAGGTGGCGTAGTTGTTCTTCAGGGTCTGCGTGTCGTAGGCGGTAAGGCCCGTGAAGATCACAACCGCTAGCACCGAGATCGCGAACTGAAGTGCCGACGATGCCAGGAAAATATTCACAACGGCGGCGATGATGATGCCGATCAGGCCCATCATCATGAAGGACCCCATCTGCGTCAGGTCGCGCTTGGTCGTGTAGCCCCACAGGCTAACCGAGCCGAAGGTTGCCGCGGTGATGAAGAAGATGCGTGCAATCGAGGTGCTCGTGTAGATCACGAAGATGCTCGACAGCGAGAGGCCCATCAGCGCCGAAAACGCCCAGAAAACCGTCTGGGCCGTCGAGGTGCTCATTTGGTTGATGCGCGCCGCGAACAGGAAGACGATAATGAGCGGCGAGAAGGCGATGACCCAGCGCAGCCAGCTTATGTAAATCGCCTTGCCCATGGCGGTAAGCATGAGGCCGTTCTTCAGCTTTACGGCTGCGTCGGCGGGGTCTTGCGTAACCGCCATCGTATAGAACAAATAGGCGACAACGCCGGTGATGAGGAGTCCGACGCCCATGTAATTATATACGCGTATCATGTAGGCGCGCAGGCCCTCGTCATACGCGAAGGTATCCGCGCCGGTACGCGCGTTCAGGTCATATGCCCGTGATCTGTCAAAGTCTGCCATGTGTCGTGGTTCCTGACTCTTCGAATCTCTTAAAGGTCTGCGCCAATGGTCCGCACGTTAACCCCCTAGGCGGTCCAGTGCAAAGCCTTCTTTCTAGCGGGCTGCCCTAGCGCCCCCGCCATTGGAGCGTTCACTCGGAACGCAGATAATGTGCCGGCTTGGCTGACAAAACCCTGTAAGTTCCGGCCGCGCCCAGCAGCACGACCAATATGGTTTCACCGATGGACGGCTGCAATAGCGGGGCGAGGGACAGGTTGAAGCTCAGCTTCATGATTTGTGTGACAACAGCATAAGCCGCAGCGAGGCCGAGCAGGGCCGCAATGGCCGACAGGCACAGCGCTAGCCCAAGATATTCCAGCAGGTGGGCTGCGACGATCCGGCGCTTGCTGGCGCCGAGTGTGCGCAGGACAACCGCCTCGTAAATCCGCCGCCGCTGCGCCGCCATCAGCGCTCCGGCCACCACCAGCCCGCCCATGATGAGCGTCACGCTGCCCGCGATCCTGACCGCGCGCATCACCTTTTCAAAAACGCCGTTGATGGCGCCAAGCGCTTCCTTGACATTGATCGCCGAGACGGTGGGATAGGCGGCGGCAACAGCTCTCAGGATCGCGGATTCGGCCCCGGCACCGGCGGGATCGCCGCCGGGCCAGCTCAAGGTTGCCAGGTAGTTAAAGGGCGCCTTTCTAAGCGCGTTCGGGGAGAAGATCATCACGAAGTTGATGTCCATGGAGCCCCACTGGACCTTGCGCAGATTGGCGATCCGCGCCGTAATGTTCCGGCCGATGACGTTCACGGTGATGGTGTCGCCGATGCCAAGGCCGAGAGCCCTGGCGGCGTCTGCTTCGAAAGAAACGAGCGGCTCGCCTTCGTAGTCCGGCGCCCACCATTGGCCTTTGGCGATCCGCGAGCCATGCGGCACCGCATCGGAATAGGTAATGCCGCGATCGCCATTCAGCACCCATTCGGCGGAAGAGGGCGGCTTGATCTGCTCAACGGGCACGCCCTTCAGCGCTACGATCCTGCCGCGCAGCATCGGCGCGGAGGAGATCTTCGCAGCCGGCGCGTTCCTGGTCAGCAGGTCTTTGAAGGGCTGAAAGTCCTGCTTCGGCACGCCTATGAAGAAGTAGGCGGGAGCGTGCTGGGGAAGCCGCGACTGGATTTCGCTGGTAAGCGACGCGTCCACGAGCGAAACCGCAGTGAGCAGCGTAAGCCCCGCGCCAAGCGACAAGGCGATGGTGCGCGAAAGGCTTGCTGGTCCGCCGATGTTTGCGAGCGCCAGCGCGAATTCGGGCCGATTTGGGCGCGGGATCGCAAGCGCGGCCTTACGGATGGCGATGCCCGCACCCCAGAAAAGCCCGAAAACAGCAAGGGTTGCGGCACAGGTGATGGTGGCGGTCTGGTGGTCCCGCGAGAGCGCAATGGCCGCCCCGGCAAGCAGGCCCGCGGCCAGGAAAGAGGCCAGCCGGTGGCCAAGCGGCGGCAGGCTTCGGCGTTCGCCGCCGCTATCGCGGAACAGTTCCGCCGCCCGCACCTCCTGGGCGCGTCCGATTGGCCAAAAGATGAAGGGAAGGGCGGTCAGAAGGCCGAACAAGGCCGCAAGCGCCAGCGCCTCGCCTTGCAGCCCTGTTTCAATGTCAATCGGCACGATGCCGCGCATCAGGTTCGCCAAGGCCCAGGGCGATGCGGCGGCAAAGGCGAAGCCGATGGCGATGCCCAGCAGTGCCAGAAGCCCGATCTCGATCATGAAGATGCGGAAGATGACGCGCTGCGAAGCGCCAAGCGATTTGTATGTGGCGATGGTCTTGCGCCGCCGCTCGATGAAGCCCGAAACCGCGTTCGCCACGCCAATGCCGCCGGCCAGCATCGCCGTCAGCCCCGTGAGCGTCAGAAATTCCGTGAGCCGCTGGAGCAGGTTCTTTATGCCGGGCGAGGGGTCGGAGCTGTTGCGCACACGAAAGCCCGCCTCCGGGAACCTGGCGGCAAGGTCTTCCTTGAACGAAGCGGGCAGGGGCGTGCGTGTCTTGATACGGTAGCGCCAGCGGATCAGGCTTCCGGGCTCGACAAGGCCGGTCTTTTGCAAGGCGTGCAGCGAGAGTAAAACGCGGGCTCCGAAGGCTGGGCCAGCGGCGAGCCGGTCCGGTTCGCGCTCAAGAACAGCGGTTATGGGAAAGGAAGCGCGGCCCAGCTTGAGGCGGTCTCCAAGGCCAATACCCAGGTGATCCAGAAGGCTGCGGTCAACCGCGAGGCTGTCTTCCTTCATGATCGAGGCAAGCCCGCCGCCCTTCGCAAAGGTTACGGCCCCATAGAGCGGATAGGCGCTGTCCACCGCCTTGAGGTCCACGAGCGTTTGGCCGCCGCCGCCGGGCTTGCTGGCCATGGCGCGCATTGTGGCAACTTCGCTGATCTCTCTGGACGATGCCAGATAGGCGCGCTCGGCCGCGTCCGCCCGCCGGTGAATGAGCGCCGCCTCGGCATCGCCGCCCAGCAGCTCCTTGCCATCGCGGACAATGGAATCCTGAATGGCGGCCGAGAGGCTGTTGATGGTGCCGATTGCGGCCGTTCCAAGCGCGATGCAGATCAGGAAGATGACAAATCCGCCAAGCCCGCCGCGCAGATCGCGGAGCGCAAGGCGCAGCTCCAGCGGCAAGCGAGGGCCTGCACCGCCACCCGGGTGGTTCCGTACAGTAACGGTCATGCGTAGGCCGCCGGCTGCACCGAGCCCACGATCCGGCCGTCATTGATGACAACCGTGCGCCCGCAGCGCGCGGCGAGGCTGGTATCGTGCGTGATCAGCACGAGCGTCGTGCCCATGCGCCGGTGCAGCCCGAAAATAAGGTCGATGATCTGCTTGCCGGTTTCACCGTCCAGATTGCCGGTCGGCTCGTCGGCGAACAGGATTTTGGGCTGTGCCGCAAGTGCCCGCGCGAGCGCCACGCGCTGCTGCTCGCCGCCCGACAGCTCGCCAGGCACATGGTGATGCCGGCCCGAAAGGCCCACGCTGGCAAGCACCTCGGCCGCGCGCTCGAACGCGCCCGCGCGGTTGAGGAATTCGAGCGGCAGGGCCACATTCTCGATGGCGGTCATGGTTGGAATCAGGTGGAAGGACTGGAACACGATGCCGATGGAGTGCGCGCGGATCGCGGCAAGCCGGTCCTCGCCGGCCGCCGTGAAGTCGTGCCCAGCAACCATAACCTGCCCCGAGGTTGCCGCCTCAAGGCCCGTCATCACCATGAGCAGGGATGACTTTCCCGAGCCGCTCGGGCCAGTCAGGGCAACCGATTGACCTTCCGGCACCGAAAGGTCTACGCCTCGCAGGATTTCGACCGGCCCCGCCCGGCTGCCGAGCGTGAGCGTCACATCCTTCAAATCGATAGCCAGCCTGGCGCCGACGGGGGAGGACTGAGAGGGAAGAGACAATGAGACACCGCTTCCATTTTACTTGCCGGCACTTCATATGGCCCTGGCTATTGGTATTTTCGACCGCCTGGATCGCGTTTTGCGGCGTGCGGGGCGCCGCGGCGGAAGGGCGGGGGACGAAGGATAAGGACGAAATCGTGATCCTTGCCTTTGGCGACAGCCTGACCGCGGGCTATCGCATCCCCCCGTATAAGGCGTTTCCCGTCCAATTGCAGGCCGCGCTGCGGGAGAAAGGCTATTCCGTCCGCGTACTGAACTCGGGCGTTTCTGGCGACACGGCAGCGGATGGGCTCGCGCGGCTCGATTGGAGCCTCGAAGAGCGGGTAGACGGCGCCATCGTCGAGTTCGGCGCGAACGATGCACTGCGCGGCCTCGATCCCAAGGTGACAGAGAGGGCGCTGGCCAAAATTCTCAAAGCCCTCAAGAAAAAGCACATTGAGCTTTTGCTTGCCGGCATGGAGGCACCGCGGAATTGGGGGCGGGATTATGATGGCGCATTCCGGGCCATGTATCCCCGCCTCGCGGAAAGATACGGCGCGCTCCTCTATCCGTTCTTTCTCAAGGATGTGGCCACCGTGCCGAACTTGAACCTCGCCGATGGCCTGCACCCAACGCCCAGCGGCGTGGCAGTCATTGTGCGGAATATTTTGCCGGAGGTGGAGAAGCTCATTGCGCGCATCCGGAAGAAGCGCGCAACGAACCGTGGCTGAACTTACTTGGCGTCCTTGGCCTGAGGCGCGGTTCCACCAGCCTTGCCATTCGCTGGCGGCGCCGGTTCTTTGCCCTTGCTCTGCGCCTGCATAGGAGCCATGAAACCGCCGCCGCCCGATTGCTCTTCCTCCTCGTTCGCCTTCGTCAAGTCGAAGCACTTGTAGTAGACGGCCGGATCGCTGTTCTTCTCCGCGCAATCGGCGACCGGCTTCAGGTCGGCGATCTGGCTGTAATATCTGTAGCTGGTGATGCCGTAGCGGAATTCGCCCGACTTGTCGGCACCGTAGCGGTCGGGGTTGTCGCCTTTGAGGCCCGGCTCAATCTGCAGGATCGAATCGAGAAGGCTGGTTCCCTTGACGTAATTGTCCGGAAGCTGATCGAACGGCCCGTCGAAATAGTCGTTCAGCATGGTGTGCCCGATGAAATCGCCGATCAGGATTTGGCGGTTCAGGAGCTTGTCCTTGTAAAACGCGAAGCTGGACCTGTTGCCGACGGTGATGGCGGGAGAAAGCTGCGAAGGCTCGTACAGGTCCATCTTGGGCGTTTCGTTCAGGAGGTAGAGGAACGTCTTCGCGGTCTTGTTGAAAACCAGGAAGAATTGAATGCCGGATTCGTCCCATACCGGCCCGAGATAGGTCTCGTCCTCCCGGAGCATACCAGACGCCGGCTTCACCTTGGAAAGGTCGGGGAGCTGGAATTCGACGGTCTTGCCCTTGTACGTGATCTTGTAGAGGAACTTGCTCACCTGCTCGGTCTTGACGCCGTCGGCGGGCCCCATTTTTTTGTAGACCGGATCGAGCGGCCTGCGCCAAAGCGCATACTCGTTGGCGTAGGCGAAATGCACCTTTCCGTCGAACTGATCCGCCGCGTCGAAGCGGATGTTGCCGGCATAGTTGACGCCGTTGAGCCGGAACTTGAAGTAGTAATAGCTTTCGGTGGGATAGACAGTGACTTTAGGCGCCAGCTGCTCGAACACCGCCGCGAACACCGCGTCCGGGTTCTTCGCGTCGAGATCGTTCGGACGGAGGAGATCGTCGATGATTTCCTGGTTGGTTTGCAGCTTGAGGGGCGACGCCAGCCCCGCGCAAGGCAAGACCGCGCATAGCGCAGCGGCGGCGGCAAAAGCGGATAGAGGCTGCCCGATTGCTTTCAGGCTACGTAAAACGTTCATTTTGCATCCTTCTTTTCCTCAGCTTCTTGTGCAGATAGCAACGCATTTGGGAAATGTCATGCCGCTCCGCGCGGGCCGGATCAAGAAAGTGTAACAAATTGCATTAACCACTGGAAATTTGGCGCCGCGGATATATGTGTCAGAAAGCCTTGGAAAGGAGCGAAAATCCAAAGGATCTGCTAATGAAGAAGTACTTGCTTGCGGTGGCCATCGCTTTTGGCACATTTATGGGCCTGTCCGCGCAGGCTGCTCCTGTTTCGTCCGTTGCGTCTGGGCTACAAGGCCAAGTGACCGGGGATGTTATGCAGGTGCGGCATTGCCGCCCCTGGAGCGGCGGCTGGCGTTGCGGCTACTGGGGCCATCGCCGCTGGCGGAGCCATCGCCGCTGGGGTTCGCGCGGCTGGCATCGCCGCTGGCGGAGCCATCGCCGCTGGGGTTCGCGCGGCTGGCATCGCCGCTATTGGAGCCACCGCCGGTGGGGCTCCCGCTGGTAGCAGCCTGAATGGAACGCCCGGAACGGCCCCTTCGCGGGGCCGTTTTGTTTTTGGGGGCGTGGGATTCACGCACACACTTCATTAGGCGGCCAAAGGCATCACGGGAGAAGCGCGAATAGGAATGCACCACGCATAGTATCCGGCTTATACATCCTGTACATGAGGTTGCTGCCCTCCGGCGGAAAGTGAGAGCCTTCCGCCTGTGATTCCCGGCAAGGAACGAGAGCAGCGATAAAGATGTTTGCAGGGTTGGACGTGGGCGGCATGTCCGGTGGCTTGACCATCCGTTCCCTGCAATGGGCGAACCTGAGAAGGCCGTGGCCTACCTCACCGGTTTCGGCGATTACGATGAGGATCACCGGGCCTGGCTCTACAACAAGGCCAGCCTGCATGGCGTCAATTCGTTCTTCAGCCAAGTGCGGCGGCGGCTTTCCCTGCTTGAACGGCCGATCCACTCCAAGACGGACAGAGGCCGAATCTGGTACGGCTACTCTCCCTACGATCCAGGCAATGTCATAAAAGCCCTCGATATTATGCGCACCGTTCACAACTACATCCTGACAGGCAAGGATGGCAAAACGCCAGCTGAACGTCTTGGGTTGGCTCATGCGCCCCTAGACTTATGAGGACATCATCTACTTCTCTTGATAGAACAAGCATCTAGCAGAAAGCCGCTTCCACCGCCGTCATCAACGGATTAAGTCAACGGCTTGGGACATTATGCGCTCCGGGCGCCGAGCGCGGCGGAGATCAGCGCGAAGCCCGTGAACAGAAGATTGATGCCCACATAAATGCCCAGGATGAAGATGCTGCTGCCTGGCCAGCCTGCGATCACCAGCCCCGCGAGCAGGAAGTCGATAGCGCCGCTTACCAGCAGCAGCACCCAGCGGCCGGTATGGCCCTTCATGGCGAACGCTAGCGAGAAGCTCGATATGCCGTGCACGATGAAATAGACCGTAAGCAGCATGGCGAGCGTTATGGCGCCCGGCAACGGGAAGAGTGCGATGACGAGGCCCAGGATCGCGGTCAGCACCGACAGCAGCAGAGAGGACCAGTAGCCGGGCGCGCGGGAGGCGCGGAAAAGCGACAACGCGCGCATCGCGCCCGCGAAGAACAGCAGCCAGCCCACAAAGGCCGCCACCGCTATCGACGCAACCGCGGGAACCGCAATCGCGAGCGTGCCCAGAACCGCGAGAAGCACGCCCTGGATGAGAAACATCCGCCAGTGCTCCTTGACGCTTTGGCGGAGGACGTCTTCGAATTCCTCCTGGCCGATGTTAGGCATGGTCATGGCTTTCTCCTTTCGCGCGGGGGAATGGCTGCCGGCGGTATATGAGGCAACCTCGCGGGGTTGCATGTTGTTCCGTGGGGGCGAGCGTAAGCCGGAAACTCCAACCGCGCGTTAAAGCGCGGCGCGTCAAACGCGCCAGCATGGTGAATGCGGACGGCGTACCC
>JBNKTW010000077.1:0-32688 GCA_050298295.1 Rhodomicrobiaceae bacterium
GCAAAGCGCTTAGGGGGAAGTTCCGCCCCTCCGTCTTTCCTCTCTGCGGTTTTGGAGGACGGACACGAAGATCGAGCCGAAAATCAGGATTGCCGTGACGATCAGCGCCCATGACGTGGGAATATCGGGCAGCGGGAGGTAATTGTAAGCCATCTTGCAGCCGATGAAGATAAGCACGAGCGCAAGCCCAAACTGAAGATAGCGGAACCTGTCGATCATACCGGCAAGCGCGAAATACAGGGCGCGAAGGCCAAGGATGGCAAAAATATTCGATGTGAAGACGATAAATGGATCTTGCGTGATCGCGAAGACTGCTGGGATTGAATCCAGCGCGAATACAATATCCGTGATATTCAAGACCACAAGCACCATGAAGAGCGGCGTGGCCACGGTACGGTTACGCGCGTCTTTCGTGAAGAACTTTTGGCCATCGTATTCGTGCGTTACGGGGAAAATTTTGCGGACGATCTTGAGGGTGCGGCTATTCTCCAGGTCTATGGTTTCGTCACCGGTGGTCATGGTCTTGATGCCGGTGTAAATCAAGAACAGCCCCATCACGAGCATCGCCCAGTCGAAAAGCTCGATAATGGCAAGGCCTGCAAGAATAAAAATGCCACGAAGGATCAGCGCGGCGATAATACCCCACAATAGCACCCGCATTTGGTGCTGAGCCGGCACCTGGAAATAGGCAAATATCACGACAAATACCATGATATTGTCCATACTGAGGGCTTTTTCGATGAAATAGCCCGTCAGGAACTGGATCGCCGGTTCCCCGCCATAGGCATAATAAATCCAGACGTTAAAGAGAAGCGCGAGAGCGACGTAGCCGGCCGCCATCCAAAGGGCTTCGCGGATGGGGATCACCGCTGGCTTACGGTGAAAAATGCCCAAATCAAGCGCGAGAATGCCCAATACGAGTGCGTTGAAAACAATCCAGGGCCATAATGAGTGCACAGAAGAAAACATTTGAATGTATGCTCTCCTTCATAGAAGCCGCCTAATACGCCTCCTAGAATGCTTCTGTTTAGCCTAACGCGGCCCGTTGGCGTTAATGAGGCCCGGCTCGTAAGCCGGAAAATGGCTCAATGGCCGATTGAGGGCGCAACGATGGCAAAAACCGGGCTAATTCGGGGTGGGGCCAAAAATAAGCACCGCATTCAAACCACCGAAAGCAAATGAATTCGACATGGCATAGCCGATTTCGCGCTGCCGGCCTTCATTCGGCGTATAGTCAAGATTGCATCCGGCGCCCGGCTCGTCGAAGCCGATGGTCGCCGGCACGAAGTCTTCCCGCATCGCCTGTATGCAGGCCACGGCTTCAATTCCGCCGCCTGCACCCAGGCAGTGGCCGTGCATCGACTTGGTCGAGGATATTGACAGCCGGTTGGCGTACTCGCCGAACACCGCCTCGATGGCGCGCGTCTCGTTGAGGTCGTTGGCCGTTGTCGCAGTCCCGTGCGCGTTCAGATAATCTATGCTGCCAGGGGAAAGCCCCGCATCGGCGAGCGCAATCCGCATCGCCCGCGCCGGCCCCTCAACATCGGGGTTCACCATGTCCGACGCATCCGAAGTCATGCCGAACCCGCACAGCTCGGCAAGCACATTCGCGCCGCGAGCCCGCGCATGATCCAGCTCTTCGAGCACCAGAATGCCGGCGCCCTCGCCGAGCACGGTGCCATTGCGCCGCTTCGAAAAGGGGAAGCAGCCCTCTGGCGAGAGCACGCGCATGGCCTGCCAGGCGCGCATCGAGCCGTATGTGATCGCCGCTTCGCCCGCGCCCGCAACCGCCACATCCACCATGCCGCTCCGGATGAGCTGAAAGGCCAGCCCGATAGCGTGAGCCGCGGTCGAGCAGGCGCTGACGGTGCCGAACACCGGCCCCTTGATGCCGTTGTCGATGCTTACATGCGCGGCTGCCGAGCTTCCGATGGTGCGCAGCAATGTGAGCGGATGAACGGCTTTCTTTTTGTGGACAAAGATGTCTTCGTAGGCCTTGTCCATCGTGGAAAGGCCGCCCGCGCCGGAGCCGACAATCGAGGCCGCGCGCTCGCCGTTCTTGAAGGGAACCTCAAGGCCCGCCTGCCGGATCGCTTCGTCAGCGGCGGCGGCCGCGTATTGCGAATAACGGTCGGCCAAAGAAACGGCTTTGGACCTGCAATGGGTTTTGGGATCGAAATCGCGGACCTCGCCCCCGATTGTAATGTACACGTCCTGCAGCGGGAAGCCTTGTATCGGCCCGATGCCGCATTCGCCCCGCTTGATCGCCGCCCAAAATTTGTCCGTACCCGTACCGATAGGCGAAACCACGCCCGTTCCGGTAATGACGGCGCGGCGCCCATTGCCGTTCTGTGCCATTTCGTGTCCTAAGGCGGCGCTGTTAGGCCGCGCTGGATGCTTCGGAATCGGCCAGGACGGCCCTTACGCGCTCCACGACCGAGCCGACCGTTGCGAAATCCTGGACTTCTTCGTTGGCGTTATAAGGAATTTGAATGCCGAACGTATCCTCGATATCGAAAACGATCACGGCGAGATCCAAAGACTCGATCTCAAGGTCGGTAAGCTTCGTGTCGAGCGTAACTTCCTTGCTCTGGTCGCGCATGTTCTTACGCAATATGGCGATAATTTTTTCTGCTACGTCGTCCATTGCAGGCTCCCTGCGCCGGTCCGTGGCGCTCAAGCTGAAACTTGTGTCCTGCCCGCGCATGGAAAGCGGGCGCGTGGCGAAGGGGATAGCGGTAAACGTAACTCAAGTCCAGCGAAGACGCGGCTGGGGAAAGTTTGCCCGCGTTTCGCGGTAAATATCCAGGGGATAGCACCGGAATCGCAGCCTGCCGCCGGCCTTTCGTAGCGTCCGGAAATGCGCATTAACGCCTTCCCGCATAGGATGGAGGGTTGTATAGTACCCCGCGAAAACGGGGAATACCAACAACATAAGGGTGTGGCGCGATGGAAAACCATCTTGAAACCCAAAATAATAGCAAAGCGGCAAACGGGGCGGCGGCGCCCTATTTGTGGTTGAAATCGTATCCCGCGAACGTGGACTGGTCCCAGCAATTCACACCCACCCCTCTGACGGCGCTGATCGACGCCGCGGTGACCAATTTCGGCGGGAGGCCCGCGACGAGTTTCTTTGGTCAGACAATGACCTATGCGGAGATGGGGCGGCAGGTGAACTGCGCGGCGAAAGGCTTGCAGAAGCTTGGCGTTAGCAAGGGAACGCGCGTCGGGCTGCTGTTCCCGAACTGCCCCGCCCACGTCATCTATTACTACGCGATCCTGAAAGCCGGCGGCGTTATCGTGAATTTCAACCCGCTCTATTCGGTGCCTGAGCTGAGCCATCAGGCGAAGGACGCCGAAGTGGAGATCATGGTCACGCTCGATCTCAACGCGACATTCCCCAAGGCCAAGGAGCTGCTGGACGCGGGCGCCTTGAGGCATATCGTGGTGGTTCCCTTCGCTTCCATGCTGCCGGCTGTCAAAAGCGTGCTTTTCCGCCTTTTGAAGCGGAGCGAAGTGGCTAGCTGGAATGAGGGCTCCGGCGTCGTTTCCTCGCAGAGTTTGCAGGACAACGATGGCCGCTTCACCACTCCCGCCACCGAGCCCGGCGACATCGCGGTCCTTCAGTATACGGGCGGCACCACTGGCACGCCGAAGGGCGCGATGCTCACTCACGCCAATCTTTCGATCAACATTCAGCAATGCCAAGCATGGTTTGGCGACCTCGTTATACAGGGCGAGGAGCGCTTCTTCTGCGTCATCCCCTTCTTTCACGTCCTCGCCATGACGGGGCTCATGAATTTGGCTGTGAGCACCGGTTCGCAGATGGTCATGCTGCCGCGCTTCGAGCTTAAGGCGGCCTTGAAGCTGTTTGATGCAACCAACCCCACCGTGATGGCCGGCGTTCCAACTCTGTTCAACGCGCTGGCCAAGGCGCCAGGCATCGAGAAGCACGGCCTGTCGCACTTGAAATTCTGCATATCGGGCGGCGCGCCCCTGCCGCTTGAGGTGAAGCGCGAATTCGAGCGCGTCTCGGGCTGCACTCTAGTCGAGGGGTACGGCCTCTCGGAGACCTCGCCGGTGACACACATCAATCCCCTGAGCGGCCCCATCAAGGAGGGCTCCATCGGCCTGCCCGTGCCTGGAACCATCATGTCGCTGCGCGATCTGAGCGATCCGTCCAAGGAAGTTCCGCAGGGCGAGCCAGGCGAGATTTGCCTCGCGGGCCCGCAGGTGATGAAGGGATATTGGAAGAAGCCCCAGGAAACGGCGGCCACCTTCGTGGGCGAGTTTTTCCGCACCGGCGACGTCGCCTATATGGACAGCGACGGCTTCACCTTCATCGTTGACCGGATCAAGGACCTCATTCTTTGTTCGGGCTTCAACGTCTATCCGCGCCGCATCGAGGAGGCGATCTACGGGCATCCCGCTGTCGAGGAAGTGACGGTGATCGGCGTTCCCGACCCCTATCGCGGCGAGGCGCCGAAAGCGTTCGTGAAGCTCAGGGCGGGCCATCAGGCCACGGCGGAGGAAATCCTGGAGTTCCTGGGGCCGCGCATCTCGAAGATCGAAATGCCCGCGCAGGTAGAATTACGCGATGAATTGCCCAAGACGCTGATCGGCAAACTTTCGAAGAAGGAGTTGAAGGCCGAGACGGAGGCCAAGCAGGGGTAGCGCAACGCGTTGCGAGCGCGCCGGCCAGGGCAATAGACGTTTCCGGCGGCCGCCGCTGGGGGCATGGCGCGGGATGGCGCCCTGCCTGCCGCCGTGTGAGCCCCCTCATCCTGCCCCTATTGGAGAGGGGAAGCTGCTTCACCCGCAGCGGCTATCCAGGCGTCCCTTCTCCCATCCATATCCGCTCGCGGATATGGACACCTCTGAGTGGCAAGCCCGCCAAGGCGAGCTTGCGTGGGAGAAGGACAGGATGAGGGGGTGAATCATTCGTATAATCAATGACCTGCCACCTATCTTAACGCCTGCGCACGCTAATCCTTCACCACGGCGGCGGTCTGGCCGAACAGCACCTTCTTTGCCTCCTCGCTCATCGGCTGGCCCGCCTGCGGATTGACCTGCTTGGCGAGCGCATAGGCGCGCACCGTCCCCGGCCGGCCCTTGATCTCCTCGAACCAGCGCTGAAGATACGGAAAATCCTCAAGCGTTTGGCCCTGCTGCTTATAGGGCACGACCCAGGGATAGCAGGCCATATCGGCGATGGAGTAATCGCCAGCGACAAAGGGCCGGTCCGCCAGGCGCTTATTGAGAACGGCATAGAGGCGGTTCGTTTCTTTCACATAGCGATCGATGGCGTAAGGGAGCTTCTCTGGCGCGTATTGCGTAAAATGATGGTTCTGCCCCGCCATCGGCCCAAGCCCGCCAACCTGCCACATCAGCCATTCCAGAACCGCAACGCGCCCGCGCACGTCGAGGGGAATGAACATTCTGGTCTTCTCGGCAAGGTAAAGCAGGATTGCGCCGGATTCGAAAACGGATATGGGTGTGTCGCCGTGCTTAGGCTCGTGGTCGACGATGGCCGGCATCCGGTTGTTCGGAGATATTGCCAGAAAATCCGGATCGAACTGCTCGCCGTCTCCGATGTTTACCGGGACAATTTTGTAAGGCACCCCCGTTTCTTCCAGAAACATCGTGATCTTGTGGCCATTGGGCGTCGGCCAGTAGTAGAGATCGATCATGGGAGTTCCTTTCGCTATCCCATCCAGAAAGAACGCCTGGAGCATCATTGTTACAGTATACGGAGCCCTAAAGTTCACAACTCTGGACGACTTTTGGCAAGGCCGGCTTCTGGATAAAGCGGGCGGGCAAAGCGTCGCGGCGGGACTTCCGGCGGCTCGTCAATCGCGGCCGGCAGCGCCGCACTTCGTGCCATTACTACACAGCGCCGCGCCTTAAGCGGGGAGCCCCGCCTCAATATATTTCGAGGTACAGCGGAGCAGAGCCCCGGCAACGGGACATAAACTCGGGGTGTGCGGCATCGCTCGCGGTTGACAGCACGGCCCGGGTGCGCAACTTATAGGGCGCTGACGGATTCGTGCGGGAGAGATCAGCGTTCGCTGGCGCCGAAGGAGCAACCGCCCCGGAAACTCTCAGGCAGAAGGGACCGCGCGAAGACAGCACTCTGGAAAGCAGCCGCGATTGTCGGCTCACCGAAGGAGTAGGCCCGGCTTCCGGGTGAAATCTCTCAGGTTCCGTGACAGAGGGGGCTCAGGGCCGCGCAAGCGGATGGCCTTAACGTCACGGATCCATGATGAGCGAACCTCAATCCATTCAGCATTCGAACGCCCGGCTGCAGCTGACGCCTTTTAACGCGCTGCACCGCGAGCTTGGCGCGAAGCTCGTGCCCTTCGCGGGCTACGAGATGCCGCTGCAATACGCGGCGGGCATCGTCAAGGAACACAATCATGTGCGCGGCGCGGCGGGGCTGTTCGACGTTTCGCATATGGGGCAGGCGCTGCTCGAAGCGCCGGATTTCGAGACCGCGGCCATGGCAATCGAGGCGCTCGCCCCCGCTGATATCCTCGGCCTGAAGCCTGGACGCGTCCGCTACACCCAGCTTTTGAACAGTCAGGGCGGCATCATCGACGACCTGATGGTGACGCGCGCCGCCGATGGCGGCGGCCTGTCGCTGGTCGTGAACGCCTCGCGCCAAGAGGCCGATTTCGCGCATCTGCGCGCGGAGCTTCCGGCGGGCGTCGCGCTCGCGCCGCAGTCCAAGCACGCGCTGCTCGCCCTGCAAGGACCGAAGGCCGTGGCGGTTCTTGAGCGCTCGATACCGGGCGCCGGACGCTTGCGTTTCATGGAAAGCGGAGTGTTTCATGTGAAGTTTGGGCCGTTCATTATCTCGCGCTCGGGTTACACGGGCGAGGACGGCTTCGAGATCTCCGTTCCCGTAGAGTCTGCCGTGGCCTTTGCCCGCCAGCTGCTGGCGGAGCCCGAGGTGCTGCCCATCGGCCTTGGCGCGCGCGATACGCTGCGGCTTGAGGCGGGCCTTCCGCTTTACGGCCAGGACATGGACGAAGCCACCTCGCCGGTCGAGGCCGGGCTTGCCTTCTCCATCGGCAAGCGCAGGCGCGGGCAAGGCGGCTTCCCAGGCGCCGCGCGCATTATCCGCGAGCTTTCCGAAGGCCCCGCCCGCCTGCGCGTTGGCCTGAAGCTCGAAGGCCGGGCAGCGGCGCGCAGCCACATGAAGGTTGCCGATACGGCCGGAAACACGATTGGCGAGGTCACGAGCGGCGCGTTCACGCCAACGGCGGCGGCCTCAATTGCGATGGCCTACGTTCCGCCAGCCTTCGCGGAACCCGGCACGCGGCTTGCCGTCGAAATCCGCGGCTCGCTTCAACCTGCCCGCGTTGTTCCCATGCCCTTCGTCCCCCATAACTACGCCCGCCGGGCTTAAGCAAAAAGGAAACGCACATGAGCCAGGTCAAATACACCAAGGAACACGAATACATCGTTGTGGACGGCGATACCGGCACCATCGGCATTACGGACAACGCGCAGCACAAGCTCGGCGATATCACCTTTGTCGAGATGCCGGTCGTGGGCAGGGAACTGAAGAAGGGCGAGTCCGCCGGGGTGGTCGAATCCGTCAAAGCGGCAAGCGATGTTTACGCACCCATCAGCGGCATGGTGTTGGAGTTTAACACGGCGCTCGAGGAAAAGCCCGAGCTGGTGAACGAGGATGCGGAAGGCGCGGGCTGGTTCTTCAAGATCAAGATCGCGGACGCTTCCGAACTTGCCGGCTTGATGGACCGCGACGCGTATCTGGCCTTCGCCAAGGCGGAAGACGAGTAATGCGGAATCCGGCGAATCGCCTCGCTCCATGGCGGGGCGGCGCCACATGACCACGGCGTCATATCCGCGACGGCGCATGGGCGTTTTTGTAACGCCAAGTAGCGAATTACACTGGGGGAATCTCTCCTCACCCTGCCCCTCTCCCTATGGGAGAGGGGACCCTCGAACTGCCGCCACGGTCATTCGGGCGTCCCTTCTCCCATGGGGAAAAGGACAGGATGAGGGGTTGAATCCCTCGCATAATCAACGGCCTGCCAGCACCCATGCGCATTTGCGTGGATGACGGTTGCGGGCACAGGCGCAACGCTGCGGATCGAAAGTTGCGGCAAACAATTCAAGCGGAGAAGGGATAATGCGTTATCTTCCTCATACGGATGGCACGAGACGCGAGATGTTCGACGCCATCGGCGTCACCAGCGCCGAAGCGCTGTTCGCGGATGTGCCGGCATCGAAGCTCCTCAAGGAGCTGCCGGACCTGCCGCGCGCGAAAAGCGAGATGGCCGTCGAGCGGGCGCTGTCCGCACTCGCTGCGCGCAACGTGGCGGCGGGCCCGGTCCCGTTCTTCGCGGGCTGCGGCGCTTACAAGCATCACATCCCGGCGACGGTGGACCACGTCATTCAGCGCTCCGAGTTTCTGACCGCCTACACGCCCTATCAGCCGGAAATCGCGCAAGGCACGCTGCAATACATGTTCGAGTTCCAGAGCCAGGTCGCGGCCCTGACCGGCATGGAGGTGGCCAACGCGTCCATGTATGACGGCTCGACGGCGGCGGCGGAAGCCGTGCTGATGGCGCACCGGCTCACCCGGCGCAAGAAGGCCGTGCTGGCGGGAGGCTTGCATCCGCATTACCGCGCGGTGATCGAGACGATTTCGCGCTATTCCGGGAACGGCGCCGAGGCTGGCCCCGCGGACCCCGCCAAGAGCTTCGAGGCGGAATGCGATAAGGATACGTCCTGCATCGTGGTGCAAATGCCCGATGTCTTCGGGCGTGTGGCCGATCTTTCCGGCCTCGCGGAGAAGGCGCACGCGGCGGGCGCGCTGCTCGTCGTGGTTGTGACAGAGGCCGTGTCCTTCGGCGCGCTGAAATCGCCGGGCGCGATGGGCGCGGATATCGTCGTGGCGGAAGGCCAGTCCATCGGCAACGGGCTCAACTTCGGCGGGCCGTATCTCGGGCTCTTCGCCACGCGCCAGAAATTCGTGCGGCAAATGCCGGGCCGGCTCTGCGGCCAGACCGTGGACCGGGACGGCCGCCGCGGCTTCGTGCTGACGCTCTCCACGCGCGAGCAGCACATCCGCCGCGAAAAGGCCACCAGCAACATCTGCACGAACTCCGGCCTGTGCGCGCTGGCGTTCACGGCGCATCTGACGCTGCTTGGCGAGGCGGGCCTGCGCAAGCTTGCGGCGCTGAACCACGCGAACGCCGTGTCGCTCGCGGACGCGCTTTCGCAAGTGCAAGGCGTCGAGGTGCTCACGCCGCATTTCTTCAACGAGTTCACGATTAGGACGCCGAAGCCCGGCGCGGAGGTCATCAATGCGCTTGCGGATCGCGGCGTCATCGGCGGCGTGCCCGCGAGCAGGCTGTGGCCCGGCGAGCCGGCGCTCGCGAATACGATCATCGCCGCGGCGACCGAGATCACAACCCCGGACGATATCGCGGCCTGCAAAGCTGCGCTGAGCGAGGTTCTTCAATGACTGAGATGCCGAAGGAGTTTGTAGCGGAGAAGGTGAACGCCATGGACGAACCGAAGACCTTCACCGGCAATCGCGCCCTCCAAATCGAGGAGCCGCTGATTTTCGAGATTGGCTCGACTGAAACTTCGGGCGTGGACTTCGAGGAAGCGCCGGCGGCGGAGTCGCGGCTTGGCGGGTTGGAGCGTAGCGAGCCCATTGGCCTGCCCGGCCTGTCGGAGCCGGAGGCGATCCGCCACTACGTCCGCCTGAGCCAGAAGAACTACTCCATCGACACCGGCATTTTCCCGCTAGGCTCGTGCACCATGAAGCACAATCCGCGGCTCAACGAGAAGATGGCGCGGCTGCCAGGCTTCGCGGACATCCATCCGCTGCAGCCTGAGAAGACGGTGCAAGGCGCGCTGGCTATGATGGAGGAACTGAGCCGCTGGCTGCTTGAGCTAACGGGCACGGAGGCGGTGGCGCTGTCGCCCAAGGCCGGCGCGCATGGCGAGCTTTGCGGCATGGCGGCGATCAAGGCGGCGCTCGAAGCGCGCGGCGAGGCGGAGGCGCGGCGCGTGGTGCTCGTGCCCGATTCGGCGCATGGCACCAACCCGGCAACCGCCGCGCTGCTCGGCTTCACGGTCCGCGCCGTGCCCGCCCGCGAGGACGGCACCGTGAGCGTGGAAGCCGTGCGCGAAACGCTCGGGCCGGACGTGGCCGCGATGATGCTCACCAACCCGAACACCTGCGGGCTGTTCGAGCGCGACATCGTGGAAATCGCCGAAGCGTTGCACGAGGCGGGCGCGTATCTCTATTGCGACGGCGCGAACTTCAACGCCATCGCAGGTGTAACGCGGCCTGGCGATCTCGGCGTGGATGCCATGCACCTCAACCTGCACAAGACGTTCTCGACGCCCCATGGCGGCGGCGGCCCCGGCTCCGGCCCGGTCGTGTTCAGCAAGGCGCTGGCGCCATTCGCGCCGCTGCCCCTGATTGTGCGGGATGCGGACGGATTGAGGCTCGCGGAGCATACGGAAGAAGCGGGCGAAGCGCGTCCGTTCGGCCGGCTGACCGCGTTCCACGGCCAGGCGGGCATCTTCGTGCGCTCGCTCGCTTATATGCTGAGCCACGGCGCGGACGGCATCCGGCAAGCCTCGGAAGACGCGGTGTTGAACGCGAACTATGTGCGCGTGCGGCTGCACGATGCGCTGTCGCAGCCGTTCAACACCCGGCCGTGTATGCACGAGGTGCTGTTCGATGACCGCTTCCTCAAGGGCACCGGCGTCTCCACGCTCGACTTCGCCAAGGCGCTGATCGACGAGGGCTTCCATCCGATGACGGTGTATTTCCCGCTGGTGGCGTCCGGCGCGATGCTCATCGAGCCGACGGAGTCGGAGTCGAAGCAAAGCCTCGATCAGTTTACGGCCGCGATCCGGGGGCTGGCCGGGGCGGCGAAAGCTGGCGATACGGAGCGGTTTACCGCCGCGCCGCATTTCGCTCCGCGCGGCCGCCTGGATGAAACCCGCGCCGCGCGCGAGCCTGTGCTTCGCTATGACAAGGCCGGATAGCAGCTCTACTGAAGCGCCGTCCCCGCGAAAGCGCGCACGCGCTTCTAAGATAACGCTAAGCAGCGGATTACACTGAGGGAATTATTCCTCATCCTGTCCTTCTCCCTATGGGAGAAGGGACGCCCGGATTGCCCGAAGCGGAATTTCTAGCGTTCCCTCTCCCACAGGGAGAGGGACAGGGTGAGGGGTTGTACCCTTCGCATAATCACGATCTACTGACGATCCTGGCGCCTATGCGCGCAAGCGGGGAAGGTAAAACCCGGACTATTGCCAATTATGGTTAATGACGGCATGGTTAACGCCGGAGACGCAGGCGCTATTTATGCGCATTTCGGCGAAATTTTGCTGTTCTTCGCGCGATTTTCACGACTCAAAAATCCCGTTAAATATAACCGCAACTTGTGCATTAACCATAAAACGGTGCATTTTTTCGCCGCAGGTGGCGCGGGCAAGGCTTAAATTACTCATTATTATCAATGGCATGGTTGGTGCGTAAAGTTTTAGAAAGACCCTGCATGATATATTTGCACCATGAAGCAGCCAGGTCCGATCTCCAGATTTCAGCCGGAATTACTTGGCATCGCGGTTAACGCCCTGTTACCGGCCGCCGCCGGGCGGTTGGGGGGCGAGGCTCGCGCCCCGCCCCGGCTTGGCGTTACACGCCCGAAGCGCCCGACTGCGCGTGCACCTGGTTGCGCTTGATGGCGAGCTTGTTCAGCGCGGAGACATAGGCCCGCGCGGACGCCACCAGCGTGTCGGTATCGGCGCCGCGGCCCGTGACGGTCTTGCCGTTCTCCTCCAGCCGCACGCTCACCTCGGCCTGCGCGTCTGTGCCCTCGGTGACGGCGTGCACCTGGTAGAGCGGCAGCCGCGCCTCGTGCGGCACGATGAGCTTGATCGCGTTGAAGGTTGCGTCCACCGGCCCGTCGCCCTTGGCCTCGGCGGTGTGGTGCTTGCCATCCACCTCAAGCGTGATGGTGGCCTTCTGCGGCCCGACCGTGCCCGCGACCACCGTGAGAGACAGCACCTTGATGCGGTCCTTCGCGGAGGCGATCTCCTGATCGACCAGCGTCTCGATATCCTCGTCGAACACGTGCTTTTTGCGGTCGGCCAGGTCCTTGAAGCGGTTGAACGCATCCTCGAAGGCGTTGTCGCCCAGGTCGTAGCCCAGCTCCTTGAGCTTCTCGCGGAAAGCGTGGCGGCCGGAGTGCTTGCCCATGACCAGCGAGCTGGCGCGCAGGCCCACGCTCTCCGGCGTCATGATCTCGTAGGTCTGCGCGTTCTTGAGTACACCATCTTGATGGATGCCGGACTCGTGCGCGAAGGCGTTCTGGCCGACGATGGCCTTGTTGAACTGGACCGGGAAGGCGCTCACGGTCGAGACAAGCCGCGAGGCGCGCATGATCTGGGTGGTGTCGATATTCGTCCAATAAGGCATCACGTCGTGCCGGGTCTTGATCGCCATCACGACTTCTTCCAGTGCCGCATTGCCCGCGCGTTCGCCCAAGCCATTGATCGTGCACTCGATTTGGCGCGCGCCGGCCCGCAGGCCCGCCAGGCTGTTTGCGACGGCCAAGCCCAGGTCGTTGTGGCAATGCGTCGAGAAGATTGCCCTGTCCGAGTCCGGCACGCGCTCGCGCAGCATCTTGATCAGCTCATAGAACTCTTCCGGCACGGTATAGCCGACCGTGTCCGGAATGTTGATCGTGGTGGCGCCGGCCTTAATCGCGGCCTCGACGACGCGGCACAGGAAATCCGGCTCGGTGCGGGTCGCATCCATTGCCGACCATTCCACATCGTCCGTATACGTGCGGGCGCGCGTCACCGAGTTGACCACGTTCTCGTAGACCTGATCGGCGCTCATCTGGAGCTGAAACTGCCGGTGGATCGGCGAGGTGCCGATGAAGGTGTGGATGCGGCCCCGCCTGGCGTGGCGCACGGCCTCGCCCGCGCGGTCTATGTCCTTCGGATTGCCGCGCGCCAGGCCCGCCACCACCGAGTTTTTCGCGAGCTTGGCGATCTCCGCCACGGCCTCGAAATCGCCGTGCGATGCGGCTGGGAAGCCCGCCTCGATGACATCGACGCCCATCTGGTCCAACAGTTGCGCGACTTCGAGTTTCTCTTCATGCGTCATGGTGGCGCCAGGCGACTGCTCGCCGTCACGCAGCGTGGTGTCGAAGATGATGACGCGGTCTTTTTCGGATCGCCCCGCAGGCGCGCCTGCGGCTTCGGAATGCGGAAATTCGGTCATTCTCTGAGGTTCCTTGCTCGATATGCGGAAGATATTGCGAACCGGGCAAAGCCTCTATGGAGCGCCCGGGCTTTAGCCCCCAAGCGCTCGCCCTCTAGCTGGGCAGCCAGCGCTCAGGGGCGAATAAGGAGAAGAAGCAGGCCGCGCGCGTCCCACGCCGCGGAGCCGCGGGCGGGAATGGTGGCGATGGAGGCGCGTGCTACAACCATGGTTGGTTCCGTTTGCTTCACGATGGTTAGACCACATTTTTGCGCCCCGCACAAGTCGCCGGAAGCACAATGCTGCTAAGCCTAACGTGTATTGCGTGGCACCCTATGCCGCTGGCGTCGCTTTTCAAACGGGACTCAAAAATATTTGTCTCCGCACAGGCGGCCAATCTATCGCATAATGCCAACGGCGGCCTTCCGGCGGAGGCCTGCGGCTATTATCAATATGTTCGTGAACCGTAGGCTGAGCATTCACCTAAATTTTAGCTATATCTCAGTAGATACATCTTTTATGTTATAATATAACATTTGACACGCCGCTGTTTCTTGTTTTTCAAATATGATATGGGCGCAGAGCTGGAGGAACGATGGAACTGCCGTTTTTCGATTTGATCGTTGAGTCCGGCCCGGTGGTGAAGGGCGTGCTGCTGTTGCTCATCGCCGCCTCGGTCGTCTCCTGGGCGATCGCGTTTGAAAAGCTCTTCCGCTTCCTCGCCTTTTCAAGGCATGTGTCCGGGCTCGCGGCGGGAGCGAACGCGGCGGAAGGCCAGAACTGGCTTGCGGATCGCTTCCGGGCCGTCGCCGATGCGGAGCCCGCGCCGCATGGCGAAACCCGTACCGAATTCAGCGCACGCCTTGAGCGCAGCCTGCAGGGCGAGGCTGATGCGCAGCTCCAGCGGCTGCAGATTGGGCTTCCGTTCCTTGCCACCGTGGGTTCGACGGCGCCGTTCATCGGGCTGTTCGGCACGGTCTGGGGCATCATGCACAGTTTTAGCGGCATCGCGGCGGCCAGGGACACAAGCCTTGCGACGGTCGCGCCCGGCATCGCGGAGGCGCTTTTCGCGACCGCCATCGGCCTTGCCGCGGCGATCCCCGCGGTTCTCTTCTACAATCAGGCGAATGTCTCGCTGACCCGGCTCGCCGCGCGGCTGACGGCGGCGGCGGCCGCAATCGCCAAACAGCGCACCTACGCGCCGGCCCTCTCGGCCGGTTTCGTAAACGGACATCCAGCGAGCGAAGCTGAGCAAGGAGCGGCCTATGGCAGCCTCCACGCCCGGTAGTAACGGCTCCGGCTCCCTGCAAACCAAGCTGATGGCGGATATCAACGTCACGCCAATGGTGGACGTGATGCTGGTGCTGCTGGTCATCTTCATGGTGACGGCGCCACTGCTGGTCGCGGGGATGCCCGTCGAATTGCCGAAAACCACCGCCCAGCCGGTCCCGCAGACCAAGAAGCCCGTCGTGGTTTCGTTCGCCGCCGATAGAAGCCTCTCTATCCGCGACGAGCGCGTCGATGCCGGCTCGCTCGTGCCCCGTTTGGCGGCGCTCCGGGCCGCGCAGGGCGATTCCGTTCTTTACGTCCGCGCCGACAAGAAAATCCCCTACGGCGATGTGATGGAACTCTTGAGCCGCATCAGCGCTTCGGGCTATCAACGTATTTCGTTGCTGTCGCAGCCGCCAAGCGCCGAAGCGGGCAATCCTTCTCCTCAAACCGTGGCTCCAGGTGTTCCGGAAGAAAAATGAGCTGGGTTCGGGCAAGCGCCATTGTTTCCGCATTGGGGGTGCACGGCGCCGCCATTGCCGCGCTGATAAGCTTCAGCGCGCATGAGGAGGCGCTGCAAACCGCTGCCGGACAGGACGATTTGAACGTCGTGGCTACCATTACGATGCAATCGGAGGAGAGCCTCGGCCTTGACGCGGTGACGCTGGAACGCCAGGAAGCGTCCGCTGCCGCGCCCCCCGTGCCGGAGACGAAGCAGGAGGAAAAGCGCGAGGACGCCATTGAGATGGAACCGCCTCCACCTGATGAAACCGCGCCGCCTCAGGCGCCGGTCCAGGCGAAGGCGGAGGACAAGCCGGTAGAGAAGGAGGAGGCCAAGCCTGCCGCGCCTTCTCTTTACGCCTCCGTCCAGCAGGAGCAGCGCGCCCTCAGCCGCGATCTGGAAGCCCGGCGCAGCGAGGCTTTCTCGCTTTATAACGCCGAGATCTATAAGGCGATCGCGACACACACGCTCAGGCCCAAGAAGGTGCTGAAAGGCCGCGTCGGGGTCGAGCTTACACTGTCGCCCGCGGGCAAACTGCTGGCGCATCGCGTGGTGAAGAGCTCCGGCATCCACCTGCTGGACCAGACCGCCATGGCCAATCTGGAGCGCGTACCGTATCCAGCTCCGCCCGCCGGTTTGGTCAGGGAACCGTACACGGTGACTTTTTCTTTCGATTACTCAGTCAAGTAACCGGCGGCTGGCCCCTCGTGACGGCAGTCTTCGCGTTAGGGCCCGAAACAGGCCGCTATCTGCATTGCTCTTTGTGCTGATTTTTTCCCCCGCTGGTGCGATTGAATATTTCGATTGATATCAATCTTTTGTGCATTCGCGGCTGCGCGGGATTTAGCCCTTGCCAAAATGCCGCAGGGCCGTCAGGCTGAAAATCCAACCAAGCAAAAGCCTTGGAGCAAATGGGAGGAAACGGAATGAAAGTCTGGACAAAACCAGCCGCGGGCTGCGCCGATGCAGGTTTCGAAGTAACGCGCTACTTGCCGTCTACGCTCGATGTTGCGGCTAGGCGCACCTGCAAACAATAAATTAGCGGAAAATACTAACTTTGCTCGTCAAGGTTCTCGGCGCGGGCGCTGGCGGCGGCTTTCCTCAGTGGAACTGCAACACCAGGCTGTCGCGCATGGCGTGGGATGGCGACGAACGCGTTATTCCGCGCACTCAGTCCAGCATTGCGGTCTCGGCGGATGGAAAAAGCTGGGTGATCGTCAACGCCTCGCCGGATATCCGCCAGCAAATCCGCAGCACGCCGGAATTACAGCCGGCGCGGGGCGGGGGCAAACGCAACTCGCCCATCGCGGCCGTCGTGCTCACCAACGGCGACATAGACCACATCGCGGGGCTTCTTTCGCTCAGGGAGAGGCAGCCGTTCAGCGTCTATGCGACGGAGCGCGTTCACACGGTGCTCAAGGAAAACAGCGTTTTCCGCATCCTGGCGCCCGATGTGGTGAGCAAGCTGCCGCTGCCGCTGAACAAGCCTTTCGAGGTGGCGGGCACCGGCGTCATCGCCGAGGCCTTTCCGGTTCACGGTAAGATCGCGCTCTATCTGGAAGATCCCACGAAAGAGGGCTTCGGCACCGAGGCTGGCGACACCGTCGGGATCAAGCTGACGTCGCACGGCTCCGGCTCGCTGTTTTACATACCGGGCTGCGCGAAGATCGATGAGGAGCTGTTAAGCCGCGTACATGGCGCCGCCGCCCTTCTCTTCGACGGGACGCTGTTCACCAACAACGAGGCCGTCGATCTTGGCGTGCTGGACAAGACGAGCCTGCGCATGGGGCATGTGCCGGTCACGGGCGAAGGCGGTTCGCTGCACGCTTTCGGCGGCGCCGCCATCGCCAGGAAAGCCTTCATTCATATCAATACCACCAACCCCATGCTCGAACGGGAGTCGGAGGCCGAAAAGACCGTGCAAGCGGCCGGCTGGGAGGTCTCCTATGACGGCATGAGCTTCGAAGTTTGAAACACTCGCACCAGGTGGCGAAACGAATGACAAGCGAAACCTATCCAACCAGCGTAACCGACCCTGTGCCCCCGCCGGAAGGCTTCACGCCGGACCAGCTCGAAACCGCCCTGCGCGAGATCGGCCGGAACCGCTACCACAACCTTCACCCCTTCCATAAGCTTTTGCATGGCGGCAAGCTTAACAAAGGCCAGGTGCAAGCCTGGGCGCTGAACCGGTACTACTACCAGGCCATCATCCCGCAGAAGGACACCGCCCTGATGTCCAAGATGAAGGACCGGGAGATGCGGCGCGAATGGCGGCAGCGCTATTTCGATCATGACGGCGTTGGTGAGGATGAAGGCGGCATCGAGCGCTGGCTGGTGCTGACGGACGCGCTCGGCCTGGAGCGCGACTATGTGATTTCCACGCGCGGGCTCCTACCGGGGACGCGCTTCGCGGTGGAAGCCTATCTGCATTTCGTCCGCGAACACAGCATCCTGGAGGGCATCGCCTCCTCGCTGACGGAGCTGTTCGCGCCGGCTATCCATTCGGAGCGCATCGCCGGTATGCTTGCGAACTACGATTTCATCGAAGACAGCATGATGGGCTATTTCCGCAAGCGCCTGACGCAAGCGCCGCGCGATGTGAACTTCGCGCTCAACTACGTCAAGGAGCACGCACGGACGCAGCACATCCAGCAGGCGGTAATCGACGCCTTGATCTTCAAAACACAGGTGCTGTGGGCGCAGCTCGATGCGCTCCACTTCGCCTATATCGAGCCGGGCTACATTGCGCCAGGGGCGTTCAAGCCGTGACGCGCACGCGGGCACTCGTAAACGCCGCCAGCAGGCCCCAATTCCCGAGGGGAGCGCGTATGCGCTACGACGGCGTGCGCGAGTGCTTCGCGGTCTTGGCGCCCGAGCGGGTCTATTGGCCCGACAGCGTATCGGTGGACATCCTCAATCTTTGCGACGGGCAGCGAAGCATCTCCGCGATCGCGGGACAGCTCGCGCAAAGCTATGCGGCGCCGGTAGAGACCATTCAAGCCGACGTGCTGGAGTTCGTACAATCATGGACGGATCTACACCTCTTGAAGCTACAGGAGAGCTAGTTCGCGTTGGCCCTCCGTTGGGTATGCTGGCGGAGCTTACGCATCGCTGTCCACTGCAATGCCCCTACTGCTCGAACCCGCTGAACCTGCTCAAGGCCGCGGATGAGCTAGACACGCAGACTTGGGCTTCGGCCTTCTCGCAAGCCGCGGATCTCGGCGTGCTGCAAGTCCACCTATCGGGCGGCGAACCAACGCTGCGGCAGGATCTGGAGGAACTGGTCAAGCTGCTCAGCTCAAGGGGGGTCTATACCAACCTCATCACCTCGGGCGTCACGCTGACCCGTGAGCGCCTCAAGGAGCTTGCCGGCCGCGGCCTCGACCATGTGCAGCTCAGCTTGCAGTCTTTGGACCCGGAAACCGCTGACAAGATAGGCAACTACAAGGGCGGCCTCGCCAAGAAGCTTGAGTTTGCCCGCTGGGTGAAGGAGGAAGGCCTCCCGCTCACTATCAACGCGCCCACGCACCGGCACAACATCAAGGAAACCCCGGCGCTTATCGAACTCGCGGTTGAGCTGGGCGCGGGCAGGCTCGAAATCGCGCATATCCAGTATTACGGCTGGGCCAAGCAAAACGAGGCCGCGCTGTTGCCGCCCTACGAGCTGGTGCTTGAGGAGGCCGCCATCGTGGCAGACGCCAAGGAGCGGCTCAAGGGCATCATGGCCATCGACTACGTTACGCCGGACTATTACGCGCAGTTCCCGAAACCTTGCATGGGTGGCTGGGCGAAAGACATCTTGAACGTCACGCCGGAAGGCAAGGTGCTGCCGTGCCATGCGGCCGAAAGCCTGCCGCTTAGTTTCGACAACATCAAGGACCGGCCGTTGCGCGAGATTTGGTACGGCGGCGAAGCCTTCAACCGCTTCCGCGGCTACCGCTGGATGAAGGAGCCTTGCCGCTCCTGCGAGCGCAAGGAGATCGACTTCGGCGGCTGCCGCTGCCAGGCCTTCGCGGTGACGGGCGACGCGGCGGACGCCGACCCGGCTTGCAGCTTGTCGCCGCATCATCACCGGCTTCTGGACCGCGCCGCCGCTTCCGCAAGCCCGGCGCCGCCGGAGTTCGTGTACCGGCGTATAGGGCAGGGCTAGGGAAAGCCGCGAATCGTCATGCCAGCGAAGATGGGAGTAATTGCAGGACTGGCGCTGGTGACCGAAGGTTCAACTCCTGTTCTTCTTCCAATGGGAGAAGGGACGCCTGAATCGCCGCAGCGGCTGCAATAGCGTCGCCTCTCCCAGGGGGAGAGACAGGGTGAGGGGAGATTCGCTGAGTTTATTGCACCGGACTGCCGGTAACATGGAAAGACGGGGGTAAGCACTACCGGCTCATTATAGCGGGGCGCAACTTTAACGCTGAGCGGGAAATATTTGGGGGGATGACATGCGAAGGGGGACGCTGGCGGGCGTGGTATTTGCGGCTGCGTTGATCGGGCCTGCCTTCATGAGTGCGGCACAGACACCCGGAGGGGAGAAGCAAACCACGCTCCCACCGGCCGCGCCTGTGCAACCGAAATCTCCAGCTGCGCCGGCGCCCGCTGCGCCGCGACCTCCTGTTCCCGCCACTGCTCCGCAAGCGCCTGCCGCGCCAACGGAGCCACGGTCCGGAACCGCCGCACCTTCGGCTGGAGCCGTCGAACTGCCATCGGTTCCCATCGTTCAAGCCGAACCCGAGCGCCCGAAACCTGTCAGGAAAGCGGTTCCAGCATTACGGCGCAAGCCGCGCCGGAAGCGGGCGGCTCCGGTAACGCCCCCCGCGCCGCCGCAGCAGCCGCAAGCCGCGGAGCAGGGGGTAGCCATGACCCCGGTTAAAGGCAGCGAGATCCCGCTGGACAAGGTGCCGGGCGGCGTTTCCCAGGTTACGGCCACGGATATTCAGAACAGCGGCTCGCCAGCGCTTCAGGACGCGCTCCAGCAATATGTTCCGGGCGCGATTATCCGCGACGTGACCGGCAACGGCTTCTCGGTGGACATTCAATATCGCGGCTTCTCGGCATCGCCGGTCGAGGGCTCGCCGCAGGGCCTCGCCGTCTACCAGAACGGCGTCCGCATCAACGAGGTGTTCGGCGACACGGTGAACTGGGATCTGATTCCGTCGAACGCCATCAGCGGCGTCACGGTGGTCAGCGGCAATCCGCTTTACGGCCTCAATGCGCTGGGCGGCGCGCTCAACATCACCATGAAGGACGGCTTCAGCTTCCAGGGCGTGGAATCCGATACACGCGCGGGCTCCTGGGGCCGCATCCAGGAGATGGTGCAAGCCGGCAAGCAGACGGGCAATTTCGCCGCCTACGCCGCCATCGAAGGCATCCGCGATAATGGCTGGCGCCGGCTTTCGCCCTCGGATGTAAAGCGCATGTATGTGGACCTGGGCGCGCGCGGCAAGGACACCGAGATCCACATCAACTTCACCGGCGCGGAAAGCAAGCTCGGCGCGGTGGGGCCGGCGCCGGTGGAATTGATTGCGCAGGACTACGGCGCGGTCTTCACCAATCCGCAGGCCACGGAAAACCAGCTCGCGATGCTGTCGGCCAACGGCAGCACGAAGCTTTCCAAATTCTGGACCCTGTCTGGCTCCGCCTATCTGCGCAGCTACCATCAGCATCGCGTGGACGGGAACGTCTCGGAAGTGGCCCCCTGTAACATCCTCGACGATCCCGATTCGGGCTACGATCCCACCAGCCCGCTTTGCCTGGAGACCGCCAACGGCTCCTTCGTTCCGGTCACGAATCAATTCGGCAATCAGGTTCTCACCGGCATTTATGGCGCCAGCACCACGGTTGGCGAGATCGACTACACCTCCAACAACACGAACAGCTATGGCACGGCGCTACAGGCGACAGGCAAGGAAAAGCTCTTCGGGCGCAACAACATCTTTATCGCCGGTGCGAGCGTGGACCACGGCGAAGTGAAGTCCACGAGCATCGCGGAGCTTGGCACGCTTGATACGCAGAATTTCACCATCGCGGGCAGCGGCATCTACCTGAGCGGCCCAATCGACATCGCGCCGGTCAACCTCAAAACCACGACGAACTATTACGGGCTGTATTTCACCGATACGCTGGACCTCACCAAGCGCCTCTCGGCGACGGTTGGCGGCCGCTACAATTACGAGGAAATCGATCTCGCTGATCCCGTGGGGCTGCTCACGGGCAATCACATCTTTACGCGCTTCAACCCTATGGCGGGCCTGACCTACAAGCTGAGGCCGAACCTCTCGGCCTATGGCGGCTATTCCGAGGCGAACCGCGCGCCTACACCCGCCGAGCTTGGCTGCGCCGATCCTGCCCAGCCCTGCCTTATGCAAAACTTCCTCGTCAGCGATCCGCCACTCAAGCAGGTGGTGTCGAAGACATGGCAGGCCGGTTTCCGCGGCAATTTCAGCCCGTTCGGCCGCGGCCGGCTGGACTGGAGCGCCGGGGTCTTCCACACGAAGAACTTCGACGACATCCTGAACGTCACCGATCCCATTATCACCACGCGCGGCTATTTCGTGAACGCGGGCAACAGCTTGCGGCGGGGCGTGGAGGCGAGCCTCAGATATGGATGGGAGCGCTTCGCCTTCAACGCGAACTACGCCTATGTCGACGCGAGGTTCCTGAGCAGTCTCACGCTGCCTTCGCCAAGCAATCCTTTCGCCGATGACGATGGCAACATCTTCGTGCGGCCCGGCGACCGGATACCAACGATTCCGGCGCACAGGCTGAAGGCGAGCTTCGACTATGGCGTGACCAGCAAGTGGAAGGTTGGCGCGGATGTGGTGCTGGCAAGCGGCCAATACTTCTTCGGCGACGAGAGCAACCAGAACCCGCAATTGCCGGGATATGGCGTGGTCAATCTGCGCACCTCATACGAGGTTGCCGATGGCGTCACGGTTTACGGCCTCGTCAACAATGTGTTCGATCACAAATACGCCAGCTACGGCACGTTTTACGAGACGGAAATCCTGAACGTTTCGGGCGGGTCTTCGGCTGGCCTCTCGAACCCGGATATGATTACGCCGGGCCAGCCCCTCTCCGTCTACGGCGGCCTCCGTTTGAGGTTCTAGCCTGCTACGATCATACTGATTGCGCCGCCAGGGCTATTACCACCCCCTCCCCGCCTGCTTCTCCCTTAAGGGGAGAGAGTGGAGAAGCGCGGGGCCGGGAGGGGGGGACCGGCTACTGCCTGAGTGCGCCGGAGGCTTTGGCGACGTGCGTCGCGATGAAATCCATGAGCCCCGGCGAAAGGGCGTCGTAGGGCTCAAGATGCAGCTCTTTCAACCTTCCGCGCACGGCATCCATGTTCTTCGGATCGGCGCCGGACTCGATGATCGACGACACGAAGGCGGCGAACTGCGGCGGCTGCCAGCCCGCCTCCTGGAACAGCTCGGGATGGATGAAGTCGAGGCCGTAGAAGGGGTGCTTCGTGTTCTCGATGCGCCCGAACATATGCACGCCGCATTCGCGGCAGGCGTGCCGCTGAATAACCGCGCCTGGGTCGATGATGTGAAGCTTATCGGCGTTGGCCGTTACGGTGAGGTTCTCGCGCGGTACGACGGCCACGACCGAGAACAGCGCGCCCGCCGGCTTCCAGCACTTCGTGCAGCCGCAGGCGTGGTCGTGGGCGACCTGCCCCTTGATGCTGACCGTAACGGGATTGGACGCGCATCTGCACGTCAACGTGCCGCCGGCAAAGCCTGGCGATTCAGGCTTCAAACCCTGGTCGACGGCTGGATGGATATGGACTGTCATTGCACTCCTCCCACTGTTCTTTTTTCTCCAGAACAACATTCTTTTTACCTCGGAACACGCACAGATCAGGTTGGGCCTCCCGCAGGTCCATCCCGGCCGAGGCGCTGCTTGCGAGGCTGTGGCTGCTTGCACCGTAGCCGGACAATCAGACAGCCACGCCCGCAGCCTAGTAATAGCACCTTTGTTCACCCTTTTGTTGATTAACAGGCAATATTCTGTATCACGTTAAAGTGTATATATGGATATAAACACAAATAACACCCACAGCGCAACTGGACACTCTCGTACCAGCTTCACTTTGACGGAAGCGAAGACAATGTATGTTGTGAAATTGTGTCGTTATTCTTTTATCGCTAGCTCAATATTGCTTGCCCTAGCAAAAACTGTCTTGGCGGACGCCTCATCGATCCGTGCCGATTTGACGTTAAGACCGCTCAGTTCGGCGCCAACCATGGCCGCGCCCCGGAAATCGGCTCCGGAGGCTTCCGCACCGCTCAGATTGGCGCCTGAAAGGTTCGCATCGCGCAGCTTCGCAAATTCCAGGTTCGCCGAGGACAAGTTGGCCTTCGACAGGTTCGTGCCCGTCAGGTCGGCCGACTTGAACACCGCGGCTATCAGGCCCATCGACTGGTTCTTCATGTCGGCGCTGCAATCCGAACCGGAAAGATTAGCGCCTTTCAAGCTCGCCCTGCTCAGGTCTCCGGCGATGCGCGCGCCGCTGAGGTCCGCTCCGTCGAGGTTTGCGCCTTGAAACTGGCTCGCGAACAGGCTGGCGCCCTTGAGGCTTGCCCCGCTGAAGTTGGCGTCAAGCGCCCAAGCCTGATCTAGCACCGCGCCATCGAGCTTTGCGCCACTGAGGCTGGCTTTGTTGAGACGCGCATTGCGAAGGATCGCATGAGAGAGGTCGATCCCGGAAAGATCGAGGCCGTTCAGGGCCTTGCCAGTCAAATCCAGGGGGGCGTCCTTTTGCCGGCGCAGCAGCGCTTCGATCCCGGCGCGGGTCATTTCCGCCTGCGTCATCGCCGGCGATTGCAGGTCGAGATGCCGGAACATATCCTGCGCCGCGGCCGGCCAAGCGGCGCTACACAGGATCGCGATTACCGCAATCTGCCCGCGCCAGCGTTTCATGGCATCCTCCCAAATGCGGCAGCGCTTCCGCCAAAGCCGCCCTTCTCAGGCGTTCAAACGCTGGGCGTGCCAGCGCAGGTGATCCTCGATGAAGCTCGATATGAAGTAGTACGAATGGTCGTAGCCTTCCTGCAGCCGCAGCGTGAGCGGTATGCCGGCCTTGGCGCAGGCTTCCCGCAGAAGCTCCGGCTTGAGCTGCTCCTTCAAGAAATTATCCGCCGCGCCCTGATCCACGAACAATGCCGGCAAGCGTGCGCCATCCTCGATGAGTGCGCAGGCGTCGTAGGCGCGCCAAGCCTGGCGGTCCTCGCCGATATAGCCGCTCAACGCTTTCTGGCCCCACGGGCAGTTCATCGGCGACGAGATCGGCGCGAACGCGGATACTGACTTAAAGCGATCCGGATTGCGCAAGGCGATGGTCAGCGCGCCGTGGCCACCCATGGAGTGGCCGGTGATGCCCTGCCTCGTCATGTCGGCTGGGAACTCCCGCGCGACCGCCTCGGGCAGTTCGCGCTCGATATACGAGCGCATCCGGTAGTTCTTGGCCCAGGGCTCCCGGACGGCATCCACGTAGAAGCCGGCGCCGAGGCCGAAGTCGTAAGCGTTTTGCGGATCGCCTGGGACGCCTTCGCCGCGCGGGCTGGTGTCCGGGGCCACCAGCATCAGCCCGAGCGCGGAGGCCATGCGCTGCGCGCCCGCCTTGACCGTGAAATTCTCCTCGGTACAGGTCAGGCCCGACAGATACCAAAGCACCGGGAAGCTGCGATCCGCGCCCGGCGGGACGTACACAGCAAAACGCATGTCCGTGCCCGTTTCAGCCGAGTGGTGGCGGCACACGTACTGCATACCGCCGAAGCTCTTGTTCTGGGAAACGATTTGCGGCCGGGTCACGGCTGGCTTCCTCTAGTAAATCACCACCGAGCGGATCGACTTGCCTTCGTGCATGAGTTCGAAAGACTCGTTGATCCTCTCAAGCGGCATGGTGTGCGTGATGAGATCGTCGATGTTGATCTTCCCCTCCATGTACCAATCGACGATCTTCGGCACGTCCGTGCGGCCCCTGGCACCACCGAAGGCGGTGCCTTTCCAGACGCGGCCGGTGACGAGCTGAAACGGCCGGGTGGAGATTTCCTGGCCCGAGGCGGCCACGCCGATGATGATGCTCTCGCCCCAGCCGCGATGGCAGCATTCCAGCGCCTGGCGCATGGTGTGGACGTTGCCGATGCACTCGAAGGAGAAGTCCGCGCCGCCGTCCGTAAGATCCGTGATCGCCTGTACGACCTTGTCGCGGCCCACCTCGTCGGGGTTGATAAAGTGCGTCATGCCGAACTTCCCGGCCATGGCGCGCTTCGACGGGTTGAGGTCGACGCCGATGATCTTGTCGGCACCCACCATCCTGGCGCCCTGGATGACGTTAAGGCCGATGCCGCCGAGGCCGAAGACGACGACATTTGCGCCAGGCCAGACCCTGGCCGTGTAGATAACCGCGCCAATACCAGTCGTAACACCGCAGCCAATATAGCAAATCTTGTCGAATGGCGCGTCCTCGCGGACCTTGGCGACCGCGATCTCGGGCAGAACGGTAAAATTCGAGAAGGTCGAGCAGCCCATGTAGTGGAACAGCATCTTGCCGTCTTGCGAGAAGCGCGAAGTGCCGTCCGGCATCAGGCCCTTGCCCTGCGTGGCGCGGATTGCCGTGCACAGATTCGAGCGGCGCGAAAGGCAGGTTTTGCAGCCGCGGCATTCCGGCGTGTAAAGCGGGATCACGTGATCGCCAACCTCGAGCGAGCGCACATCCGCGCCCACTTCGCGGACGATGCCCGCGCCTTCGTGGCCCAGGATCGCGGGGAACAGCCCCTCGGGGTCGGCTCCCGACAGGGTGTAGGCATCGGTGTGGCAAATGCCGGTCGCCTTGATCTCGATCAGAACCTCACCGGCTTTCGGCCCGTCAAGATCCACCACCTCGATGGAAAGGGGGTCTCCGGCCTTCCAGGCCACAGCAGCGCGCGTCTTCATGGGTCGTTTCCGCCTTCGCAAGGTTTTTTATTTGACTGCGCTACCGGAATGCCGCCGTGGCGCTGGCCTTGCTCCCGCGCCCATGCGGGAATGGCTTCCGATAGCATGATGCAAAGTCTGCATGGGTAGTTCGTGTAATGTCAATCCCATAACTCTCACAACTCAGATAGCACTGGAAGTAAAATAAATTGTGAGGATATTCGATTATTCTATCGCCTGATTTCATATATCTATTACGATATGTGATATCGGCAGCATGTCGCCACTGATCACATGTGAGTTACAAGCTTTGCGACACAATTGACACGCCGCAGCTTGTTTTGTTTGATTGCCTTACGCTGTGTTCACGGATGCTAATTCTGTAGAATTTTACATGCGTATGCGGCGTGCCGCCTTCGTTGGCCTTATCCGCTTGCGCATACATCCGTGTAATTCTGGCGTTTGACATGCTTATTACTTATATATCCCCAAAAGCAATCAATTCTGCGTTATGCACCGTTATTCATTATCCGTTCTACGCCTAATAGCTATTGCGGTTTACAGCGAGCTTAACTACCCTCTGTTTAGAGGAAATTGCGCTCATTCTATAGATAAATATGGAACGAGCCACAACAAACGAGGAGGTATTTTGCCAAGTTGAGGCTTAACAGCAGAAAAACATAATGCGCTTTACCTAAAGCCTGGCCGGTATCCAGGGATAATAACAATGGGCGCAAAGGAGAAAAACTTCGCAGGCCGGGTTTTCCGGTAGGCGCATGTTTGAACCCTGAAGTATCTAGGGAGGAAGAAACAGTGCAAAAACTACTGATGACGGCATCGCTCACCGCGTTGCTGGCGGGTCTTGTTGTGCCTGCCTCGGCAAACGACGAACTGGTCAAACTGCAGCAAGGAAACGGCTGGGTGATGCAGGCCGGGGATTACGCGAACCAGCGTTACTCCAAGCTGAAACAGATCACCAGTGAGAACGTGGGCAAGCTTGAGCCCGTTTGGACATTCTCGACCGGCGTGCTGCGCGGTCACGAGGGCGGGCCTCTGGTTATTGGCGACATCATGTATGTGCACGCGCCGTTCCCGAATACGGTGTATGCGCTCGACCTGAACAACGAGGGCAAAATCCTCTGGAAATACGAGCCGAAGCAAGACCCGGCCGTTATACCAGTGATGTGCTGCGATACCGTTAACCGCGGCGTGGCTTACGGCGGCGGCAAGATCTTCCTCCACCAAGCCGACACCACGCTCGTGGCGCTCGACGCCAAGACCGGCAAGGTGGCCTGGTCGGTGAAGGAAGGCGATCCGTCCAAGGGCGAGACGGGCACTTCGGCGCCGCTCGTCGTCAAGAACATGGTGCTGGTGGGTGTGTCCGGCGCGGAATTCGGCGTCCGGGGCCGCATGACCGCTTACGACATCAAAACCGGCAAGCAGGTCTGGCGCGCCTACTCCACCGGCCCGGACAGCGAGGTTCTCGTCGATCCGGAAAAGACCATGGAGCTTGGCAAGCCCATCGGTAAGGACACCAGCCTCAAGACCTGGAAAGGCGACCAGTGGAAGATCGGCGGCGGCTCGACCTGGGGCTGGATCTCGTACGATCCGGAGCTGAACCTCGTCTACTACGGAACGGGCAACCCCTCGACCTGGAACCCCGTGCAGCGGCCTGGCGACAACCGGTTCTCGATGACCATTTTCGCCCGCGACGCCAACACCGGCATGGCCAAGTGGGTCTATCAGATGACGCCGCACGACCAGTGGGACTATGACGGCGTCAACGAGATGATCCTGACCGATCAGACCATTGACGGCAAGGAGCGCAAGCTGCTCACGCACTTCGACCGCAACGGCTTCGGCTATACGCTCGACCGCGAGACCGGCGAGCTGCTCGTTGCCGAGAAGTTCGACCCGGCCGTCAACTGGGCCACCAAGGTCGACATGGACAAGAGCTCGAAGACTTACGGGCGTCCGCTGGTGGTCGCGAAGTACGCTCCGGGTTCCAAGGGCGAGGATGTGAACTACCAGAACATTTGCCCCGCGGCCCTTGGCAGCAAGGACCAGCAGCCGGCCAGCTACAGCCCCGGCACGAAGCTCTTCTACGTGCCGACGAACCACGTCTGCATGGACTACGAGCCTTACCGGGTCGCCTACACCGCTGGTCAGCCTTATGTCGGCGCGACGCTGTCGATGTTCCCCGCTCCCGGCGGAAAGCACATGGGCAACTTCATCGCCTGGGATAACACCAAGGGCAAGATCGTCTGGTCGATTCCGGAGCAGTTCTCCGTATGGTCGGGCGCGGTCGCGACGGCTGGCGGCATCGCCTTCTACGGCACGCTTGAAGGCTATTTGAAGGCGGTTGACCTCAAGACCGGTAAGGAGCTGTACAAGTTCAAGACGCCGTCCGGCATCATCGGCAACGTCGCGACCTACGAGCACAAAGGCAAGCAGTACGTCGCCGTGCTTTCGGGCGTTGGCGGCTGGGCCGGCATCGGTCTCGCGGCTGGCTTGACCAAGCCGAACGAAGGCCTCGGCGCGGTTGGCGGCTACGCGGCGCTGTCGAACTACACGGCGCTGGGCGGGACGCTCACCGTGTTCGCCTTGCCGGGCGCGTAAACCAGGCATACCGGGAGCCCGGCGCGTCAAGCGCCGGGCGTCTATGTATTCTAGCGGCGAGGGGAAACCTTGAACATTCGCGTTATTCTTATGGGGCTCGCCCTGTGTGCGGCTTTTGGCGGAAGCGCTCTGGCAGATGCTTCGGGCGATCCGAAAGCGGTCAAAGATGTCGATGGCCAATACTACGATAAAGAAGGAAATCCTACCTTCCATATTGCCAAGGACGGCGCCGTCGATTGGTATACATACTCAGGCTATCTGAGATTTAACTCAATGTGCTTTGTATGTCACGGCCCGGACGGCTCAGGTTCCAGTTATGCTCCAGATCTAACGAAATCATTGAATACGCTAAACTACGGCGAATTCCTGGCTATTGTTGCGCAGGGCCGGAAAAACGTTTCCGCTGCGACGGAATTCGTGATGCCAGGCTTCGGAGACAACAAAAACGTCGTGTGCTACCTCGACAATATCTACATATACCTGCGCGGACGCACCGATGGCGCGGTCGGGCGCGGCAGGCCCGCGAAGCACGCCCCGAAGCCGCCCGCCGCGGCCAAGGCCGAGGACGAATGCATGGGGCCGTCGTCATGAGCACGCCGCGCAATAGCAAGTTCGGTGTTCTCCTTGGCGGCGCGGTGTTCGCGCTCTGGAGCCAGGCGAGCGCCCTGCCGCAGGAAGCTCCAGGGGCGGCGGTGGAGCTGATCGACCCGAAAGTCTTCCGCGTCTGCTCCGACCCGCGCAACCTGCCGTTCTCCAACAAGCAGGGCGAGGGCTTCGAGAACAAACTCGCCGAGCTGCTGGCGGCCAAGCTCGGGAAATCCGTGGCCTACACCTGGTATCCCAATTCCATGGGCTTCGTGCGCAACACGCTGGGCTCCTTCCGGTGCGACATCATCATGGGTTTCCCGCAGGGCGACGACATCGCCCAGGTGACGAACCCCTATTACACCGCGTCCTACGCGCTGGTGTACAAGCCGGGCGCCGGGCTCGACGGCGTCACCGCGCTCACCGATCCGCGCCTCAAGGACAAGCGCATTGGCGTCGTGGCCGGCACGCCGCCTTCCAGCGTCATGGTGGCCAACGGCCTGATGACGCGCGCCAAGCCCTATCCGCTGGTGATCGACACGCGCGTGGATTCCTCCGCTCACAGCATGATCGAAGACCTGAAGAGCGGCGCCATAGACGCGGGCGTGCTGTGGGGGCCGATGGCGGGCTATTACGCCATGCGCGCTGAGCCCAAGCTCGCCGTGGCGCCGCTGGAAGGGCCGCATATGAGCTTCAGGATCGGCATGGCTGTGCGGCGCTCGGACCAGGAGTTCAAGCGGCTGCTGAACCGGCTCATCGCGGAAAACCAGGGGGAAATCAACGCGCTGCTCGCGAGCTATGGCGTGCCGGAGCCCGGCGCGCGGGACCGGCCGCTTGCCTCCGCCGCGCGGAAATCGCCTGACGGTGCGCCGCATAATTAAGCGCTCCTTAACCTCGTTTGCTTGCGGAATCGCGCCAATTTGGCGCGATTTGCGTGTCTGCTCTTAGGGTACCATTATAGGGGATGCGCCTTTCTGGGGGATTAAGGGGCGGATAGCGCATTGATAATATGAAATAATCCTGGAGTTGGCGCGCGGCGCGGGCAGGCCGGAATGCACCGTTTTGTGGTTAATTTCAAATCTGCGAATATATTTAAAGGGATTCTGCAACCGTGAATTTCGCGCGAAAACACGCAAAAATTCGCTGAAATGCGCTTACCGGGTGCATTGCGCGGGGCCGTTAACCACGCCGGAATTAACCATGATGCTGCGCCTCCGCGCCTTCATGATGCGTTCACAACCGAACGCGCCATCGGGGCCGCTCTGCGTTCCCGATGGTGAGTTTAGTCGAAGAAGGACGCGGTAACTTGGGGCTTCAAGCCAACGTCCCGTTTCCCACCTCCGCATACCATACAGCTCCCCCTTCTCGCAGGCTACGGGTCTCGTCGAGGCGCGAACCGTTAAGTTAATATATTAAAACATACATATATATGCCATAAGATTTTAGCAACTCATGGAATAATACTCTAAGTCTAGAATTGGCACATATTTAATACGACCGGTGCACTATACGCTTTCCGCAATTGAGAAACAGTTTTCGCCGCGTCGGCCATGGAAACGGTGCAACAACGACAACGCCGCTGGGTTGCGTAGTATCCAACTATCTGGAGACGGAATATGCAGTGCCTAATTCCGAACATAGTTCAGTTTTTCTCCGCAGGTAGCGTGATTATTCTGTGTTTATTCATTTGCATGAGTGTGCACCTCCAGCAAAGGGTATTCAACAAGGCGGCAAGTAATCTTAAAAAATTCAGCAACGTATTTAAAAACACGAAAGCCTACACAATTGCTAATGATTATATCGACGTACGTGTCGATAAAGATGGTGGACGTAATACCACGTTCTTCGTGAATGCGGCATTTCAAATTCCGATAATATTGCTTTTAGTAATAGTATTTTTCTTTTCATCAGTTTCGTATTTCGGTGCTGTATTGTACAAAGAGGATGTACGTACACCGAGTTACGTCCTTGGAGGCTCAGATGCAGTAGCTAGTACGTCTTATAGCAATGCATATATAGGTAATAATGGTGTCACCAATGATGAAAACGATGCTCGGTATGTTGAAGAAAAACAGAAACTTGCAATCTCCCTTAAAAGAACTCAAGCTGAAAGTATATTTGTTATAACAATAGCATTTTTCGTATCCTATCTGTGGGTCATCAAACGTCTGATTATTCGAATCAATAACTATGACGTGAGTCCTGTGACCTTCTATTTTCTCTCTGTTCGCATTTTGGCGGCATGTTTGGCTGCCGGCTTCGCGCCACATATCGTAAAAGCATTATCGTTTGGCAGCAAGCCTGATGAAATAACTGCTTACACGGCTTACTTGGCACTCCTCGGCTTTGTTATCGGCGTAAACCCATATCTTTGGCTAGATTGGGCTGGTCAGCTGATCTATGAGCGATTGAGAATCGTAGGTAGAAAACGGCAGCAAGCCGCACCCGAGGATATGCCGCAAGAAATGTCTTTGGCTATGATACAAGGCTTAACGGACGACAAAATCGCTCGGCTAAACGAACTCGATATTGACAATTGTTTAAAGCTTGCCCGCGAAAACGCCTTGATCATTTGGGTGAGAACGCCATACAATTTAGAAATTATCTTAGATTGGATCTCCCAGGCTCAACTGTGTATTTTGTGGGCGCCAGCGAAAATTCAAAGCCTGCGCAAGAATGGCATTCGAGATATTTTCGCCTATAAGGATGCTTTGGGCGATAAGCACAAAGGGAACAGCGAAGAGGAGAAGAGCGCGTTCAACGAAGTGCAGCAAATCGTGGGGGCTCCCGAAGGTATTCTGGCGTTGCACGCGTCGCTCCTTGACGACGACCCTGCTTTTGAGGAACTGCGTGAGCTAAGGGCGGCATTGTTGAAAGACAAAAAGTCAGCCCCGCAGGAGACTGCCAACAATTGACTGTTTCCCGGCGCGAACTTCTCCTTGCTGAATGCGCTGCGTTGTGTGTCCAAGTTACAGAAGATCAGCTGTGGTAATCAACGGTTCGATGGCCAAGACGCCGGTTATGCCGGGCCGCCTGCAATAGCTGGCAATGCCAATGACGGCTTATCGAGGAACCAACCGGCGTGATCGTATCCAGCCCTGAACCGCTGCTTGCGCCCTCAAGCAGGATGCGTCTTTACAGCACGGTAGCCACATCGCCCGAGGCATTTCTGGGGGAAACTGCGAAGCCCAGACCAACTCATTCCCCCTGACTTTCCGTATACCCTGCATCCGCATCCCGCGCATGGGCCTCCAAACCAGCATGGCCGGGCGGCGCCTGGACTACGATTTCAAGCGGCGCCGGCTCCATCCGCCGCCATCGGGATTAACGGCGCGCCAATACGGCGCTGGCGCGCCGCGGCCATGTTGGATAGGAATTGGGCGATGACCCAGGCACCCAAATTGACGCTCGCCGCACTCACCGGCAAGGCGCAGGTCGCGGCGGCGCTTTCGGAGGCGGAGCGCAACTTCGCCGATCCGGCCGTTACCTCGCTCCTGGACGAGGCGCACGCAAACCCGAAGGG
>JBNKTW010000078.1:0-1764 GCA_050298295.1 Rhodomicrobiaceae bacterium
AGGCGCGTTTGCGCGCTTGAAGTTTGCGTAAAAACGCTGTTTACTGCGGCTTCCCTTGCGCCGCTGTAGCTCAGTAGGTTAGAGCACCAGATTGTGGATCTGGGGGTCCCCCGTTCGAGCCGGGGCAGCGGTACCATTAAAATCAAGGGCTTAGGCGGAGATTTAACCTCTTTGCATTCCGCAGGTTTAGTCGGCGGAACGCCAGCGGAACGCAGCCGAAGTGCAAGCGTGTTCCCAGCAGTCAATCGCCAAGCGCCGTTCTGAGTTGTTGCCAGCGGCGGGTTCTGCGGCGATCAAGACGCGATAGCAGGGCATCGCGGATCTCAGCCGGCAATTCCGGGACTTGTGGCAGAGCAGGGGCTATCAGACAGACAGGAATAGCTTCCAGCGGAAAGCTCCTATCAACGGCCAGGAACCGCAGCCGCTGATCAAACGACATCGCTTCCAACTGTTCCAGATAGGCTCTTAACCGGCCGACGCGCCTCCTACCTTCGGCACGCCGTAGAATTGCTTGTTGCTGTCTCTGCTGAGCGTCGTCCTCTTTTCTCTGACGCAGCGCTGCCTCCCGCTCAAGATGGGAGAGGCGCCTTTGCTTTCGCCGCTCGCGCTCCGACCGGTATTCATCCAAGGTTCTGGCACTGGAGAAAGTGCCAAAAGGGCTCCACTGATTGTTTCGGTTGGCCAATATCCAGGATGCCAGTTCGTCTGCGTTCCCATCGTCCCTCGCCTGATAGGCCCGGAAAATCCAGATCGTTGCTGCCACAGAACCGCCCAGCCAATTGAGATCCCTTTCGAGGACGGTTATCGCCTTGGCTATATACGCAAGCTGCGCCGTTGAGAATGTTGCCAACACCGATAGCCATGCGTTGCCGGGACCCCAGCGGTTTAGCCAGTCCCACTGTGCTAGTTCGGGATGCCTAGAGAGCAAAAACGCGAACGTGGGGGCCGCTTGGCCTTCAAGTGCCGCAAGCTTCTCCAAAATCGGAGCTGGGTCCTTATCCAAGTCGATCACAAAAAGATGCGGGAAGATTGGAATGCATCTCAGCATGCACTTTTCCAACTTTTAGCGCAACGGAGGCGTGGCACTCACGGGAATTATGAAGCCATCGCTACGACCGGCTTTAGCCCAGAACCTTCACCGTTCGAGGGTGAGTCTTCGCTTGCCCGCGCTCAGGCTGCCAAGCCTCAGCGCTGAGGCATCAGCGGGCACCCGCCATTCCGATAGCTCGCGCCTGCCGCCGCTTTGAGTTCCGCTGTTCGGTTTCGCGATGCAGAAATGCGGCCGATCCCCTTCCGTCTGCCCGCTCACCCGGTCGTGGCGGTGCGAAACTGCGTCGTTTGCGTTAGTTGAAATTGGTCCTGTGCGTTAAACCCGCTCCATGGACGCGAACAGGCGAGCCCTAATATCCAGCGATCACGTCATGTCCACTTGATGCTTGGCTTTCGCTCTGCGCGTTGTTTTGGGCGCGCCCTCAGGGACCATTGACATTAGCTCGGGAAGCCGGTCGAGTATACGTAGCAGGATCGCGGTCGGGCCGGGGATCTTGACGCTTCCGTCAGCGTAGCGCTGCGCCTGGTTCGGCCCGGTGCCAAAGCGCCGGCCGAATTCGCGGCGCGACAAGTCGAGCCGTGCGCAAATTCCTTGGAATTCCTCTGGTGTCATCGGTTCCATGGGAGTGCACGTAACCTCACCCAGCACGAGATAGCAAGAAAAACCCTTGCGTAGATGTTGTAATGCGTAACCTAATCGGTTACACATAATCT
>JBNKTW010000079.1:0-69626 GCA_050298295.1 Rhodomicrobiaceae bacterium
CAGGATCGCGAGAACCGCGAGGACGCGTTCATGGACCTCAAATTCCTCGCGGGCGACCAATGGCCCAGCGAGATCCGCCAGCAGCGCGAGGCGCAGAGCCGCCCATGCCTGACCATCAACCGCCTGCCGCAATTCGTGCACCAGGTGGCTAACTCCGTGCGCGTCAATCCGCCAGCCATCAAGGCGATCCCGGCCGGCGGCGAGGCCACGGCGGAGCTTGCGGAAATCTACACCGGGCTCATGCGCCAGATCCAATACCGCTCGAACGCCACCAGCGTGTTCGCCAACGCGGTCTATTACGCGGTCGCCTGCGGCATCGGCCATTTCCGCCTCGTCACTGATTACGCGGACGGGAACGGCTTCGACCAGGAGATCCTGATCAAGCGCATCCAGCATCCGCTGTCGGTGTTCTGGGCGCCGGGCTCGGTCGAGCCGGACCGGTCGGATGCGGACTATTGCCTTGTCTCCGAGATGATCGGGCGCAAGGAGTTCCAGAAGCGCTTCCCGGACGCGGCCATGACCGATTTTGAAGCGCCCCCGGACCTCACCGCCGGAAGCGGCCTGTTCTGGGGAAGCCGGGATGCCGTGCGCGTCTGCGAATATTGGGTGAAGCGCCCGTATGAGCGCACCATCGCGCGCCTTGCCACGGGCGAAACCATCGACATCACGGACGTGGACCTGTCCTCCGCCTCCACCGTCATTCCCGCGGAAGCGGGAACCCATGGTGACGCAACCGCGGTGCCCGGTTCAAACATGGGTCCCCCCTTTCGCGGGGACGGCGCTGCACGCTTAGCTGACCAGATCATAGCAACGCGCAAGGTCCGCTCGCACAAGATCGAGCACTACCTTCTGAGCGGCGACGAGGTGCTGCAAGGCCCAAACCAATGGGCCGGGCGCTACATCCCGATTTTCCCGGTCGTCGGCTCAGAGACCGCGCTCGAAACCAAAGTGATCCGCAGCGGGCTGATCCGCTTCGCCCGGGATTCGCAGCAGCTCTACAATTTCTGGCGCTCGGCCGCCGCCGAGAGCATCGCGCTGGCCCCGCGCGCGCCGTTCCTGGCCACGCCCGCGATGATCGCCAAGTTCAAGGGGCAATGGGACACGCAAAACACCATCGCGCGGCCCTATCTGCTCTACGAGCCGGACCCGGATGCGCCCGGCGGCCGGCCGATGCGCGAGCCCCCGCCCGATATCCCGGCTGCGCTAATCAACGAAAGCGGGCAGGCGGCCGACGAGATGAAGGCCACGACCGGCGTTTACGATGCCGCGATGGGCGCGCAGTCGAACGAGGTTTCGGGCATCGCCATCCGCGCGCGCGCGAACCAGGGCGATATCTCCGCACTGCATTATCAGGACAACCTGATGGCCACGCTGAACCATCTGGGCCGCGTGCTGATCGACCTGATCCCCAGGATCTACGACAGTGAGCGCAACGTGCGCATTATGCAGGAGGACGAAACGCATCAGCCGGTGCGCATCAACGTGCCGGTGCTGGGCGCGAACGGCAACCCCATGCTCATCAACGACCTGAACCAGGGCGCTTACGATGTGCGGGTGAAGATTGGCCCGTCCCACGCCACCAAACGGGCGGAGGCGGCGGATGCGATGCTGCAATTCATCCAGGCCGTGCCGCAGGCGGCAAACGTGACGGGCGACCTCGTGGCGCGGAACATGGATTGGCCCGGCGCAGACGAGATCGCGGACCGGCTCAGGCGCTTGCTGCCGCCGCAAGTGACCGGCGAGGCCGCGCCTTTTGGCGTGCAGCTCGCCCAGGCGCAGCAGCAAGCTTATCAGGAGGCGCTGGCGGAGGCGAATTTGAGCCGCGCGCAAGGGCTCGCCATGAAGTCGCGGGCCGAGGCGGAGCGGGCGCACGCCCAGGCGCGGGACACCGCCGCACACACCTTGTCCACGGTCGCGGCGAGCGTGCACGGCGCGCGGCAAGATCCAGTGCGGGCCGCCATGCAGGAGGCGGCGCTGCGCGAGCGCCAGGCGGATGCCGCCAAGGCCGAGGCCGAGCTTCAGGGAAAGATTCTCGACAATGTGGCGAAGCGCGCGCGGGCGCAGGAGCCACTGGCCTAAAATGCTCTAAGCGGCGGGCCTTCGCACCAAACCTGTCCGTCCCGCTATATAGCGGAGCGTTAGCGCCGAGGGGACCGAAAAGATAAGGAACGAAGCGGCAATGCTCCAGTTACCATGCGCAATGTGGTCCTGAACGTTGGATGCGGCTGCCAAGGATGCGGCCGCTAGCAAAACTGTTTCGGTCCAGGACATCCAGCCGGTGAAGCCAACGCGGAATGTCACATAGATGGCGGACACGGCGGCGGGCGCCCAAGCGAGGGCATAAGAAACCATGGAAGAGAATACGATAAAGGGCAGCGCCGTCTGAAGCAGTTCCAAAAGACCTTGGGAAGCCTCCTGAGACTGTCTGGTAATCGTCTCAATCACGCCGATCAGGAGGGCGGCAATACCGAATGCAACTCCGCCCAGAGGTGGCCCCAGAAAGAACGTCAACAAGCCGGCCAGAACTCCGCGCTTGGCTTGCGTGTTGGCGGCTACGTTCTGCATGCGCTCCGGACATACATGGAGCGGCCGGGTTCTTTGGCCCGCTCATAAAAATGAAAAGTTACCCTTGTGGCGATGATATGCACAACATCCCGTCAGCGGCAAGCGGTTTGCGCCGGGAGGCGCTCAAGAGCCCGCCTGCCTTGCCGGCTCGCGTGTCTTGCGGCATGGCGCAGGCTTAACCGCCGTTTTTTCGGGGTGAGTACTTGCGGTGCGCACCCCCGGTAGCCGCTCGCGGGCTAGCTTGCCCGCATCCTCGGCTTAATGTGCCATTTCGGAATGACGGGCAGCGGCGTGAAAGCCGGGTGCCCAACGGAAGCAGCCGGCTTTCCAGCGGAGCCGGCCGCTGCCGCAGTGTTCCGCTCACCGGAAGCCATTGCTTCGTCCGCGCTGCCGCCGGCGGCAACGCTGGCCGTGGCCTGCCCGGCTGGCGGGGAGGCTGCGGCAAATTCGGCGTAGGCCTCCGGCGTAGCCGCGATAGTAGCCGCCACGGGCGGCGGAGGATCAGGCGAAGCCGCGGAATTTGCCCCACCTGGCATCGAAAGCCCGAGGAGCGCGCTGGAAACCTGAGCGCCGATCTGAGCAGGCGGCGGCGCCTGGTTTCCGGTCAGGTTTGCAGCGCTTGCTTGCTCAGGCGCGGACGCACAGGGGGCGGCTCCAGATGGCGCTTCTCTGTTCGCGGCTTGGGCCTCCAGCGTGGGAGCGTTAGCTGCAGGCGGGTTTGGGGTGAAGGACACCCCGGTGTAGGCGGATGTCATCGGCGCACCCAATCATAGCGTACCCTGAACCGGAGAGGATCTGCGGTCAGCTATTGGGCGAGTCTGCCCTGGCGGCAGACCCCGGAACCGGTAACACTTCTTAAGATAACGCTTACGAATTAAGCCGGCGTTGACACCGTGCCCGCAGTTTAGAGCCGGAACGAAATCCGGTGTTAACCATGTGCGGGTTCCAGGCTGGTCCACGCAGCCGCGCTTCTCATCGCAACCAGCAGCTAGGAAAGACCATGACAGCACAAGACGGCGCTCCGTCGGTGGACGATGACGCATTGGCGTCCCCGGCTCAGCCATATCCGGACCAAAACGAAGACCATGCCGCCGCCCCCGGCGCTCCGGGGCAGGCGGCGGCGGGACGCGAAGGCCGCATCCGCGAGCTAAACCATCGAAAACAGGTGGCGGACGCCGTGGCAGCGCGAAGTGCAGCGGAAGCGGCGGCGCTGCGCAACGGCTCGCAGGCTCCAGGCCGCCCGCAGGATTACCGCGCGCCCGAGGACTACACCCGCGCCATCGCGGAGCAGGCGGCCCGTGAAGTGGGCGCGGGCCTCATGGCGCGCCAGGCGGCGCAGGCCCAGGAGGCCGCGGCCAGGATTGCGCAGGAGGCCTGGTCGGAGACGGCGGCGGAATTCCGGCAAAGGGCGCCCGATTTCGATGCCGTGGCCCTGAATCCCAGTCTCAGCATCACGCCGGTCATGGCCGACGCCATCCGCGAGTCGGGCCGGGGCGGCGAGATTGCCTATTACCTCGGCAAGAACCCCGGCGAAGCCGCGCGGATCGCCGCCTTGCCGCCCGTATCGCAGGCGACGGCCATCGCAAGGCTCGAAGGCCGTTTCGCCGCCAGCGCAGTTTCCGTAAGCCGCGCGCCCGAGCCTATCGGCACGCTGTTGGGCCGCGGGGGCAGCGCCGGCAAGCCGCTCGAAGATATGGATTTCGAGGAATACCGCCGCGTTCGCGGATTCTAGATCAGCCGTTGCCTGTCAGGCCGCTTCCATTGCTGAGAGTCTGTTTGAGAAAACGCGGCTTGGATTGGGAGCGGCATTTTAGTTCAATGTGGCGCCAAAACAGGCGATTTGCTTGCCCAATCGCGCACTAAAGCGTGGGGGCGACTTTGTCGCAAGGACCAGGGAGGCGTAGCCTTAATAGCATCGCCTATCAGTACACTAGAGATATCTTCGGTGCCGCTTCATCGATGGAAGCATGTTTATTCCGTGACGGAAGAGCGTCGAAGATTCTCTGATCTGTGATCTCTCGTGTGTAAATATAAGCGACACCGATGAGTGTTTATTAGCCTTATGTGAAATGGAATAGAAAAATAATATTGTAGTGAGTAATATCACTATACTACCTGCAGTCACTAGCCACTCACCAATGAGTGCGTGAGTATTGCTCTGGGGATTGCGGTAATGATGCCGGATATTTTTACTTAAACATTTTGGTAACCCGCCCTCTGGAGGAGGGGGCGAGCTGTGCGGAAAGGGAAAAATATAGTCCAAGAGGATAAAACAGCGGTCCTTACATGGGTGAAACTTACGAGATGGGTGCACGTTCTTTTGCGTCGCAACAGTCATCTCGTTTGGTGAAGGTGGATTTGTTATCCACTTGGATAAGGCGCGTTGAATTGCTGCAGTATCAAGCGCTGCGAAACGCCTGCAGCGGAGTTGCCAACGTAAAAGCAAATGCGGCAGAATCCATATGTCTACGATGGAAGCAGCAACTGCAATACGCGGGTCTCGAAAAGACGATGGTAGCGTTTGCAGTATTACTGAAGCCCCAACAAAAATGGCAGGCAGAACCAACAACATCCAGTAGCGCCAACCGTAGACAATGTGCAGCAAAGTGGTGACCGCTAAGACAACAAGCACCGCCAGCGGAATACAGCGTAAGTCACTATGCTCATTAAAAATTGATATAATGGATGCATTGTATGAAATAAGCGCGCCAAAAAGAGTAAGCGCAACTAGTAATATGGCATGCGCCATATTTTCCTTAGTGTTATGGTATGTGTACGCGAGTGAAAAGTTCGCAAAGAGGACCTTATCGAATCTTTATAGCGTCCTTTCACGCTCCTCCCGTATTGTTTGACTATGTATATACCGGAACGTCTTGTTCATATCGCAGCACTCGAACCTAATTAGCAGAGATCACGTCGAAGGCATCTTTTAGAACAACTCACACCTTCTACAAAGATTCTCAAGTCTTGCCAACAACCCTAGCTCTATAAACTCAAGATATACACCTCCGCTTCCTGCTCAGACGACTGGGAAGGCACGCCTTCGAGTTTATCCGTTCAAGATCAAAAGGAACCTCTCCATGGCCTCAACCCTGCTAACCCCAAGCATCATCGCCAAGGAAGGCCTGATGCAGCTCGACAATAACCTTGTCGCCGCGAAGATGGTCCACCGCGCCTATGAGTCCGAGTTCGGCGAGACCAAGATCGGCGACACGCTCACCATCCGCAGGCCGGTGAAATATGCCGTGCGCAGCGGTTCGGTGGCGCAGATGCAGGACGCCGCCGAAGGCAAGGTGCAGATCAAGATCGACACCCAACGCGGCGTGGACCTGCGGTTCCCGACCAAGGACTTGACGCTCAGCATCGACCGTTTCGCGGAACGCTATCTGAAGCACCCGATGATCGCGCTGGCCAACCAGGTCGATCTCGACATCCTGTCGATGTACAAATATGTCTGGAACTGGGTTGGCACGCCCGGCCAGACGCTTTCGGACTATAAGTCCTTCATCAAGGGCCCGCAGCGGCTCGACGAAATGGCGGTGCCCGCGCCGCGCGCAGCCTGCCTGTCGCCGCAGGACTTCTACGGCATGGCGTCGAGCTTCACTAGCGTTTACGTGCCCGACGTCGCCAAGACGGCGCTGGAGAAGTCGAAGCTGCCCATGGTCGGCAACTGCGACTGCTACTCCTCGCAGAACGTCATCAACTATACCGTTGGCAGTTACGCGGGCACGCCGGTGATTTCCTCGACGGCGTCGGCCAATGGCGTCACGAACACGGGTGTCACCACCTATGCCGCCTCGATGAACACGAACCAGACCGCGATCCTGGTGGATGGCCTTACCGAAGGCTCGGCGTTGAACGAGGGCGACGTCTTCACCATTGCCGGCGTCTACGCCGTCAACCCGGTGACGAAGCAGGCGCTGCCGTATCTGCAGCAATTCGTGGTGAGCGCTTCCGTAACCGCCACGGGCGACGCGGACGCCGTCACGATTGCGCCGGCCATCATCCTCTCCGGCCAGTATCAGACCGTGAGCGCCGCGCCCGCGCAAAATGCGGAGCTGACCTTCCTGGGAACAGCCGGGGCGAGCTATCCGCAGAATCTGGTCTTCCATGAGAACGCGTTCGCGCTGTGCATGGTGCCGATGGAGCTGCCAGAGGGCGCGATCAAGAAGGCGCGGCAGAACTACAAGGGCCTGTCGATCCGCGTGATCTGCGACTACGACATCATCAACGATGTCAATATGTGGCGCCTCGACATCCTTTACGGCGTCAAGCCGGTCTATCCGGACCTCGCCACCCGCCTCTCCGGCGCTGCGGCCTGAGTTTAGGCGTCCCTTCTCCCCTCCGCATCCGCCAAAGGATGCGGACAATTTATGTTGCAAGCCCGCCAAGGCGGGCTTGCGGGGAGAAGGACAGTTTTTTTTGGGGGGGACTTGCAACAAGCGCGGAGCTTGCTGAAGACCCCCTCACCCCACCCCTCTCCCCAAGGGGAGAGGGAGTCCCCCATCTTTCGAAGGATACTCCCAATGCCCGCAAAGCAGCTTTCCGACGGCAATCCCGAAGGCACCGTGCTCGGCCAAAGCCCGAGCGATCTCATCTCCTTTTATAATGCGGCGCCGGTTTCCCAGCGCAGCGGCCAAGTGCAGGCGGCGGTCCCGGCGCCGGAGCCCACGAACGTCAGCCCCTTTGGTTATACCCAAGAGCAGGCGGCGGCGATCGTTACGCTTTTGAACGAAATCAGGGCCACGCTCGTGGGCGTGGGGCTGATGAAAGGCGAGTGATGGCCGCCGATACGCGCCTCTGGATGTATAGGGCGGGTGAGGCAAGGCTGTTCGAACATCCCGGTCAGGTGCCGGCTGGCCAAGGCTGGCAGCGCTTTCCCGTCCCCGCGGATTGCGGCGAGGCCTCCGCCAGGACGCTTCGCCCGCGGCTGCCCGGTCCCGCCCCCGATTGGGAACTGACCGGTGAGGAAAAGCTCGCCCGGATGCCGCGGCAGCGCCTCATGCAGGTCGCGGCCGATTGCGGCATCCGCTTCAATTCCGGCTGGACCAAGGCCCAGCTCAAACACGCGATCATCGAGGTCCTGAATGACAACGGCCCGTGACATCGTTGCCGGTGCGTATTACCGGCTTGGCCTTTCGCCGCTCGGCGCGGATCTCGATCCGGCCCGCGCGGCGGCTGGCCTTGCCGCCTACAACGATATGCTGGACGCCTGGGCGGCGGACGGCATATTTCCGGGTGGCCCCGTGGAAATGGACAGCATCGACTTTACCGGATCAACCGGAGGCTTTCCGCCTTACGGTCCAAGCGATGCTTCCGCGCCACCCGATCCGGAGCCCTTATCCGCCAGCCTGAACGATCAGTTCCCGTTCCCCGCTTCGTTTGTGGAAGGGGCAAAGGCGCTGCTGGCGGTCGAGCTTGCGTCCGCGAGCGGCATGGAGCCGCTGTCCTCGACGCAGAAGCGGGCGCGGACGGCCTATACGGCGATGCTCGCCTATTACGTGGTCTCGCCGCGCGCCGGTCAGGATATGGGCCTCGCCTGGATGCCCAGCCTCAGGCGCGGCGGTTTCCGCTAGTTCCATAGGAGGCGGCCCGCATCCGCCTTCTTTCGCCAGGGGAGAGGGGCGCCTCTTCCCCCCTTCGGGCGTCTCCTCTCCCCACAGCCATGCCAGGAGTTCAAGTCCATGGTCGCAGTCGAATTCGGGCATACCTCGAACCCGGACAAGAGCGGGTTCGCATCGAACCAGCGCCTTCTGAATGCTTACGCCGAGGCGCTTGGCGAGGCGGCGAAAACGCGGCTGCCGGTGTACGCCGTGCCGGGAACGTCGCGGTTCGACAACGGCGCAACCGGCCTCAACGGGCCATGCCGGGGCATGATTCATGTGTACGGCAAGGGGCTCTACGTCATCGCCGGAACCGCTGCCGCGCGCTTCGATGACCAGGGCAACGCCACGCCTGTTTCAGGCACGATTGGCGGCAGCTCGATGGTTTCCATGGCGGCTAATCAGCGGACAAATCCGCAAATCGGGATCGTCGCCGATGGCGTCTACTACGTACTCGACACCGGCATGGACACCATCACGCAGCCGGAGATTTCAAGCCTTCCCGCGCCCAGCAGTGTGACGTTTGCCGATGGCTATTTCGTCTTTTCCATCGCGGACGGACGCATTTTCCATACGAACCTGAACGATGCGCTGACTGTCAACGCGCTCGCCTACGCCACGGCTTGCAGCCGCTCCGACGGCCTTCGCCGGATCGCCACCCATCGCGGGGCGCTAGTTGCCTTGGGCGAAGCCAGCCTCGAAATCTGGGAAAACGCGGGCACCACGCCGTTCGCGTTCGCGCCGATCCGCGCCGATATCGACATCGGCTGCATCGCGGAGCACAGCGCCGCCATCGCCGGAGATTCGCTGTTCTGGGTGGATCAAAACGGCACGGTGCGCCGGCTCACCGCATCCGAGCCGGTCCGTATCTCGACCCATGCGCTGGAGCGCGCGATCTCCGATTTGACCTGGGAGGAACGCCGCTCACTCAGGGCAGTGCGCACCTATTTCAACGGCCATGATTTCTATGCGCTGACCAGCCCCTATTGGACCTGGGAGTACGACATCGCTACCGGGCTCTGGCACGAGCGCGCCAGCGGAGGCTTGCCCGCCTGGTTTGCGCAGGGCTTCGAACTGTTCAACGGTAAAGCCGTGATCGGATCGAGTCAGGATGCGAGCCTGCATGTGCTGGATGAATCCTCGCCAACCGAGAGTGGAAATCCCTACCTGTTCCTGGCGCAGTCCGCGCCGCTGCACGCCTTTCCGAAAGGCTTAATCGTGGATCAGCTCGACGTGGACATCATTGCGGGTGTGGGCATAACGGGGCCGGATGCCGAAGCGGCGGATCCCCAGCTTATGCTGGATTGGTCCGACGACGGCGGGCGGACCTGGACCGGCGGGCGTATGGCCTCGCTCGGCCGCGTTGGCGAGCGCATGGCGGTCGCAAGCTTCCATCAATTGGGGGCGGCGCCCAGGGCAGGGCGCACCTTCCGGCTTTCGTCCTCCTCGCCGGTCGTGCGCGGCATCCTCAACGCGGAGGCCCGCGTGAGGCCGATCCTCGCATGACAGGGCAGGCTAATCTTTTCAGCCGCTTCGGGTTCCAGGTTGGCGCCAGCGGCAAGCTCGACAACTACTCGCGCGCTTTCTTCTCGAAGTTCAAGGGGCGCGTTGGCCCGGCGATCCCGTCGCTCGATGAGAATTCTTCCTGGGCGCAGATCGCGGCTACGGCGAACGCGCTTATAAGGGAATTCGCGGCGCAAGGCTGGACACAAAAAGGCTTCGACGCGGCCGAGACCGCCTTCACCAGCGCGATCCAGGCGGTGACCATCATCCCCGCCGCGACCGAGTGGGGTTACGCGCCTTACGAGGTGTTCCAGGAAGCCGCGTCCGGCATGGCGGACTATGTTGCGACCCGGAACGCGTATAGCGCGTATGACAGCTCGCAGTGGGTGGTCCAATATGGCGAGGCCGAGGGTGCGGGGCGGATCGGCGGAGCAGCTTGCGACTGGGCCACATCGCTGAATGGCTTGCAAAACCGGCTTCCGAATTGCGGGCTCGTCAATCTCTATGTTGCCTGGTACGGAGATGATTTGCGCGCGGGGTTCTGCACGCTTATGCCGGGCGTTACCCAAGACGGCCCGGGCGAGATGCCGCACGAATGGCGGTGCAAGGGCCTCGGCCGGACACAGGCACACCTCATCTCGAGTGCTGGCAGCACTGCCGCTTATGGCGGAACGCCCGACGACCAATCGGTTGCGGCGGCGATTGAGGACTTGAAGGGCAGGGGCCTCAAGGTTTGTTTTACCCCGTTTATCCTGATGGATATCCCGGCGGGAAACACGCTGCCCGATCCTTACACGGGCGGCACGGGGCAGCCGGTTTATCCCTGGCGGGGCCGCATCTCGAAAGCCTTCGGAACGGCGGATAAGACACCGCAAGTGGCCACGGAGGTTGCCGCCTTCGTTGCGCAGTACCGCGAGTTCGTTCTGCACTACGCGCAGCTTTGCGCAAGCGCGGGCGGCGTGGATTCGTTTCTGTTGGGCACGGAGCTGCGCGGCTTGACTTGGCTTCGCGATGCGGAAGGCAGCTACCCCTTCGTTTCCGCGCTGGTTCAACTGGCGGCGGACGTCAAGGCGGTTTTACCCGATGCGCAGCTCTCCTACGCCGCGGACTGGACGGAATGGTTCGGCCACCAGCCGGCTGACGGCTCTGGCGATGTGTTCTTTCATCTCGACCCGCTGTGGGCGGATGCGAATATCGCTGCCATCGCCTTCGACAACTACTGGCCGCTTTCGGATTGGCGGGACGGTGCGCTAAATGCCGATGAGACCGTGAAGGCCGATGGCACGCTGACCGCCATCACCGATTACGATTACCTGATGGGCAACGAGCGCGGCGGCGAAGGGTACGATTGGTATTACGCTAGCCAGGCGGACCGGGAATCTCAAACGCGCACGCCCATCGCTGACAGTGCATATGGCAAGCCGTGGGTGTTCCGCTACAAAGACATCTGGAACTGGTGGGCGAACCGGCATTTCAACCGGCCCGGAGGCGTCGAAGACCCGTCACCCACATCATGGGTGCCACAGTCGAAGCCCTTTTGGATTGCCGAGCTGGGTTGCCCTTCCGTCAACAAAGGCTCGAACCAGCCGAACGTTTTCTACGATCCGAAATCCTCGGAAAGCGCCCTTCCGTACTTCTCGGATGGCAGGCCGGATTATCTGATCCAGCGGCGCTACCTCCATTCGGTGCTTCGCTTCTTCGATGAGAACGATCCAGAGTTCACGGAGGACCGCAACCCGCTGAGCCCAGTCTATGGCGGGCACATGGCCGATCTCAGCCGGTTCATGATCTACACCTGGGATGCGAGGCCTTACCCCAGCTTTCCGCTATACGAAACGGTTTGGAGCGATGGCTCCAACTGGCTCTTTGGCCACTGGATAGACGGAAAGCTCTCCACCTACATTCTACCGCAGGAGCTTGACAGTATGGCAGTAGCGTCGGCCGCGGCTCCCATGAGCCCTTACATCGTCGATCCCGCGACAGGCAAGCTCGATAAGCAATACCGGGACTTCTTCGAGGGGATCGAGTTCATCCAGGGCGGGGCGATTCCAAGCCTGACGCTCGATCCAACCCCGGCGGAAGCGGCGGCCGCGATCAATGCGCTGCTTGCCGTGCTGCGCCTGCAGAAACGGATTGCCAAATGAGTGCCCGCAAAGCCTTGGTACGGCGCGCAACGCCCGACGATGTGGCGCGCTTCGTTGAGCTTGGCTTGCGCTTTTACGCCGAAGAGGGAGGCCGCGAGGCTTGCCCGCGCCAGCTTGCCCGCTTTGCATTCTCGCACCTTGAGGACGAGGACCGGGTTTTCCTTGTCGCAGGCGAGCCAGTAGCCGGTTTTCTCTGCGGCGTTCTGGCTCCGCACTACTTCACCGGCGAGCCAACCGCCTTCAAGACAGCCTGGTACGTGGTACCAGGCGCGCGCGGCCTGGGCGCCCATCTCCTCAGGGCCTTCGAGGCTTGGGCGAAGGCCAAGGGCGCGCGCCGCCTCATCGTCGCCGGGCGTCAGGAGCGGACGCTCGCGCTCCTGGGCCGCCTCGGCTACGCCCCCCTTGAAACCGTGACCTCAAAGGATCTCCCATGGCAGAAGCAGCCCTTCCCATCCTCGTAGGCGGAGCAGCCTCCGCGGCTGGAAACTATCTCGGCGCCCAGTCGATGGCCAGCGCGGCCAAGCAGTCCGCGGCCCTGCAGCAGCAAAGGTTCGAGCAGGCCGCGGGCTATGCACAGCCGTTCGTGCAGAGCGGTCAGAACGCGCTCAACCTTTACAACGACGCCACGGGCGTGAACGGAGTGGCGGCCCAGCAGGCCTACTACAGCAATTTCCAAAACGATCCCGCCTTTCAGGCCAGCGTGAACTACGGCCTGCAACAGATACAGGCCCAGAACGCCGCGCAAGGCATGGGGCTTTCGGGGAACGCGCTGGCGGCGCTGCAGGACTATTCTCAACGGGCGCTGTCGCAGGAATACCGGGCGAGGCTTGCGGACTTGTTCCAGACCGCAAAGCTTGGAGCCGGTTCCGCCAATACGCTTGCGTCCGCAGCCACGTCGAGCGGAACGGCGCAAGGGAACTACAATCTGGCGGCCGGCAAGGCCGAGGGCAGCGGGCTCTCCGGGCTCGGCAGCGCCATTTCCAGCACAGCGAACAACTATGCGAATTACTACTACGGCACGCAAAGGAGCGCTTGAGATGACGCCAGAACCAGCCGCATTTTCAGCGCCGCCGCGCAACGCGCTGCTTGTGGAGGCTCCGCGAAGCGGCCAGCCGGCGCCGCGCCCGTCCGTCGATCTTTCAAGCTTGCTGGCGAATGCGATTGGCCACGCGGCGATGCTGTCGGACACGCCCGCGAAGTGGGAGTCCACCGTCGCCATGCTCAAGCAGAACGGCGTCGATCCTCATGGATTCGAGGACTTCGAAGAGGGGCGCCTGGCGGCCATGCTGGCTGCCGGTGTGGCCATTCCACAGGAGCAGGGCGAATAGTGGCGCGCGCGCCGGATTCGCCGCGAAGCACGCGTCTGGGTGGTGACACCGGCGATGCAATCCGCCAGGGTGTTGCGAAGCCGCGGCGGCGGGTGAGCCCCCGCCGCCCGCAAGCAAGGAACACCATGACGGCCATAACCACCCAGGACCTCCTATTCGAAGTCAGCGGCGGCATCGCGCGCATCACCATCAACCGGCCGGACGCCCGGAACGCCTTCACCTTCGAGATGTACGAGAAGCTCGCGCAGGCCTGCGAAGCCGTGGACAGGGACGGCACGGTGAAAGCGCTTATCATAACGGGCGCGGGCGACAAGGCGTTCTCGTCAGGCACCGACATTTCGCTGTTCCGGGATTTCAAGCGGCCCAAGGACGCGATCGGCTACGAGGCGTTCATGGAGCGGGTTCTCGGCGGGCTGGAGCGATGCCGCGTTCCCACGATTGCGGCCATGGCGGGCGCGTGCACTGGTGGCGGTGGTGTGATCGCGGCCTGCTGCGATCTGCGCATCGGAACCGCCAGCACGAAATTCGGCTTTCCGATTGCGCGCACGCTCGGCAACTGCCTGTCCGCGCGCAACCTCGCGCGTCTGGCCGCGCTCATCGGTGCCCAGCGGGTGAAGGAGTTGATCTTCACCGCCCGGCTTATGGACGCTGGAGAGGCGCAGCGGATTGGCTTCCTAACCGAAGTGGTGAAGGACCGGGCTGAACTCGACGCAAGGGCGGGGGCGCTGGCACAGGCAATTGCTGGCTTCGCGCCGCTGACGCTTCGCGGGACCAAGGAGGCGCTGCGGCGGCTGCAGGCGAACGAAGTTGAGGATCAAGACCTCATCTTGATGTGCTACATGAGCGAAGATTTCCAGGAGGGCATGAGCGCTTTCCTGGAAAAGAGGAGCCCCGGCTGGCAGGGAAAGTGAAGGCGTGTGAGCGGCCAGCGATGCAAGCCGGGCTAACGCGAGGCCGGGAGCGGTAAGACCGCAAGCCCGGCCAGCGCGGGATTTTCGCTGTTCAAGAGCGCAACCGGAACGCAGCGCAACTTGGCACTCATCCGGCCCGTGCCCTCGAACGCCTGGCGGAACAACGCAGGATCTGCCGTCATGGCAAGGCTTCGCGCCACGCTTCCGCATAGGAAAACGCCGTCCCACGCAGCCGTGGCGAGCACGAGATTGCCGAGGACGCTTCCCACCACTTTCGTGAAAAGCTCAAGAGCTGCTGAGGAGTGGGGATCAGATTGAGTGCGCGCGAAGAGGTCGGCAGCGGAGGCAGGAGGAGGAGACTGCGAGAGCGCGGCATACAGATCGCAGATGCCATGGCCGGAAAGAACATGCTCCACCGATGGGAAGCGCCGCTGCATGGCGGTATCTGGCCAATCTTGAAAAGCAAGGGACATATGGCCGGCTTCGCTCGGACAGGAAACCCAGGTGCCGCTCGCTCTTATAAGCGTGGCCGCGCCGAAACCCGTCCCGATGTTCGCCACCAGAATGCGTTGTATCGCCGCCAGATCGGGGGTCAGGGCGCCAACTGCGGTGAAGTCCGCATCCGAGATTCCCGCGACGCTGAAAGCCACGGCCTCAACGTCGTTGATCAGCCTGCATGGCACTCCCAATTCCCCGGAAACCGCGGCTTCCGAGATTTCCCAATCCGAATTTGTAAAGCTCACCCTGCCACGGGCAACCGGGCCCGCCGCCGCGATTGCCGCGCCGGTACAGCCTTCGGCTCCTCCGGTTTCGCCGAGATAGGCGCGCATCGCCGTGGCGAAGGAGGGGAAGCGGGAAACGTGATAGGCCTTGATCGCGTGGATATCGCGGCCGGCCGCACGCGCGAAGCGCACGTTCGTTCCGCCCGCATCGGAGATTAGCCGCCAGCCTGTCATGCCGTTGCCTCCAGGCGTTGCGAATCCAGAACTTTGAGAAAGCTCCTATGCCACCAGCGCACGCTGTGTTTCTCAATGCGGCTGAGAAAAGCGCTATGCTGCGGCTTGCGTTCGCGGAGAGACATGTTTAGCGCGGTCTGCATTGCATTTGCCATGCCGCCGGGGTTGTAGGTGGTCACGATGCGGACTTCTTCAAGCTTTCCAGCGGCTCCGGCGAACTTAGGAAGGCAGAACACCCCCAAGCGGCCCCATTTTGGGCCGCCATATAGTCCTTGGCAACTGAATTCACGGCATTCCACAAAGGCCCCCGCAATTCTTCCAGGTGCTCCAATACGGCTATTGCCGGTAAGTCCATGAAGGGAACTAATCATATTCGCTGTTTCGCTTCAGTCTTTCCGCGGTGGGCAGCAGCCAGTCAAGAAACTCGCTGACGGAGGAGGCACGAATGCGCGCGGCGGTGCCGCCGGGGCCAACCTTGACGGAGATGCCGTCCAGTGCGTTCACCGCTGCAAAGGCGTCTTCGTCGGTCACGTCGTCTCCCGCGAAGAAGGGTTGGCGTCCGTGGAATGGAGCCTCCTGAAGAAAGCTGTTTATGGCAGTGCCCTTGGTCGCCGTATGAAACCTCGTCTCGATGACCATCTTGCCACGGGTCAGGACAGTCGTGGGCAGATCCGCCGCCGCGTCCTCCACGAGCGAAAGGCAGCTTGCTTCCAGCTCGGGCCTCTGCCGGTAGTGCAGCGCCAGGGCGCCGCGCTTTTTTTCCAGGAGAAGGCCGGGGTTATGACTGGCGTAAGTGCTAAGGATGCTCTCGATGGAGCGGACGGCGCAGTCTTCAGCGGCGGGCGCCCGGATCGTGCCCGACCCGTTCCGGCGCTCGAAACCATGCACACCCGCCACCGGCAAATGCAAGGGAGAGAGAAAGGTATCGACGGAGTCTATTTCCCTGCCGGTTATAATGGCGACCGCGCCGGATGTGGCTTGAAAGAGAAGGTTCAAGGCGCGGCGGGCACGGTCATCGAGGAGTGTTGCGTCCGGCGTTTCCGCAACCTCGGCCAGCGTGCCGTCGAAATCGAAAAAGAATGCGTATGCACGGGGATCGTGCAGGTAGGGCAGGGGCATCATGGGCGTTATTTTCAGGACGCTGGCGCCGGGTGCGCCAAGGGCTTGAAGTATGTTGCGGGCGGCATGAATTCAACGGTTTGCTTGGCCGTTTTTCCAAACGGGCCATATGACCCATCCATTCGCGCAAGCCGGGAGTTTGCCAAGCCTTAACGTTAGCTTCGCGCAGATTTTTTTGTGCTGTGGCTTCAGTTCCCGCTTCTTGGATGTGCGGCCGCAGGTCTCTTTCCCGCGTTGCCCCGGATTTGCCTGCCTGAATAAGTTGGTCAGGCAAACACTTTTCTCAAGCTGTAAATACCCCGGCGTGTCCAGCAGGGATTTTCCTGAGTTCTCCAATTAGCGGCCTCCGGGCTGAACCCGCGGCGGCGGTTCCGCCGGCGGCGCCATCCGTTGCGCTTCAGCGCCGCGCCCCGGAGCGTGGTGGACAAAGCGGGCGCTACTTCTCAAAAGCCAGAGTCAGGAGTTGACGCATGATCACGCGCTTGCGCTATCCGAAAGGGTATCAATTCTTCGATGCCAACGGTGCGCCTCTCGCCCTCGGAACGTTGACCTACTACGTTGCCGGAACCACGACGCTGCAGGATACCTATGCTGACAGCGCCGGGGCAGTCGCGAATACGATCCCCATCGTTCTTGACGGCTCCGGCCGGCTTGAAACCGATGTGTATCTTGGTTCCACGTCTAGCTACAAGGAGGTGCTGACCAGCGCGAGCGTGACGATTTCGCCTTGGCCGGACGATAACATTCCTTCCGCTACCCAGGCCGATTGGAATGCCACGAGCGGACCGGGCCAAATCTTGAATAAGCCGCCGCTTGCCGCCGTCGCCACTTCGGGCAGCTACGCGGACCTTTCCAGCACGCCGTCCGAATTCACGGGAGACAGCGGCTCGGGAGGCACGTCCGGGTTGGTTCCCGCTCCCGGTGCGGGTGACGCGGTGGCGAACAAGTTTCTCAGCGCTTCCGGCGATTGGGCCACTCCTCCAAGCGCTTCCGGTTCCGGAACGACGGACCTGAGCCTCACGCAGACCTCAACCAGCGTGAGCATTGGCTCGTCAACCGGAACGGGGATAACGATCCCGGAGGCCAATTCGACAACGGCGGGTGTGCTCGATGCTTCACGGGCTGCTCAGATCGACAGCCTGGCCGCCGTGGCGAGTTCCGGCTCGTATACGGATCTCACGGATAAGCCCTCAATTCCTTCCATCCCAGGCTCGCTGTCCGGCCAAGACATCGACAATGTGGCCCGGCTGGGGATCAATACAACCGATACCTCGAACCCCCTTTCGGTGAATGCGCCAAGCGTTCTGTTCTCGAACGCTGGCGATATGCGCGCGTCGATCTCGAAGGGAGCTTCGGCGGACATCGCTGCGGTGAATTTCCAGGATAACTATAGCACGCGCGCGCAGTTCGGCCTTCTCGGGAACGATGACTTCACGATTTCCACTTCCCCGGACGGAAGCGCCTTCAACGATGCTATTGTTGCGGCAACGGACGGCGCCGTGAGCTTTCCCAATACAGGCGGCTTCACGGGCGATAGCGGTTCTGGCGGGGCGGCGGGCCTCGTTCCCGCGCCGTCCGCGGGGGCAGCCGGTGACGGAAAGTATTTGAAGGCGGACGGCACTTGGAATGTGCCTCCTGGTACGGCCACGGTGATGACGGGCGCGACTTCCTCGGCAGATGGCGCCTCGGGCCTGATTCCCGCGCCATCATCCGGCCAGGAGGGAACATTTTTGCGCGGCGATGGTGCGTGGGAGACAATGACGGCTGCCCAAGTAACAGGGCTGGCGCCGTCCGCCACGGTGGATACCACCGATGCGTCGAATATAGCCTCCGGCACGCTTCCGGAGGCCCGCCTTCCCGACCTGTCGGGAACCTATCTTGCGGTTTCAACCGCGGGTGCCAGCAATGGCGTTGCGACGCTCGATGGCGGCGGCAAGCTGACGGCTGCACAAATCCCGGCTTCCTTGGTGGGGGCCGTTGTGTATCAGGGCACGTGGGATGTGAGCACGAACACGCCAACGCTTGAAAGCGGCGTGGGAACCAAAGGTCACTACTACAAAGTTTCCGTCGCGGGAACGCTGGCTATCGACGGGATCAGTCAATGGAACGTTGGCGACACGATCATCTTCAACGGCGCCACCTGGGATAAAATCGACGGTATTGCCAACGAGATCGTGAGCGTTGCTGGGCTTTACGGAGAAATCTCCGCTTCCGGTCTTAAGAGCGCGCTTGCGATTTCCTCCGGCGACGTTTCGGGGCTGGGCTCACTGGCATCGCTCTCCAGCGTCGACGACTCAAACTGGTCCGGTACGCCTCTTTCGGTAGCCAATGGCGGAACGGGGCAGACCGCGGCCGCTGGGGCGTTCGATGCGCTTTCGCCCATGACCGCTGCGGGCGATATCGTCTATGGCGGCACAGACGGCGCCGGCACGCGGCTTGCGGCCGGAACGTCCTCTCAAGTGCTCACTGGCGGAACGGCACCGGCCTGGGGCGCGGTGGATCTTGGCTCCATGGTGACGGGAAACCTTCCGGCGGCCAGCGTTTCCGGTCTTGCGGATGTGGCTGCGTCCGGCTCTTACGCCGATCTTTCGGATCAGCCTTCCATCCCCGTCATTCCTGACGATCTGGCTGGCGAAAACATCGACAACGTATCCAGGCTTGGCATCGGCACAACCGACACCAGCAACGTGCTTTCGGTTTCGGGTTCGTCCGCGCTGTTTTCGAGCGGGACAGGCGATTTCAAGGCAACATTTTCGAAACACGCATCCGGGGATACGGCCTCCTTCCTCTTCCAGGACAATTTCTCCGGCCGGGCGGAATTCGGGCTTTGCGGCAGCGACGATTTCACCATGAAGGTGAGCGCGGATGGCAGTTCGTGGAATAATGCCCTCGTCATAGACAAGTCGGCTGCTACTGTTGCTTGCCCAACGTCGATGAGTTCGGCGTTATTTTCCGCCGCGCCGTCCGGCACAGGGGACCCGTTTGATGGAAGTACGGCCGGCGTTGTGCAAGTCCGCACCGATGGCTCAGCCAAGGCTTATAGCCGGCTCACGTTTTCCGGTAACAACACCGGCAATTCGTTTTCGCTGTCGATGAACAACAACGGCACGCTCACGGACATGATTACGCTCGCCGACAATGGAAATTGCGGCGTCAATCTCCTGGGCACCATCCCCGCCGTGCCATGGGAGGTGAACGGCCAAATCCGGCTGTGGCCGAATTCGCTGCTGGCGACGCCAATCGCGGGCACGCACGAATACGACGGCAAAGCCCCATATTTTTCCCCGACTTATGGCGTCCGGGGGGTAATTCACGCCTACCAATACAGCAAGGTAAACGCATCTGGTGGCGTATCGCTGAACAACGATGCGAATGCGCAGAGTTTCCTCCCGTCCGGGAAGCAAACGTTTCCCGTGCAAGCAGGTATATACTACCGCTTCCGCGCGAAGCTGCTGCTTAATCTGGGGACTACCAATTCCCGGAATAAGCAGTTCCTGTTTTCGACGACCGGTGCGTTTTCCTGGATCGCCTACACAACGCACACTCAAGAGTCAGACGCGCAGCTTGGCGGCGGAACCGCCGATTTCCAATTTCACAACGTGGCAACGGGGGACAGTTTCGGCGCCGATAGCACTCATCAGTACGTCTATACCACAATAGAGGGTGAGTTCGTCATGTCTTCCGCGGGAACGGTGACGCCAAAAATTCAGTTCACCGCGGCGCCTGGTGGAACGAATACGAACATGCGCGGCTCGTATTTCGAGCTGACCGCATTCGGCCCCAATGCGGCTTCGGCTGGCTTGAGCTGATGCCATCGGCTGGAGCCGGCGCCGGAGAACACTCTATGGGCCGCGTTTAAGCGGCTCAGAGCGGGTGCAAGGCGCGCGGCGCCCCCCGGCGCAGCGGCGTCTGGGGCTAGTCGCTCAGCGAAATGCGGCGGGGCAAATCTCTCAAACTGCGGCCGCGAGCGCCCCAGCCGCCGCCCGCCAGGCCGCTTCACAGTCCGCGAGAGAGCTGGGGCTAGTTCCCGCGAGGCTCTTTCGGCCAACTTGGAGGATCTTAATGGCATCCGGCAATTTCGAGCGCTGCCTTGCTGTCACCCTGAAGTGGGAGGGCGGTTATTCCAATCATCCCGACGATCCGGGCGGGCCGACCATGCGCGGCGTCATCCAGCGCGAATACGACGCCTGGCGCGGAAAACATGGGAAGCGGGCGCGTCCAGTGCGTCAAATCGAGGAGGACGAGCTCCGGGAGATTTACCGCAGCGAGTATTGGGACGCGATGGATTGCGGCGGTTTGGCCCCCGGCATGGATTTATGCGTTTTCGATGCGGCGGTTAATTCCGGGGTGCGGCGGGCCAGGGCATGGTGCGCACAAGCCAGCGAAATCGACGCCTTTTGCGATCTGCGGCTTGGCTTCCTGCGGAGGCTTGGCCGCCTTTGGCGTGTTTTCGGCACCGGCTGGACGCGCCGGGTTGCGAGCATCCGGAACGAAGCGCACCTCATGTCCGGCACGAGCGTAACTGTCATGCCGCATGACTGTTCGCTGCACGCTGGCATGAAAGGCAGTGCCGTCAGGCGGTTGCAGGAGAACCTGCGCCGTCTTGGCTACCCGTGCGGGGCTGTCGACGGGATTTTCGGCGAGCAGGTTTTCCGGGCCGTCGTTTTGTTCCAGCACGACAACGATTTAACCGGCGAGCCGGGCGTTTGGCTGCCCGCCTATAACGAGACGCTGGCGGCCGCAAAACCCATGCTGCCCAATAGAGCCGGAGCGACCGCAAAAGACCTTGAGCGGGCGGGCGACAGGCCAACGAAGCGCATGAATCTTCTGCAGCGCATTTTGGCGTGGCTTTTCGGCGCGAGCGCCGTGGGGCAAGCGCTCCAGGGGGAAAGCGTCATGGAAAGCGTCAGCGGGCTGCGCATGATCGTGGAACCGGTGCAAGGTGTTGTTGAGTGGCTTGCTGGCAATCAGTGGCTCGCCGCCGCTGTAATTTGCCTGGGGCTCATCGCCTTTGTGCGGCTCATCCGCAAGGAGCACCTCGAAGCATACCGCAACTTCGACTATCAAGGTCCAGCACAAAAGCAGGTGGAGGCATGATGAACGCTGTATTCACCGTTTTGGGCGCATGGCTGCCGCGCCGCCTCGCGGGATTTGGCCTGAACACTATCCTATCGCTTGCCTTCCTTGGCCCAGCCGCCCCGGTTCTGGCGGGTGTCGCGAAGGCCATCGGCGCAACGATCGCAGCCATTTTCGAGATCATCCTCGCCCTGTCCAAGAGCGCCGAAGGCCGCGTCTTTCTGGCAATCGCCGCTTTGGGCCTGGGGTTCCTTTATTTGCGCTTCCACTACATAGAGGTGGGAAAGGCCATGGTGCATCCGCGGACGGTTGAAAAGATCGTTCCTGCACCCTGCAAAAGGAGGAGATAGCGTGGACCCAGTTCCAAACGGGGGCGACGTTGCTTTCTGCCCCGGCGGCCAATCGGCGCCAAATCAATCGCGCTTCGATCTTTCGCGCGGTTACATTCCGGTGCTGCTTGCGGCGGCATTATTCGCGGCCGGATTGGGCGCGGCGTTCCGAGCGGGCGGGTGGCTGGAAACGTTTCAGCAGGAACGGTCCGCTGTCCTTGCCCGCCTGGATAAAATCGAGTTGAAACTCGATAACCTGATGATCAGGGTGGGCCTGCAACAACACGCGAGGAAATAGACCCGCAACTTTCTTGCTCGCCATAATCTGGATGGGCTCTCCGGCTGCCGCGTTGCGGCCCATCCTCACTGCGCGCTTGCGCGCTTCCTGTGCGTCAAGTTCCGCGATCTGGACTGGCGCATTTCCCAAGATGGCTGCTCGTGGCTGCGCTGGCAAAGCTTGCGCGCACTTGCCGGCAGCATGAGGCGTCCCCAGTTTCTTTTACGGCATAGGCGGCTTGCAATGGGTGAGCCGGGCCGTATCGGGCTTGACAGGCGGCTGTCGCGCCTCTAGAACATATAGTGAACAGTATAGTGCAGGCTTCCTGTGTGGAAAAAGCCGCTGGTCCGGTCGCTGGAGGCTGGAGCTGGTGTAAGCTAACGTCGCGAATCACCGTCCTATGAAAGGGGCTCTCATGGCGGGCTCAGTCAATAAAGTAATTCTAATCGGTAATCTTGGGGCGGATCCGGAGATCCGTCACACGCAAGATGGCAGGCCGATCTGCAATATGAGGCTGGCGACAACCGAAAGCTGGCGCGACAGGCAGTCGGGCGAACGGCGCGAGAAAACCGAGTGGCATAGCGTTGTGATTTTCAGCGAGCCGCTTACCAAGATCGCTCAGCAGTATCTGAGAAAAGGCTCGAAAGTTTACATCGAAGGGCAGCTTCAGACACGTAAGTGGCAGGACAACTCCGGTAACGACCGGTACACGACAGAGGTTGTGCTCCAGAATTATGCCGGCCAGTTGACGATGCTCGACGGGCGGAACAGCAGTTCTGGGTTCCAGGATGGCGGAAGCAGCAGCTTCGATGCGGGCTCTGGAGGCTCTGGCCGGGAGAATAGCAATTTCCGGGCCGCGAAGCCTCAGGGAGGGGAAGGGCCCAAGTCCTTCGAAAAGGAACTCGACGACGAGATACCCTTCTGATGCACGCGTCCGCCTGAAGGCGGGGGCTCCAATTCCACACCAGCTTTCCTATATATTAACGCAGGGGCATTTAGCGCCGGTTAAGGCGCTGAAGCTGCATAATAGAAGTCAAGGACCGCATTTTGGCAGGGACTTCCGATAACGATCAGGGCGATCGGGGGGCAGGCGATGTCCGGCCCGTCCTGATTACCGACGAAATGAAGCGCTCCTATCTCGATTATGCGATGAGCGTGATCGTGTCGCGCGCGCTTCCCGATGTCCGGGACGGGCTTAAGCCCGTGCACCGCCGTATTCTGTACTCGATGCACGAGACAGGATACCACTGGAACAAGCCCTACCGTAAATCGGCCCGCGTCGTTGGCGACGTGATCGGTAAATACCATCCGCATGGCGACCAGTCCGTTTACGACGCGCTCGTACGCATGGTGCAGACTTTTTCCATGCGAGAGCCGCTGATCGACGGCCAAGGGAACTTCGGCTCGGTGGATGGCGATCCGCCCGCAGCGATGCGCTATACCGAGGTCCGGCTTCAGAAAATCACAGACACGCTACTGAACGACCTGGAGAACGACACCGTCGATTTCCAGGACAACTACGATAATTCAGAGCGCGAGCCCACGGTCCTTCCGGCCCGTTTTCCCAATTTGCTCGTCAATGGCGCTGGCGGCATCGCCGTCGGTATGGCCACGAACATCCCCCCTCATAATCCCGGTGAAGTTATCGACGCTTGCCTGGCATACCTGGAAAACCCAGCGATCACTGCCGAGCAGCTTATGGAGCATGTGCCCGGCCCCGATTTCCCGACAGGCGGCGTCATCATGGGACGCGCCGGAATCCGGAGCGCCTATCTCAAGGGCCGGGGCTCCATCGCGGTCAGGTCCAAGGTCCATGTGGAGACGATCCGCAAGGACCGCGATGCGCTGATCGTCACCGAAATCCCCTATCAGGTTAACAAGGCGGTGCTGCAAGAGCGCATCGCCGATCTCGTCCGTGAAAAGCGGATCGAGGGCATTTCTGAAGTGCGCGACGAATCTGATCGCGACGGCTATCGCGTCGTTATCGAGCTCAAGCGCGAGGCCATGCCGGATGTCGTCCTGAACCAGCTTTACCGTTTCACGTCGCTGCAATCCATGTTCGCCGCGAACATGGTCGCCTTGAACGGCGGCAGGCCGGAACAGCATAATCTGCGCGATTTCATTCAGGCATTCACGCAGTTCCGCGAAACGGTCGTTACCCGCCGGACCAAGTATCTTCTTGCGAAGGCACGGGACAGGGCGCATGTCCTCGTGGGGCTGGCAACCGCCGTCGCAAACATCGACGAGATCATCAAGCTCATCCGCACGGCGCCCGATCCTTCGGCCGCGCGCGATCAATTGATGAGCCGCGATTGGCCCGCAGGAGACGTGGCGCCGCTTCTTGCGCTCATCAGCGACCCCCGTTCGGTAATTCTCGAAGGGAACGTGTACCGGCTGTCCAGCGATCAAGCCAAAGCCATTCTCGACCTGCGCCTGCAAAGGCTAACGGCCCTTGGCCGGGACGAAATAGGCGACGAACTGAAGGGCTTGGCGGAAAAGATTCGCGATTATCTTGAGATTCTCGGCTCGCGCCTCCGGGTTGTTGAGATCGTCCGCGGCGAGCTGCTTGCGATCAAGGAAGAATTCGCCACGCCGCGCCGTACGGAAATCCTGGATATTGAAGGCGAGGTGGAGGACGAAGACCTTATCCAGAAAGAGGATATGGTTGTCACCGTAAGCCACCGCGGCTACATCAAGCGCGTGCCTCTTTCGACCTATCGCGCCCAGCGGCGCGGCGGCAGGGGCCGCTCGGGCATGACCACGCGCGACGAGGATTTCGTAACGAGGCTGTTTGTCGCCAACACGCATGTGCCGGTGCTGTTTCTTTCCTCGCGCGGCATGGCGTACAAGATGAAGGTCTGGCGTCTTCCGGTGGCCGCGCCACAGGCGCGCGGCAAGGCGCTCATCAACCTCCTGCCCTTGCGGCAGGACGAAACGATCACATCGATTCTACCGCTGCCAGAAGATGAGCGGGGCGAGACGGGCATCTTCATTTTATTTGCAACGCGCTCCGGCAATGTCCGGCGGAACGAGCTGGCCGATTTCGCCGAGGTCAGGCAGAACGGCAAGATCGCTATGAAGCTTGACGAGGGCGACGCCATAGCCGGCGCTCAGCTTTGCCGCGACACCGACAATGTGTTGCTGACGACTGCCGAAGGGCAGGCGATCCGCTTTCCTGTCACCGATGTCCGGATTTTCAAGGGGCGCGAGTCGACCGGCGTGCGCGGCATAAAGCTTGAGGGAGACGACCGGGTTATTTCGCTGGCGATCCTCAGGGGTATGGACGCGACTCCGGCTGAACGGGCTGCTTATCTGAAACAGGCGAATGCGATGCGCCGCGCGGCGGCGGGTGAGAAAGCTGGCGATGCCGCGGGTGCGAACGCCGATCTGGAGATTGCTGCGATTGACGACGGCGAGGCGATTGAGGGTGCCGACATAGCGGATTTGACTCCATCCCGCTATGCGGAGATGGGCGCCGCCGAGCAGTTTGTCCTCACCGTGTCCGAGCGGGGTTTCGGCAAGCGCACGTCGTCTTACGAGTACCGCACATCCGGCCGGGGCGGGAAAGGTATAATCGCCATGGCTGTGAACGAGCGCAATGGCCGCCTGATCGCGTCTTTCCCCGTGGAAGACAGCGACCAGATCATGCTCGTCACTAATGCCGGCAAGCTCATCCGTTGCCCGATAGAAGGCATATCCATCATTGGGCGCTCCGCGCAGGGGGTAACCATTTTCAGGACCGAGGCCGATGAGCGCGTGGTTTCGGCTGAACCGGTGACCGACGATGGAAACGGCGGTGCAAATGGTGCCAATGGCGCCGAAGACGGCGAGGAGCCGATCGAGTAAGCTTAGCGCGATTTCAAAGACATAGAGGGCCTCATGCGCTGCGGGTTTTATCCTGGAAGCTTCGATCCCCCAACTTTGGGGCACCGGGACGTCATGTGCCGCGCGCTTAAAATATTTGACCGCATTGTGGTTGGAGTCGGCGTTCATCCCACGAAGGCTCCGATGTTCACGGATAGCGAGCGGGTTGCGATGCTGACAGAGGAGATCGGCAGCATCGGAGCTGGGAATCGCGCGGAGATTTTGCTTTTCCAGGGCCTGACCGTGAACGCCGCACGTGAATATGGTGCGCAATGCATCTTGCGCGGCCTGCGTGACGGCGGCGATTTCAACTACGAGATGCAGATGTCCGGCATGAATGCCCAGATGGCGCCGGATATCGAAACGGTCTTCGTCGCCGCATCGCCTGGAACCGCACATATCACGGGAACACTTGTCCGGCAGATAGCGAGCCTTGGCGGCGATGTGTCTTCCTTTGTTTCCCCAGAAGTCCTTTGCCGTATCAGGCAGAAATTCGAGGTTTCGTAGCCGTGGCCGCATTCCCGCCGCGATGGGGCATTAGGCGCACGAAGTGTGTAATCAACCTCCGCAAGGGTTTTCAATGCCGCATTTCCGCTTCCTAGCGGCTCTGATAGCGTCCATGCTTGCCCTCGCAAGCTTTGGCGCCAAAGCCGCCAGCCCCGAAAACACTCTCTATCTCGATCTGAAAGACGGCCGCGTTATCATCGAATTGCGTCCCGATCTTGCGCCGAAACACGTGGCGCGTGTCAAAAAGCTCGTCAAGGAAGGCTTTTACAACGGTTTGACGTTTCATCGGGTGATCAGCGGATTCATGGCCCAGACCGGCGATCCGAAAGGAGACGGGACGGGAAGCTCAAAGTATCCAGATTTGCCCGCGGAATTTTCGAAAGCTTCGTTCAAGCGGGGAACAGTAGGCGCAGCCCGTGGCGGCAATCCAAATTCGGCTAATAGTCAGTTCTTTATCTGTTTCGAGGCTGCCCCCCATCTAGATGGCCAATACACAGTTTGGGGACAAGTTGTCGAAGGTATGCCATTCGTCGACGGCATAAAGAAAGGGCAGGGGGCGAATGGGAAGGTGGTTAATCCGGACAAGATTATAAAAATGCAACTTGCATCGGACGCCCGTTAATCACCACATTCCTAGTCAGAATTGAAATATCATGCGCTGTATAGTCTTGGGAGTTTCCGGGCTAGCGGGGCGAGGAAAGAACATAACATGGCATCTGCGAATAACGAAAACACATTGGTCCTGGAAACGACTCAAGGCCGCGTCGTGATCGAGCTGCGGCCCGATCTCGCGCCAAACCACGTGGCGCGGATCAAGGAGCTGGCTCAGCAAGGCTTTTACGACGGCGTGGTCTTCCATCGCGTAATCGACGGCTTCATGGCGCAGACCGGCGACCCGACAGGGACGGGGCGTGGCGGCTCCGGAAAGAACCTGAAGGCGGAATTCAGCAAGGCGCCGCATGAGCGCGGGACCGTGTCGATGGCCCGGGCAAATCACCCCGACAGCGCCGACAGCCAATTTTTTATCTGCTTTGCCGACGCCCGCTTCCTGGATGGGAAATACACTGTTTGGGGCCAAGTCACGGAAGGAATGGAGAACGTCGACAAAATCAAGCGCGGCGAGCCGGTGAAGGATCCGGACAAGATTGTATCCGTGCGAGTCGGAGCAGCCGGCTAGCGGGAAACCTGGCATAAGCAGCGCGATTGCAATCCCGCACCGGAATTAGCAGTGCTCCTCAAGGACTTCAATTTCGAGTTGCCGAAGACGGCAATCGCGCTTAGGCCCGCCTCGCCCAGGGATACTGCGCGGCTGCTTGCCGTCACTCCGCGTGGCATTAGCCCCTTCACTGAAGCGCAGGTACGGGACTTGCCCGCCAATCTGAGGCCGGGAGATATCATGGTATTCAACAATACCAAGGTGCTCCCGGCCGTGCTTAGAGGGGTCCGTCCGCCCAGGAGCGATGACGCCCCTGCGGTTGAAGTTTCCCTGACACTTCTCGAAAGACAGGCGGACGGGGCGTGGCAAGCATTCGCGCGCCCTGCCCGGCGGTTGCGCATTGGGGATTCCGTGATTCTTGGCGGCCAGGAGGAGCAGGCGGCGCTGAAGATAACGGGAAAAGCGGCGGACGGGGCCGTGACGGTTGCGGCGGCAAGCGCGGAGCACAATGTCGAAGCCCTGATGGCGAAGTTCGGGGCGATGCCGCTTCCGCCCTATATCACCCGCGAGGCCGACGGCCGCGACTTCACAGACTATCAGACCGTATATGCGAGCAGAGAAGGCGCCGTGGCGGCACCGACGGCTGGACTTCATTTCACGCCGGAGCTTCTTGAGCGTCTGGCGGTGGAGGGGATACGTTCGGCATTCGTAACCCTGCACGTCGGTGCGGGAACGTTTCTACCGGTGAAGACCGAAAATGTAGCCGATCACGGCATGCACGCGGAGTATTGCGAGATCAACCCAGCAGCGGCGGGCCTTGTCAATGAATGCCGCGAGCGTGGCGGGCGTGTGGTGGCGGTAGGCACAACCTCGTTGAGGCTGCTGGAGACCGCGGCGCGAGAAGATGGCTTCATTGTTCCCTATCGCGGCGAAACCCGGATTTTCATAAGGCCTGGCTATCGCTTCCGCGTCACCGATCTTCTGCTGACAAATTTCCACCTGCCAAAGTCCACGCTCTTCATGCTTGTGTGTGCTTTCTCTGGGACGGCGCTTATGAAAAGCGCCTATTCTCATGCCTTAGCGGCCGGTTTCCGCTTTTATTCATATGGCGATGCCTGCCTGCTCCACCGCGCGGAAAGTGAAATAGCGTGACCCCCTCATTTTCGTTCAAGCTACTGGCAGCCGATGGCGGCGCGCGGCTGGGTGAGATCGCTACCCCGAGGGGGGTAATCCGGACGCCTGCCTTCATGCCTGTCGGCACCGCTGCGAGTGTAAAAGCGGTTTTCCTCGATGATGTAAGGCGGGCCGGGGCCGACGTTATCCTCGGCAATACCTATCATTTGATGCTGCGGCCTGGGGCGGAGCGCATTGCCCGGCTTGGCGGCCTGCATCGCTTCATGCGTTGGGACGGGCCGATTCTTACGGATTCTGGCGGCTTTCAGGTCATGTCGCTCAGCCAGCTCCGTACCGTGACGGAGCAGGGTGTGAGCTTCCGCTCGCATGTCGATGGAGCGCTTCACGACTTAAGTCCGGAGCGCTCGATCGAGGTGCAGAATTTGCTGGGCGCGGACATTCAGATGCAGTTCGACGAGTGCACGCCGTTCCCCGCAACCTTTGAAGAAGCGGCCCGGTCCATGGAGCTTTCGCTGCGTTGGGGCGAGCGCTCGCTGGCCGCGTTCCGGGAGCAGGCGCCGCCCGGCCGCGCGTTGTTCGGCATCGTGCAAGGCGGCGTCTATCCGGAGCTTCGCACGCAATCGGCGCAGGCGCTCGTGTCCATGGATTTCAATGGATATTCCATCGGCGGCCTTGCGGTTGGCGAGGGCCAGGAGGCGATGTTCGAGACGCTTTCCCGTACCACCCCGCTCCTTCCTGAAGGAAAGCCCCGCTATTTGATGGGAGTGGGAACGCCGGCCGACATTATTGGGGCGGTCGAACGCGGCGTCGATATGTTCGATTGCGTAATGCCAACGCGCTCGGGCCGGCATGGGCAGGCTTTCACTTGGAACGGCAAGCTGAATATGCGCAATGCCGCCCATATGGAAGACATGCGGCCGCTGGACGAAGCCAGCGATTGCCCCGCTGCGCGCGACTATTCGAGAGCCTATATTCACCATCTCCTGCGTGCAGGCGAATATCTTGCGCCCATGATCCTGAGCTGGGCCAATACGAATTTTTATCAAGAATTGATGGCCGCGATCCGCCAATCGATACGCGAAGGCAGTTTTGCGGAGCTTGCGGCCCGCGTCCGGAGAGCCTATCCCCCCACGACGGCGGTGCACATAAAGCCGCTCCGCAAGGCTGAGACCAAGCGCGCCTAGCGCCGCCCGTGCACGCCATTTTCCCCAACTGCCGTGTCAGCCTATCACGCCGGCAGCTACCCGATGGCGGCATAGGACCGCAATTGTGCAGCTGCACGGCACATCGCGCTCTATTTAACTTTCGTAGCCGCCGGGTTGCTTCGCAGGGCGATCAACAAATTCGACGGCTTGCCCCAATGATATCCAACCGAGAAGTCAAGCGGCGCAGGACGTTCCTTCCGGTAAAGCTCCCAGAGTTTGGGCTGATTGGCGTGCCTGAATTGGCGGATCGGGCGCAAGTAGGTTCCATAGGGCTTAAGTTCCCAGTCCGCTTGGCTCAGGTACTTGACTGGGATGCCGGTGTCATCCTGCAGGATCGTAACGCTGTTCTTGAGCAGGAAGGCGCGGACTTCCGAAAATCCGGGGTTGTGCAGAAGATAGGATGCGCTCTTCACAAGGCTATCGCCCGCACCGAATTCCTGGCAGAATTTCAGATACCCGCTCGCAGCCACGCCTTTGTTTGAAAGGTCGGTTTTGAAGTAATAAAGGGTGCGTTCCTGACCATCGCTTCCCGCGTAGACGATTTTTGCGCCCTTTGCGTAAGTTTTCAGGCCTTTTTCGTCCCTGGGGTGAACCTTGCCCTCCGTGTCCAGCGCGACCAGGCTCACTTCACGGATCGTCTTGCCGGACCGGGCCAGGAACAGATAGATCACGGGCAGGGTGCCGTAGAGCTTGCTCCGGGAAAGCTGGGAGCCCATCTGACTGGTGATGAAATAGCCATGCTTAAGCAGGTTGCCGAGCGAGGCGCGGATACCTCCCAGCTGGCGGTTGAGCGCCCGCGAGGTGATGTCGCTGGCCTGCGGTATCGGGCCGGACAGCTCAAGGCCGCTCATGATGATTGTCTTGGCGTTGGGGAAGAAAGCGTCAGCATATAGAATGTCGGGGCCGCTGAACATATAGTACAGAACGGCCTGCGATTGCTTGACGTTTTCGCTGGACCAAGCCCTGACCTTGGAAAGGTTCTTGTCCTCGAACTTTTTCCAGTGTGTATTGAAGAAAGCCTCGTGCCTCTTCCATTTGGCGTTACTGGTGAAAGCTGCGAGCGGTGAATCGGCCGCGGGAGGCATACCTGCGATGAAGTGCGCGATATCGTCCGCCGTTTTGCCATCGGACGCGCAAACTCCATTCGCGGCCAGAAGCAGAATCGCAAATGCGAGTGCGAGGTGTTTCGCGAGAGAATTTACTAAGGTCATTGGCCAGGAAGTCTCCTATGGCGCTTTGCGCCCGTGTCTTACCGAGATTGCGTATACAAGGAAGCCTGCAAGCATTGTGCAGAAGCTGGCCAGCGATTGCTCCGGCCGCACCGTAGCGAGATGAGTAAGCACAAAGAACGTTACAGCCAAGAAAATAAACGGCGTCACCGGATAGCCCCAGGCCTTATAGGGCCTCGGCAGGTCCGGCTGCCGGTATCTTAGCACGATCACGCCAAGCACGGTGAGGAAGGAGCTGAACGTTAAGGCGAACTGGATGAAGTCGAGCACTGCCTCGAAACTTTGCGTCATCATGAGGGCCGACATGACGGCGAACTGAGTTAAAAGGGCTATGGCGGGGACGCCGTTTCTGGTCTTTTTCGCGAATACCCTGAGCAGGGGGATGTCCTCGCCCATCACCATGGTGACGCGGGGCCCGATCCACATCATGGCGCTAATGGACGACACAAGGCCGATGCAGATCAAGGCAGCGACCAGGCGGCCGCCTGCATCGCCGAATATATGCCGCCCAGCAATGAGGCCCACATCGATCTGTCCTCTCATCGCCTCGATGGGCGTGGTGTACAGGAACACGGCGTTCAACGCCACATAGAGGCCAGTTACAATCAGAAGGGACGCGATTATGGCGCGCGGCAGGTTCCGGTGCGGCTCGTCGATTTCACCGGCGATGTAGGTAGCTGCGTTCCAACCCGAATAGGCGTAAAGCACGAAAACGAGGCCGATCGCAAACGGCGTACCCGTGATGTATCCGGCGTCTGCGGCGGATGGCAGGAAGGAGATGTTCTGCGGCTGGCCCCAGACCAAGCCGGCCACGATCAAGACTGCGATCAGGCCCAGCTTGATAAAAGTCGATATGTTTTGAAGCAGGCTTCCGTGCTGTATGCCCGATAGGTGAACCAGCGTAACCAGGGCTGTTACGCTCAGGCCCACAAGGATGGGCGGCGATCCTGGGACCACCCCGGCGAAATATTGGCCCAAAGCCATGGCTGCGAGTGCGACGGGCGCCGCGAAGCCAACCGTGGCTGAAATCCAGCCAGCAAGAAAGCCGATGGCTGGATGAAAAGTGCGGGATAGAAAGTTATATTCGCCGCCGGAACGGGGAAACGCCGCGGCGAGCTCGGAATAGGAGAGGGCGCCGCACATCGCAACCACGCCGCCCACCACCCAGAGCATCAACAGGGAGAAGCCGGAAGGGATGTCGCGGACCTGAAAGCCCAGGCTGGTGAATACCCCGGTGCCGATCATGTCCGCCACGGCCAGCGCGAGCGCTGTAACCGCGGAAACCCTCGGAATGTCGAACAGGCGCGCGCCCGGGGTTTTTGCACCTTCGGGGGCCGGTTCCTGAATTGTGGCAGAAGCGTCGCTCATTGGGAGGTCTTACCAAGCCTTTGGGTTTACAACAATTCTGGGCAGTCTTTATGTTCCGGCAGTTGCCCCGTGGCAACTTGGACTGGGGGGAGCCCGGATGCTATGTTAGCGCGCGTTTCCTGTAAAATGCTTTTCGCGGTGAGCTGCCAAAATTCGGCGCTCATGATATGAACACGATTCTTCCGTAAGAACGGCGCGATATGCGGCGGTGAAGCCGCTTGGCTTGAATGAACGGATGATGCAAGCAGCAGCGGATTGCTGGTGGATGATACGAACAAGGTTGCCCCTACTTCGCTATCCGGCGGTCATCTTGCTTAGTGTTCTAGCGTGTGCGTGCAGAAATGACGCCAGTAGCCTGGAATTCGCCCCAGAGAACACGCAGCCGGCCGCAAGCGCAGCCGGGGAAGATGCGCCGGTTTCGGACCGGCTCAACAGGTTGGCGAAACAGGATTTCCAGAAACCGGCCTCAACTCCGGTTGCAATGGAAGCCGGGCTTATTCCGGTGAAGATGATTAAGAAGGCGGGTGCGATTAAGGGCGCGCCCCGTCTTGTTCCCCTGCGGCACACCCGGACCAGGCTGATAAGGTTCGAAAACGGCCCGTTTCCCTATCATGGCGTGGTTCCGGGCACGGGGCGGCCATTTCTCGACGTTAACGAAGGCGGCCGGCGCGGGCACCGCACATTCAACGGCGCGGTCTATTGGGAGGACAAGACTTACAGCGACAGCCGGACGCTCCTGCATATACCGAGAGGCTTCGATCTGCGGCGTCCGTCGCTCATGGTGGTCTTCCTCCACGGCCATGGGGCGACCCTGCGGCGCGACGTAATGAACCGCCAGCGGGTGCCCGGGCAGGTTTCCGAATCCGGGGTGAATGCGGTTCTGGTGGCGCCGCAGCTCGCCTCCAACGCGGCAGACTCCAGCGCGGGCAAGCTTTGGGAGCGCGGCGGCTTCCGCCGTTACCTGGAGGAAGCGAGCCGCGAGCTGGCCAAGATGCACGGCGATCCGCGCTCCAAGCGGGTGTTCGACAAGATGCCCATCGTGATCGTCGCTTACAGCGGAGGCTACAAGACCGCGGCCTCGTGCATCCGGAATGGCGGCGCAAAGGGGCGCGTGCGCGGCATCGTGCTGCTCGACGCCCTTTATGGCGATATCGGCACCTTCGCGCGCTGGATTTCCTCGCGGCGGAGGGCCTTCTTCCTGAGCGCTTTCGCGAATTCGACGCGGGGCCACAATTCGGAGCTTAAGGAAATTCTCAAAGGCCGCGACGTTGCTTACAGTACCTCGCTGAAGAGGCAGCTCAAGGGCACGGTCAGCTTTATCTCGACGTCGCAAGAAACGCGGCACAGGGACTTCGTAACCCGCGCCTGGGCGCGCCATCCGGTGAAGGATCTGCTGGTAAGGCTGAAGGCCGAAGCGCGATAGGGCAAGGCCTGGCTTGCCTGCTACCCGGCCCGCATCCACCCTTTGAGCCGGCGGGCCGCCTCGCGCATATCGTCAAAGCCGCCGGCATAGCAGAAGCGGACGAAGTAACGCCCTTCCGCCTCGTCGAAATCGATTCCGGGCGTCGCGGCGACGCCAGTTTCAGCTAGCATCCGCCGCACGAAGCCTTCGCTGTCATCCGTCAGGTTCGCGATATCGGCGTATAGATAGAATGCGCCGTCCGCGGGCGCGAGGCTGGTGAAGCCGGCTTCCGGCAGCTCGTTGAGCAGCATCTCGCGGTTCCTGGCATAGACGGCCTTATACGCCTCAAGCTCCTCCGTGGCATCGAAAGCAGCGATTGCGCCGAGCTGCGAGACGGTGGGTGGCGCGATATAGAGGTTTTGAGCGAGGCGTTCGAAAACGCGGGTCAGCCGCTCCGGCACCACCATCCAGCCCACGCGCCACCCGGTCATGGAGTAGTATTTCGAGAAGCTGTTGATGACGATGGCGTCGTCCCAGAAGGAAAGGGCGGTGGCGGCCGGGCCGGAGTAGGTGAGGCCGTGGTAAATTTCGTCCGAGATGAACCAGGAGCGGGTTTCCCGCGCCGTTTCCACCAGGTTTTCAAGCTCCGCGGGCGAAAGCGCCGTGCCCGTGGGATTGGCGGGGCTTGCCATGAGCATGGCGCTTGCCTGGCTGCCGCCGAGCACTGAGCGCACATCCTCTGCGCGAGGCAGGAACCGGCTTTCCGCCCGCGCCGGCAGATACACAGGCCGGAGCCCCAGCACGCGCGCGATCTGCCGGTAGCAGGGATAGCCGGGCGCAGGCAGCGCGATCCCCTGGCCAGCGTCGAGCAGGGCAAGAAAGGCCAGGACGAAGCCCCCGGAAGATCCGGTGGTCGCGACGATCCGCGATGGCGCAATGCTAAGGCCATAGGCGTCGCGGTAGTGACGGGCGATGCGCTCGCGTAAGCCAGGGTGGCCCAGCGCGTCGGTATAGCCCAGCGGGGTGGCCTCTATCGCCTTCGCCGCGGCTTCGCGCACCAGCCGGGGCGCCGGAGTTCCAGGCTGGCCGACCTCCATGTGGATGATGTCCTCGCCGGCAGCCTGGCGGGCGCCCGCTTCCCTCATGAAATCCATGACCACGAAAGCGTTGATGCCGCTCCGCAGCGACGGCGGTATCGTTCCGCGATCCCCGGTGCGCTCTGTCATTCCGGCTCCTTGATATGCCGCGGGCAATGTCCGCGGGAAATGATCCGGGGACAAGCGCTTTCTTGCGGGGGCCTGTGGCGCCGCCCGGCCGCAACCTTCCGTTAACTCTGCAGTAGCACTTTTTGACGCTTTTTCGGAGACCCCTGGAGGCTTCCCGATTTTGAGATAATCTAGCAGAGAAACCTTGAGTAAGAGTTAAGGGATATGTTATTGATATGAAAGGCACATTTTAATCAGGCTGCCAGCGATTGGCGTAAGTGCGGCGCGCTGTTTTGGTTAATTTCAAATATTCCAACATATTTAACGGGATTTTTGAAACGTAGAAATCGCGCGAAAACGAGTAAAAAATCGCGAAAATGCGCATGTTTTCGCCGCGCGCTTCTCGCGTTTACCATATCCGTATTAACTATAGTAGGTTCTTACGCGAAATGCACGATCCGTTAAGGTGCAAAACGATGCCGCTGGACCGCTCCCCATAACGGCACTTCGCGGCGCTCCTGCACGGCGCCGATTACTTGAGTATATCAACGGGCGCGAGCCGCAAGCCGGTATCGTGCGGGCACTCATTTGCAGGGCGTCACCGGCCTTTCCGCTGCCGCCAGACGGCAGGCTCTGCACGCGGTTCGCTCATCAATTTGCGCATGCGTTCATTCACCTCCTCGGCTGTGAAACCGGGGTGAGGATCGTCCATCGCGGCTTGCAGCGTCCGGCGCAAAATCTCCTCTCTGAGGTCAGCATGCGGCTCCAGGTCCCTGTGCTCGCCAAGGATCACAAAAACGGCTTCGCCCGGATCAGTGAACACGCCTGCCTCCACGAGATCGAGCAGCCACCCGGCAAGACCGGATGGCAGATAGACTTCAAAACGGAGGCCGCCTTTACGCGCCTGTTCGCGCAAGGACCTCGCTTGTGCGATATCGCTCGCCCTTTCTGCGGCGGTCCGCCAGTCTTGTTCCGCTTCTTCGTCCATACGACCTCCTGCGACACCTTTTTGCGCAGACAACCTCTTTGAAAAGACTGTCGCTTTTAACGGCTCTTCCGCGCTGCAATCATTTCATTCAGCGTGACTGATGCAATCTCGCCGCAGGCGTAAGTACCAAGCCGGTCCCCGGCCTCAGCCAGTCAAGCCCCGACAACGCTGGGGGCAGGCTAAGCTGTCATGGGAAGAAGCTGATATCGCACGGAACGGGGGGCAAGAAACGCCGACCCTCACTTCCACCCTGCGTGCGAATCGCAAAAAAAGGGGGGGATTATTCAGATACGCGAGAACTAAAATTGCATTATACTCATGTTTTTTGACAAAGCTGGTACTTGGCTGAAGCTATTACCCTTCATATGTGCCGAAGTAATACCTGAAAGGAGCGCGGCAGATATCCGAGGTTAATGCCGCGTGAGACACATGGATCGAAAAGTTGAACATTTTCATCCGGATCGAATCTTAGATTCCAGCGTAGGACAGCGGTTGCCGAGACAATGGAGGCAGGTAGTACAATTTTTGGTAGTTGTGTTAGCGTGGTATGGTCTCTTAAGCAGTTTTATCAGCATTGCCGCTTCACTTTCTTGGGTTTTGGATACCGCACAGTGGCTAATCGACAACGCGGGCTTTGTGAAACCTTTTCTGGTGCGGGTTGCAGCTTCGATACATGCTGCTATTGCCGCGTGGCGAACCCTCACATGGCCAATCTATCATTTCTTTTTTGGTTGGCTGCCGTTTCGCGTGCCTCGCGAAACACTGGATCTTGCAATAATTTTTTCGATATTTACCGGTGGCTATTTGCGAGCATGGCTCGCAACGTCCAACGAACGTCGATTGATGGCCATTTTCAATAAGGATCTGACCCTTGAAGGCAAGATTGCAACAGTAAAGCGAGTACGAGCAGCCATCGAAGTATTAAACAGCTATTCTCCCGAATACACAAAAGACAAGGCGGAAGCTGAACTCGTGGGCGCACTAGATGACATGACCGAGGGTGTTAGCGATAAAGATTACGAAATCATTGAGGCATCCTTTGATATGGAGCCGGACGAGCTAAACGATTTCCTAATCCGTTGTGCTGTAGCAGAGCTAAAGACGGCCGCTGTTCGCCGTGCAATTGTGCGGCGCTCTACCATCGTTGCAGCCATCCTTTGTTTGTTTCTTGTTGTAGATTTCGCATACAAATTCATAACTTAATTCGTGGCCCCGCAGAAAGCAATAAGTCATCAAACCCCCTCAACAAAACTGGCAACCACCTTCTTCTCCCCGGCCTTCTCGAACTCCACCGTCAGCTTATTCCCCTCGATCTGGCTGATGGCACCATACCCGAACTTCTGGTGGAACACCCTCTGCCCCACCGTGAACCCATGCGCCACCGTCACCACGCTTTTCGCCACCAGCGTGCCCTCGATCTCCTTCGGCGCCCCGCGCGCGCGGTTCCGCACCGCCCCCGGCGAGGTCCAATTCGCCTGCGCGCGCCGCCAGCCCGGCGCGGGCCGCTCGTCGAACTCGAACGGCGAGGCCTCCTCGTCGAACCGGCTCGCGCCATACCCGCCGCCCGCCGCGCCATGGCCCCCATAGCCATAGCCGCTGCTCTTCATTACCAGCTCCGCGTGGTCCTCCGAAATCTCGCCGAGAAACCGCGACGGCAACGCCGATTGCCACGAGCCATGCACGCGCCGGTTCTGGGCGAAGCTGATGGTGAGCCGCTTCCTGGCGCGCGTGATGCCGACATAGGCGAGGCGGCGCTCCTCTTCGAGGCCCGCGTCGCCGTTCTCGTCCACGGCGCGCTTGTGCGGGAACAGCCCCTCCTCCCAGCCCGGCAGGAACACCACGTCGAATTCGAGCCCCTTGGCGCCGTGCAGCGTCATCAGGCTGACGCGGTCGCCCTCGGTGGCTTGGTCCGCGTCCATGACCAGCGCGACGTGCTCCAGGAAGGCGGCGAGGCTGTCGAATTCGCCCATGAAGCGGATCAGCTCCTTGAGGTTTTCGAGCCGGCTCTGCGCTTGCGGCGACTTGTCCTTCTGCCACATGGCGGTGTAGCCGCTTTCGTCGAGGATCAGTTCGGCCAGTTCGGTGTGCGGCATGGTGGCGGAGAGGCCGCGCCACCGGGCGAAGTCTTCGGTGAGCGCGCGCAGCGACTTGCGGGCGGCGGGCTTCAGCTCCTCGGTCTCGGCGATGTGGCGCGCGGCCTGGAACAGGCTCAGGCCCTCCGCGCGCGCAAGCAGGAACACCGCCTGCACCGCGATGTCGCCGAGCCCGCGTTTGGGCACATTGATAATGCGCTCGAACTTGAGATCGGCCGCAGGGTTCTGCATCACTTCGAGATAGGCGATGGCGTCCTTGATCTCCTGGCGCTCGTAGAAGCGCGGGCCGCCGATGACGCGGTAAGGCAGCCCCATGGTCACGAAGCGGTCTTCGAAGGCGCGCATTTGGAAGCTGGCGCGCACCAGGATCGCCATGCTGTTGAGCGGGATGCCCTCCTGCCGCAGCCGGCCGATGTCCCCGGCGGCGAGCCGCGCCTCCTCCTCGTCGTCCCACACGCCGCGCACGAGCAGCTTGGTGCCCGCGCCTGCGTCCGTGCGCAGCGTCTTGCCGAGCCGGCCGGCGTTGTTCGCGATCAGCTTGGAGGCCGCGCCCAGGATATGCGCGGTCGAGCGGTAATTGTGCTCAAGCCGGATCACGGTTGCGCCGGGGAAGTCCTTCTCGAAGCGCAGGATGTTGTCCACCTCCGCGCCGCGCCAGCCATAGATGGACTGGTCGTCGTCGCCAACGCAGCAGATGTTGTGGCTGCCTTGCGCGAGCAGGCGCAGCCAGAGATATTGCGCGACGTTGGTGTCCTGGTACTCGTCCACCAGGATGTAGGTGAACCAGCGGTGATATTGCTTGAGCACGTCCGGGTGCTCCAGGAACAGGCGCAGGTTTTCGAGAAGCAGGTCGCCGAAGTCCACGGCGTTCAGCTCCTTGAGCCGCTTCTGGTAAGCCGCGTAAAGCTCGATGCCGCGCCCATTCGCGAAATTGAAGCGCTCGCCCGCCGGCACCTTCGCGGGGGTAAGCCCCTTGTTCTTCCAGCCGTCGATCAGCCCGGCAAGCTGGCGCGCGGGCCAGCGCTTGCCGTCGAGCTTCTCCGCCTCGATGATCTGCTTGACGAGCCGGATCTGGTCGTCCACGTCGAGGATGGTGAAATTGCTCGAAAGCCCAACTAGCTCGGCGTGGCGGCGCAGGATGCGCATACCGATGGAGTGGAAGGTGCCAAGCCAAGGAAGCCCCTCGGTGCTGCCGCCCAGAAGCTGGCCGATGCGCTCCTTCATCTCGCGCGCCGCCTTGTTGGTGAAGGTCACGGCGAGGATTTCGTTCGGCCGCGCGCGCCTAGTCCACAGGATGTGCGCGATGCGCGTGGTCAGCACCCGCGTCTTGCCCGTGCCCGCGCCCGCAAGCACCAGCACCGGCCCGTCCGTCTGCTCGACGGCCTGGCGCTGCTCGGCGTTCAATCCCTTGAGGTAAGGCGGCTCCGGGGCAAGGGCCTGCGAAGCTGCGATCTTTTCGGCAATGGAGCGACTCGTTCCCATGCCTCAGATATAGCACGCCCCAATGCGGCACAAAGAAAGCGCCGCCACCTTTTAACAGCCAAAGCTCCGCGGCGCCCAAGGCCATACCAGAGCATTGGCGTCAGCCCAACGTCCGGCACGCCTCCGCGGCCGTTGCCCGCTAACGGCGCCGGGAAGCGTGCGAGGTCTGTGAGCCGCCGCAAATACACCTTTCCGGATAACCGCCGGGGAAACCGGCTGTCATGCCTGCCAGCATTCGCTTGCTGGTCCAGCGATGTTTCCGTAGGCTCCCGCCCATGCTCGAACCTGCGCCGCAAATCACGGAAGGCAGGACGCTCCTGCGCCCGATCCGGCCCGGCGGCCTGACGCTTGAGACCCCGGTTGTCCTTGCGCCAATGTCCGGCGTCACCGACCTGCCATTCCGCCGCATGGTCCGCAAATTCGGCGCGGAGCTGGCTGTAACCGAAATGCTCGCCAGCAAGGCGGTGATCCGCGAGAACCGCAAGACGCTCAGGATGCAGGAGCGCGAAGCGGACGGCGGCCTTCTGGCCGTGCAATTGGCGGGCCACTGCCCCGGAATCATGGCGGAAGCCGCGCGCCTGGCCGCGGATCGAGGCGCGGACATGATCGACCTCAATTTCGGCTGCCCCGTGAAGAAGGTGGTCAAGGATCAGGCGGGCGCGGCGCTGATGCGCGACGAAGCCCACGCGGTCAGGATTTTCGAGGCGGTGGTGAAGGCGGTGAAACTGCCGGTGACGCTCAAGATGCGGATGGGGTGGAGCGCCGGCCAGCGCAACGCGCCACGGCTGGCGATGATCGCGGAAGAGTGCGGCATCGCCATGGTCACGGTGCATGGCCGCACGCGCGATCAGTTTTACGGCGGGCAGGCCGACTGGAGCTTCGTGCGCCGGGTCAAGGAGGCGGTGTCCATCCCCGTGCTGGTGAACGGCGACATTCGCGGCGGCGCGGACGCGGCGCGCGCGCTGGCGCTGTCGGGGGCCGATGGCGTGATGATCGGGCGCGGGGCTTACGGCCGGCCGTGGATCATCGCGCAGGTGGCGGCGTTTTTGCGGGACGGCGCCGCGCCGCCCGGGCCGGATAGCCGCGCGCAGTTCGAAACGGTGATGGAGCATTTCGAGGCGATGCTCTCCTACTACGGCGAGCACGCGGGCGTGCGGGCCGCGCGCAAGCATCTCGGCTGGTATAGCGCGGGGCTGCCGGGGGCGGCGGAGTTCCGCAGGGCTGTGAACGGGGCAGGGGAGGCGGCGGCGGTGCGCGGCTTGATTGCCGGTTTTTGGGGAGATTGGTTCCCAACGGCCTCGGCCTTGACAAGCGCTTAGTATCCAGCATGGTTGTTCACCATGCTGATAAATGGGAAGGCTGGGCCATACTTCCGGGATTGCCCACTCTAAATTCAAAAGGGGCGGACGAAATGTCTTGTTCACCTAAATGCCTATCAGATGCATTGGAGGAGTACAGAAATTACAATCAACAGAACTACGATATCATACACAAATTCGATGAATATTTCGGAGATTCTCTAAGAGATGCGTTCTTTTATTACCAGGAGTGGCGAGCCAATAGTAAACAATCAAGGGCCTTTTTGGGGCGTCTACTGAATAGGTGGGGAGTAAGAACCTGGATACCTGAATACTCTGCTTCCACTCTCAAGAAAATAGTTAACAATGGATTAACCAAATTAATAATCAATGACGAAGCTACATTAAGTATTGCCATTTGTGAGTTGCTCATAGAAGGAAAAATCCGCAGGTCCGTTAAAGATAAAGCAGTTATTTGCATAAGACGTCAAACGCTTGATTTTGTTTTCGAAGCGAGAGGGTATGCAGATAAGGAAGAAGCTCTCCTGTTATGGGTCAATTTAGAAAAGCTTATAGAGAAGTCGTAGTTTTTGCGTATCTGTGATCACAGGAAACCTTTCTGATTAAGGTTGAAGACCGCTTCCCTGTGCCAGGACCAGCTCTGAACTTGTTGCTGATACCAGAAACCCGGATACCACGGCCGCATTTTAGTCACGCACGGCGGAATTTCATAGGCCGGTCAACGGGGCATGGAAATCGGCAGTGATTTTCGTTTTGCTTTCTCTTGGCAAGGGCCGGGGGCGGCTGATAAACCCCAGGACAGTTGCACACGGCGAAAGAGGCATCATGGCGCGCCGCTGGCCTTCCCTCGGATTATTCGGCGTCTTCGGGCGCTCCGAAGATCTGCGCGCGCTCGACCGGGCGCTTCGCGCCGCCGGCCTGCATCCCGCCCTCATCCCGGAAGCCGTCAAGCTGACCGTTCTTAATCTGCTCAAGGACGCCAGGGGCGAAGACCCGGCGGCGGAAGACTATCGCGATGCGGCGGAGCTTCTGTGCTACTGCGCGCTCGGCCCCGTGATCTTTGCCGAAGCCAATGGCGATCCAGCGGCGGAGGCGGCCGGGCGGAGGATCGAGGCCGCGCTTGAGGCGGGCGATAGCCTCGACGCCAGCCTGATTTTGCTGGCGCTCCACGCGGCCATCGTGCATCCGGGCGTGAAGGAAGCCTATCAGCTTGAAATCGAATGACAGCAGCGGACGGAGCCGGGCCGGGTTTGCCGCCGGGCCGTCATCCTTACGCCGGAATTGCGGGCGCAATTTTCACGAAAGACGGCGCTGGCATTCAATGCTGGCGAACCCTTGGAGCGCATAGCAGGAAGCGGAAACCCGGGACCGGTCACATGGCCATTGCAATGAAAAACGCAGACAGAGAAGCAGAGTTACCCACGGCATACCGGAGCGGGCAGGGACGCAGGCGCGGGCTGTTTTCGAGGCTGACGGCGGCGGTCACCGCACTTGCTTTCGCCGCCGTGCAGACCGGGCAGGCCAGTGCCGCATCGCTTAGCCTCATCCGCGACGCCGAGACCGAGGCTCTCATCGCGAGCTACTCCGCGCCGATCTTCAAGGCAGCGGGCCTGTCGAGCCACAACATCAAGGTGCACCTGATCAACGACGAGTCCTTCAATGCGTTCGTGATCAACGGCCAGCACATGTTCATCAACACCGGCGCGATCACGCAGTCGGAGACGCCGAACGAGCTGATCGGCGTCATCGCCCACGAGACGGGACACATAAAGGGCGGGCATAACGCCAGGCTGAGAGACCTGATGAACAGGATGCAGACAGCCGCGCTTCTGCTTACGGCCCTGAGCGCCGCTGCGATGGTGGGCGGCGCCGTTTCCGGCAGCGGCGAAACCGCCCAGGCCGGCGGCGCGATGATGATGGGCGGCCAGCACGCGCTTAACCGCTCCATCCTGTCGTATGTCCGCCAGCAGGAATCGGCCGCCGACCGCGCCGCCGTCGAGTATCTCAACGCTTCGCGCCAGTCCCCGGCCGGGATGCTTAAAGTGTTCCGTCATTTCGCGGAGCAATCCTCTAGCGTGCTGCGCCCGGACCCTTACATTCAAAGCCATCCCATGCCTCAGGTCCGCATTGCGCAGCTCACCGAAATCGCTGAGAAAAGTCCGTACCTTAACAAGAAGGATTCTGCCCAGCTTCAGCTCCGCCACGATCTGGTGCGCGCCAAAATCATAGCTTACACCTATCAGAACAATCCGCGCCGCATACTCCGCCAGTACTCGGACAACAGCCTGCCCTCCAAATATGCGCGAGCCATCGCGGCTTATCATTCCGGCGGGTATCAGGTCGCGGCGAATGCGTTGAACGGCTTGATCCAGGCGCAGCCCCAGAATCCCTGGTTTCATGAGCTGAAGGGGACATTTCTCCTGGAAAGTGGAAGAGCCAGAGCGGCTGCAGGGCCTCTCCGGAAGGCGGTTTCACTCGCGCCCCGCTCCAGCTATATGCGTATCGAGCTTGCGCAGGCGATCCTGGAAGGCGGCGGCGGCAGCGCGAAGGAGGCGCTCGGGCTGCTTCGCACGGCGCTCGTGAAAGAGGATCAATCCTATCTTGGCTACAGGCTCGAATCTCAAGCCTACGGTAAGCTCGGGCGTTTGCCCGAGGCGAACCTCGCAGCCGCGCTGGCGAATTTCCACAAGGGAGATGTCAAGCAGGCCAAGGTGCTGGCGGAGCGAGCCAAGCTCGGTTTGCGGCAGGGAAGTCCGGCCTGGCTCAAGGCCGACGACATCCTGGCCTTTAACGAAAAAGTTCGTGGCTAGCCGCCTGCAAACAGGCTATGCCAGCCGAAATAAGAGCTTCCGGAGAAAGAGATGCAAAATCGTATGAAGATCGGATTGGCGGCCGCTGCCTTCGCCGCTGTGGGCCTCGTGGCGGCCGGGAGCGGCGGCATATCCGGCGCGGCCGCTGAAACGGGAGGGTTCAGCGAGGGACAGGTTAAGTCGATTGAAAAGATCGTCAAGGACTATCTGCTGAAGAATCCCGAGATCCTCCAGGAAGTCCAGGAAGCCCTGCAGCGCAAAGCAGAACAGGCGCACGCCGATGCAACCCGTGCCCATTTGCCGGCGTTCTACAAATCGCTCGCGGCCTTGAGCTCCGATCTTAAAAGCATGAGCGTCGGTAAGGGCGGCGTAACGGTCGTGGAGTTCTTCGACTATAACTGCGGGTATTGCCGCAGAACGCTGGCCGACCTTGTGAAGCTGATGGAGAGCGACCCGGATATCAAGGTGCAGTTCATGGAGTATCCAATTCTTGCATCTCAGTCGAAAGATGCCTCAAGGGCAGCGGTTGCCGCCGCGAAGCAAGGCAAGTACTTCGAGTTTCACAAGGCAATGTTCGCCGCCGGCCGGGCTTCGAAGGAATCCGCCCTTAAGGTTGCCAGCCAGATTGGCCTGGATATGAAGCGCCTCAAGGCCGATATGGCGTCGCCGGAGACAGATGCGCTGCTGAAAAAGATTTCTCAAATGGCAAGGCAGATGTACATCGACGGCACGCCGACCTTCATCATTGGCGACAAGGTCAATCCCGGCTGGACGCAGTTCGAGCAACTGAAGGAAATGGTGTCGGAGGCCCGCAAGAGCGGCTGCAAAACTTGCGATGCAGCCGGGAGTGCAAAAAACGGCAAAAAGTCCTAACGGCTTTGCGCGGCTTCGCAAAAGCTGGTAACAAAAGGCCGCCCGGCACATAGGCTAGGCAAGCGCCGGCGGCGGGCGGCCGGTTATGAGATCGCACTCGTACCCATGAAACCGGTTTTCATCCTTAACGGACCGAATCTGAATCTCATCGGCCAGCGGGAGCCGGAGATTTATGGCACGGAGACGCTGGCGGACATAGAGCGGGATCTGCGCCAGCAGGCCGCTGGCGCAGGCCTGGAGATCGATTTCAGGCAGACGAACCACGAGGGCGAGCTTACCAGCTGGATTCAGGAAGCGCGGGATTCCGCGTGCGCGCTCATCCTCAACGCCGCCGCGTACACCCATACTTCCATCGCAATTTTAGACGCCTTGCGCGCGCTTTCGCTACCCGTCGTTGAGGTTCACCTCAGCAACATCTTCAAGCGTGAGGAGTTCCGGCATCGCTCTTTCGTGTCGCCAGCGGCAACGGGGCTGATTTGCGGGTTCGGGCCGCAAAGCTACCGGCTGGCGCTCGCGGCGATTATCGCTATTGTGCAATCGTCCGATCCATCCAACCGGGGTATTCATGGCTGAGCCCGCCCAAAAAAAATCTCCCAACGAAGATCTGATCCGCAGCCTCGCCAATCTCCTGAACGAGACCGGCCTTAGCGAGATCGAGATCGAGGAAAACAGTCTGCGGGTGCGCGTCGCGCGGATGCTGACGATGCCAGCTCACACCGTGCCGCTTTCCCATGCGGCCCCGGCGGCGGCCGGCGTTGGCGGCCCTCCCGGAGCGCCCGCCGCGCCGAGCCTCGAAAATCATCCCGGCGTCGTGACCTCGCCGATGGTGGGAACGGCTTACAGGGCTCCGGAGCCTGGCGCACCGCCCTTCGTCGAGGTTGGCGCGGCGGTGCGGGAGGGGCAGACGCTCCTGATCATCGAAGCGATGAAGACGATGAACCAGATTTCCGCGCCGCGGTCCGGCACGGTCAAACGCATCATCGTGGAAAACGGCCAGCCTGTCGAATTCGGCGAGCCGCTTATGGTCATCGAATAGGCGGCGTCCATGTTCGATAAGATTTTAATCGCAAACCGGGGCGAAATCGCGCTTCGCGTCGAGCGCGCCTGCAAGGAGCTTGGCATCGCCACCGTGGCCGTGCACTCGACCGCGGACGCCGACGCCATGCACGTGCGCCTCGCCGATGAAAGCGTGTGCATCGGCCCGCCCGCCGCCTCGGAAAGCTATCTTAACATTCCCCGGCTGCTCGCGGCTTGCGAGATCACGGGTGCCGACGCGGTTCACCCCGGCTACGGCTTTCTTTCCGAAAACGCCCGCTTTGCGGAGATCCTGGAAGAGCACGGCATCGCATTCATCGGCCCGACGCCTGAGCATATCCGGATCATGGGCGACAAGATCCAGGCCAAGGAAACCGCGAAGAAGCTTGGCATTCCGGTCGTGCCGGGATCGGAAGGCGGGGTTACCAGCGACGAAGAGGCCGCGAAGATCGCGCGGGACATTGGCTATCCGGTGCTGGTGAAGGCCGCGGCGGGGGGCGGCGGCCGCGGCATGAAGCTGGCCCGCACCGAGGAGGATTTGCCGAGCGCGCTATCGACCGCGCGCGCGGAATCGAAGGCGGCTTTCGGGGACGACGCTCTCTACCTTGAAAAGTATCTGACCCGCCCGCGCCACATCGAATTGCAGGTGATGGGCGACGGCAAAGGCAACGCCGTGCATCTTGGCGAGCGCGACTGCTCCTTGCAGCGCCGCCATCAGAAGGTCATGGAGGAGACTCCGTCACCCGCCCTGAACGAGGCGCAGCGCCGCGAGATCGGCAGCACCGTGGCCAAGGCCATGCAAAAGCTGCAATACCGCGGCGCCGGCACGGTTGAGTTTTTGTATGAGAATGGCGAGTTCTATTTCATCGAAATGAATACAAGGCTTCAGGTCGAGCACCCCGTAACCGAGATGGTGACGGGCATCGACCTGGCGATCGAGCAAATCCGCGTCGCCGCCGGAGGGGGCTTGAGCTTTACCCAGGAAGACGTGCGCTTCGAGGGGCACTCCATCGAGTGCCGGATCAACGCGGAAAACCCGACCACGTTCAGGCCCTCGCCAGGGAAGATTTCCTATTTCCATCCGCCCGGCGGCCTTGGCGTCCGCGTGGATTCCGGCGTGTATGCCGGCTACACGATCCCGGCCTATTACGACAGCCTGATCGGCAAGCTCATCGTGCACGGCAAAAACCGCAACGAGTGCCTGATGCGGCTCCGGCGCGCGCTCGGCGAGTTCGTGATCGACGGAATCGAGACCACAATTCCGTTGTTTACCTCGTTGATTCAGCAACCTGACATCGTAGATGGGCTTTACGATATCCATTGGCTCGAAAAATTTCTCCAGAAGCATTAGATTAGGGGATAGCGGGAGCGGTTTTCAGAATGGCGGGCCCGAGGAGATGGGATCTCCCTCGAACTTGATGATCGACATAACGCCCCAGGTGCTGCTCAAAGCATACGCCTGCGGCATTTTCCCAATGGCCGAAAGCGCCGGCGACCCGACTCTTTATTGGATAGAGCCCGAGCGCAGGGGCATCCTGGCGCTGGATCGCGTGCATGTGCCGCGCCGCCTGGCGAGGGTCATCAGGCAGGAGAAGTTCCAGGTCCGCACCGACTGCGCCTTTGATGGGGTCATGGATGGGTGCGCCTCCTCGCGGGCGGGGCGGCGGACAACCTGGATCAACCGCCGCATCCGCGAGCTTTACGGCGAGCTTTTCGAAATGGGCTACTGCCACACGGTGGAGGCCTGGCTCGATGGCAAGCTTGCCGGCGGCCTTTACGGCGTGGCGCTGGGACGGGCGTTTTTCGGCGAAAGCATGTTTTCTTACGAGACCGATGCCAGCAAGGTGGCGCTTATCCACCTCGTGGCGCGCCTGCGCTATGGCGGCTTCTGCCTGCTGGATACGCAGTTCGTAACCGATCATCTCAAGCAGTTCGGCGCGCAGGAAATAAGCCGCGCGGCTTTCCACCGGCGGCTTGAACAGGCGCTTCAGGGGCTGGGCGAATATGACCGCCTGCCAAACGGCCTCCCAGGCACGGGCATCTTGCAGCTTGTGAGCCAAACGTCGAAGGTCGGGTGTTCGACGGCGTGAAGGCCGGGGCTCTCCGCGAAGGTCCAGCCCGTGAAAATCCGCTTTTCCGAGCCGTCCAGCAACATTTCGTCAACCTCGATGAAGGCCGCCGTTTCGGGCGCCTCGGTCGGCGGGCTCGTGTAACAGGCCCTGGCCGTAATCTTGAGCGCGCCGAAGGTGACCGTTTGTCCCATCCCGATCTCCAGGGGGGACACGCGGCCCGTGACCTTGTCGAGGGCGGCGAACACGGCGGTCGAGTTCGGAATCGTGGGCGCGGCCCGCGCTGGCGCGGCGAAGGCCAGGGCGGCCGTCAAGGCGGCAATCGCGGGGATGGCTTTCTTGTGCGAAATCACAATGCGATCCGATGGGGTTGGTGGTTATGCGGGCTCACCCTACGCGCTAGGAAGCCCGATGCCAATCTCCTTTAAATATCGCCATAATGATGGCCGCCTGCCCGGTGCGGATATCACCGGGCCGGATGTAGCTTACATGCCAATCCTTAAGCGCGCGGCGGGCGCCGCCGTTCGTGGAACCAGTCGCGGTAGCTCCGCATTTTGGCGCGCTGGACCGCCGGCGCGTGCCGCTTGCAGGTTGCGGCCTCCTGGCTTCCCTCCGGTGCCCCCCAGCGCAGCTCGACGCAGTCGTTCAGGTTATAGGCCATCTCCAGCTCAACCGCGCGGTCCACCACGTCCTTGAGCGAGAGCGTCCAGGCTGAGCCGTCGCTGCGCTTATAGGAGAACTTGTGCGCTGCTAGCTCCGAATCGAGCGCGTTTTGCAACCCGGCCTTGACCTCGCTGGGGCTCTTGTCCTTCGGCATGGCGAAGCGTCCGGGCCGCCGCTCGACCCGGGCGGGAAAGCCGTGCACCACGTCGATGGCGATCAGGAGCCGCAAATCGCGCGATGGGGTCGCGTAGTCCTCCCAGGCGCCGGCCGTCTCGAAGATCGACGGGCCGTCCGGCATGTCCGCGTCCCCGCGTCCGCTGTTCTGGTATTTCCGGCCGTTCTCGACCGAAGTCACGCGCGCCTTCACCTGCTCTTCGAGCGAAGCGATGGCCTCCTTCATGGCGCTTAGCGGATCAAGCGGCTCGGGCGACATCACGTCGTCCATACGGTCGTAGAACTCCTCGATGCCGAGCCGGGATTGCTCCAGCGAGAAGTCGCCATAGTCCGGATTGGCGGCGATCTCGGCGTTGGAGAGCCGCCGCAAGCCGCCATTCTTGCCGGCAACGATGGGGCGGAAGCGCTTGAAGCCGGGGCCGCCGAGCGCCGGATTTTTCGCGAACAGGAAATTGCCGCGCCAGAAACGTTTGCGCGCGACCGTGCCATCGGGCTGGCCGTCGATGGCGAGGAAGACGCCCGCCGATCCGGCCGTTTGCGGAATGCGCTTGGCGAGCATTAGAATGTGGCCGTAAGGGTCGGCGTAGATGGTGCCGGGCCGCAAGGTGTCCTGCCGGAGCGGCACGGGGTAATGGTCGTTGTTTTCGTCATCGGAGGCCGTGCGTGCCGAGCCGGAGTGTACCCCGTCGCCGATCGTCCGCAGATAGCGGCCGAAGGCGGCAGCCAGGCTAAGCCTTTTGGGCGCGGGCGCGCGGACCGGGGGCGGCGCAGGCTCGTTGAGCATTTGCATGAATATGCCCGATCCGGAGGTGTTTTGGGGGGCGGGAGCGGGCGGGCTGGGCGGTTCCTGCGGGCTTTGAACGTTGAGCCATGAGACGCAACGGGGTGGCCGGCCCTTGCCGCCGCGCGTGCACTTGGAGTAGCCGAAAGGCAGGCCCATCTTGAAGGCGAAGTAGGCGCGCAGGAAATAGGGCAGGTCGGCGCAATCGGGCCGGATGGTCATGCCCATGCTGTCCTCGCCCAGGCCCAGATAGTTGTGCAGCATGTTGCGCGAGCGGTCGCGCAGCACCTCGTGCAGAACGGGCCAGGATAGCGAGGCGCCGGGCGGCGCGTCGAAGAGCTTCTCGATCCACGCGGAGTACAGGTTTTCGGTGCCGCGGTTCCAGCTATTGCGCAGGGGCCAGACACTGCCGGCTTCGGAGCCGCGGCGCGGCGGCTTGCGGCGGTCCACGGCGATTTCGCGTGTAACGGTTTTGCACCCGTCCACATCACCGCCGCGCACCAGCCGGGCTTGCCATTTCCCCGCGGCGGGCGAGGCCACCTCGGCGTACCAGAAATAGGGCGGGCCGCCATACCGCTTGCTGGATTTCGCGGCAACCCTGCCGTTGGGCGCGATCAGCGACAGCTCGCCGCCGGACGGCTTCTCCGCGGCGATGATCACGCGCAAAGGGGCACCTTTCCAGGGAGCTGCAGGCGACGGCAATACGGAAATTTCGCCGGCCTTTTCGCAGGAGCCGGAAAGGTCCTGGGCCGCCAAGGTTTGCGCTGAGAGCGGGAAGGTGAAAAATGCACCTGCGATCAGAAGCGTTGCGAACGGACGTGCTTGAAACAATTGGCCTCCCTTCCACCCCCCGGCTGTTTGCAATCAGCGCCTGCGACAGCTCGGACGAAATCGTGGCGAATTCCAGGCGGCGGTGCATCAAGCCTGGCTAAACCGCCCGACTGGCGCTTCCGGCTAGGTGGAAGGCCGCCTGCCGTTTCATCCCAGATACGGCGGTTGAAGCGACTTGAGCGCAAAAATGCGGCAACAAAACCACAACTATCCCGCGAAAGAGCGTGTGAAAGAATTGAAGCCGTGGGAAGTGCCGGGGACTCCCCGGCCCCGCCTTCGCGCATAGGCGACGAGATAGGCGATAGGTCATTGATTATGCGCTGGTTTTAATCCCTCACCCTGCCCCTCTCCTTTTGGGAGAGGGGACGCTGTTGCACCCCAGCCCCGGTTATTAGGGCGTTCCTTCTCCCATGGGGAGAAAGACGAGAATAAGGGATATTCCCTTAGTGTAATCCGCTGTTTAGCGTTATCTGAGCGCGCATGGGCAATCGCGGAATTGCGTTGCGGCCGGTTTTCCTGCCCAGTAGCGCCTGCACTGCCGGTTCTAGCTTCAATCCTCCAATACGCTCTGCAAAAGCGCCCAGGCCGCAAGCACGGAGAAGTTCGTTACTTCTCTGCGGGCGATCTTTTCCCTTAGCTCGCCAATTGGAATCCAGAAGGACTTGATATCTTCCTCCAAATCGCCGCCCACTTTTTCTGCTGGTACGGTCTCTCTTGCGAGAACAATGTGCATTTTCGCTCTCGAGCGGCGATTACTGACGTAGTACCAGCCCAGGATTTCGCACCGGGAAGAGGTGAACCCCGATTCCTCCTGTAATTCCCGGATGGCAGCCTTCTCCGGCGTCTCGCCGCCCTCCATCTTTCCGCCTGGGAATTGAAGCAGGAACTCGCCAGCTGGATAGGAGTATTCCCGCTGCACGAGCATTTGGCCGCTGCTTATGCAAATGACCGTGACCGAGTCGCGGGCGGCGTCCAAGCGCACGTATGAAGTAATCTGTCCGTTGGGCAGTTGAACCGTATCTTGAACGACTTTCATTCGCGGATGGTCCAACAGCACTTTGCTGTTGAGGGTTATCCAGGCGTCAGCAGGATCTAGTGTCATGGGCGTTAACGCGGTTGTGATGGCTTGTCCGCTAGAAGCCGCGCCCTTTGCCGAGCCTATGGCGGTCAATCAAACCAGAAACTAACGCGAGATTTTGGCATGGCGCAGGCAGCACCGCCGCCTTCTCGCCTTACAGTTATCACCAATGCTTGATTGTCAGGAGAATTTTCGTGAATTTTGCGTGGTTTTGCTTCGAGCCGCCCATGAATCGCGATCCTGCCCATATACTTCAGGGCGCTTGTCAAAAACGGCGGGCCTATTTCTTCCGCGTCCCGACCTTCGCGGCCTCGATGCTGTAGCCGGTTTCGGCGAGGCCAGTATCCCGCGAGGCCACCTTGAGCGTGCCTGTGACCCAGACCGGATCGAACGAACCCTCCACGCTGAAGCTTTTGGCGGCCTTCACATAAATGATCTGGTTCGGTGGCGGCGGAGGTACATGGATGCAGGCGCCGACGAAGGGCACCAGCAGGAATTCCTTCACATTGGTTGCCTCGAAATCGAGCGGCACAACATAGCCGCCGATGCGGACGCGCTTGCCGTCGAGTTCCTGCACAACCGCGGGCGCGGCGCTGGCGCCGGGCTGGCGCCGTTTCTCCGACATCCAGGGCTTGTCATGGATCATCGGTGGCGGGGGGGGCTCGCTGCCGCCGGCGCCCGGAAACGGCGTGGCGCCTGCGAGGAAGCTCTTGGCCTTCAGGTTCTGCGCGGGCAGCACGGGGGGCATGAGCTTGGCCCAGCTCAGCTCAATCGGCGGTTCTTCCGCAACGGCCGGTGCGGAGAAAAAAATCGCGAAGCCAAAGGCTGCCGCCGCCGCCGTCACGAGCCACGCAACAAGCTGCGGAGCGTTTGGCTTACCCCTCACCCGGCCGCTGCGTGGCCACCTTCTCCCGCGAGGGGAGAGGGTATGTGCCCATTGAGAAGGCGTCCCCCTCTCCCCTCGCGGGAGAAGGGAAAGGGGTGAGGGGACTTCCGAAGGCGTAAACCTATATAAAGACATGCACATACCTTTATATGAGGCCTTTATATGTGGACGCTCATGCCATCCGCGAGCGAAAGCCGGTAGGCCCTGAGCGCCGGCAGAAGGCCCGCCAGGAAGCCGGCGACTACGATGCCGGCCAGAACCGCTAGTTGATCCTGTGTGGGCGGACCTATGGCGATATGTAAGCCATAGGTGCTGTCGATGTAGGGCTGAAGAAGAACTAATGCGGCGTACAGGAGCACGGTTCCGAGCGCGGCGCCCAGGAAGGTGAGCACGCCGGCCTCGGTGGCGAGCAATGAAAGGATCGTAAGAGGGGTAGCCCCCACCGAGCGCAGGATCGCCATCTCGCGCCGGCGTTCGTTGAGCGTGGTGAGGATCATCGTCACCATGCCGAGAAGCGCGGTCAGCACAACCATGGCGGAAACAGCCGCAAGCGCGGTCTCCGCCGTGCCCACGAGCCCCCAAAGCTCCTGCAGCGCCACGCCCGGCAAGACCGCGGACAGCGGCTCTTCGGGATAGTTGTTGATGGCGCGTTGCAGCTTGAAAACCGCGAGCCTGGATTTGAGCCCGATGAACGCCGCCGTGATTTCCCCGGGTTCGAGCTTCATTTTCCGGACTTCATCGGCAGAGATGTTCTGGCCCGGAATGCGCGCGCCGCTCCGCCAATCCACATGGATGGCCTCGATGGCTTGCAGGCTGACATGCACGGTGCGGTCAACCGGCGTGCCGGTCTTGGCGAGTACGCCCGAGACGCGGAAGGGCTTGTCGTCATGCTCCAGGAAGGAAACCGAGCCCAGCCCATGCGCGACCACGATCTTGTCGCCGGTCTTGTAGCCGAGCCGTGCCGCCACGTCCGCGCCAATCACCGCGTCGAACAGGCCGCTGAACGGCCCGCCGGACGCAAACTCCAGCCCTTTGCCGTGCCGGTAATGGTAGAGCTTGAAGTATTCCGGAACCGTGCCCATCACGCGGAAGCCGCGATGGCTGTCGCCCAGCGAAATGGGCACGATCCAGGCGATTTCGGGCCGCGCCGCGATGTCCTGGTAGGTCTTCCAGGTGACGTTGTTGGTCGCGTTGCCGATGCGGAAGACGGAGTAGAGCAGCAGGTTGAGGCCGCCGCTGCGCGCGCCCATGATGAGGCCGGTGCCGGAGATGGTATCAGCGAAGCTCTGGCGCGCGCCCGTGCGCACCTTCTCGACGCCCAGGAGCAGCGCCACGCTGACCGCGATGGAGAGGATCGTCAGCAGCGCCGTGAGCTTGCGGTTGGCGAGCGACTGCAGGGCAAGGCGGAGGATGATCATGGTTCCCCCTCACCCTGTTCCTCTCCCGTGGAGGGGAGAGGGAACGCTTGAATTGCCCTCTGCGCTATGGATGGAGCACCTACCCCTCTCCCCTTGCGGGAGAGGGGTAGGGGTGAGGGGGGACTTTGCGTTACGCTCATACCGTGCCTCCGCGCGAGGTGCGGACAATATCGGTGAGATTGACGGCGTGGGTGAAGCGGGGGCTGAGGCTTTCATCGTGGCTCACCATGATGAGCGTCGCGCCGGCGGCCGCGATATCCGCGAACAGAAGATCGAGAAAGGCCTGCTGGAGGCCGCGGTCGAGCGAGGAGGTGGGCTCGTCGGCAACGATCAGCTCGGGCGAGCCGATGAGCGCGCGCGCGGCGGCAACGCGCTGCTGCTGGCCCACGCTTAAGCTTGCGGCGGAAGCGTTTTCGATGAGTGGGCGCTCGATGCCGAGGCTTTCGAGCAGGCGCACCGCGGCGGCCCGCCCGCCGCCTTCCGCCTTGGCGCGTGTGCGCCGGCCCGGCGAGAAGCTGAGCGGCAGCACCACATTGTCGATCGCCGAGCCATAAGGAAGCAGGTTGAACATCTGGAAGATGATGCCCAGGTGCTCCGCCCGGAAGCGGTCGCGCGCAGCTCCGCTAAGCCGCGCGATATCCGTTCCCAGCACATCGATGACGCCCTCTTGCGGTGTGACGGTGCCGGCGAGCAGGCTGAGGAAGGTGGATTTGCCGCTGCCGGAAGGGCCGGTCAGCAGGAGCCGCTCGCCCTTGTGCAAGGTGAAGAGGTCTATCGCCAGCGTGAAGGCGCCGCGGCCAGGCCAGCGGAAGACCACATCCGTCATTTGCACGATGGGCGCGGGCAGTCCGGTACCGGGCCTTGCCGCTGCCTGCGCCGCCTGCAAACCGGTCACATGATCCCCGTCAGGTCGAGGGTGGGCTTATCGCGCTTGACCTGATGGCTCGATTGCCCCTTTGGCGTAACCACGTTGACCTCAAGTTCCTGGGTGGCGGGGAAGACCTTGAAGTATTCGAAGGTCATGGAGGTCAGCTTCTGTGGCGCGCGGCAGGTAAGCGCGTACTCGGCATGAAACTCGGAATGGTGATGTCCAGCTTCGTCCTCATGGCCGATTTCCGCCGTTGCCTTCTGCCCCTGGCCTTGATTGTGCTCATGTTCCTGGCCGCCGGCTGGCTGCGCCTTTTGCTCTTGGCCGTGCTCAGGGCTTTGTTCAGGTTTATCTTCTCGCCCGGCTTCTTCAGGCTTGCTGGCGGGGGCGGCAGCCGGTCCGGTGCCTTTCGTCTCTTTTCCGTGGTCATGTTCCTGGCCGCCTGTTGGCTGTGCCTTTTGCTCCTGGCCATGCTCGGGGCTTTGTTCAGGTTTATCTTCTCGCCCGGCTTCTTTGGGCTTGCTGGCGGGGGCCGGCGCCGCGTCCTTCGTTTCCTTGCCGGGCTCCCCCTCGTTGCCTGCTTCGAGCGATACTTTAACCTGATGCAGCACGCAGCGTGCTTTCGCCTCCGGCTTGAATAGCGCCAGCGCATTGGCGAGCTTCGCCTTGGCATCGGGGATTGCCGCCCGCTCCTTCGGGGTGCTTGGCTCATGCTCGAAGCCCACGATGTCCATGCCAGGAACCTCAAGCCCGATCAGGAACTTTTTGCCATCCACCGCGATATTCATGCGCCCATGACCATGCACATGAGCGCCGAGCTGCCTGTGTTCCTGGGCGCTAGCGGGAAGGGACGCGCAAGCCAAGCCTGCGGCCAACAAGCACGCCGTCCATATTGTTCGCATATCAGACCTCGCCAACCGGTATTCTTGCGAAAATGCAAGTTCGATAGTGACAGTAAATCCCACCCCGCTCCGGATTTGGCCGGGCCGGGCGCGGGTTGTCAAGACGGCGTATGTAACGTTATATCATGCGGTGGAAAGTTTGGGCGCGGAAGAGATGGCGGCGCGGGCGCCGCCGCAAACAAAAAAAGCGCGGCTTGAGACCGCGCTTCTTCTGAAATGCTATTTCAGGCCGTCTACCTGAGCGGCGTATAACCCGTGCCGAAGCGGTAGCCGATGCCCGCGCCGACGATGATCGGGTCGATGTCGATGTGGCCGGTGTTGCCCTTGTAATCGAAGTCTGTGCCAACCCAGAGCTTCTTGAAGTCGATGTTGGCGAACCAGTTGCCGCTGACGTTGTAGTCAATGCCAGCCTGCACAGCGGCGCCCCAGGCGTTGTCGAGCTTCAGGCCGTTGGTGTTGTCGAAGAAGACCGTGTAGTTCACGCCAGCGCCGAGATAGGGCTTAAACTTGCCCATGTCGAAGTGGTATTGCAGCATGACGGTTGGCGGGAAGAGCGTCGTCGAGGCGATCTTGTTGCCGTTCAATTTTACGTCATGCTTCGTCACGCAGCAAATCGCCTCGACCGCGATGTTCTTCGTGAGGAAATACGAAATGTCGGCTTCCGGGATGAACGAATCGCCCGCCGTCACGCCGGGGGTGCCTGAACTCTTGGAATCGGGAAGAACCGCCACCCCGCGTAGCCGGACAAAGACATCGCCGGCGTTCCACCAGGAATATGCCACATCGTCCTTGTAACTGCCCATGCTTACCGGAGCGCCCAAATCGGCAGCCTGCGCGGCAAACGGAACCATTAGCGCGGCAACCGCCGCGGCCTTCAGCAAACTCTTCATACAATCCCCCCCAACTGACTACCTACTCCGGGAATGCGCCATGCGCTCCCGCACCACCGGTGGCCCCTGTTCGCGTCACCTAATGTATATCGATATCCATGCATTCTTCGGGCTATTTGACATGGATCAAAGAAGCGCCATCGAGAAGCGCTGGCGCACCGGGCTGTAACCGTATTGCCATAGGCGCTGCAATGTAAGATTGCACCAGAAGCGGGCGGACACCGGATGGTGGCGTGGACCCGCCTTCTCCCTGCTCCTCTAGACTGATGATGCCGCGGGGTGCGATGCCCCCTCACCCTTTTGGAAGAGGGCGAGGGTGAGGGGGCTTTCAGGCACGCGCGGGGTGCGGCCTAAAACCACCAGCGGGAGTTCATGACGACGATCAGCGCAATGGAGCTGATACCCGCGATAATGAGAAGGTCGCGGTTTGCTTTGATCCAGGTGCCCCATTTGGGCGTCTCTTCTGCGGCTTCCATGCCCATCGAGGCAGCCAGCAGAATGCCAAGCAGCCCCATGATATAAAGCCCAGCCGGATACCGGGCGCAGGTGCCGCAGCTCCAGCTATCGAGCCACATCAGCCCGATGATGGTGCCGGCGACGAGAAAAGTAATGAAGGCAAGCACGCCCAGGCTGACGATGAGGACAAAACGCAAAAAATCCGCCGCTGTCATGCTCCAATCCCTGCTTAATTCAATTCAGCTCCTTCATTTAAAAACTAGGGCGAATTGGATTAAACTTGCGTTCATAAAAATGGTTAACGGCGGGGGAAATGCGCGGGCATGGCATATTGTTCCCAATCGCATGGATAGGGCGGCGCCAGATGCGAGGTTCAGCCGTATTCCGGGCGTTCAACCCCTCATCCTGCCCTTCTCCCTCTGGGAGAGGGGACCCTCGAATTATCCGCGGCGGAATTTCTGGCGTTCCCTCTCCCACGCCAAATCCGCTCGCGGATTTGGCCACTTAAAGCGGCAATCCCGGCAAGCCGGGATTGCTGAGAGGGACAGGGTGAGGGGGTACGGAGCCTGTTGCCAGCCCCGGCCTTACAGCGTGCCGTGAGCCTACCGGTTCTTGAACTGCGCCGGCCGTTTTTCCGCAAACGCGGCCATGCCTTCTTTCTGGTCCTCAGTTGCGAACAGCGAATGGAATGTGCGCCGCTCGAAGCGGATGCCCTCGGAAAGCGTGGTTTCGAGCGCGCGGTTCACGGATTCCTTCGCCATCGTGACGGCAGGCAGAGACAGGCTCGCGATCTTCTCCGCGGCCTTCATCGCCTCGGCGAGCAGACCGGCGGCCGGAACCACGCGGGAGACAAGCCCCGAACGCTCGGCCTCGGCCGCATCCATATGCCGGCCGGTCAGGCACAGGTCCATGGCCTTGGACTTGCCCACCGCGCGGGTAAGCCGCTGCGTGCCGCCCGCGCCCGGAATGACGCCCAGCAGGATCTCGGGCTGCCCGAAACGCGCCGTGTCGCTCGCGATGATGAAGTCGCACATCATGGCGATCTCGCAGCCGCCGCCCAGCGCGTAGCCGGAGACCGCCGCGATCACGGGCTTGCGGCAGCGGGAGAGGCGCTCCCAGGAGGCGATGAAGTCATCAAGCACCACGTCCGCGAAGGTCTTGTCTTTCATCTCCTTGATGTCGGCGCCCGCCGCGAAGGCCTTTTCCGAGCCGGTCAGCACCATCGCGCCGATTTCAGGGTCCGCCTCGCAGGCATCCAGAACCTGGTTCAGCTCGGCCATGAGCTGCGCGTTGAGCGCGTTCAGCGCCTGCGGCCGGTTGAGCGTGATCAGCCCAACCCTGCCCCGTTTCTCGAAAAGCACGGTTTCGAAGCTCATGAGTTCCTCTCAAATCCTGGATTGGCAGCGCGGACAGAAGAAGGTGGAGCGGCCCTGCTGGACGATGCGCCCGACGGTTGAGTCGCATTCATGGCAAGGCTCGCCCGCCCGGCCGTATACGTCAAACTTTTCCTGAAAGCCGCCGCGCGCGCCGGAAGCGTCGCGGTAGTCGCGGATCGAGGAGCCGCCCGCAAGCAGGGCGCCGCCGAGCACGGCCTTGATGGCGGCGGCGAGGCGCTTGGCCGCCGCTGGGCCGCGCTTGCCGCGGGCGAGTTCTCCCGCCTCCGCTTGCGGTGGCAGCTTGGCGCGGAACAGCGCCTCGCAGACATAAATGTTGCCAAGCCCGGCGATCACGCGCTGATCGAGCAGAAACGCCTTGAGCGCCTGCGCCTTGCCTTGCGCGCGCCGCACCAGATAGCCGGCCGTAAGTTCGTCCCCCAGCGGCTCGGCGCCCAGGTCCTTGAAAAGGGGATGGGCATCCATCGCCGCGAGATCGAACAGCGTCATGTAGCCGAAGCGGCGCACATCGTTGTAGCGGATCGCCGCGCCGTTGCTCATGGAGAAAATCACATGGTCGTGGCGCGGATCGGCATCGCCGTTGTAATAGAACGCGCCCGGCGTTTCGCCGCCGCCCGCGCTATTGCGCAGAACCGTGAAGCGCCCCGTCATGCCAAGGTGCATGGCAAGCGCAAGCCCGCTCTCCATCCCGGCGACGATGTACTTGGCCCGGCGGGTCAGGCGCTCGACGCGCTGGCCCTTGAGTTTTCGCGCGAAGCCCGGCTCGAAAGGGAAGCGCAGATCCGCGCGGTTCAGCTTGACGCCGGCGAAGGTCGCGCCCTCCATGGCGGGGGCCAGGCCACGCCGCACGATCTCGACTTCGGGAAGTTCAGGCATGAGCTGTAAGTTGCGCAACCTGTGGCCGATGGCAAGCGAAGACCGTCAATGACTGCAGGCCGGCGGCTTTTAGCCACCGTGGCGGTCCTGCCTGTTTCGCAGCCGTTCAATGCTCCGAAGTGCCTCTGATAGCGTCCAGCGCGTCGCGCATCCGCTGCTCGTAGCTCCTGGATTGCGCGGGCCTAGCCGCGCTCACGGATGGCTGCTTTGTTCTCTTCTTGCGGCTGCGTTTCCGGGGAGCGGGGACCGGTTGCTGCGATGTGGACCAGCCGGCCGAAGCTCTAACCGGGGCGGCTGCCCCCGGTTTCGCGGGCGCGGCACCCGCCGGCGTGCTGTTCAAGTCCTCCAGCCGGTCGATATCGCCCTCCATCTTGCGGATCAGGACGGCGCGGACGAAATCCTCGGCGGCGGGCGTGCGCTGCCGCGCGCCCAACTCGCGCAGCGGCCCGGCCAGGGTGACTTTCACCGGCGGCCATTCCTTACGGCGGCCGGAGCCGGCGCTCATCTGCCAGGTGCTGTCCACCAGCGCCTTGTTGAGGTCGATGAAGCCCTCCATGCTCACGGTGGCTTTGCCATCGCTGAAGGAAGCGCGGCGGATTTCGAGGATGCCGCCGGCCACCTTCACAGGGATGGCGAGCTTATCGAACTTGAAGTCTTTCGACCGCACCGCCTGGGCCACGGCCTCCGTTACGGCGTCCTCGGTTAGCGGCAGGCTTTGCGCCAGGAGCTTGTCCGCGCGCGCCTGCAAGGTATGGGGCGTGAGTTTCGTAAGACGCCCGCCGGCAAGCTGGATCGTACCGTCCCCGCGCAGAACTGAAATCAGCCCGCGCGGGCTCAAACCTTGCCCCGAGGCCTTGAGCGACAAGGTGGCCAGCCCCGTGACGAGCGGCGGCGTGCCCGGAGCGGCAATTCCGGCGAGATCGGCGCCGGAGAGCGTGAAAGCGCCCTGCGCCGCGACGGCGCTGCCGTTGGCGGTGAGGCTTAAGTCCGCATCGAGCGCGCCGCCTAGCATCTTTCCGGTCAGGCTCCCGATATCGAGACGGCCCTTGCCGAGCGTGGCCTGCAGCGAGGCGCCGGAAACCACGACGTTTTCGCTCAGCTTCATGGTTTTCGCGGCAAGCGTGACCGTGCCCTCTGTCTGCTTGAAGGCGGCCAGCGCGAACGGGCGGCCGTTCCAGATATCCGGCGGCGGCGGCTCGGAGGTGAGCGACGATGGCAGCGCGGCGGCGAATGTGTCGCCTTGCCCTTGAGAGAGGAAATAGCCAAGCACGGCGGGTAGTTCGATGCTGCGGGCCTTGAGGTCCGCATCTATGTGCGTGACGCCCCCCGCCTCGATGGCAAGGCGGCCTGTAACTGAATTTCCAGGGGTCTCGGCGCTAAGCTCGCGGGCATCGATGCGGCTGGCACCGGCAGTGAAGTTCGCGCTAACGGTAAGGTGTGCTCCAGGCTTGCCGCCCAGCAGCGCCAGCAAGGGGCTTGGCAGGAACTGCTCAGGCGCCCGGCTTCCGGCCGCGGCTTCGCCCTGGAAACTTAGCGGCTTGAGTGTCGCGCTGCCATGGGCCTTGGCTTGCAATGCGCCTGACGAAAGCAAGGCGTCAGTTCGCAGTTGCTTGGGATTGCCGCGAAGTTTCAACGAAAGAATGCCAGGAACGGTGGCCGCCGCGCCGGCTGGCAGCGCCGCCTTGGGGAAAAACAGTGCGGCGAACTGGTTTCCATCCGGTTCGCTCAATTTCAGATGTGCCGAAAGCTCCGTCTTGTTCCAATCGGAGAGCGAGCCTTTGAACTCCGCCCCGCCTTCCACGCGCACCTGTCCCAGATTGCCGCTCAGCCGGGCGGAGGCGGGGCCCGCGGCGTTGGCGCTGTAGCTTACGGTAAGAGCCGCGGGCGAGAGATGGGCCGCGCGGCGCTCCGCCACCGCGGTGTCGAGTCCGGCCAGTACGGCGGCCTGAACGATGGCTTCCGGAGACTGGGCTTCGATCCGGCCGCCGAAGCGTCCCCGCGCCGCGCCATCAAGCGGCACCGAGCCTTCCGCCTTAAGGGTAAGTCCCCTCGTTGTCTCGGCGCTGAGCTTCGAAACCGTGATCAGGCCATCGCCGTACTTCAGATGCAAGGCGACATTCCTGGCGTCCGAGCCCGCCATCTTGATGCTGCCAGCGGAAATGTCTATGGCGGCCGTGTCCAAGCCTTCTCCGGCGCCGAGCGCGGCGGTGAGGCGCGCGAGGCCCGCCTGCCAGAGGTTCTTCAGGCCGTCCGCCGACAGCATGGCCTCGCTATCTCCGCTTTCGAACCTGGTGAGGTCGAAATGATCGCCCGAAAGCGAGACTTGCAAGCTCTGGGCCGGCACCTTGTCGAGATGCAGTCCCGCCGTGAACGGCGTTCCGTCCAGTTTGCCGGTGATGCCCTCGAAGGCGTAGACTTCCGGCGAAAGGGTCAGTGCCCCTTTGATGCTGTAGGCGCCCAAAGGCAGGCGTCCGCCCCCGGCGGCCACGGGCATCAGCCAGCGCGTGAGCCTGCCCAGGTTCCTGCCCTCGACGGCCACGCTGGCGGTCAGCTGGGATTCCCGGCCCTGTTTCGAAACCGTTCCGGCAAGCCTGAGCGTGGATTCGCCCGGCAGCGTGGCCACGGCCTCGTCGAAAAGCCAGCGGCCCTTGCTGCGCTTGCCGTGCAGCTTGACGGCCTCGATCAGTTCGCCCCGAAGCTGAACCTGGCCCGCTTCGAGGCCGAGTTTGACCATGTAACCGGGGCTGAGCCACAGAAGCCGGTCCACGGCGGCGGCGAGGCCGCTCCAGTCCTCCGGCGCGGAGGCGGGCGCCAGCAGGCTTGATCCGCCGAGCAGAGCGCCGGCGTCGAGCGAGAGGGCCTTGAGCGAGAAGTTTGCCGCGCCTGCGTGATAGGCGATGGTTGCCGTACCGGTGAGAACCTGCGAGCGGCCCTGGCTGTCGAGCGTCAGTTCAAGATTGCTGAGCTTTGCATCCGAAAGCCCGACCCTTGCGGCGGATTTCGCTTGCAGATCGAAGGGCAGCCGGTCCGCTTCGTCAGGCGCCTGCGGCATGTTCACGGCAATTGCGCCTTCAAACACCGGGTTTGGCCGCGCGCTCAGGAAACCATCCGCGTGCACATTGAGCTTGGAGGCGGGGTCCGTGGCCACGCCCTCAAGTTTCACGCCGCGCTCCTGCTGCGAAACCAGAAGCTTGACCTCCAGCGAGCGCCCATCCTTCAACATGCGGCCGTTGAAACGCAAGGCGTTGCCGGAACGGCTGGCGGATGCGGTGCCGTTCAAGCCGGTGAGCGACAGCGCCTCGCCGCTTCCCCCGTGCCTCGAAAACACGGAGACGCGCCCGTCCTCGATCTCGACGCTGCTGAGGCCGGCGGCGAGCGTGTACGCCTCCCCCGGCCTTGTAAACCGTTTGGAGAAGTCGAGTATAAGAACGGGGCGCACGAGCTTGAGCTGGCTCGCATCGAGGCGGCCGCTGAACAGCGACTCCAGCGAAAGCGAGACGTCGGCGGCGGCCGCGCTCAGGAGCACGGCGTCGGACCTGCCGTTTCCGGCAGCGATGTTGTTGGCGCGCAAGTGCGGCTCGGGCAGAAGCTCGATGCCGATGTTGCCCACGATGCTTACTTTGCGGCCGAGAACGTCCGAAGCCATGTCCTCGATGGTGGAGCGGTAGGAGTTCCAGTCCACGAAGGCGGGCAGGGCGAAGGCGGCGGCCAGCAGCAGGATCAGGATCGTGGCGAAAGTGGCGAGTATCCGGCCCACAAGGTTCCTCTTGGCATTCGCGCCGGCGGGATGGCGCAGCGGCGGCCTGTACTGATCTCCGGTAAACTAGACTATTTTGCCGGGATTAAGGATGCGTACCGGCCAGCGCTGTTTTATCGCGCACCGGGGTTCAAAGCCAGCGCCGCTTCGCCGCCCTGGCAAGTTTTGCCGCCCCGGATGCAGGCGCGCACCTTTCCACCCCCGCCGGAAGCCCTGCTCTTCGCTTACGGGATCGAGCAGTGCTTTTCGGGCGTCTCCGGCGGCGGTTCCGCCGGCGGCTACCGCCCCGCGTAGTTATTGCCTTCAAGCTCCGCCTCGGATGGCACCCGGTAGCGCAGGCCCTTACCGGAAGGCGCTGTGACGCGGTAGCTGAACACGATTTGCTTCTGCTCATCAGGCTCGGCTTGCATCTGCCACATATAGGTGCCGAGCTTGCCGTTCACATCCGTTTCAGCCGGCTGCGGCCCTTTGTCGACGGTGAAATCCACCTTGATGTCCGTCTGCATGGCCACCGGTGCGCGGTCGATCACCTGAAGCTGCACAGGCTTCGTGTGCAGGTTCTTGACCGCAATGGCATAGCGCCGCTCGTCCAGGAACGAGGTGGTGAAGGTGCCGGTTTCGCCGCTCTTCCGCTCCAGAACCACGCGCTTGACCTTTACCCGGTCGTCGGCGCCGAAGCCCAGCTCGTAGTCCTCGCCGGGCGAAAGCTGCGGGAATTTGCCCATGCCGGCGAACACGCCGTCGCGGAACAGCGACACGCGCCCGGCCAAAATCGGCGCCGCGTTTTTGGGCGCAATCAGCCGCGCATAGAGGTAGGCGGTGCTGTCGAGGCGCGGAACGGTGCGCACCAGGAGCTGCGGCTCGACGGTATTGGCGGCGATATGGAGCCGCTTGGCCTCGTTGGTGGTCTTGATGGTGACGCGTCCGGGGATGTTGTGGACGGCCTGGAAGGCGGTGACGTTCGCACGGGCGGGTTTCCTCTTTACCTGCCAGCGCATTCCCTTGCGTAATGCAGGCGCATCACCGGAAACCGCCGAAGCCCGCACATTATAATGCTCCACACTCAGCATTTGCAGTTCTGGCGCCGCGGTTCTGGCGCCGAAGCGTGTAGCGGAGAGCGATAGCGCCACACCCTCCCAATCCTCGCCAGTTTTCTGCTGGACGCTGGCGCGCCGCACAATCTGGAGCTTGGGCGCTGCCTCATTTCCGGCCGTTGTGAGACGCGCATCGTAGAAGGGCCTCCACGATGCGGTTCTTACACCGTAGCGCAAGGCGAGCGAAGTTTCGAGCGGAGCGGCGGCGCTGACGAAGATGCGGATTTGCGTGCGCTTTCCGCCGCTGTTCGAAGCATCGTCCAGCTCCTTTTTCAAATCTTCGAGCGAGCGGTCGATGTCCCGTTGTTTGAGCCTTGCTTCCTGGATGGCCTTCTGCGCCTCGATCCGGCCCGTGCCGATGACGCCGAGAAGTTCACGCCATTGGGCAGGCGGCACGGCTGCGCCGCCTGTGTTCGGCGTTTGGGGCAGCTTGGCGAGGTTGCCGAGAAAGGCCTCCTGGCCCTCCGCCGCCTTGATCGCGGCGTCCTGCACTTCGCGGGCGTCGCGCTGGGCCTGGATCTGGTCCTCGATGCGCTTGCGGGCCGTTTGCGCCACGGCGGGATCGGTGCTGGCCAGCTTGACGTGACGGGCGTCCACCGAGCCGATTTCGAGTTTTTCACCCTCCGGAACCTCGATGCGGATGGAAGAGAGAAGGGCTTCGCCGGTGATGCCGTTCACCAGGAGCGTGTGCTCGCCCGCTTCGAGCTTCACCTTCAGTGTGCGCGTCACCTCGGCGCCGGACGGAAACACGGTCACGGCTTCGATTTTCGACTCCACCGGAATATCAGCCGCGAGCGCCGCACCTCCGGCGGGCAGCGAAATGGCGAGCATCAATGCAAACTTACGCATAACGTTCCCTTTCCCGTTATAGCCTCTCTGGCCAGCCGGGAATGCGGGCCGGGAGGGCTCTGCAGTGAGAAGCGGCTGGAATAGCGGCGGGCGTTTGTTGGCGAAGGGGCAAAAGCTTGGCTGGGAAGATGCGCCGGCTTCCCGGACACTCTGGCGCTTTACCTCGCTCGCTTATGCTGACGCGCTGGATGGCCGCGGTGAGTTTTGACTTGAACACCGCGCAACAGGCCGGTTCCTAGGCTCAACCGGAGCGGGGTTGGGCCGGGACGCCCCCGGCGTCATACTTGAAGGTGGCGCGAGAAAAACTCGATTTGATCGGCGGCTGCGCGCTCGAAGGCCTTGCCCTGGTAAATGTCGAAGTGCCCGATGGGGTATCGCTTGACCTCGGCCAGGCTGCCCATGCGCTTGGCGATCCCGAGGGTGCCCGCTACGGAAACCAGCTGGTCGTGCCCGCAAATCTGGATCAGCGCCGGGCAGCGAAGCTGGTCTATGACATCGGCGGCGGTTTTTCGTGAGGCGTCAGCATGACCCGGGCGCAGACCTCGTTTCTGAACTTCGGGCCCAGGAGACGGGTGTACTCCTCCAAAGCGCCGGGCTCGGTGATGAGCGCGGTGGCGCCAGGCTTGCCCACGATGCCAATGTGATGAGGCGAAAGACCGAAACGGGCCCGGCCCTTGTCTCGCGACGCGTGGATGGCCAGCCGGAGAAAGTAGCCGATCCCCTCGTGCTTGAAGATGAGCTTCAGGTCTGGGCCTGGGTCCAGGCTGGCGCATTGGGCGCTCACGCACGCGATGCCTCTGTCCTCCGCGGCGATCCGCAGTCCATACTAGCCGCCGGCCGAGGTTCCCCAGATGCGATGCGTTCAGCGTCGATTTCCGGGAGGCTGCGCACATAGGCAATGGCGGCCCAGCAGTCCGCGGCCCGCGGATCGAGCAGAAAGAGTTGGCGTGGCTGCCCCCCGCTGGCGCCGAGGCGGTAGTCATAGGTCAGTGCGGCCATCCCTGCTTGCGCGAAGCGGCTGGCATACTGTCCCACCACGGCATCCCTGGTGCCGCCGAGGCCGTGGTTCAACACGACGCACGGGCCACGGCCCTCTACGTTTTGGGGAAGGTACAGCGAACCTGCAATCTCTTCGCCGTCCGCCCTAAACCGAACCTCGCGGCAGCGTTCGTCCTCCGGCGCGGAAGCCGCCGGCCGCCCCGCGGCGGGCAAGCTGGGGAACGGCTGCCGCTGCTCCCGGATCCATGGGCTGAAAACGACACGGATTTCCGGACCATCGGGCATGAATGGGGCGTCGTGCGAAACTTGAGCGAAGTGCCGTTGTTTCTCGACTCTAAAGCGTCCCGGCTTGTGCAGTTGGCCGATCTGATTGCCTTTGCGCTACTACGGCACTTCGAACAGGAAGATTCTGTCTTTTTCGACATCATCCAGGATAGGTTCGATCCTTACGCCAACAATTTCCACGGGCTCTACTATAAGACGCTAAAGGCAGCGAAAGGTGCAAGCCGAGGCCTGAGCCAAGCTTAGCCGCGCTTGCTCCTTTTGGCGTTGTGGGCGCCGGCCTCGGATTCTATGTGCGGGTTGAAGACAATTTCTGGATTTGCGGGTGGCAAAGACATTCGTATTTTCACCACCCATTTCCGTAAGCCCAGGGCGGGAGAAGGGTACGCCTGGGCTGCCGGACGGTCCTATGCCGCATACTCGCCGCCGGGCCACGAAAGCCTGCTCAATCGTGCGGGAGCACCTTGAGCGGGCTCGAATAGGGCTCGACCCTGAGCGAGTCGTGCGCGATAAGCCCGATTTGACGAAGCGGCGCGACCTGGAGGCTTCCGTCTTTAGCCCTGCCCACTGCGTATTGCCACACGGTCAGCACCTTTCTGCCGGCGAGCGCGCTCGCGATGATGCCGGCAGGCGCCTTCTCCACGCCGCCGAGCGCGCGCAGCTCTTGCGTGTTGAGGCCGATGGTGACTTCGTCCTTCACCGTGACGACCTTGAACAGCGAGACGGGCATTTGCGTTTCTCCAAAAGCCGCCAGGGGCCCCGCGCCGGTGGCAATCGCCAGCGCTCCGCTTAAAAGTGCCGCACGGATTGTCTTTTTCATGATGCTTCTCTCCCTCTGGCTGAATTGTTTAGCGTTTACGCTCTATCCGCGGCCGCGGATAGGGCCCAGCGTTGGCCGTCTGGGGAGCGGAAAAGGTTCAAGGGAGGCGCTTTGGTGCGCCTCCCGGCATGGGCTTAGCCGCGTTTCTTCCTGGGTGCGGACTGGATGCTCAGCGCCGCCTTCTGCTCGTCGGTAAGCGAGGCGTAGAAGTCGCGGACGGCCGGCCTGACCGTGGCGACCGCGCCGATCAAGGCGGCGATGCGCTGCTGGGCGGCGTCGAGACGGCCGTCAAGCGTACCGGGCAGGGCAGCCGGGCACGAGGTCTTGAGGTCCTCCGACGCCCGGGCTGCGGCGGCCTTGAGCTCTTCAAGCTGCTGCTGCTGCCCGTCCGTGAGCGTCAGTGTGCCCGCGATTTGCTCGGCGGGCACGGCGGTGAAGCCTGCCTGGCTCGTGCAAAGCGTGGTCACGTCCATTGTCTTCGCATGTCCACGCTTCCGCCGGGCGGGCTTGGAGGCTGCTTCGAGGCGCTGCTTCTGCTTATCCGTGAGCAGGCTGTGGAGGCGCACGAACGGCCCCTTAATCACGACATTAGCCTGCTGCATCGCCTGTAGCCTTTGCTCCATGGCGTCGAGGCGGGAAACCGGCGTCAGCGGCGGCTCGGATGGGCAGGCCTCTTTCAGGATTCCTGAGGCCTTAGCCACGGCGTCCTTGAGATCGCCGAACGCGGCGCGCTGCTCGCCGGTAGCATCGACAATGCTTTCCAGCTTTTTGATGGGCAGTTCGCTCAAGCCTGGCGCGAAGCCCGCACAGGTATCGGCTGGGGCGGCGGCTGTCTCACGCCGCTTCTTCACCTTGTCTTTGGTGGGCTCGCCGTAGCCCCAGACGCCGCCGCCTGAACTTACGGGTTCACTGGCTGAGGGCTCGTCATAGTAGTATACGCCGTAGGGCCAGAACGCGCCCCAAACGATCACGTCCGGGCCGTAGCCCCAGTAGACGTCGTAGCAATCGCCGGGCCAGAAGCCGTAGCAGAAATAATCGCCGACGAAATAGGGCCAGAACACGGGGCCGTACCAGCGGACCCAGTGATGGCGGTGACGCCAGCGATGGCCGCCCCAATGCTTGCCCGCCCAGACGTTCGGCCTGCTGAAACTGGCCTTCTTGAACCGTGGCCGCATACTGAGTTTCTTGAAGTTACGGAATTTTGCCCGCTTGGCGAGGAAGGTCCGCTTATGCGCCCCCTTTAAGCCCTTGTGGCGGTGGTCTTTCAGCCTGGCTATGCCGGTCTTGGCCCGCCTGAAGGACTTAATGTGGCGGTTGGGCAGTCTGTGCCGGGTAATATTGTTACGGCGGAACCTTTGGAAGTTACGCCTGCGGCTTCCAGGCCTGACTCCCCTGCTTCGCGTCGCGGGCCTTGTCCTCAGGCCCCGCCCGCCGCGGAAACTGCGGAAGCCGCCGCGGCTGCGGAAACCGCCATGGCTGCGGAACCCGCCATGGCTACGGAACCCGCCATGGCTATGGAAACCACCGTGGCTGCGGAAACCACCACTGCGGAAGCTATGACCACCGCCACCGAGGCCGCGACCCCAGGCTTCCGGACTGCGATAGAAAAGACCCGCGCAGACCATCAAGACGGCTGCGGCGAGGATCGCCATGACTCTGAACTTCATACTCATACCCCCATTGCCCAGGCCCACGAAGCCCGGCTGGCGGGGCGTCTGGCCCCTGCCCAAGCCCGCCAGGCCATCCAAGCGCATTCGCGCTCGAATCCCGCGTCAAACTGACTTTTTATCGGCGAAAGTTAAGACAAAAGTTTGTCTGCCGGCCAGTGTAAGGACGGCGCGGCGGCCTCTGCGGTGCGGCATCTGGGCGCTGGTTCCCTGCAACAATCCTTGACTTGTTGACGCAGGTGTCTTGCGGAAACTGCAAAAACAGACAACCCTGGCGTGAACAGCTTCCTGCATTTCAAGTTCGAGGGCCATCGCACATGAGCGTGTCCATCCACTTCTGGGCGGTTCCGCCTGAAAGCCCGTTGTTCCAGCGCCTTGAGCGCGACAGGACGTTTGCTTCGCTGATGGCGGCCCTGTTTCCTCACCGGCGCGGCGTGTACACGTTCTTCAGCGAAATCGAGGCGGGAGAGCGCGCGCGGATTCTTGAGCTTGCGATCCAGGAGCGGCGGAGCAGGCTTGGCCCGGAGCCAGAGGCAAGGCGAGCGATCGAGGAGTTGCGCCAGGAGCTGGAGCGGACGCGGGCAGCCCATCCGGGCATCGAGCGCCGCCGCTGCGTGCTCGAATATACGTCCTTCATCATCGAGAAGCAGCTTGTGGAGGCGCTGAAGCCCGTGCGGACCGGCGCGGCGCGGTTTGTGCGCGATCTCATTTACGGTGATCGCGTGCTTGGCAAGAGCGGGACGGGCGGCATCGAATCCATCATGGAGGATCAGAAGAACACCGTGGGCGCTGTTTCGCCCGCGCTGGTGCGCGAGGCGGCGCAGCTCTTCCACGTGCCGGACGCGGAGGCGATGTTCGCTGGCCTGTGGCGGGTCGAGAACTTCCAGGACTGGCGCCGGCTGTATGGGGAAGCCGCCGCGCAAGGTGAGGCGCTGCTGGTTGGCACTTGCTGAGTCCGCGGGAACGGCCTTCGCATCTTACAGTTGTGCTTCCCGGCGGACGCCGGCTTTATAATATTGAGAGTTTATTCCCGTGAAAAGCGGGTGCGAACTGAGCAACCCTCGCATTGAAGGCGAGGGATCGTAGATTCCCCAAGGGGACAAGCATTATCTCTGATGTAGAAAATGGATTGAGAGACGAAAGGACGGGATTGATGAGACGCTTGCCGGGTGCCCTTGGCTGAAGAATGTGCCGGAAGGTCAACTCAAGGTGTTCCGCGAAGGAAGTGATTTTCCAGGCCTTTTAGGGCTCGATGCGAAATAAACGCGCCACCTTGCGTGTCTTTTTGCCCGTCCGCCGCGTTACGGAAAGGCTTACATACCCTGGGTATGCGCACCTTTCCGCGCCTGGCGGGCGGACAAAAATCCTGTGCAATCTGACGCGTTTATTTC
>JBNKTW010000080.1:0-31492 GCA_050298295.1 Rhodomicrobiaceae bacterium
ATGCCCTGGAGGGCGGCCTGTGGCGCTTTCACCGGCTACAAAAGAACATGCCGTTCTCGAACGGTCGCTGAAGTCGATGTTGGATTCGTCCATCCCAGTATCCAAAATGGCAATTCTAACGCCCTGTCCACTGTAAGGTGAACGATCCATACACGTCGCCTTGAGGCCCCATGTTAAATGCCCGTCGTCCTGGAACTCGTACTCCAGCGTTTCGCCGAAGTTTCCAGCGCCATGGTTTTTGTAGTCGTAATACTCAATAAATTTTGCAAGCCCGTCTCTATATCCTCTGTAGTAGGCGTCGCTCAATTGCGCCGTGAACGCCTCAACGGTACGCATGGGCTCGATTGCCAATATCTGGCTTTCGGCGCCGGCCGCCCTGTGCAGCCTGTCGTATTGTTCGCCGCCTACATTCACCACCGCCACATCGAGATTGCCGAACAAAACCCCGTTGGAAACGCCAACATTAGAGAGTGACAGTGCGCCGGGAGAGGATTCTCTTGAATCAAGTTCGATGGACACGCCAGAAACGTTTAGTATCTCATCGAGGCCTTTTGCGCTGGCCCCACTTCTCAATAGCACCAAATAGTAGCTGGAATCGCCGCCAGGTTGGTCGGATAGACTGATTTTTTTCGCCAACTTTTGGAGAGCGCGCCGTTTTGTCTTGCCATTGCCTAACTCCATCCAACCAACGCCGCAGCGCTTTTCGCAGCATGGCCTAGCGCGGCGTTTCTATCGGGTTTATGAAATATTGTTTCAAATTCGCCGTACCGGGCCAAATTCCACAAATGATACGCTTCGCACTATAACATTCCCCAGCACGCTCGCGCAAGTTGCGTATTGTAGCAGATCAATCGTATTGCGCGATGTGGCCAAGATGACGCCCGGACACGTATGGAAACCGCTGCCCGTGCCCGGTAGTGTGCGCATCCGTGGCGTCCCAAGGAGAAGAATGCGCATGGTTTGCGCTGACGGCAAAGAGCCCGGTTCCGCGGGCGCAAGCGGCGGCGCACCGGTGCGCTGGCTGTCCATCGTGGGCATTGGCGAGAGCGGCCTCGAAGGGCTGTCCCCGGCGGCGAACATGCTGATCGGCGGCGCGGTGCTGCTGGTGGGCGTCGCGCGGCATCTCGCGCTGATTGCCGGGACGCAATGCGAAACGCTTGAATGGAAGAAACCCTTCCACGGCGCGGTCGCGCGCATTCTGGAGTTGCGCGGCCAGCCGGTTTGCGTGCTGGCGTCCGGTGATCCGTTCTGGTTCGGCGCGGGCGCGGTACTCGGCGAACATGTGGACGCCGCCGAGATGATTGCATTGCCCGCGATTTCGTCTTTTTCGCTCGCGGCTGCGCGGCTCGGCTGGCCGATGCAAGCCGTGGTGACGCTCGCCCTGCACACGCGCCGCGTGGAGACCGTGCTGCGCTATCTTCATGCAGGCCAGCGCATCCTGGCGCTGTCGCTCGACGGCTCGACGCCGGCACAGGTTGCGGACCTGCTCGTGCATTACGGCTTTGGAGACTCGGTGCTGCATGTCATGGAGGCGCTCGGCGGCCCGCGCGAGCGTGTGTACCGGCGGCTCGCCAAGGACGTGATCGGCGATCTCTTCGCCCCCTTGAATCTCCTGGCCATCGAGGTGAAGGCCGGCGCCAGCGCAAGGGCCATTCCGTACGCCCCCGGCTTGCCTGACAGCTATTTCGAGCATGACGGCCGGATCGTAAGGCGGGAGATCCGCGCAATCGCACTTTCCGGCCTGAGGCCCGCGCCAGGCGAACTGTTATGGCACATCGGCCTTGGTAGCGGCTCTGTCGCCATCGAATGGCTGCTCTCCCATGCGTCCGCGCGGGCCTTGGGCTTCGAGAAATCACGCGAGCAGGCCGTGCGGGCAGCCAGGAACGCGGCGGCGCTTGGCGTGCCTTATCTGGAGATCCGCGAGGGCGAAGCGCCCGCGTGCCTTCGAGGCGCGCCGGCTCCAGATGCCGTTTTCGCGGGGGGCGGCGCGAGCGAGCCCGGCGTCCTGGCGGCAGCATGGGATGCGCTGAAGCCGGGCGGGCGCATGGTCTGCGATGCAGCGAGCCTCGAAGGGCAGGCCGCGCTGATGGACTGCCGGGCGAAGTGGGGCGGAACGGCGACGCGGATTGGTATCGAGCGTGAGGATGCGTCGGGCGGCGCCGGGGTGTGGCAGCCTGCGTCGCTTGTGGTGCAATGGGCGGCGGCGAAGCCATGGCCGTGACCGGAAGGCGTACCGCCAGCCGCGCCGGCGCCAGGGATGTGGTGGAGGTTGCCGGGGCGGGCGGGGCTTGAGCGCGTCATACCCGCGCGGGATGCATTGCGCGCGGCGGTGCATCCGTGTACGGCAAATTCGGGGCATTCGGCCGGTCTGTGAAGCATTTCCGTGGTGGCCGAAGCAGTGGCGGCGCCGCCAGCCTCAGCATTCGCCATGGCCCGCGCGTCCCAGCATCCCGTACACCACAATGCCTGGCGAACCGTTATTCGCCGTTGCGCCGTCCATTCTTGAACACGATCCCACACCGGCGTTTTTCCACTTTTTCACGTCCTGGAAGCGCTAAGCAGCGGACGGTTTGGCTTTTTTCAGCGCAATCTTTACCACTAATCCTTATTCATGGGCTAACGTCGCGGCGGCGGACTGCATGGATACGATCCCGCTCACCAAGGCGGCCCAGTTGCGCAGCGGAGGTTTTTGAAAGCGAATGGCGGAGTCGGCGGACCAGAAAGCAACCGGCGTGCTTCACTGGCTCAAGAATGCCGGTATTTCAAGAACCATGCGCTTGACCGTGATTTATGGCGCGATTGCCGCCGTGGCCGTTTTGATCGTGCTGCGCATCGTTGTCCCGCTTGCGTCGTCCCTCATCCAGCAGTGGGCGCGGCACGATGTCGAGCTGCGGTCGCGCCTCGTCTTCAATTTTCTCTACCCCAACATAACCACTATGGCCGCCGCCGGCCAGGATGCCGCCATCGTCGGACTCTTCGAACGGGTAGCGCAGGACGAACGGATTCTCGGGGTAGGATTCTGCAATGGCGCGGGACGGTTGAAATTCGCCACGAAGCTGATGCCTGCGAGCTTTTCCTGCAAAAAGGTTGCGCGATCCGAAACCAAAAGCTTCTCTTCATTCATTATTGGCGGGCGCGAGCTGGTCGCAGCATCATTTCCGGTCGCAACGCCCCATTTAAAGGGGCATGTGGTTATCTTGAACGACCTGAGTTACGCCGAGGAGCGCGGCGCCGCGGCGCGGGAATACCTATCGCTGATTCTGGGCGGCATCATCCTGGTCAGCACCGCTCTGGCCACCTTGATGGCGCTTGTCATAATCCGGCGATGGCTGAGCACCTTCCGCCAATCTCTTACAAAGGCGACGATCGCGGGAAGCATCGCCCCCGGCGAATTATTCGATCAAGGACCGCTTGGGGCCGAGCTTCAGCAGGCTTTGAGGCGCCTCAGTCCCAGCCGCCCGGAATTCGACGCCGATCACACGAGCTGGACCGCGGATACGCTGCGCCAAGTGATAGCCAACGAGCTTCCGGACACGGAAATCATCGTGGCTTCAAACCGCGAGCCCTATATTCACAACCATGCCGATGGGGAAGTCGAGCTGCAGACGCCCGCGAGCGGCTTGGTTTCCGCGATAGAGCCCATAATGCGGGCGTGCGGCGGCGTCTGGATCGCCCATGGCAGCGGCAGCGCCGACAAAGACACAGTCGACGGCCACGACCGCCTGGAGGTTCCGCCTCACAAGCCGAGCTACACCTTGCGCCGGGTTTGGATATCGGAAGACGAACAGGAAGGCTATTATTATGGACTTTCCAATGAAGGCTTGTGGCCGCTGTGCCATATCGCTTTCGTCCGGCCCAACTTCCGCCAGAGCGACTGGGAGGCATACGAGACGGTCAATCAGCGCTTCGCCGATGCCATCGTGCAGGAAGCACGGAGCAAGAGTCCCCTCGTTCTCCTTCAGGATTATCACCTGGCCCTCGTACCCCGCATGGTACGGGAACAGTTGCCGGAGGCAACGATCATTTTCTTCTGGCACATTCCCTGGCCGAATGCGGAGGCTTTCGGTATCTGCCCGTGGAAGGAGGAGATCCTCAAGGGGATGCTCGGCAGCTCGATCCTTGGTTTTCACACCCGTTTCCACTGTAACAACTTCTTCGACACCATCGACCGGTACATCGAGAGCCGCATCGACCGGGAATATGCCTCTGTCACTTATGGCGGCTGGGAAGCTCTTGTCCGGCCATTTCCTATCTCCATCGCGTGGCCGCCCCCGGCGCTGGAGGGCCAGAAGACGGTCGCCGAATGCCGCAACGAGGTGCGGGCGCGGTTCCAGCTTCCCGAGGGCACCAGGCTGGCCGTTGGCGTCGAGCGCTTCGATTACACCAAGGGGATTCTGGACCGCCTGTGGGGCGTGGACTCTTTCCTGACGGCATACCCGGAATGGGCCGGGCGTTTCGTATTCGTACAGGTGGCGGCGCCAACACGCAGCAAGCTGCCCGCCTACCGGGGCCTGCAGGAAGAAGCGATCAGGCTTGCCGGTGAAATCAACGCCAGACATGCCAGTGACGGGCCGCGGCCGGTCGAACTAATCATACGCCACCATGAATCCACCGAAGTATTCAAGCTCTTCCGGGCGGCCGACATTTGCATCGTGTCGAGCCTTCACGACGGTATGAACCTGGTTGCCAAGGAGTTCGTCGCCGCCCGGGACGACAACCAGGGCGTGCTCCTGCTGTCCAGCTTCGCCGGCGCGTCGCGGGAATTGTCCGAAGCGCTGATCATCAATCCTTACAATGCCTATGATACGAGCGCAGCTATTTACCGTGCGCTAACCATGAGCCTCGATGAACAGCATGAACGAATGCGCTTGATGAGAGAGCAGGTCCACGGGCATAACGTTTACAGGTGGGCGGGCCAGATGCTGTTCGAGGCGAGCAAGCTAAGGAAGAAACAGCGAATTCTGCATATCGCCGCACAGGAGAAGGCGAGATTTAGGCGCAATGGCTGATTTGCCGTGTTCGCCCCCTCCGCGCGAGGCCGCGGCGGGGGCATGGGCTCTGTTTTTGGATTTCGACGGCACGCTCGCCGACATTGCCGAGCATCCCGAGGCTGTGTCGTTTCCAAGCACGCTTGCCAGCCTGCTTGCGCGTCTCCGGGACCAGCTTGACGGGGCTTTGGCGATTATCAGCGGCAGGCCGGTTGCGGTCCTCGACCGTTTCCTGGCTCCTCATCAATTCGACATGGCCGGGCTCCACGGCGCGGAAATTCGCATGGGCGGGCGCATCGCGCATTCCGGGGCGGCGCCATCCAGCGAGTTGCGGAAAGCCGCGCAGGCGCTCTCCGATCGCCTGCCATCCGATCCTGGCTTGTTCGTCGAGGACAAAGGCCATTCGATTGCCGTGCACTGGAGGAGGGCGCCTCAGCATGAGGAAGCAGCGCTCAAGCTCGCCGGCGAAGCCGTGAGCGGACTGGGGCCGCTATACCGTCTTCAGAAGGGCAAGGCCGTCGCCGAAATCCTGCCCGCCAATTCCGATAAGGGGCGGGCCATCGAAATTCTGCTCGATCAACCGCCATACCGGGCGCGGCGCCCCATCTTCATCGGCGACGACCTCACCGACGAAGACGGCTTCGGCGTCGTGAACCAGCTCAACGGGATCAGCGTGCGCGTGGGGCCGGGCGTCACGGCGGCGCAATACCGCCTTGCCGATCCGCAGGCCGTGCGCAATCGCCTGACCGTTTGGGCGGAAGGCGGGCCAATTAAACCAGAGAGGGATTTTGAGCCATGAGTTCATTGAATCTGGCGGCCATCGGCAATTGTTCCATTTCAGCGCTTATCGACCGCTCAAGCGACGTCGTTTGGTCGTGCTTTCCCCGGATTGACGGCGACCCGGTTTTTTGCGACCTGATGGACGGTCAGAAAGAGGCGGGCACGGCGCGGGAGCGGCGGAATGGCGTGTTTTCCATCCGGCTGACGGGCATGGCCCGGTGCGACCAGTACTATATAGACAACACGGCAGTCCTGGTTTCGGTGCAGTCGGACTCTCACGGCAACGCCGTGGAAATCACCGACTTCGCGCCTCGCTTCGAGCAATACGAACGCATGTTCCGTCCGCCAACGCTTATCCGGCGCGTGCGCGCACTCAAGGGGCGGCCTCGCATCCAGGTGCGCGTCAAGCCGCGGTTCGACTGGGGCAGCCAGAACCCTCAGATAACCAGGGGCAGCAATCACGTGCGCTATGTGGGACCGCAGCAGGCGCTGCGCCTGACCGCCGATGCGCCCATCTCCTACGTGGTGGAGGAGCAGCCCTTCATTGTGGACCGGCCGATTTCGTTCTTCTTTGGGGCGGATGAAACGCTGGACGCCGAGGTGGAGCCGACGGCCCGCCGTTTTCTTGAGCGCACCATCGACGAATGGCAGGGATGGACACGGGCGCTCTCGATACCCTTCGATTGGCAGGAGGCCGTGATCCGCGCCGCCATTACTCTGAAATTGTGCAATTTCGAAGAGACCGGGGCTATCGTCGCGGCGCTTACGACCTCGATTCCCGAGGCGCCGAACACGCAGCGCAACTGGGACTACCGCTATTGCTGGCTGCGGGACGCATATTTCGTAATTCAGGCGCTGAACCGGCTGGGTGTCACACACACCATGGAGGACTATATCAGCTTCATCGCCAATGCCGTTGCCGACACCGGTTCGGCCGATCTCCAGCCTTTATACAGCATTACCCGCATCGCCGTTCTGGAAGAAACGGAAGCCAAGGATCTGGCCGGTTATAAGGGAATGGGGCCCGTGCGGGTGGGCAACGCCGCCTACATGCAAACGCAAAACGACGTTTACGGGAGTGTGGTGCTTGCCGCCACCCACAGTTTCTTCGACCGGCGGATGACGCATCCGGGGAACGGCGGGCTATACGAACAGCTTGAGCGGCTCGGGGAAAGAGCGGCCCTGGCGTTCGACCAGCCCGACGCCGGCATTTGGGAGCTTAGGACGCGCACCGCGGTTCACACGTTTTCCAGCGTCATGTGCTGGGCGGCGTGCGACCGGCTGGCGAAGATTGCGGGCGCTCTCAACCTCACCAGCAAACAGTCCAAGTGGCGCGGCGAAGCCAAGCGGCTGCATACCGTTATCATGGATCGCGCCTGGAACGCCGAGCTCGACAGTTTCGTGTCCACCTTCGACGGCCGCGAACTCGATGCCACTCTGCTCCTGCTTCACGAGCTAGGCTTCCTGCCGGCCTCCGACCCGCGCATTGTTTCCACCATCGACGCCGTCGGCAAGGCGCTTAGGCGAGGCGACCTGCTTATGCGCTACACGACCGAAGACGATTTCGGCAGGCCCGCCTCCGCCTTCCTGATCTGCGCCTTCTGGTACGCTGATGCGCTCAATGCAATCGGGCGGCGTAACGAAGCGCGCGAACTCTTCGGCCGCATACTAGCGTTGCGCAATCCTTTCGGGCTTTTCTCGGAGGATATCGACGTCTCGTCCGGTGATCTGTGGGGCAATTTCCCGCAGACCTATTCCATGGTCGGGCTGATCAACTCCGCCATGCGGCTGAGCAGGAGCTGGGAGGAGGCGTTTTGACGCCTGCCGGAGGGACAGGGTGACGGCACAGGAATGACCTCCCGTGCGATCCTGCCATCCTGGACCGAAGCTGCCGTGCCGGGTTTTCCGCGCCCCCCTGCGTGTCATGCCGGCTTCGGGATCTTAACGCTGCCGCCTCCGGCAAGAGCAAAGCAATCCCGCCCTTGACCCATTGCGGAGATACAGCATCCGCTGTTATCTGAATGTATGACTGTGACCCGCAGACACTCAGCGTAAGCGCTGTCCCGCGGCGTAGCACGATCAAGGCGGATCGTATGCAAACCGGCCTATGAAGCCGACAGTGCACCTTTCTGACGGCAGAACTGACGATCCAAGGCTCGCCGTGCCCCGCCGGATGGAGCTTTACACCGGCAGCCAAGAGCGCCGGCCATCGTGGTAACAGTAAGACCCTATGTCCCTCTCAGGTTGAGGCTGTTGAAGCGTCTCACCCCCGATGCGAGTCATCGAGGGTCAGCCGTAGCAGGTAGCGCGCATGATCAACGCCGTCGCGGGCGCATTCCTGAGCGAGCTTGGCGTACTCGTTCAGGAACGCGGGCAGCTTCAACGCCTTCAAATGGTGAGCAAGCAAGACCTGCGGGGCGGTGGCGCTGGCTGCGGGGAGGACATCGGATGCGCTCATGCCGCCGCGGCCACACGAAAGGGGATTTCCGCTTGATCGACTTCAACGCCCCCTTCGAGGGGCTCCCGGCCTGGATCGGTCATCGAGCGCCGCAGCTTCTGTGTCAGCAGCCAAGCGGTCCTATAGGTGAGGCCGAGTTGATCCTCCAACTGCCGCGCTGACATTCCGTTAGAATGCGTCGACATCAGATGCGCAGCCCAAAACCAGACCGTCAGCGGCAGCTTGGTGCGGCGCAGCGCTGTGCCCGCCGTGATCGAGGTCTGCCGGCCGCAATCGGAGCATTCGTAAGTATAAGCCCGGCTCTTCAGCTCCGCCGCACGGCCACTCCGGCAAACCGGGCACAGAAGCCATCCGGCCAGCGCCGTTCGAACAAAAACGCCGCACAGCTCGCTTCGCCGGGGAACGCCTCTTGGAATTCTGTCAGCGTGCGCGCCCTGGCCATCAGCTGTCCCGTCATGGCCACCCTTCCGGCGCCTCATCTGGGTCAGGATACCACATTTAGATCAACCTGGGACAACGCAATAAGCTTTCGTCAGATTTTTCACGGGGCAGACTCCGGCGATGTGAATGTTCGCAATACACTGATACGTACCGCCGCCGCTTCAAAGCGCTAACGCCATTACAAGTCAAGCCGGGGATAGTTTTTGGTCTTTTCGAAGAGGATCGCAATAAGATCCCAAAGCCGCCTTGGCGGGCATGGTATTTTGAGAAAGCCGCAACTTCCGACCCGACCCGTCTCGATTTTTTGCAGCGCAAAAAGCGTGCCGGGCAATACGCGTTTTTGCCGGCGCAGAGACAGGCATTCTGAGCGCCGGCGCGATACCCCAGTAAACGGACGCAGCGGGCATTGCTTTCCGTGTTGCCAGCCACACGCCGCTCAATTTCCGCTAATGTATAATATTGTTTAAGTATACCACGTTCACGCCGAGATCTAAAATTCCTCCGTATTAATGCCGCAGAAGTCATCAGTCACCGAATCGCGCAACTCATCCAGGTCTGCGGGACTGTTTCGCGCAGGAACGTGAGTACTTATCCGGCGAACGCCCGCGAATTTTCGTAACACTTGTTGTGGGGTACATGCTTGTGCATCGCTCCCCACAGCTGCTCGACAGGGTTCAGGTGCGGACAAGACCCGTCCGTTTGTTCAGGACCGGTATCGAACCTCGCTCAGCGGTCTTGAAGGATTGCTAACAATGAAGCTGTGTTGAGAGCGTTGAACAGCCTTGTACTTAAGCTACTGCTATTGAAGTCCAGTTCAAGATATTCAAGCGCATGCAGATACGGTATGATCGGAATGCACGATTGCGCAAACCGAAGCGGCGGTATCTTCCCAGGTTAGGAGTTGCTCTCGGATATTATCTGGCAATTTAACGGGGTTCTCGATCATTTGGCGCAGTGCATCCCGCAAGGAGTCTGGTTTGCTGTGATCGAAATACACCGCGAATTTGCCGCCTACCTCCGGCATTGATGCACAGTTCGCGCAGAGTACCGGCTTCTTAAACCAAAGGCTTTCACCGATAGGCAGTCCCCATCCCTCCACGAAGCTAGGAAAGACAGTGAATTGGCAGGATTGATAGAGCAATTCCAGTTCAGCATCGTTAGGGTTATGGATGATTGTGACAGCATTACCAATACCAACCGGATTTAGCCGTAGAAATTCCTGTATTTCACCAGATGCGCGTCCAGTTGCTCCGCAAACTACGATGCCGGGCATACTTAGTCCTTGTTCGTACAGCTCCTGCCACGCGTATAGTAGCCCCAATACGTTCTTTCTTGGGTCAAGCGTCCCAATAGATAAAACGAAGCGAGACGAAGCAATAAGTGCAACCTCTCTGCTAATGCGGGACGCAACACCACCATCCCCCTTTTTAAACTCATGCGGCAACTTCATTACATCTATCTCGCGGTATATCCCCTTACTACGAAAGTATAACAGAAGTTCGTTTCTCGTAAAATATGAATTAACACATATGCCATCTGAATGCATCGCGATATAGTCAACCCAATTACGAAAGCGGTGCTTGCTGTCGGGTGCAAATATTGGGTGTGTAATTGGCATTATGTCGTGAACAACAGATATTGTTCTGCAGCCAAAACGGCGTGCCAGTTCATGGACTTCGCTATATTCGGTACACCATCCGGCTCCCATGGTAACGATTACATCACCTTCCTTCAAATTAAGCGCCATCAAACACGATGGCTTGGGCGATTTCGCTACAGCTCCCCACTTGGCCCGCAACCTCCTTGATAGTAACCATCTGAGCGTATTATACTTCTTTTTTAGGTGGAACTTTAAGGTATTCGGTCTGCAGTTTCTCAACTTATGTTGCAGCCAAGTTTCTCTGCTGGCTGCGCGATTAAACCTTGTATAAAAATCGGTATAATTATGCACCCCTCGCAAGAACGAAAGGTCTGCTGCCATGCACTCGCCACTCACTGAAGCGGTTACCAAGCCAAAATACTGGCTGCGTGTATCATTCTTTATTATGTCCGCAAGCACTCTAGTGACGATTCGCTGAATGCCGGTCACACTCCTGTTTTTAGATGCATGATCTACAATATCGGTAATATCAAAATACACCGCAGAGTCCGGGTCCTGCTTTTTGGCAACCGATACGAGTGACTTGAGCATATGAGGTTCCCTTTACCTGTGGAAAAAAGCACCTGGAACGGTGAACTATTCTCCCACCCCCAACACCCCACAAACAGACAAGCATTGTGACCGCATTTGGGCATAAGTAAATAATTACCGAGTCAGCAGGACAATATCGCCGGCTGGCGGCCCCGGCCGCCCGCCGCGTTGGTGCGGGCTGCATTTGCCGCGTCACGTCAATGCGTTACCGCAAATCGCCACGCTTAACCCATCATCAGGGAGCCTCTGCTAAATTAGCTCAACATCGGAACACACCTCCGGAACCGGCGAATCCGCGCGCAAAACGGGTTACACGGATGTTTGCCGGGCCGGGCGGGACAGAGCGCGAGATGACGCAAGGCGCAAGCGCCGCTATGATCGCGGGAGCCCAAGCTCGGAGCTATCATGCAGGGAAAGTCGATACTTCTCATAATCGGCGGCGGCATCGCGGCCTATAAGTGCCTGGATTTCATCCGGCGCGCGAAGGAGCGCGGTGCCGTGGTCCGCTGCATCCTAACCGCCGCCGCCCAAGAGTTCGTGACCCCGCTTTCCGCCGCCGTGCTTTCCGGGGAGCCCGCCTTCACGGAGCTGTTCGACCTCAAGAACGAAACGGAGATCGGCCACATCCGGCTTTCCCGCGAGGCGGATTTGATCGTGGTGGCGCCCGCGACGGCGGATCTGCTCGCCAAGATGGCGCAGGGCCTCGCGGGCGATCTCGCCAGCACGGTGCTGCTCGCGGCGGACAAGCCGGTGCTAGCCGCGCCCGCCATGAACTGGCGCATGTGGGAGCACCCGGCCACACGGCGGAATCTCGCCCAGCTCAAGGCGGACGGCGTTCATTTCGTTGGCCCGAACGAAGGCGCGATGGCGTGCAACGAGCACGGCGTTGGCCGCATGGCCGAGGTCGAGGAGATTCTGGCTGTGGCGGAGCGGCTTCTGGCTGGCGGAAACGGCAAACCGCTCGAAGGCCGCCATGTGCTGGTTACGGCGGGGCCGACTTACGAGCCCATCGATCCGGTGCGCTTCATCGGCAACCGCTCCAGCGGCAAGCAGGGCTACGCCATCGCGAGCGCTGCGGCGCGGGCCGGCGCGCGGGTGACGCTGGTATCGGGACCAAGCGCGCTGGCCGTTCCCGCTGGGGTTTCCGCGGTGCATGTCCAAACGGCGCGGGAAATGCTGGCGGCTGTGGAGGCGGCACTGCCCGCGGATATCGGCATATTCAGCGCGGCGGTGGCGGATTGGCGCCCGGCCACGATGCGGCAAGGCAAGATCAAAAAAGGAGCGGCCACGCCAGAGATCAAGCTCGTCGAGAATCCGGATATCCTGAAGACGGTTTCGGAGCGGACTGAAAACCGCCCCGCCCTTGTGATTGGCTTTGCGGCCGAAACCGGAAACGCCGTTGCGGAGGCGTCGAAGAAATTGAAGCGGAAAGGCTGCGACTGGATCGTCGCCAACGACGTTTCGCCGGAAGGCGGGGTGTTCGGCGGTGACAAGAACACCGTGCATTTGATCGGCTTGCCCGCGGCGCAAAGCTGGCCGGAGATGAGTAAGGAAGAGGTGGCCCAGCGCCTAGTTCAGAAGGCAGCGGAATGGCTTAATGGAGCTAAGGGTAAGGGGAGTGAAAGTCTGGGCAATTGAGCGACTAGCTGTTGCTCGCGTCGGCGTCATGCCCGCGAAGGCGAATGGGCGCTTCTGGGATAGGCGGTAGATCATTGATTATGCTATGGATTTAACCCATCATCCTGTCCTTCTCCCTCTGGGAGAAGGGACGCCCGAACTAGCCACAGCGGAATTTCTGGCGTTTCCTCCCCATGGGAGAGGGTGAGGGATTGAACGCTTCGATTCCGCCGGCTAGCAAATAGCGGCTCTTATGTTAGATACACGTATGAGGCAGGCAATTATGACAACTGTCCGTTTCCGGGTGCTGCCGCATGGCGAAGGCCTGCCGGCGCCGGCTTACAGCAGCAATCTCGCGGCCGGCCTCGACCTCTCGGCCGCCATCGCGGAAGGCGTTCCGCTAATCCTGGCGTCTGGCGAACGCGCGCTGGCGCCCACCGGCATCGCGCTTGAGCTGCCCGCCGGCTTCGAGGCGCAGGTGCGTCCGCGCTCGGGCCTCGCGCACCGCCACGGCGTCACCGTGCTGAACGCGCCCGGCACCATCGACGCGGACTATCGCGGCGAAATCCAGGTGATACTCATAAACCACGGCAAGGAGGCATTCACCGTTTTGCGGGGCGACCGGATCGCGCAGCTCGTGATCGCGCCTGTCGCGGCCGTAACCCTGGAGCAGGCGGAAAACTTGAGCATTACAGAGCGTAACACCGGCGGCTTTGGCTCCACCGGCACGCGCTGAGGTGCGCAGCCATAGCCAATCCTCATGGCTGACATGAGGGCTGCTTAATCTTGTGCGCCGCACAAAATGCCGCATTTCCCTGGCATGTCCGGGGTACTACGAAAGCCGTAGAAAAGCGTATCAGCATCCCAGAAGGGGGTTCCGATGGATGAATCTCGCTGGGGAGGAACAATCAGAAAGCTTTGGCTGTCAGAGAGCGATAAGCTCCTCGGCCACCTGTTGCGGCTCGATCGTGAAACGCGCCGGCTGCGGTTCGGCACGGCCGTCAGCGACGGTTTCCTATGCGATTATGTCTCACACATGGGCGATATGAAGGGCGTCGTCTACGGCTATTTCATCGACGGAGAGATGCACGCGGCGGCCGAGATGCGTCTCATGGGCGATAGCTGGCTCACGGATGCCGAGGGCGCATTTTCTGTCGAGCCCGCGCACCAGAACCAGGGCATTGGCACCGGGCTCCTGGGCCGCATAATCCGTGCGGCCCGCAACCGGGGCGTCGCGCGGCTCTACATGAACTGCCTGGCGGAGAACCACAAGATGCAGCGCCTCTGCCGCAAATACGGTGCCGAGTTGCGGTTCGAACATGGCGAGGTGGTGGGCCGGTTGCTGCCGGCGGAGCCAACCTACATCTCGCTCTGGCAGGAAGCTATCGACGATTCCTGCGGTTTTATGCTCGCCGCGATGGATGCGCAGGGGGGCGTGGCGGCGCAGACCGGAGGAAACGCGGTCCGTTCATTGCGTCAACCGGCCGGCATCTATGCGCATGTATGCGCGCTTCAGGGCCGGCGTCTTTTACGGTAAGCTGGCCTTGCCAGCCGGGCGGCGGAACGGCCTCTTCTCATCCTAATCGCGGGCTTCGCGGGCAGCACCGGCAGGCTGAGCGTTTCCATTCCGGCGGGGGGTGCGCTTATGGGCACTTCCTTAAGCGCGGGCGGCGAAGCCGTAACCACCCCCTTTTCGCCCGCCAGCCTGTGCATGAGCCAATGCACGCCGCCGCCGCGCACATCGTGATCGTGCATGAAGCCCAGGACGCGGTGCACGATCTCTGCCCGGTAGCGCGATCCATTGAAAATACCGTAATGGCCCGCTCCATCCAGCGTGTAGTGCAGCTTTTTGGAACTAGGCAGGCTGGCGCACAAGTTCAGGGCGGCCTCACATTGGCCGGGGCCGGTGATGTCGTCCTTTCCCCCTTCGACGGTCATGATCGCGGTGTGGCGGATCGCCGTCAGGTCGATTGGCTGGCCGCGATGGAGCATCTCGCCCTTCGGTAGCTGGTGCTTGACGAAAACCTGGTCGATGGTTTGCAGGTAATATTCCGCCGCAAGGTCCATCACCGCCAGATACTCGTCGTAGAACTCCTTGTGCTTCGCGGCCGAGTCGCCGTCGCCGCGCACGAGGTGGACGAAGAGATCGTTGTGCGCGTCTACATGGCGGCCGAGGTTCATCACCATAAAGCCGGTTAGTTGCAGGAAGCCTGGATAGACCAGCCGCCCATGGCCGGCGTTCGGCCAGGGAACCGAGGTAATCACGGTGCGCCGGAACCAGTTGGTGCCCTTTTCCTCCGCGAGCTTGTTTACCGCGGTCTGGCCCACGCGGGTATCGACCGGGCCGCCCTTCATGATGAGGCTGCGGGGAATGGCGGGACTGCCGGCCGCCTCCATCAGCGCCACGGCGGAGAGCACCGGAACCGAAGGCTGGCACACGGCCATCACATGCACGTCGCCATCGAACAGCCCGATCATCGCCATGGCGTAATCTATGTAGTCGTCGAGATCGAAATTGCCGTCGCGCAGGGGCACGAAGCGCGCATCCTGCCAGTCGGTGATGAAAACATCGGCGTGCGGAAGCATCGCCTCCACCGTGCCGCGTAAGAGCGTGGCGAAGTGGCCTGAAAGCGGCGCGAAGATCAGAAGCCGGGGCTCTGAATGCGCGTCCGCATCTTGAAAATGCTTTCTAAAGTGGATGAGATTGCAGAACGGCCTATGCCAAACCGCCTCCTCGGTGACGGTGGCGTGCATCCCGTTCACGGTGGTATGCGTAATGCCGAAGGACGGCTTTTTGTAGCGGCGGGTGGTGCGTTCCAGAAGCTCGGCCGCCGCCGCCGCGTTGCGCCCGATACCGGTATAGGAAAGCGGATTGAAGGGGTTGCGCATAACAAAGCGCGTGGATTGAGCGGCAACTCTCGCCGGAGATATGACCGCCTGGCCCAGCTCATACAGGTGGTAGAGCACGTGATCCCCTTTTGCTGAGTGAACGCTTCACAAAAAGACCACGCTACAAGCGTCCTCAGGACCGCCGCCAAGAAACGCGACGCCCAAGCTAAAGTCGCACATCCGCCCTGGCGGCGCAAATTGATCTTTGGTTGGGCACCGGCTAAATTTGAAGCACTTCTATCCCGTAATATACTTCCTTATTTCCTTTACTACAGTATCTGCCGGCGCATTGAACATGAAATGAGTTATGTATTTTCCATTCCGGTCCATAAGATAGATGAATGCCGAGTGGTCGACAAAATAGTTGCCTTGACTGCCACCCGCCTTTTTGAAGTAGACGCGGTAAGCCTTCGCAGCGCTTGCGACCTCGTCCTGGGTGCCAGTCAGCCCGATAATTTGCGGGCTAAAATTGCCCACATAGTCCGCAACAGCCCGTGGCGTATCGCGAGCCGGGTCCACGGAAATGAAGATTGGGGCGATTTGTTTTGCATCCGGGCCAAGCTTGCCGATAACATCGCTCATGTTTTGCAGCTCGGTCGGGCATACATCGGGGCAATGGGTATAGCCAAAGAAGACGAGCATCAGCTTGCCCTGGAAATCATGCTCTGTGACCCGTTTCCCGCTCGAATCAGAAAGCGAAAATGGGCCGCCGATCAGCGCCCGGCCCTGGCTGAACGATCCGCCCGGCGTGAAGCGGTACGAATAGGCCGCGGCAAAACCTGCGATAAACAAGACTGCGACGAACAAAAGCGGGTTGATACGTGGCATTGGCTCTCCTTCACCTTTCCGCGCCTTGCCGCCATCGAGGCTGGCCCGGCCGGGCAGGGACTACTGGTACGGAACGCTTCTAAACCATTGCACCTTAATATACTGGCGCTAATTCGCTTTGGCTCATAATTTGTTAGCCAGCGTTTACGTTCCCGGATGGCAGGATGGCAAGCCCGCAAATCGCCAACGACGGAAGCCGTCTCAGGCTCAACACCACAATCAAGCTCCGGTGGTTCGCCGTCGCCGGGCAGACCGCCGCTGTTCTCACAATCTATTATGGCTATCATTTCCCGCTTCCGCTGGATCTGTGCCTGGCAGCTATATCGCTTTCGGTTGTGTTGAACATAGCGCTGCCCCTCGCCACTCCGCGGTCGCATCTGCTGCCGTCCCGGCAGGCCGCGCTGCTCCTGGGCTTCGATATCCTGCAATTGGCGGCGCTGATCTTTCTTACTGGCGGGCTCGAAAACCCGTTCGCCATGCTCCTCGTCGTGCCGGTGGCGGTTTCCGCATCGACGCAGCCGCTTTCCGTAACCATAGCACTCACCGCGTTCGACATTGCCTTAGCCACGTTCCTGGCAAAGCTTCACTATCCTCTGCCCTGGGTTCATCACACCGCTCCCGTCCTGCCGCTACTCTATATCGCGGGGATTTGGACAGCACTTGTCATCTGCATCACGTTCATCGCATTCTACGCTTGGCGCATCGGCCAGGAAACCCGGCAGATGTCTCATGCGCTCACGGCGGCCGAGCTGATCCTGGCGCGGGAGCAGCGCCTGTCCGCGCTGGACGGCTTGGCAGCCGCGGCGGCGCACCAGCTCGGCACGCCGCTTTCGACCATCACTCTCGTCGCGAAAGAGCTTGAACGCGAAACTCCGCAGGATAGCCCCTGGCGCGAGGATATCTCTTTGTTGCGGACGCAAGCGGCACGCTGCCGGGATATCCTAAGCGAGCTATCGAAAAGCGGGCCGGGCCGCGAGGACGACTACTTCGCGCAAATTCCTCTGACCCACCTGATCGAGGAAGTGGTGGCTCCCCGGCGGACACCGGACATCGAAATCAAGGTCAGGGTTACAGACGCGGCCCCCTCCTCCAAGCCGTCGGGTGAGCCGGTCATCGCGAGGAATCCTGGGTTGATGCACGCGCTTGTCAACCTCGTCGAAAACGCCGTGGATTTCGCACGCAGCACCGTAATCATCGACGCCAGCTATGATCAAGACAAGCTGCGCCTTCGCATTGCCGACGACGGGCCAGGATTTGCAGCAAATATTATCAATGATTTGGGCCAGCCTTATGTAACGAGTAGGCTGCGCAGCCACACCCGAAATGGCGAGGGAGGGATGGGCCTCGGCTTCTTCATCGCAAAGACGTTTCTGGAGCGGTCCGGGGCGGAGGTTGTAGCCGAAAACCGCATGCCACCTGACACCGGCGCAATGGTGCAGATCGTTTGGCTACGCGCGAGAATTGAATCTACAGTATAAATTGACATTCCGTGTTGAGGGCGTGAAACTGCGACATTATGCATTGGGGTGCGACAAAGTAGCAATGGAATCGAAAATGGGCACACTCGCCGCAGCTCAGAGCGATAGCGCCGACAATTCGCTCCTAATTGTGGACGACGACAGGCCGTTCCTTACCAGGCTCGCCAAGGCGATGGAAGCGCGAGGCTACCAGGTGCGCACCGCGGATTCGCTCGAAGCCGGCAAGGCCGCCATCAAGCAAGCGCCGCCAGCCTTCGCGGTGGTGGACATGCGGCTTGAGGATGGCAGCGGGCTTGAGGTCATCAGGACGCTGCAGGAGACCCGGCCCGATTGCCGGGCGCTGGTGCTCACTGGCTACGGCAATATCGCCACGGCCGTTACCGCGGTTAAGCTCGGCGCGGTGGACTATCTGTCGAAGCCGGCCGACGCCGAGGACATCCTGGCGGCTCTCACCGCGACGGCCGAAACCAAGCCGAAGCCGCCGGAGAATCCCATGTCGGCCGACCGCGTCCGCTGGGAGCACATCCAGCGTGTTTACGAACTGTGTAGCCGCAACGTGTCGGAAACCGCGCGAAGGCTGCATATGCACCGGCGCACGCTGCAGCGCATTCTGGCCAAGCGCGCCCCGAAATAACCTCACCGGTTGTTTTCTTTATCGCCGCCCCCTTAACGCTAGCCCGGACAGCCGGCGCTTTGGAATGAGAGGCGCGCCGCCCCGGTGCGAGTTATGCCTCCCCTGTGGTGCGTTTTCTCCCTAGCGCGGTGAGGCCGTCCATAGTTAGAGTGCCACCGCTTTGAACGCCGGCTGCGGCTGAAACCGCTTCGCGGTGATTGGCGTTTGTTTGTGAATGGGGAGCCGAGTGAAATCCGGCCGCGCGAGATCTAAACTTCGCATCCTGACGGACCGCCGCGGCAAGCGGGGCGCTTCGATGGTGGAGTTCGCGCTTATCGCGCTGCCGCTGCTCATTTTGATTTTCGGGATCCTCCAAGTGGGGCTGATCTATTGGGGGGCCTACGAACTCGACAACGCGACGCTGACCGCCGCGAGAATGATCCGCACGGGTGAGGCTCAAACGAAGAATTGGAGCCAAACCCACATGACCGGCGAAATCTGTAAACGCGTCTCCATCCTGTCGAATTGCGCCGGGAAGCTACGGCTGAACGTGCAGAACTTCCCCAGTTTCGCCGCTATAACGCCCCCAGACGCGCTCGACGGCGGCGGCAATCTCAAGGCCAGCTTCCCTTACCAGCCCGGCGGTCCATCCACGGTCACTCTTGTTTCGAGCTTCTACGAGTGGCCGCTGGTCAACTTCGCGGCGCTGGGATTGCTCGCCAACCTTGCGGATGGCAACCGGCTTTTGCAGTCTTCGGCCGTATTCAAAACGGAGCCTTACGGGGGATGAGGAGGATACGCAGGTTTCTCAAGTGCCGCCGTGGCTCCGTCCTCATCGAGGCGGCTATCGCCTTCCCGGTCCTGATCGCGATCCTGCTCGCCACGGTAGAGTTCGGCCAGGCGTTCACGGTCAAGCGGCGTAATGCGCAGGTGGCCAGCACCGTGGCCGATCTCGTGGCGCAGGTTTCCTGCGTAACCACAGCGGACCTGCAAGACACCTCGAAGGCCGCCGCCGCGATTTTCGCACCCAGCACCTACTCCGCCGCAATCGCGGGGCTTCGCATCACTAGCGTTATGCAGAATGCCAATGGCGCCTTCGTGGATTGGAGCTACGCCATAGGCACGCTCGGCGCGGCTGCCCAGGGCGGCGCCTATGCTCTGCCCGCGGGCCTCGCCAGTGAAGGCCAGGCCGTCATTATCGCCGAGGCGAGCTATAACTTTACCCCGGCAATCGGCAAGTTTCTCAAGAGCGCGGTTACGTTCTCGGCGAAGGCCTACAACAAACCGAGGCTGTCGGCCTCGGTGGTGTTACAGCCGTCGTGCTAACGGGCCGTTTCTTACCGCGCGCCCTGGTCCTCATTGTTCAGGAGTGCGGGAGCCGCAATGACGGCGGCTCCCGCTCCCAGCTCCGCCGTTACGTGGCTTGCCAGCGCCAGTTCCGGACCTCTGGCATATCCTCGCCGTATTGCTTGATGTACGTCTTGTGCTCGATCAGCTTTTCGCGCAGGTCCTGCTTGGCGTAGGCGGCGCGGCCGCTGAGCTGCGGCAGCCTGTCGATGGCGTCGGACGCCAGGTGGAAGCGGTCGAGATCGTTGAGCACGACCATATCGAACGGCGTCGTCGTCGTGCCTTCCTCCTTGTAGCCGCGGACATGGATGTTGGAGTGGTTGGTCCGCCGGTAGGTGAGGCGGTGGATCAGCCAAGGATAGCCGTGATGCGCGAAAATCACCGGCTTGTCCTTGGTGAAGAGCGCGTCGAAATCCTGGCTCGTGAGCCCATGCGGGTGCTCCTCGCGCGGCTGCAGCGTCATCAGGTCGACCGCGTTCACCACCCGGATTTTGAGGTCCGGGAAATACTGCCGGAGCAGGCTGGTGGCGGCCAGCGTTTCGAGGGTGGGCACGTCGCCCGCGCAGGCCATGACGAGATCGGGTTCGCCGCCGCGGTCGTTGCTGGCCCACTCCCAGATGCCGATGCCGGCCGCGCAATGCTTGACCGCCTCGTCCCAGGAAAGCCATTGCGGCGCGGGCTGTTTGCCGGCCACGATCACATTGATGTAGTTCCGGCTCCTCAGGCAATGATCGGTGACGGACAGAAGCGTGTTGGTGTCCGGCGGCAGATAGACACGCAGGGTGGTGGACTTTTTGTTGCACACATAGTCGATGAAGCCGGGGTCCTGGTGGCTGAAGCCGTTGTGGTCCTGGCGCCAGACGTGGCTGGTGAGCAGGTAGTTGAGCGACGGCACGGGTTTGCGCCAGGATGTCTCGCCGCAGGTCTTGAGCCATTTGGCGTGCTGGTTGAACATCGAGTCGATGATGTGGATGAAGGCTTCGTAACAGTTGAACAGCCCGTGGCGGCCGGTCAGCAGGTAGCCTTCAAGCCAGCCCTGGCAGGTGTGCTCTGAGAGGATTTCCATCACCCTGCCGCCTGGCGCAAGGTGGTCGTCATAAGATAGCCTTTCCGCCTCCCACGCCCGGTTCGTGACGTCGAACACGCGCTGGAGCCGGTTGGAGGCCGTCTCGTCGGGGCCGAATACGCGGAAATTGCGCTGCTCCTCGCTGGCCTTGAGCACGTCGCGCAGGAAGGCGCCCATGATCGCTGTCGCTTCGGCGTCGCGTTCGCCAGGCTTGCCGATTTCGACCGCATATTTCGAGATGTCCGGTAAGTCGAGATCGCTCTTGCCCGCCCCGCCATTGGCGTGCGGGTTGGCGCTCATGCGGCGCTCGCCAGCTGGCGCAAGCGCCGCGATTTCGGGACGCAGCGTACCGTCCTCGCCAAAAAGCTCTTCGGGCCTGTAGCTCTTCATCCATTTTTCGAGGAGCTTTATATGTTCCGGCTTTTCCGCAAGCTGGGCAAGCGGCACCTGGTGCGAGCGCCAAAAGCCTTCGGTTTTGAGGCCGTCGACCTCCTTCGGACCGGTCCAGCCCTTGGGCGTCTTAAGGACGATCATCGGCCAGATCGCGCGGCCTTTCGAGCGCTTGTTCCGCGCCGTCTTCTGAATGGCCCGGATTTCGGCCATCACCGTGTCCAGCGTGGCGGCCATGAGCTGGTGCACCTTGTCTGGGTCGTCGCCCTCGACGAAATACGGCTTGTAGCCATAGCCCTCGAACAGGCTCTTCAGTTCCTCCTCGCCGATGCGGGCGAGAACCGTGGGGTTGGCGATCTTGTAGCCGTTCAGATGCAGGATGGGCAGCACCGCGCCGTCCGTTACGGGATCGAGGAACTTGTTCGAATGCCAAGCAGCCGCGAGCGGCCCGGTTTCGGCTTCGCCGTCGCCAACCACGCAGGCCGCGATCAGGTCCGGATTGTCGAACACCGCGCCATAGGCATGGGATAGCGAGTAGCCGAGTTCGCCGCCCTCATGGATGGAGCCGGGCGTCTCGGCCGCTACATGGCTCGGGATGCCGCCGGGGAAGCTGAACTGCTTGAATAGCCGCTGCATCCCAACCGCGTCGCGCGGAATATGCGGATAGACTTCGCTATAGGTTCCTTCGAGCCAGTTGTTGGCCAGAATGCCGGGTGCGCCGTGGCCTGGCCCGGCGATGTAGATCATGTTCAGGTCATTGTTTTTTATGACCCGGTTCAAATGCACGTAAATGAGGTTCAGGCCGGGCGCCGTGCCCCAGTGGCCGAGCAGCCGCGGCTTGATGTGCTTGAGCTCCAGCGGCTCCTTCAAAAGCGGGTTGTCGAGGAGGTAAATCTGGCCCACCGACAAATAATTCGCGGCGCGCCACCAGGCATTCATGAGCCTGAGCTCGTCACGGGACAGCGGATTTTTGCTGCTCACAGCACCTGAAACTTCCGGCATGCAATACTCCTTCTTGGGACGGATAAAACCGGTATTGGCAACCAGCGCGGCTCCCTCTGCCCCGTCCCGCGCCACTAGCATGTGGAGCTGGCCCCAGACGTTCGCAGGCCAGCGCCGACCTTTTCAGGTCAAGCCTTCGTGAGATGCGCCGGCATTCCTTGAATAAGCGTGTCAAGGCACTCAGTTTTTTTAGAGTGCGGCATATTGGCTCACAATGCCGCCGCCGCTCCCCGCCCAGCGCCGCGAAAACCTCGAAGGCGTGCCCAAACGCCGGCACGTGGAATATATAAGTAAGCAATCAAGTTTGGTGCGCGCCCCCAGCCATCCGGCTGTTCCGCCGGAGTTCCGGCCGGGCAATCCATGTCTGCCAAAATGTCTGGAAACAAAAGGTGATCATGATATTGACGCGATCTTGGACTACCTAAGCGGCGCTAGAAACACGGACTGTTAATCATAATCTGCCATTATGGGGTTGATGTGAGGGCGTATTCCATGCGGCGTTCTATCCGTGCGGTGCTGATTTGCTTGACGCTTGCCGGTTGTGCAAGCTCCAGCGTCATGTCTTCTCTACCGAGCATCGGCGGTGGAAGCGAGCCTCCGAGGGCTGCGCCGGCTCGTGAGGCAGTTCAAAGGGATAGCGGCTCAAGCGAAGGCGGCATCTGGAGCAATTTTTCTTCGTTATTCAGTTCGGGCGCCCAGCCAGCCGCCGTGCAAAGGCCCGCCGGGCCGCGCTTCGATGCAAGCGCCGGCATGCGCCTGATCAACAATTACCGCGCGGCGAAAGGCCTGCGGCCCCTCTCGCTCGACCCGCAGGCGACCGAAGCCGCGGAGATGCTTGCGAGGGACATGGCTAGGCGCGACCGCATGTCGCATACCGGCCCGAACGGCCAGGATGTTGGCAAGCGCCTTCTCGCCGCCGGATACAACTACAGCATCGCGTCCGAGAATGTCGGCGTCGGCCAGGCGACGATCGAGGAAACCGTGGCCGGCTGGAAAGCCAGCCGCGCCAACCGCCGCAACATGCTGCTTTCCAGGGCCAGACATGCCGGCATCGCCTACCAGAGCAGGCCAGATTCGCGGCACAAGACCTTCTGGGTGCTCGTCGTCGCCGCTCCGTAACGGTCAAAATCTATCGTTTGGCGCTCAGTACCTCACGTGGGGCTCTGACAAAATCAGATACGGGCGCCGCCGTCTGAGCGAGCGCCCTGCAATGCGGCAGCGCTTGCGGTAAACCTGCAAATCCCCGCAATTTATGCCCGTGGCCGCTTGCAATTTTCCGTGGGCGCGGTTCATATCTGCGCTCCGGCCACGAGGGCAACTCCATGAGCACAAAGCAGCGCGTTTTCTCCGGCGTTCAGCCGACGGGCAATCTTCATCTCGGCAACTACCTTGGCGCCATTACCAAGTTCGTGGCGCTGCAAGAGTCGCATAGCTGCATCTACTGCGTGGTGGACCTGCACGCGATCACCGTCTGGCAGAATCCGGAGGATTTGCGCAAATCGACGCGCGAGGTCACGGCGGCCTTTATCGCGGCGGGTGTCGATCCCAAGACGCACATCATTTTTAACCAGAGCCAGGTCAGCGCGCATTCGGAATTGGCGTGGATTTTGAACTGCGTGGCCCGCGTCGGCTGGCTCAACCGCATGACGCAGTTCAAGGAGAAGGCCGGCAAGGACCGCGAGAACGCGAGCATCGGCCTTTTCGTCTATCCGGTGCTGATGGCCGCCGACATCCTGGCCTACCGCGCGGATGCGGTGCCCGTGGGCGACGACCAGAAGCAGCATCTGGAGCTGACCCGCGACATTGCCCAGAAATTCAACAACGATTTCGCGGAAGAGATCGCCGCCGCTGGCTTCAAGGACGGCTTTTTCCCGCTGCCGGAGCCGCTGATTTCCGGGCCGGCGACGCGCATCATGTCGCTGCGCGACGGCACCAAGAAGATGTCTAAGTCCGATCCGTCCGATCTGTCGCGCATCAACGTGGCGGATGAAGCGGATACGATCGCGAAGAAGATCAAGAAGGCCAAGACCGATCCCGAACCGCTGCCGGGCGATCCCAAGGGCTTCGAAGGCCGGCCCGAGGCGGAGAACCTCGCTGGCATCTACGCCGCGCTCGCGGGACAAAGCCTGGAGCAGGTGCTCTCGGAGTTCGGCGGCGCGCAGTTTTCGAAGTTCAAGCACGCTCTCGTTGAGCTTGCCGTCGAAAAGCTCGGGCCGGTTGGCTCGGAGATGAAACGGATCTCCGCTGACACAGCTTATATCGACAGCGTGCTGGCGGACGGCGCGGAGCGGGCTGCCGCGATCGCGGACGAGACGCTAGGCCATGTCTGCGGCATCGTGGGGTTTGTTCAGGCGAGGAAACTCGCTGCGAAACATGGTAAGGGGGCCCGCCGCTGACGTGGAGAAGACCGGAACCCCGCCTGGCGCGAGGATGCCGGTTTCACTGCTTGCGGCCGGCGGGGTCCCGGTTCCCATAACAATAGTGGCTGGCAATTTAACCATTGGCGGGGCCGCAGGCCTTGTCTGACTCCGCAAGTCGGGTTTTTCTCTTGAAACTGCGGCGGCGGGTTGCATTATTAGGGGCGTGTCAAAGTGCTACCCGAGCGGCTGGCCAGTAAAGAGCCGCCGCAGGAAGGATATCGTCCCCGCGCAGCCGGGGATTCGTCTAAGTACTTACGCTGAGTGGATTCCCGCTTTCGCGGGAACGATGGCCGCGGATTGCGGCGCGAGAGGGGGAGTTGCGATGTTCATTCAAACCGAGACGACGCCGAACCCGGCGACCTTGAAGTTTCTGCCGGGGCGCGCCGTGCTGCCAGCCGGCACGCGCGATTTTCGCGACCCGCGCGAGGCGGCGGCCGCGTCCCCGCTCGCGGCCAAGCTGTTCGAGATCGATGGCGTGGCCGGCGTTTTCCTGGGCTCCAACTTCGTTTCCGTGACCAAGAACGGCGGGGAGTGGCAGCACCTGAAGCCCGCCATCCTTGGCGCGATCATGGAGCATTTTCTCTCGGGCGAGCCGGTGCTGCTCGCTGGCGCCGGCGCGGCAGGCGCGGCCGATGAGGAGTTCGATCCCAAGGACGCCGAGGTGGTTGCCATGATCAAGGAGCTGATCGAGACGCGCGTGCGCCCGGCCGTGGCCAACGATGGCGGCGACATTATCTTTCGCGGGTATCGCGCTGGCACCGTCTATCTCAAGATGCACGGAGCGTGCTCCGGTTGCCCCTCCGCAACCGCCACGCTTCGCAACGGGATCGAAAACCTGTTGAAACACTTCATACCCGAGGTCGAAGCGGTTCAAGCGGTGTAGCGGCGCGCGCCGCCTCGCCGTAAACCAGTGTACTGAGAAATAGATAATCCCGAGGTGCGCTAATGGCGGAGGCGGTCGCGAAAACCTGCTTGGAGCAGATCTTCCTTGAGGCCCGTACTCACAACAAGTGGCTGGACAAGCCGGTTCCGGACGAACTGCTGCGCCAGCTTGTCGATGTCATGAAAATGGGGCCGACGAGCGCGAACCAGTCGCCCGCGCGCATCGTGTTCGTGAAGACGCCCGAAGCCAAGAAGCGCCTTGAGCCGCATCTTTCCGAGGGCAACCGCGCCAAGACCATGGCCGCGCCCGTCTGCGCGATCATCGGCTACGACATGAAGTTCTATGACCATCTGCCCAAGCTGTTTCCGCATACCGACGCGAAAAGCTGGTTCGCGGGCAAGCCGGAGCAGCATATCGAGACATCGGCTTTCCGCAACGGCACGCTCCAGGGCGCATATTTCATTATCGCGGCGCGGGCGCTGGGCCTCGATACGGGGCCGATGTCCGGCTTCGACAATGCGGCTGTGGACCGCGAGTTCTTCGCCGGCACAAGCGTCAAGTCGAACTTCCTCTGCAATCTCGGCTACGGCGATCCGGCTGGCGTGTTTCCGCGCTCGCCGCGCTTTACGTTCGAGGAGATGGCAACAGTCGTTTAGTTGGAATGTGGCCTGCCTGTGAGAGTTCTGGCAATCGAGACGAGCATGGGCCGTACCTCCGCCGCCCTGGCGTTAGGGGCTGGCGGGCCGGTGCTTGTCCGGCGCTTGGCCGATGGCGAACCGCAGGCCGAAGGGCTTATGCCGCTAATCAAAGCGCTCATGGCTGAGGCGGAGCTGGCTTTCGCCTCGCTTGACCGTATTGCGGTCTCCACTGGCCCCGGCGGTTTCTCTGGAATCAGAACGGGCGTGGCCGCTGGACGCGGGCTTGGGCTTGCGGCAGGCGTGCCGGTCGTGGGCACTACAAGCTTTCAGATCATGGCGGCCGCATTCGAGAAGGAAGCGCCAGCGCCGCAGGCTTACGGGCTTGCCGCTCCCGCCGGGCTTAGCGCCGTGTTCTGCCAGATCCTGGGGCCTGGCCGCGAGGCGCTGACTGAAATTCTGGCGCTGCCCCATTCCGAAACCGGTGTGTTCTTCGACGATAGGGCCGAGGTGCTGGCCGGTCCCGCCGCTGGGCCGCTTTCTGAAGCGGGCTACGTTTCCTCGCCGTTGCGGGGAGCGGACATCACGCCGGATGCCGGGACGCTCGCGGAATTGGCCCCAGAACTCGACCCGGCGCGCGACCTGCCGTCGCCCTACTATGTCCGGCCAGCAGATGCGCGGCCCCAAAGCAAGCACATCATCCGCCGCGCGGACGATTGATATATGGCTGTTGTGAAGTCCCCCCTTGCATCCTGTCCTTCTCCCCGAGGGGGAGAAGGAACGCTCGAATTCCCCCCAGCGGGAATTCGAGGTCCTCTCTCCCCTCTGGGGAGAGGGACAGAGTGAGGGGGAACTTGAAACAGCCACCCAGCGGGTGGGCGTAGGCCATGCGCTTTGACATCCTGCCGGCGCTTCCAGCCGACGCCCCGGACCTCGCCGCCCTCCATGCACAAGCGCTGCCTCCCGGCTGGCCCGCCGCCGATTTCGCGGCCTCTTGCGCCAGCGAAAACCGGATCGTGCTCAAGGCGGCGGATGGCGCTGGCCTGCTGGGCTTCGCCGTGCTCCAATTCGCGGCGGACGAGGCCGAAATTTTATCCATTGCTGTTGCAAAGGAAGCGCGGCATAACGGCATAGGTTCAGCTATATTGGTGGCTTGCACCGCAGAGTGCGAACGGAAGAATATCAGTTACTTATACCTGGAAGTGGCGGAGGGAAACGGGGCGGCCCTTAAGCTTTACAGAAAATTCGGCTTCGGAGTGCTTGCGCGCCGGCCAAATTACTATCAGGCGGGGAGGTCCGGACCGGAAACTGCGCTCATTATGAGACTCGAGACAAAAGGGGCATTTAGCCCTTGACTAAAAAAACAAGCAGGACCTAATGAGCCTAACACACAACACTGCGAACACCGAGCAAGGCATGGACGCTTTAGTTTTCAAGGGCCGGGCGATGCGAATGCTTGCCAGCCTCAGGGCTTCCTCTCTTCTTGCTGTTTTTTTGGGGCTCACGCTGCCCTTGATGGTGGTCCAGTATATCCTTCTCCTTTTCAAGCTGCCGCAAGCCAGGACGCTGCCGCACGCCTACCATAAGCGTGTCTGCCGGGTGCTGGGCATCCGCGTTCATATCAACGGTGGCATCGGCTCCGGCAAGCCGGCTCTGCTTGTCTCCAATCATGTCTCCTGGCTCGATATCGTTGCCCTGAGCGCCGTTGCGCCTGTTTCGTTCGTGGCGAAGGCTGAAGTCGCCAAGTGGCCGTTCGTAAGCTGGCTCGCCAAGCTGCAACGCTCGGTCTTCGTGGACCGGACGCGGCGAACGCTGGTGAAGAACAAGGCCGGCGAGATCGCCAAGCGGTTGGCGAAGGGCGATAACATCGTGCTTTTCGCGGAAGGCACGAGCAGCGACGGCAACCGTGTTCTGCCCTTTAGAAGCGCGCTCTTTTCAGCAGCCTCGGATGAAGGGAATGGAAACGGCTTAGCCGCGGTGATCCACACGGTCACGATTAGCTACACCCATTTGCATGGCCTGCCGATCCAGCGGCATCAGCGCCCGATGGTTGCGTGGTACGGCGAAATGGATATGCTGAGCCATGTCTGGAACGTTTTGAAGAGCGGCCCCCTGGACGTGACCATCTCCATAAGCGAGCCCGTGCCGCTTGCTTCGCTCTCCGGGCGCAAGGAGCTTGCCGCGTTTTCCGAAGCGCGCGTCCGGCGCGATTTCGTGGAGCATTTGACGTCGCGCCCGCATGCCGCCTGAGCGGAAGTGAACTAGATGCAAGAGGCGGAAGCCGGCCGGGCGCCGGTTCAGCTTGGGCAGAATACCCTGGAAGAAAACGAAGGCGATGCGGCGAAGAAGGTTTTCATCAAGACCTTCGGTTGCCAGATGAACGTCTACGATTCCGGGCGCATGGGTGATGCGCTTGGCGGCGCGGGCTATGTCGTCACCGATGATTTGCACGAGGCAAGTCTCGTCATCCTCAACACCTGCCATATCCGCGAGAAGGCCGCCGAAAAGGTCTATTCCGAGCTTGGCCGCATCCGGCGCATGCAAGAAGCGCGCAGGAGGGCTGGGCGCGATCTCGTCATCGCGGTGGCGGGCTGCGTTGCGCAGGCGGAAGGCGAGGAAATGGCGCGGCGCGCGCCGGCAATCGGCATCGTGGTTGGCCCGCAAAGCTACCAGCGCCTGCCCCTGCTTCTCGAAGAGCACGCCCGGACCGGCAAAACCGTCGTCGAAACCGAGTTCGAGGTGGCGGGGAAGTTTGGCGCGCTGCCGTCTCCCGCGCCCCGCGCTGCCCCTTCGGTCTTCCTGACCGTGCAGGAAGGCTGCGATAAATTCTGCACCTTCTGCGTGGTGCCCTACACCAGGGGCGGCGAATATTCCCGCACCGCCGCCGAAATCCTGGACGAGGCCGGCAAGCTTATCGGCGGCGGCGCGGCCGAGATCACGCTGCTTGGCCAGAACGTGAACGCCTATCGCGGAGCCGGGCCTTCGGGCAGCGAGTGGCGGCTGACTGATCTTCTGGCGGCGCTCTCGGACCTGCCAGGGCTCATGCGGCTGCGCTACACCACGAGCCATCCCAACGACATGACGCCGGGCCTCATCGCCGCGCACCGCGATCTGCCCAAGCTCATGCCTTATCTGCATCTGCCGTTCCAGGCGGGTTCGGACAAGATCTTGCGGTTAATGAACCGTAAGCATGTCATGGCGGATTACTTCCGCGTTGTTGAGGAGCTTCGCGCCGCGCGGCCCGATATCGCGCTTTCGACCGACATCATCGTGGGCTTCCCCGGCGAGACGGAGGAAGATTTCCAGGAGACGATGCGCGCGGTCGAGACCGTGGGCTTCGCGCAGGCCTATTCTTTCAAATACAGCGCCCGCCCCGGCACGCCCGCTGCGGAGCGCGCTGAACAGGTTGAAGATGAAGTCAAGGCGGACCGGCTGGCGCGCCTCCAGGCGCTGCTCTCAGCCCAGCAAGCCGCATTCAACCAGCGCATGGCCGGGCGCGCCGTTGAGGTGCTCTGGGAGGGCGCGGGCAGAAAGGCCGGCCAGCTTTCGGGCCGCTCGCCCTATCTTCAGGCGGTTCACGCCGAAGGCGATCCGGCGTTGCAGGGAAGGATCAGTACCGTTGAAATCGTCGCCGCCGGCCCGAATAGCCTGCAAGGCGTCATAAAAAATTGAGGCGGAGCTGCTATGTGATACTATATGTAGCCTAGCTAGACCGCGCAGCAGCCAAAGGGTGTGAGAGATAACTACTATCAGGTGGCATGGCACCATCAAACCGGCAGACAATGAGCGCTAGTTCACGGCAGCAATCCTTGCGCCGGAGCGGCAGGTCGCAGCAAGGCGAATCCTTGTTCCACATCGAAATCACTTTCGACGACAACCGCAAGCTCGCCGATGTGCTCGGCGAATTCGACGCTAACCTCGCCCTCATCGAAAGCAAGCTCGGGCTGAGAGCGGTCGTCCACGGCAATGTCGTGGTACTCGATGGCGATCAGGAGAGCTGCCTTCTGGGCAAGGCGGTGCTGGACACGCTCTATAAGCGCGCCGGTACCGGGGCGGCAATCGCGCAGGGCGATGTCGAAGGGGCCATGCGGCATCTCAAGGACGGCGATTCCGGCGTATTGCCGGGCTTCAAGTCTCCGGAACCGTTTCCGTCGTTCGGCGAGCTTCGGACGCGCAAGCGCAAGATCATCGCGCGCACGCCCGCGCAATCGGCCTATATCAGGGCGCTACAAGGCTGCGAACTGGTGTTCGGCACCGGCCCCGCCGGCACGGGCAAGACCTATCTCGCCGTCGCCCATGCGGCCGGCTGCCTGGAGCGGGGCGAGGTGGACCGCCTGATCCTATCGCGCCCCGCCGTAGAGGCCGGCGAGCGGCTGGGCTTCCTGCCTGGGGATATGAAGGAAAAAGTCGACCCTTACTTGCGGCCGCTTTACGATGCCCTTTACGATGTTCTAGCGCCGGAGCGTGTGGAACGGGGGCTTGAAACCAAGGCAATCGAGATTGCGCCCCTGGCCTTCATGCGCGGGCGGACCCTGAGCCATTCGATCATCATTCTGGATGAGGCTCAGAACTGCACGGCGATGCAGATGAAGATGTTTCTCACGCGCCTTGGCGAGGGAAGCAAGATGATCATCACCGGCGACCCGTCCCAGATCGACCTGCCGCCGGGGCAGTCGTCGGGCCTTGCCGATGCGCTGGGCGTTCTCGAAGGTGTCGAGGGGATCGCCCATATCGCGTTTACCCGCGCGGATGTCGTGCGTCATCCTCTTGTGGGCCGAATCATTGAAGCATACGAGACAAAGCGTTAGACTTAGCCATTATGACCGCTGAATTCATGAATTGCCCCGAAACGTCCGCCGCTGGAGACGATAACGGCGCGGAAAAAAGCGAGCCGCCACGAACATGCGTGGACATTTCAATCGAGGACGGGCGCTGGCTCTCCATCGAAGGCTTTTGCGGCCTGATCCCCAGCTTGACCGGAGCAGCCCTCAGGGCGGCTGACCTCGAGCCTGAGGACCATGTGGTAAGCGTGGCGCTCATGTCTGACGCCGGGGTTCGTTCGCTCAACAAAACCTTTCGCGGAAAAGACGCGCCCACAAACGTGCTCTCCTTTCCTTCGCCGCCGGCGGCACGGTTTCCCGAAGAAAGCCTGGAACCCATCTTCCTGGGCGATGCCGCGCTGGCTTACGAGACCGTGGTCCGCGAGGCCTCCGAGCAAGAGAAGCCCATCCTGCATCACGCCGCCCATCTTGTCGCGCACGGCGTGCTACATTTGGCGGGCTTCGGCCATGAGAACGGCGCCGATGCCGGGCGCATGGAGGCCGCCGAGCGCCAGATTCTGAAAGGGTTTGGCATTCCCGACCCATACGGGGATGCCGGGCAGGTTCCATTAACGTAACGTCGACCTCTAACACGCAGACTTTAAAACGCCATGTCCACACAACAGGGGCTCGAAACGGGGAAAAC
>JBNKTW010000081.1:0-229250 GCA_050298295.1 Rhodomicrobiaceae bacterium
GATTCAGCGCAAGGGCTTCGCGCCGCGCTGGGCGCGGGCGTTCCGGCGCTCGTCACGGTCAACGGCTACACCGCGGACCAGGACTTCGCCGGGGCGCAGCTTGTGCTCGACCAATTGGGCGAGCCAGGGGCGCCATTCCGCGTCCTATCCGGGGAGGCTCGCGGCGCGGCTTACGTAGACGCTGGCCTGCTGTGCGCGCTTTTTGCAGCGGCTTAGCGGCGCGGGCGCATCGGAGGCTTGACCCGGCGCGCGGGTGCGGGCACAGCTACCCGTGCCGCCAGGGCAGGCGCGCAGCACATTGGCTTTGTGCCCCGTCCTGCCTTGAGCGATGCCGATCCCGCCAACAAACGCCAGACGCCGCGCCTGCCAAAGCCCGCGCCCGTCCCGCTGACAACCTCGATTGCTGACCGCGCCAATGGTGACTAAGAACGAAAATTCGCATGACGGCAAGAGCGGCGGCGAGCGCATCGCCAAGGTGATTGCCCGCTCGGGGCTCTGCTCCAGGCGCGAGGCCGAGGCGCTAATCGAGGAGGGGCGCGTCTCCGTGAATGGCGCGGTCATCGAAAGCGCCGCGCTTGACATCCTGCCTTCGGACAAGGTGCAGGTCGACGGCAAGCCGCTGGCGGTGCGCGAGCCGCCCCGGCTTTGGCGCTACCACAAGCCCAAGGGCCGCGTCACCACGCACAAAGACCCAGAAGGCCGGCCCACCGTTTTCGAGGCCCTGCCAGAGGGCTTGCCGCGCCTGATCTCGGTTGGGCGGCTGGACTTCAACACCGAAGGGCTGCTTCTGCTCACCAACGACGGCGATCTTGCCCGCCACCTGGAGCTTCCATCCACCGGCTGGACGCGGCGCTACCGCGTGCGCGCCCACGGCCAGATCAGCGATGAGCAGCTCAAGGAACTGGCGGACGGCGTCACAATCAACAGAATAAACTACGGCCCCATCGAGGCGTCGCTGCAGCGCGAGCAGGGCGGCAATGTCTGGATCGCCATATCCATTCGCGAGGGCAAGAACCGCGAGGTGCGGCGGATCATGGAACACCTGGGGCTCACCGTGAACCGGCTAATCCGCGTGTCCTTCGGGCCATTCATGCTGGGCGAGCTTGAGCCCGGTCAGATCGAAGAGGTGAAAGTCTCCGTCTTGAAAGACCAGCTCGGGCCGCGCCTTTCGCGCCAGCTTGGCGTCAGGCGGGAGCCCATGCGTGAGGAGAGGCGGCTGGCGCCAGGCCGGGCCAAGCCCACCTACTTGCGGCGCAAACCGGGTGCTGAGGAGCGCCCCCGCCGCCCGGAACCGGAGGAGACCCCGTTGAAGCGGCGCCGCGTCCTGGAGATGGACAGCTCCGAGGCGCCGAAGGTGGAGTACGTTGCTGAGAAGAAGCCCAGGCCGGATCGGTTCGGCCGGGGAGATGAACGCGGCGGAAGGCCCAGCCGGGAAGGCCGGGATGAGCGGCCGGAACGCGCGGCTGGAGAACGCCCGGCAAGACGCGAGGGGCAATCCCCGCGCGGCAGCCGGTATCCAGCGGACCGGCCGAAGTTCGAGGACAGGGCAAGCGGTGCAGCAGGGCGCGGCTTTGGCCATGGCAGTGCCGGCCGGCGGCCATTCCGCGAGAGAGTGGAAGGCGAGGAACGCGGCAGCCGCGGGGAGCGAGGCGGTTCGTCCGCCGGCACGGAGCGGCCAGGACGTGATCGTAGCGGCGGCGAACGCGTACCCTTTGCCCCGCGACTGGACGCAACAACCGAAACCCCAGGCGCCGGACGGACTTTTCGAACGAAGCCGGAAGGGGAACAGCCGCGTTCCCGGTTCCGCCGCGACGCGGAAGCCCCTCGCGGCCGGTTTGAGGACCGCAAGCCGCGCGAGCGGACGGAGGATCGGCCTCGTCCCTCATTCCGGCGTGATGGGGAAGCCCCTCGCGGCCGGTTTGAGGATCGCAAGCCGCGCGAGCCGACAGAGGAGCGGCCTCGTCCCTCGTTCCGGCGTGATGGGGAAGGCCCTCGCGGCGGGTTCGAGGACCGCAAGCCGCGCGAGCGGACGGAGGAGCGGCCTCGCCCATCGTTCCGCCGCGACGCGGAAGGCCCTCGCGGCGGGTCCGAAGAGCGCAAGCCGCGCGAGCGGACGGGGGAGCGGCCTCGCCCATCGTTCCGGAGTGATGCCGAAGGCCCTCGCGGCGGGTTCGAGGATCGCAAGCCGCGCGAGCGGACAGGGGAGCGGCCTCGTCCATCGTTCCGGCGCGACGCGGAAGGCCCTCGCAGCGGGTTCGAGGATCGCAAGCCCCGCGAGCGGACAGGGGAACGGCCTCGTCCCGCGTTCCGGCGCGACGCTGAAGGCCCTCGCGGCGGGTCCGAAGACCGCAAGCCGCGCGAGCGGACAGAGGAGCGGCCTCGTCCATCGTTCCGGCGCGACGCTGAAGGCCCTCGCGGTGCGCCCGGAGACCGCAAACCTGGCGAGCGGACCTCCAACTGGAGCGGAGGGAAAAAGCCCCTGGGAAAACGGGCGGAGGGAAAGCCGTTCAGGAGTGGTGGCAAAGGCCCGCATAAGGGGCCCGGCAGCGGGCCACGCAAGCCAAGGCCGGGGCACGGGCCGCATAGGAAGAAGCCGTGAGGATCGTTGGCGGGCGCTTCCGGGGCCGCGTCCTTGCCGCGCCTTCGGGTTCGCATACGCGCCCAACCTCGGACAAGGTGCGCGAGTCGCTGTTCAACATCCTGATCCACGGCATCGAAGGCGTGGAGATCGAAGGCGCGCGCGTGCTGGACCTGTACGCCGGCACGGGGGCGCTCGGCCTTGAGGCGCTATCACGTGGCGCCGCCTACTGCCTGTTCGTCGAGGACAACGCGGACGCGCGCGGCTTCATCCGCGAGAATATCGAGGCGCTTGGCTTGACCGGGGCGAGCAAAGTTTGGCGGCGTGACGCAACGAAGCTTGGCACCGCCGCGCCGATGCCGCCCTTCCAGCTCCTGTTCGCCGACCCGCCCTACGGCAAGGGGCTCGGCGAGCTGGCGCTTGCGGCGGCGGCCGCTGGCGGCTGGCTTTCGCCCGGAGCCGTTTGCGTGCTTGAGGAACGCGCCGATGTTGAACCCGCCATCCCCGCCGCCTTCACCCCGGCTGGCCGCCGCGTCTATGGCGATACCGCGCTTCACTTCTTGCGCAAGTGTTGAACATTTTGATGCTTTCCGGACTTCACCCGCAAGGTGAAAGGCCACAGGTGGTAATTCCGCAGCGTCATCCCCGCGAATGTGCATACGCGCTAACATACCGGAGAATTGCTAGCGATTTGGCGTCATTCCCGCGAAGGCGGGAACGGCGCTGTGGCTCGGCCGCCAGCGCGTGGACTGGCTTAAACTGCCGGACTTAGGATGACGCGTCTTAGCTGCCGAACCCGGTATGCCGCGGCCGCGTGTTATTCGGCGGCGGCGCTGGCAATGGCGCCGTGGCAGTGCTTGAACTTCTTGCCCGAGCCGCAGGGGCAGGACGCGTTGCGCGCGACCTTCCCCCAGGTCGAGGGATCGTTTGGATTGAGCGCCGCGCGCTGGCCTTTCGCCTGGCCGTGCGCGGCCTTCCGGCCGCCGCCGCCCATTTTGGCCGCGGCCCGGCGCTCCTGCCTCGACATGGGCGCGGGCGACGGTTCGGCCCGCTCGAACTCGTCTTCGCCGGTGAAGGCGTCCATGTGATGGGCGTGCATTTCGGGCAGTTCGCCGAAGTCCGCCAGTTCCTCTGGCATGTCCTCGGCCGGTGCCAGGGTTATGTGCATGAGCTGGCCGGTCACGTCGCGGCGCAGGCGGGCCAGCATCTGCTCGAAGAGCTGGAAGGCTTCGCTCTTATATTCGTTGAGCGGATCGCGTTGCGCATAGCCGCGCAGGCTGACCGCCTGACGCAGGTGCTCCAGCGTGACAAGATGCTCGCGCCAGAGGTAGTCGAGCGTCTGCAGCAGCACCGCCTTTTCGATGTAGCGCATGTTCGGCGCGCCGATATCGGCGACCTTGCGGGCGGCGGCGGCTTCGGCCTTGGCCAGCAGGCGGTCGCGCATTTCCTGTTCGGCGATGCCTTCCTCGGCTGCCCATTCGGCCACGGGCAGGTCCATGTCGAAGATTTCGGCGAAGTCCTTGTGCAGGTTCGCCACTTCCCACTGCTCGGCGAAAGCCTTCTCCGGGATGTAGGCGGCGACCATGTCCTCCACGACCTCGGTGCGCATATCGGCGACGGTTTCCTCCACCGTCTCGTTGTGCATGAGGTCGATGCGCTGCTCGAAGATCACCTTGCGCTGATCGTTCATCACGTCGTCGAACTTGAGCAGGTTTTTGCGCGTGTCGAAGTTGCGGGCCTCGACCTTCTGCTGCGCCTTCTCAAGCGCGCGGTTGATCCAGGGGTGGGCGATGGCCTCGTTCTCCTGGATGCCGAGCTTGCGCAGCATGTAGTCCATGCGATCGGAGCCGAAGATGCGCATCAAATCGTCTTCGAGCGAGAGGTAGAATTTGGAGGCGCCGGGGTCGCCCTGGCGGCCCGAACGGCCGCGGAGCTGATTGTCGATGCGCCGGCTTTCGTGACGCTCCGTGCCGAGCACGTAGAGCCCGCCCGCCGCCAGCGCGATCTGCTTCTTTTCCTCGACATCGGCATCGATTTTGGCGCGCTCGGCCGCAATCTCTTCCGCCGTGGGTTCCCCGCCCTCCGCTTTGCGGGCATCGATCCAGTCCGTGAGCCGCATGGACGCGTTGCCGCCAAGCTGAATGTCCGTGCCGCGGCCCGCCATGTTGGTGGCGATGGTCACGCCGCCCGGCACGCCGGCTTGCGCGACGATGCCCGCTTCCTGCTCGTGATAGCGCGCGTTCAAGACCTGATGCGGGATCTTGAGCGGCTTCAGCATCTCGGACAGCGTCTCGGATTTCTCGATGGAGGTGGTGCCTACCAGGATCGGCTGGTTCCTTTGGTGGCACTCCTGGATCAGCTCGATGATCGCCCTATATTTCTCCTTCGCCGTCCTGTAGACCTCATCGTCGCTGTCGATGCGGATCATCGGCCGGTGCGTCGGGATTTCGAGCGTTTCGAGCTTGTAGATGTCCTGGAACTCGGCGGCCTCGGTCAGCGCCGTGCCGGTCATGCCCGCAAGCTTGTTGTATAAACGGAAGTAGTTCTGGAAGGTGATCGAGGCAAGTGTCTGGTTCTCGGGCTGGACGGGCACGTTTTCCTTGGCCTCAAGCGCCTGGTGCAGGCCTTCCGAATAGCGGCGGCCCTCCATCATGCGGCCGGTGAACTCGTCGATGATGACGACCTGGCCCTTGCGCACGATGTAATCTTTGTCGCGCTGGAATAGCTTGTGCGCACGCAGCGCGCAGTTCGCGTGATGGACGAGCGTCACGTTCTCGACGTCGTAGAGCGAGGTGCCCGGCTTCAAGAGCCCCGCTTCCTCCAGCATCCGCTCCATCAGCTCGTTGCCGTCGTCGTTGAAGACGGCGGTGCGCATTTTCTCGTCGAGTTCGAAGTGGTCCTTGCCGATCCTCGGGATGAACTTGTCGATGGTGTTGTAGAGGCCGGACTTGTCCTCGATGGCGCCCGAAATGATGAGCGGGGTGCGTGCTTCGTCGATCAGGATCGAGTCCACCTCGTCGACGATCGCGAAATTATGCCCTTGCAGTTCCTCGGGCCGGCCGCCGAACTGGACCATCTCTTCGATGGAATACTTCATATTATCGCGCAGATAATCGAAGCCGAACTCGTTGTTCGTGCCATAGGTGATGTCGCAGCCATAGGCCTCGCGGCGCTCGGGGTCGTCGAGGTCGTGCAGGATGCAGCCGACCGAAAGGCCCAGGAACTTGTGGATCTGGCCCATCCATTCGGAGTCGCGCTTGGCCAGATAGTCGTTGACCGTCACGACGTGCACGCCACGGCCTGTTAGGGCGTTTAGGTACGACGGCAAGGTGGCGACGAGGGTCTTGCCTTCGCCCGTCTTCATCTCGGAGATTTTGCCGTCGTGCAGCACCATGCCGCCCACGAGCTGCACATCGAAATGGCGCTGGCCGAGCGTGCGTTTGGCCGCCTCGCGCACCGTGGCGAAGGCCTCGGGTAGAATGCTGTCGAGATCCTCGCCATTGGCTATGCGCTGGCGGAACTCGTTTGTCTTGGCGCGCAGGTCATCGTCCGAGAGCGGCTGGAAATACGGCTCAAGAGCGTTGATCGCGGGGACCCTCGCGTTGAAGTTTTTCAAGCGCCTGTCGTTGGAACTGCCGAAAATCTTGGTTGCGAGAGTGCCAAGAGTTAACATGATAGCCGAGCCTCACTGCCCGCCCTGAAACCGCGGCTCATGAATAAAGAGCCCCATGCCGTATCGCCCTTTGCATGGGCGGCGGCACTTCCAGCGAGCGATTTTTCGAAATCACCTGAGGGGAAGCGTCCTTCCTCTCATACCAAAGCAGAAATAATGAGAGGTCACGGTCCTGTCAACGCGGGGTTCGCGGCGCGGGCGCTTGCATCCGGCTTGCCGGCAGCATCTTGGCTGGGGCGCGCCCGTCCAGCCACATCACGCGGCCTTTTTCTCAGCCACGGCGCGGCGCTCCAGCATGGCATCTTGGGTTTCCTCCCGCGGCGCGCTCCAGAAGGCCGCAACGGCTGGCCCATCCTTCACCCGGCGATCCCGCAGGAAACGCCAGATTTCGTAGAACCAAACGCGCCGCCCAATTTGCGTGTACCAGCGCATGGCGTGGCGCAGGCTGCGGTCCGGGTGGAACAGGACGCGATAGATGGCCTTCGGGCGGCATTGCAGCACCACCTCGGTGAACTTCATCCAGAACAGCACACGCCAGGCGGGTATGTTGCGGTTGGCGAGCACCTGATGCTTGTAATCCCAGAGGCGCGGGTCGGTCTGGATCACCCGCCGGCCCGCCACTTGCTGGCCGAACTGCGTCCAGCGGTGCGGCGTGGCGTAAATGAGCTGGACTTGGTCGGGGTCGTAATTGAGAAGCTGGCGCAGGCCGCGCCAATGATCGCGGTCTGTCTCCTCCTCGAAGCCGGCGGCCCAGGTGGCAAGCGACAAAATGCCATGCTGGCGCAACAGGCGGATGGCCTCGCGGTCGGTGGCCGTGGTTGCGCCCTTGCGGATGGCGGCAAGCGTCGCCTCGCTGGTGTTCTCGATGCCGAGCAAAAAGCGCACAAAACCGGCTTTCTTGTACAAATGCAAAATATCGGCGTCGCGGACAATGTCGCCGGCTCGCGCGGACGCGACCAGGATGGCGCCGATGTTCTCAGCGATCAGCGCTTCAAGGAAGGCCCGCCATGCCTTCTTGGAAGCCAGCGGGTTTTCGTCGGCGAAGTTGAAGACCTTGACGCCGTGCTCGCGATAGAGGCGGGCGATTTCCTTGGCGAACAGAGCCGGATCGCGGTGGCGCCAGCGCGTCCAAAAGCCGCGCTGTCCGCAATAGGTGCAGGTGTGCGGGCAGCCGCGCGAGAATTGCACCACGACGGCGCGCAGGCCGCCCCAATAGCTGTAGCGCGCGTGGTCGATCAGCTCCCAGCCGGTGCGGTGGGCGTCCAGGTTGCGTACTGGCACGGCCAACGGCGTCGCGCGCGGTCCATTTTCTCCACGGAAGGCGATGCCCCGCACGAAATCCAAGGGCCGGCCTCCAGCGAGAGCGGCCATCAGCCGGCATACCGTTTCCTCGCCCTCGCCGCGCACGATGGCGGTGACGTAAGGCTCCGCACCCAGGATTTCACGCCAGTGATAGGTAGGAAAGACGCCGCCATAAACGATATGCACGCCCGGCAGCGCCGCAGCCACGCCACGTGCTATTTGCGCGATGACCGGATGAGCGGAAGTTGAGCCGGAATGGCCGAACAGCACCGCATCCGGCTTCACCCGCGCCGCTTGCCGGATCAGTTCCGCCACGGGCGTGCCGTCGCGGTCACCGTCGATCAGGCGTACCTCGTGCCCGGCATCGATGAGCGGGCCGCCGATGGCGAGCAGGCCGAGCGGCGGCAGGTGGTCGCTCGGGATGCGGCTTCCGATGGCGGGATGCGGGGCGTTGATGAGCAGGATACGCATGAGCAGCCTCCAGGCTGGTGGAAAATTGGGCGTGCCGCATCCGTTATCCTGGAAGCCGCTTACGGCTATCCGGGAGGTTAAGAGATGCGGGCGATTGGAAAGCTCTCCCGTCCGCGCAGCACCGCTTCGCGTCGCAGCGCGGACGGGAAGACGAGGTCAGAATCAGGCGGCAGCGGCGGGTGCTGGCAGGCCGCCGAACCGGCGTTCGCGCCGCTGGAAATTATCGAGCGCCGCAGTGAGATCGGCCTCGCCGAAGTCGGGCCATAGGCGGTCAGTGAAATACAGCTCGGCGTAGGCGCTCTCCCATAGCAGGAAGTCTGAGAGGCGCTGCTCGCCGCTGGTGCGGATGAGCAGATCGACGGGGCGCAAGCCCGCTTCGCCCGTGACGAGGCGCGAGAAGCCCTCGCGGGTGAGGTCGTCCGGCCCGGCGATCCGGGCGGCGGCGCTGAGGATGGACTCGCGCGCCGAATAGTCGATGGCGATGCGCAAATGCAGCTTGTTGCCGGTTGCCGTCTCATCCTCGGCGCGGGCGATGGCGGCGGCGAGCCCGGCGGGCAGGCGGTCGCGGCGTCCGATAACGGTGAGGCGGACGCCGTTACGGACTAAGCGCGCCACTTCCCGGCTCAGATAATGCCGCAGGAGCCGCATCAGGGCTTCGACCTCCGCCTCCGGACGCCGCCAATTGTCGCAGGAGAAAGCATAGAGTGTGAGCGTGCCCACGCCCCGCCCTGGTGCCGCCTCGGCGGTGCGGCGGATGGCCTTGACGCCCGCCTCATGGCCAGCGTTGCGCGGCAGCCCGCGCGCCGCGGCCCAGCGGCCGTTGCCATCCATGATAATGGCTGCGTGAAGTTTGGATGATAGAGAGATTTGCATCACAAAGTTTCCTTGCAAAAAAATGGGTGGAGGTTTCTTACGCGGGAAGGATACGCAGGGCGCCGGCGGGGATGTCTTCCTCTCCAGCAGCCTTGGCGGCATCGCGCACGACCTGTTCGAGCACTGACAGATAATCCAGATAGCGGCGGCGGCCCTCCTTGGTCATGCGGCAGAACGTGTGAGGACGGTTGCCCTCGTATCCCTTGATGATCTCGACCAGCCCGGCCTCCTGCAGCACCGCCAGATGACGGCTGAGATTACCGTCGGTCAGGCCGCAAAGCAGCTTCAGGTCGGCGAAAGGCAACCCCTTTGGATGCGTCATCAGCGAGGTGAGCAGGCCCAGCCGCGCCTTTTCGTGAATGACCCGGTCGAGACCTTCGTAGGAGAAGGGCGCGGCGGGTGGATCAGTCTTCGTCATCTTCGGCTCCGAAGGCGAGATGCAGGAGGATTGCGATCAGGAATTGCCCGATGGCGAACGGTGCGCCCATCATCCAGGGCGACAGCGCGTGGCTTTGGCTCGCAAACATCAGCACGCCGATGCCTGCCACGAAATACCAGGCGCCGGCGAAGGCCACGCTGGCCGGCAGCGAGCGCACCGAGGCGAATATGCCGAGGCTGACCAGGATTTGCCACAGGCCGGGCAGCATCCACAGCGCTTCCGGCGCGAATTGGATCAGCACGGCGGTGAGGCACGCACCCGCCGCACCGGCCGGCAAGAACTGCCAGATTGCGTTGTAGATCATGGCGTCCGCCAGCCGCGAGTGAAGCCGGCGCGAGCGGCCCAGCATTTCCACGCCTATGATGCCCACGGCGAGGATCGCGGTCGCAACCCAGCCCGCGAGAAAGACGAGCGGCCCGGCGTTCGGATCGGGGAGCCACAGCGTTTGCAGCGCAGCGGTGGTGATGGCCAGGGTGCCAGTGGCGGCGAGGGCGGCCGGACCGTAACCGCGAAACGCCGTGCCGGCGGCGATGTGGCTGCGGATCACGAGGATGTCGGCGAGGGCTTTATCGAGGTTGGACATGAAGCGTTCCCTTGAGCTTTGTGATACAAAGCTCTCATCATGGCAAAGTAATGGCAGCGCGGAGGGGCGGGCGAGTAAACGCTGGCTGGAGACCGGCCCCATTTTGGTACAAAGACGGCCATCCAGCCGGTGTGTTAGCCATAATAATCCCAAGATCCTCCTTCCCAACAGAGATGGACCGCCTTAAAAGCGGGGTTCATACTCCGCCCCAGTCCTGGGGCATCGATTCCGCCGTTATCCAGCCTTGAGGAGTTTCCGGCCGTGAGTTTGAAGACCATCCGCAGTGGCGCGATTGTGCTCTCGCTTGCATTTTGCGCGCAGTTCGCCTTTGCCGCCGGGCCTGTCGCCCGCGTGAACGGCTCCAACATCACCGAGGCCGAGATCGCCTTCGCGGAGGCCGAGGTCGGCGCCGAGATCGCCGGCCTTCCCGCCGAGGCACGCCGGCGTGTTCTGCTCGAATATCTGGTGGAAGCGCATCTGTTCGCCGAGGCCGCCGAAAAGAGCCGCCTTGGAACTGGCAAGGCGTTCGCGGAGCGCCTCGCCTACTACAAGCTGCGCGCGCTCAGGGATGCGTTCTACGAGAAGCGGGTGCGCGACGCGGTCACGGAGGTGCAGGCCAGGGCGGCTTACAACGAGCAGATCGGCAAGATGAAGCCGGAGCCGGAGGTCCGCGCGCGCCATATCCTTGTGAAGTCCGAGGCGGAAGCCAAGGCACTGATCAAGCAGCTCAAGGGCGGCGCCGATTTCCTCAAGCTTGCGAAGAAGAATTCCACCGGCCCCAGCGCGGACTCAGGCGGCGATCTCGGCTATTTCGCGCGCGGCCAGATGGTGAAGCCGTTCGAGGATGCGGCCTTCGCGCTCAAGCCGGGCGAGATCTCGGGGCCAGTGCAGACGGAGTTCGGCTGGCATGTCATCAAGGTGGAGGATAAGCGCAATCACCCGGTCCCCACATTTGAGGAGGTGAAGGATCAGCTCATAGCCTCGCTGGTGCAGAATCAGCTTAAGGCTGTGGTGCAGGGCCTGCGCAGCAAGGCCAAGATCGAGGTCGTCGATCCGAAGCTTAAGAAGGCCATAGAGGCGGACGCCCAGGCGGCCGCCATGGAAGCGCAGGCAGAACGCAAGCAGAAATAATAATGGGTTGGTTTGAACGGATCGCATAGCGAAGCCCCCCTCACCCCAACCCTCTTCCCAAGGGAAGAGGGGGTAGGCTGTGCACGCTGAGAGGGCGTCCTCTCTCCCCTTGGGGAGAGAGACAGAGTGAGGTGGCACTCCGCGAGGGTTCCAAGCCAATCGTCATAAGAACAAAGGAGCTTGGTCCCTCTCATGGCGGAAGTTAGCAAGGTTTCGCCGTTCGCGCCCGCGGCGCTAGCGGAATTGCCGCCTATCCCGGGCGTGAAGCTGGCAGTTGCCGAAGCCGGGATCAAGTACTCCGGCCGCACCGATGTGCTCCTGGCACTGTTTCCGGAAGGCACCGAGGCCGGCGGCGTGCTGACACGTTCCAAAACGGCGTCCGCGCCAGTGGATTGGTGCCGCGCGCAGCTTCAGCATGGCGAAGCCTGCGCGCTCGTTGTGAATTCCGGAAACGCCAACGCTTTCACGGGCTGGCGCGGGCGCGAGGCGGTGGATGCGACGGCGAAGCTCGCGGCGGATGCGGCGGGGTGCGATCCGGAGCAGGTGTTCATTGCCTCGACCGGGGTGATTGGCGAACCGCTCGAAGCCTCGAAACTCGGCGCGGTGATGGCGAAAATGGCGGCGGAGGCCGCGGAGAATCGCTGGACCGAAGCCGCCAGCGCGATTATGACCACCGACACGTTTCCCAAGCTCGCCACACAGCGCGCGCATATTGGCGGTGTGCCAGTAACGCTAAACGGCATCGCCAAAGGCTCGGGCATGATCGCACCGGATATGGCGACCATGCTCTGTTTCATCGTGACCGATGCGCCCATAGAAGGACGCGCGCTGACCAAGCTGTGCCGTTCGCACACCGTTTCAACCTTCAACTCGATCACGGTCGATAGCGATACGTCGACCAGCGACACGCTCCTGATTTTCGCGACCGGCGGCGCCGCCGCGCGGGGAGCGCGCCGGATCGTGGACCCCGACGACCCCGATGCCGCGGCCTTCTCGGCCGCGCTGCTGCACCTGATGCACGACCTGTCCATGCAGGTGGTGAAGGACGGTGAGGGTATTTCCAAGCTGATGACCATCCACATCGAGGGAGCGGAAAGCGATGCCGCCGCCCGCCGGATCGGCCTGGCGATTGGCAACTCCCCGCTGGTGAAGACAGCGGTTGCGGGCGGGGACGCCAATTGGGGCAGGATCGTCATGGCCGTCGGCAAGGCCGGCGAGGCGGCGGACCGGGACCGGCTTTCGATCTGGTTCGGCGATATCCAGGTGGCGCACGAAGGCTTCCGCCATCCCGGCTACAGTGAGGCGGCGGCTTCCGAATATATGAAGCGCGGCGAAATCGAGATCCGCGCAGATGTTGGCACAGGCGGCTCCGGCCGCGCCACTGTCTGGGCTTCCGACCTCACCCACGGCTACATCTCGATCAACGCGGACTACCGGAGCTGATCGCGCCCGATGCAGACCGCCGGAGCCAATATCCTCCTGGTCACGGCCGTGGCCCTGATCGATCCGGATAGCCGCGTCCTATTGGCGCAGCGGCCCGCGCATAAGGAGCACGGCGGCCTGTGGGAGTTCCCCGGCGGTAAGGTCCACGCGGGCGAAACGCCGGAAGCCGCGTTGATTCGCGAGTTAAGGGAGGAGCTTGGCATCGAGGTTCCGCCCCGCTGCCTCGCGCCGCTGACCTTCGCCAGCCACTCGTACGAGAGCTGCCACCTGCTCATGCCGCTCTATATCTGCCGCAACTGGCAGGGCGAGCCGGAACCTCTGGAAGGCCAGAAGCTCGCCTGGGTGCGCAAAAACAAGCTGCCGTCCTACCCCATGCCGCCGGCCGACATCCCGCTCATCCCGATCCTCCAGGACTGGCTCTGAACCGGCCGCTAGCGGGAGGCGATTGAGCCCGGCTGCCGCTATTTCACGGATTCTCTCGCGGGAAAGGCGGCGGAGCGCTCGCCAGTTCCAGCAACTGGCGTCAATCCGAAGATGGTCGCCGGAAATGTCCCGCTGGTGTACGATGGCTGGCGGGCGGCGGCTAACACGGCCTCCAGCGCTGACGCAGGTCCGGGGGCATTCCTTGACTGCGTTGCACCAGATGTTCAGGCCTGAGGCATATGCAGCAAATACCGAGGATGGCGCCCCTCACCCTGCTCCTCTCCCCGTGGAGAGGGGGAGCCGGAATTCCGGCTGCGGATAGTCCGGGGGCCTTCCACCAGGGGTGCAGGGCTAGTGTGAGGGGAGGTTCCGCCGGCAGGTTGCCGCAACCGGAGCCGGTGGCGGTTTTGCAGCTTCGCTTTCCCGGAGCGCCGTAATGGACAGCCGGCGCGTCAAAGAATGGGAAAGCCGGTGTACGGAAGAGCAGCCGCCGGCATGTACGGCGCGCTGCCCGTTGGGCGTCGATGTCCGGGGGATGCTGGAGAAGGCCAAGGCCGGCGATTTCGCGGGAGCATACGCCCTTTACGCCCGCACCGTTCCGTTTCCGGCGATCCTCAGCCGCATCTGCGACCACCCTTGCGAGACGGCCTGCCGCAGGGCCGAGGCCGGCGGGGCTATCCGCATCGCCGCCCTGGGAAGAGCGTGTGTTGAGAACGCTTGCGCCAGCATCCGGCGCGCCCCGCAAACCGGGCGCCAGCCGAAGCGCGTCGCGGTTGCCGGCGCGGGGCTTGCCGGACTCACGGCGGCGTTCGACCTCGCCATGATGGGCCATAAGGTTACGGTCTTCGAAGCCGGTCCGCGCCCGTTTGAGCGCCTTTGCCGCGATTACGGTGCGGCTCTGCCGCCTTCCGCCATTGATGCCGATCTCGCGATGCTGGCGAAGCTGGGTGTCAAGATTAGCTGCGGCGAGCGCGTTACCGGGGACAGCGGCCCGCAGGGGCTCGGCATTTTGATTGCCGGCTACGACGCCGTGCTGCTAGCGCTGGGCTCAAGCCCGGTATCCGGATTTGCGTCCACTCTGCGCCTGACACTAGAAGGCCAAATCGAAACAAGCCCTGCGACCTGCGCCACCAGCCACCCGAAAGTATTCAGTGGCGGCGTGCATGGAGCGCCGGGCGAGGCGTATTCGCCCATCGGCTCGGCCTATGACGGCCGCTACGCCGCTGCTTCAATCGGCCGCCTCTTGCAGGGAGCCTCGCTCACGGCAAGCCGCCCCGATGAAGCAGGCACCGGCGCTTGCCTCTACGTAAACACCGCCTTGCACGCGCCCGTCCCTCCCGTCGAGCCCGCCGCAGCGGATCGCGGCTACAGCCCATCCGAAGCGATGGCTGAAGCCGCGCGTTGCTTTCCCTGCCGCTGCCTCGAATGCGTGAAGGCGTGCGAATACCTTGCGCATTATGACTCCTACCCCAAGCGCCATGTCCGCGGCATCTACAACAACCTCAGCATCGTCATGGGGCACCGCAAGGCCAACCGCCAGATCGATAGCTGCACCCTATGCGGGCTTTGCGAGACGATCTGCCCGAATGACCTGAGTATGGGCGAGGTGTGCCTCGAAGCCCGCGGCAAGATGGTGGACAGCGGGCGCATGCCAGATTCCCATCACGAATTCGCCCTGCGCGACATGGAGCATGGCCGCTCGGACGCGGTGGCGTTCGCGCGTCACCAGCCGGGGCATACCAAGAGCGCCATGGCCTTCTTCCCCGGCTGCCAGCTACCGGCTTCCGCGCCCTGGCACGCAGAGGCCGTTTACGCGCACCTTGGGGCCAAGATCCCCGGCGGCGCCGGCCTCATCATCGACTGCTGCGGCGCGCCCGCGCATTGGAGCGGCCGGCTCAGCCTGCATGAGAATGTGAAGGCGGGCTTGCGCGAGAAGTGGGAAAGCCTTGGGCGGCCGGAAATTGTCGCGGCGTGCTCCACCTGCCTGAAGATGCTGGGCGATTTCCACCCGGGGATGAAGGCGCGCTCGCTTTGGACCGTGCTGGCCGAAACCGGCTGGCCGGACGGTCCCAGGCCGAAAATCGCCGGCCCGCTCGCTATTCACGACCCTTGCGCCGGGCGCCACGCGGTTGCGGTTCAACATGCGGTGCGAAGTCTTGCCGCAGGGCTGGGCGTCGCGGTGCGCGAGCTTTCCGGCGCGGAACTCACCACTTGCTGCGGCTTCGGCGGTCTTGTCTCATTTGCCAATCCTGAGGTTGCGGATAAGATCGTCAGGCGGCGCATCGGCGAGAGCGTGGATGATTACCTGACCTATTGCGCCATGTGCAGGGACAATTTCGCCCGCTACGGCAAACGCTCGGTGCATTTGCTCGACCTTGGTTTTCCCGCGCCGGATGGTTCCGATCCAGCGGCGCGGCCAGATCCTGGCTTTTCCAGGCGGCGGGACAACCGGGTCCGGCTCAAGGCAAGGCTGCTGCGCGAATTGTGGGGAGAAGAGGTAAGCGAGCCCATGCCCGAAATCCAATTGATCCTGGCCGAGGACGTCCGCGCCGATATGGAGCGCAAGCTGATCCTCACCGAGGATGTCGCCCGCGCCATCGCCCGCGCCGAAACGACGGGAAGGAAGCTTAGGAACAGCGCTACCGGCCGCTCGATCGCGGCGCACCGCAGCGGCGGGTTCACCTGCTGGGCCGAGTACGAGGTGACGCCAGGGGGCGTCGTGGTCCACCGCGCTTACGGCCACCGGATGCTCGTGGAGGCAAAGCTTTGAGGGACCCCGCCGGCGAACCCGGGCCACAGGATGCCGCGGAGCTTATCTGTGCCGCCTGCAATGTGCCTCTGGGGATAGGCAGGGTCGAGGCCACCTATCTTGGCCGGCGCTTTCCGGTCAAGCTACCGCGCTGTCCGTCCTGCGGTTTCGTCTATGTTTCGGAAGAGCTTGCGCTTGGCCAAATGCTGAAGGCCGAGCAGGTGCTGGAGGATAAGTGATGTGCGCTGCGCCAGAGCGTCCCGAAGGGCTCCATGGCTGCGGGTTCATCGGAGACAGCGGGGGCGCGCCTTTGCGCCCCGGCGGACTTGCCTTGACGGAAGCGCTGCTCGGCGCCACGGGCTTTGGCGCGGGCGATACGGTGGCCGATATCGGCTGCGGCCTTGGCGCGTCGATCAAGCTGATGAACGGGCGCGGCATCAGGGCAATCGGGGTCGATCTCCTGGTTCTGGCGGGCGGCAGCACAAACCTGTTCGTGGCTGCGGACGGCGCGCGCCTGCCTTTTGCGGGCGGTAGCCTCGACGGCATTCTCTCGGAGTGCAGCCTGTCCGCGATGGGCAGCCAGCAGCAAGCGCTTGCCGAATGGTTCCGCGTGCTTAAACGCGGCGGACGCCTCGCGGTGAGCGACCTTTACGCCCGCGCCAGCACCGCGGGTTACACCGGCAAGCTCAAAACGCGGGCCTCGCTCCTTCACGCCGCGGTCGCCGCCGGATTCCATATCCAGGAATTCGAAGACCGCTCGGCCGAGCTGAAAAGCTGGACGGCGCAGTTTATTTTCAAATACGGCTCGCTGGACGCGCTGTGGGGCGGCGCTTGCGGCCTCGATGCGAAGGCGGCCAGCGAGGCCGAGCCTGGCTACTACCTGATGGTCGCGCACAAGCCCGGCGGGAAGGCGCAGGCGGGAGGATAGCGCCCACGCGGAACAGCGGGCATGTAACCGCAACGGCCCGCTAAGCGGCGCGGCTGCCCTCGCAAACGGCGATAATCGCCTCCATTAGGACATGGAGTGGTGCCGGTTTCGTGAGCACCCGCGCTTGCGGCCACAGGCTGGCGAGGCCTTCCGGGTCTTCCTGCCCCGTGTAGAACACGATGCCGGCGCCCTTATCGCGCAGTATCTCGGCGGCTGGAAAAACAAGCCCGTCGCGTAACCGCACATCAAGGATGCCGCAATTCAATTGCTCCGCTCGCACAAGCTCCAGCGCGCGCGCAAGACTAAGCGCCGGCCCTGCAATCTGAGCGCCAGCTTTCAGCAGCAAACCGGTTATGTCGAAGGCGAGAAGCGGATCGTCTTCGGCAATCAGAACTCTTGCGCCATCCAGGGGCTTATCGGGGGTTGCGCTCATGCTCCCGTTGATGTGGGAACGGGTGCGCGCCCCGCTTAGCCGGTGCGTCAATTCGTCACCCTTGCCGGGCAGGCTTTCACACCTACAAATGCGGCCCCATCCGGTACCGGAACGGAGGCCGCATTGCCGGTCCAAGGAGCGTCACCGCCCCTTGACGAGCCCGCGGTTGATGAGCGTCTCTGCGATTTGCACCGTGTTGAGCGCCGCGCCCTTGCGCAAATTGTCGGAGACCACCCAAATGTTGAGGCCGTTCTCCACCGTCGGATCCTCGCGAATGCGGCTTACATAGGTCGCGTAATCGCCCACGCATTCGACGGGGGTGATGTAGCCGCCATCCTCGCGCTTATCGACCACGAGCAGGCCCGGCGCCTCACGCAGGATGGCGCGCGCCTTATCGGCGGTGATGGGCTTCTCGAACTCGATGTTGATCGCCTCGGAATGGCCCACGAACACCGGCACGCGCACACAGGTGGCCGTCAGCTTGATCTTGGGGTCGAGGATTTTCTTGGTCTCGGCCACCATCTTCCATTCTTCCTTGGTCGAGCCGTCGTCCAGGAACTTGTCGATATGCGGGATTACGTTGAAGGCGATCTGCTTGGTGAACTGCTCCGGGGTAGGCGTGTCGGTAACGAAAATGCCCTTGGTCTGGTTCCAAAGCTCGTCCATCGCCTCCTTGCCCGCGCCGGACACGGACTGGTAGGTGGCGACGACCACGCGCTTGATAACGGCGGCGTCGTGCAGAGGCTTCAGCGCCACCACGAGCTGCGCTGTGGAGCAGTTCGGGTTGGCGATGATGTTCTTCTTGGTATAACCGGCAACCGCATCCGCATTCACCTCGGGCACAATCAGCGGTACGCCGATGTCGTAGCGCCAGGCGCTCGAATTATCGATGACGATACAGCCCTTGGCACCGATGCGGGGCGACCATTCCTTGGATATATCGCCGCCCGCCGACATCAGGGCGAAATCGCATTTCGAGAAATCGAACTGCTCTAGGTCGTGGCATTTGAGCGTCTTGTCGCCGAACGAAACTTCCACGCCGAGAGAGCGGCGGGAGGCTATCGCGAAGACCTCGTTCACCGGGAATTCGCGCTCGTCGAGGATGTTCAGCATTTCGCGGCCCACGTTACCCGTGGCGCCGACGACGGCGACGTTGTAGCTCATTGCGTTGTTCCTGTTTCGGATGCGGCGCGAATTTAGTGTGGTGCGGTGCGACTGTCTACTACTGGTTTTGGATGTTCTTCGGGCGTTTGGAGCCGCCTTCAGGTCCGCCTGGGCAGGTCCGCGAAGTCACCGGCGGCTTCCGCCAGCTCTCCGGTGTCGTGCCGCCAGCAATAGACTTGCGGCGCGAAACGGTCTCCTAATGGCGACAGTGCGCAAAACCGGCCAAGGGGCTGATGGCAGGCCATTATTTTGATTCAAGTTTCGCCCGGAAACCTGGCAAAACGTGCTCTGGACGGCGCCGTGTCCGGGTTGGTATTAACCATCATACGGGCCTACAGGAAACGGGCGTTCCCCCTGCGGAGCGGGCGGCGGCAAGGGTACACCGGTTCGCCGCTGTCCTGGCGCCCGTTTCGAGCAGGCACAGCGCCTCTTGCTAGCGTGGATTACCCCTTTTGCGGAGGCTGGCGGGCGCGGCCATAAGCGGCGCTAAACCGGCTTTGCTGCAAATGCTGGAAGGCGGGGCTTCTATGAGGTAAGCAACGGTCGCCGCTTGCTTGCAGGCGTTTGGAGTACCGTCATGATGAGCTGGGTGTTTCTGCTGATTGCTATCTCTGGGGGAGTGGTTGCCACCTCGGCGCTGAAAGCGTCGGAAGGCTTCACCCGGCTTGCGCCTTCGGGGCTCGTGGCCGCCGGCTACGCCATCGCCTTCTATTTCCTGTCGCTGACGCTCAATACCATTCCGGTGGGCATCGCCTATGCCGTTTGGTCGGGCGCCGGTGTCGTTCTCATTTCGATCATCGGCTGGGCTTTCTTGGGCCAAAACCTCGACATGCCGGCGGTGGCCGGAATTTTGCTGATTGTCGCCGGCGTCCTAGTCATAAACCTGCTGTCGCAAGCCGCGCCGCATTAAGGGCTCGATGCGGAATAAATGTGTCAGATTGCGCAGACTGCAGTCAGCCTTGCATCCGTCGTTATTTTTTTGTTTCCCAAACCCGCAGCCTCTGCTAGCTTGTTCCCAATAACGGGAACAAGGCGCAGCCCATTCCCCCAATTTGAACCGTAGCGGCAACCCGGCATGACCATCATCGGCGCATCTTTACTGGCGGACTACGCGGGCCGGCACCCGGGGGCCAAGCCAGCACTTGCCGGGCTTGCCGCGCTGATCCGCGAGGCGGCCTGGACCTGTCCGGCGGACATTGAGCGGCAGTTCCCTGCGCTGGTCCGCTCCGGCCCGCCCGGCGCCGCCGTGCTGGAAATCGCCGAAGCGGGGCTGCGCGTAACCCTCGGCATCAATTACGCGCTCGGCCTGGTCCGGGTTTCGTCCGTAACGCAGATAAAGGGCTAAGGGAGGCAGATATGCCCGCCAATAACGCCATGAAGCCGGTCCGCACCGCCGGAGATCACGCGGCGGCGCTTGAGGAAATCGTGCGCCTGTTCGATGCCGCGCCGGGCACGCCGGAAGCAGACCGGCTGGAGGTGCTTTCCATCCTCGCCGCCGATTACGAGCAGAAGCATCACGGCCTGACGCCGGCGGACCCGGTCGAGCTGCTGGCCTTCGCGATGAAGGCGCAAGGGCGCAGCCAGGCGGACCTCGCCCAGCTCCTTGGCTCGCGCTCGCGGGCATCGGAGGTTCTGAACCGGCGGCGGCATCTGACTGCGGAGATGGTGGACAAGATCGCCAAGGCCTGGGGGCTGCCCGCGAAGCTGCTGGCGGCACCGTATGTGGTTCAGGGCGGGATGCGGCGCAGGGCCGTCCGGGCCGCCGCGGCGCTGGCGGTGGTTCTGGCGCTGGGCGTCTCCGCCATGGGCGGGGTCTTTTGGACCTACAGCCGCGGCCTGCCCGGCAGCGCCGCCATCGCGGCCTTTACGCCCGCCGATGTTGTGCGGCGGGGAGCGGACGGGCGGCTGGTGGAGTTCCGCAAATTCACGCCGCTATCCAGCATTCCGCCGCATGTGGTACTGGCCTTTCTGGCAGCGGAGGACGCGGACTATTATGGCCACCGCGGCTATAGCTTCGCGGCGATATTGCGCGCCGCGGTCCACAATGTGCAGCGCGCTGGCACGGGCAGAAACCCGGAAGGCGGCGCCACGATCACGCAGCAGCTTGCCAAGAATATGTTTCTGATGGGCCAGCCGAGGTCGCTCGAACGCAAGGTGAAGGAGATCATCCTGTCGCGGCGGATCGAGGCCACGCTCAGCAAAGACCGCATCCTGGAGCTTTATCTCAACCAGATCTATTTCGGCGGCGCGGCCTGGGGCATCGGAGCCGCGGCGGAGCAGTATTTCGGCAAGCAGCCATCGGAGCTGAGCGTCGCTGAGGCCGCCTATCTCGCCGCCTTGCCCAAAGCGCCAAACACCTACCGGCTGGACCTGCCGGGCAATGTGGAGCGCGCCAAGGAGCGCCGCGACTGGGTGCTGGCGCGAATGGCGGACGATGGCTTGATTACCACGGCAGCCGCCCAGGTGGCGCAGGCCGAACCGTTGAAGCAGTAAGGTGAGAGGGCTGCTTGCCCGGACAGGCCGGGACTTATCCATACCCCGGCTGCGAAGCATAGGCTGCTTGGCCCTGAGACCGGGGCGCATCGAGCAGAAGCCCGTCGTTGAGCACCAGCACGCGGTCCATGCGGGCGGCCAGGTCGAAATTGTGGGTCGCCATCAGCGCGGCCACGCCCGAAGCCTTGATGAAATAGATCAGTTCCTCAAATACGCGGTCGGCGGTGTGCGGGTCGAGATTGCCGGTCGGCTCATCGGCCAGGAGCACGCAGGGGCTGTTGGCGACTGCGCGCGCGATGGCCACGCGCTGCTGCTCGCCGCCGGAAAGCTCGGCGGGGCGGTGGTTCGCACGCTCATGCAGGCCAAAATTCGCCAGAAGCTCCATTGCCCGCGCCTTGGCGTCGCCTTTGCTCACGCCCAGCAGCAATTGCGGCATTATCACGTTCTCGACGGCCGTGAACTCCGGCAGCAGATTGTGAAACTGGTAGACGAAGCCGATTTGTGTGCGCCGTGCCCTGGTGCGCTCGCGGTCGGAAAGGGCGGTGCAATCGGCGCCGTTGAGCAGCACGCTTCCACCGCCCTGTGTCTCAAGCAGCCCTGCAATGTGGAGGAGTGAGGATTTGCCGGAACCCGAGGGGCCGACAAGCGCCACCGCCTCGCCCTCGAATATTTCGGCGGACGCGCCGCGCAAGACCCGAAGCTCGCGGTCGCCCTGCACGTAAGTCCGCTCCAGCGATACGAGCTGCAATACGGGCCGTGTTCCGGAAAATTCGCGTCCCAATTGGGTCATTCGTAACGCAGAGCCTCCACAGGGTCGAGCCGCGCCGCTTGCAGTGCGGGATAGATCGTTGCGCCCATCGACAGCAGAAGCGAGACCGTGACGACGACGGCAACCTCGGTTGGATCGAGCTCGGATGGCATCCTCGACAGGAAATAAACCTGCGGATCGAATAGCCGCATACTGAAGACCCAGGAGAGGAAGGCCCGGATGTTCTCTAGATAGGTGCTTACGGCGACGCCAAGGACGAGCCCCAGAAACGTGCCCAGAACCCCGATGCTTGTCCCGCTGATGAAGAACACGCGCATGATCGCCCCGCGTGTCGCGCCCATTGTGCGCAAAACCGCGATGTCGCGCCCCTTGTTCTTGACGAGCATGGTGAGCCCGGAAACGATATTCAGCGTCGCGACGAGCACGATCAGCATGACGATGATGAACATCACGTTCCGCTCGACCTTGAGCGTATTGTAGAATGTCGCGTTGCGCGTCCGCCAGTCGCTCAGCAATATGTCAGGCCCCGCAGCGTCCTGAAGCGCGCCCCGCATGGCGTCGACCGCGTCGGGATTGTCGAGGACCAGCTCCAGCACATGCACCGCTCCGGGCAGATTGAAGAAATTCTGCGCCTCTTTAAGCGGCATGAAAGCGATGGTGTTGTCGTATTCCGACATGCCCATTTCGAAGATCGCCTTCACGGGATAGCGCTTCATCCGCGGCGCCGTGCCGAACGGCGTCGAAGCCCCGCGCGGCGCCAGGATCGTAACCTCGCCGCCCACGAAGACGTTGAGCGAGTTGGCCAGGCGCGTACCGATGGCGATGCCGCCGGACTCGCCGAAGCCATCGAGCGAACCGTAGCGGATGTTGCGGGAAATAGAGGTGAGCGCATTGAGGTCTTGCGCCCTGAGGCCCCGCACGATGATGCCCGATGAGCCCGATTGCGAGGAGATCATCACCTGCCCCTCGACCACCGCAAGGACCGACTTGACGCCAGGCACCGCCTTTAGCCGTCCGGCGGTTCCGGCGTAGTCGGTAAAGCTTCTGGCGATGGGCCGGGCGATCACGTGGCCGTTCAGCCCCAGGATTTTGTCGAATAGCTCCTTGCGGAAGCCGTTCATGACCGAAAGCACGATGATCAGCGTGGCGACGCCAAGTGTGATGCCGAGCACCGCGAAGACCGCGATGACCGAAACCGAGCCTTTCTTGCGCCGGGCACGGAGGTAGCGGAAAGCGAGCAGCCACTCGAAGGGCGCAAATGCGCCGGTACCACTGCGCGCCGCCTGCGCCTCCTGCTGCCTCATCCCTTGCCTCGCGATTTGGTCTTGGCCTTTGGCTTGGGCGCCGCCGCGCTTCGAGGCTGGGCCTCCTCATGCGCCGCCTCTGCCGCGCCCTGTCCGCAGCCGGGGTCTTGGTGCAATTTCTTTATGGCCGCATCAAGGGCAAGCGTCATCCTTTCGTTGGTGGCGCGCCGCTTCAACTCGACTTCGCCGGATGCGAGGCCCTTCGGCCCAACGATGACCTGCCAGGGCAGGCCGATCAGGTCCATGGTCTTGAACTTCGCGCCAGCGCTTTCGCCCGTGTCGTCGTAGAGAACATCGCTCCGCGCCGCGCCGCCGAACGCGTCATAGAGCCTGGCGCAAGCCTCGCCGCAGGCGGCGTCGCCGGGCTTCAGATTGATGAGGCCGATCCGGAACGGCGCCACCGCATCGGGCCAGATAATGCCAGCGCTATCGTGACTCGCCTCGATGATCGCCGCAACGAGCCGCGAAACGCCCACGCCGTAGGATCCGCCTTGCAGAGTGACGAGCCGCCCGTCCGGTCCCTGCACCTGGCACTTCATCTTCTCGCTGTACTTCGTGCCGAAGTAGAAGATGTGCCCGACCTCGATGCCGCGCGCCGAAAGCCGCCGCTCCGCCGGCACCTCTTCCTCGAAGCGCTCAGGGTCGTGCATCTCGCTGGTGGCCGCGTATTTGCCGGTCCAGCGCCTCACCATGGCCTCCAGGTTCTGGCTGTAATCGGTCGCTTCGTCCGGAACCGGCATCTCGATGAGATCGCGGTCGCAGAACACCTCGGACTCGCCGGTATCCGCGAGGATGATGAACTCGTGCGAAAGATCGCCGCCGATGGGGCCGGTGTCGGCCTTCATCGGCACGGGCTTGAGGCCCATCCGCGCGAAGGTGCGCAGGTAGGCGATGAACATGCGGTAATAGGATTGCCGCGCGCCTTCCGGGTCGAGGTCGAAGGAGTAAGCGTCCTTCATCAGGAACTCGCGCCCGCGCATCACGCCGAAGCGGGGGCGGATCTCGTCGCGGAACTTCCATTGAATATTGTAGAGGGTCTTGGGCACATCGCGGTAGGATTTCACCGCGTCGCGAAAAATCTGTGTGATCTGCTCCTCGGCGGTGGGGCCGAAAAGCATGTCGCGCTCGTGACGGTCCTTGATGCGCAGCATCTCCGCGCCGTAATCACCGTAGCGCTCGCTTTCCTGCCAGATCTCGGCCGACTGGATCGTCGGCATGAGCATCTCGATGGCGCCAGCCCGGTTCTGCTCCTCGCGCACGATCTGCTCGATCTTCTTGAGTACGCGGAAGCCCAGCGGCAGCCAGGAATAGATGCCGGCGCTTGCCTGGCGGATCATGCCCGCCCTGAGCATCAGCCGGTGGGAAACGATTTCGGCTTCCTTGGGATCGTCCCGAAGTACCGGAAGGAAATATTGGCTAAGTCTCATAACCCGCTCCGCCGCCTCTCAACTCGCCGCGGCTCAATCGATTCGATAGCTGAGGCTGGCTCCCATGCCGGAAGTGCTGGAGCCTGGACGGCCGGAAAGGCCCGTTACTGTGGCTTCTGGCCGTGTTCCACGGGCAGGGACATACCGTGTTCTCGGGGCAGGCGCAATGCCACGCGCCGGGTTTTGGCCCCATGTTTCTGAAACTTTTGGGGATCGCTTTAAAACGGTGAAAATTTTTTTGGCAGGTTCGTGTTAAGAGTTCGTGACAAGCTCTGCGTTTTTCGCTAACCTGCCATTCCGAATTGACATGGGTCGATAAATGCTCCGTTCAAGAAGCTGCGGCGCCCAAGTCTGGGGAGGATAAACCAGCGCACTCCCATTGGCGCTGGCGATTAAAAAGCATCGGGAGTCAGAACTCGGGCGGCAAGGCGTGCCTTGCTGCTCTTCTTCTGTTTGTACGGGAGGATGGGCATGCCCTTGCTTGCTTGCTTCTTCTTCGCGAGCGCAGATTTCGAGCTGGGTGCTATGCGCCGCAGGTGGTTTGCACGCGGAGCATCACCCTGGCCTTCTTCACTTTGGGAGTGGGTTTGAACGCTTTGATCGTGCCGCAACCTTCCAGCCGGCGGCTCCCGCCCCAGCGCCCGAATTCCGCGCTTCCGTGCAGTGCGGCAACGCATTTGTGCATTGCACAACCAGTTTGACCGATGTCAAATTTGCCGGTCATAAGCGGCATTATTAGAACCCGGCGAAGACGTTAACTTTTCACCGCCCGGGACCATACTACGGTGCAATTCGCGGAACGTTGCCATGACCGTCCGTAATCTCGATTTCCTGTTTCAGCCCAAAAGCGTAGCACTGATCGGCGCGAGCGAAAGGCCTGGCTCCATTGGATTGCATGTTGCCGAGAACCTGCTCCGGGCGGGCTTCCCCGGCGAGATCGGCTTCGTGAATCTCCATCGCTTCAGTATCTTGGGCAAGCCATGCTACTCTTCCTGCGAGCGCCTGCCCTTCGTGCCGCAGCTTGGCGTGGTGGCTACCCCTCCCCACGCGGTGCCGGGTGTCATCGCGGACCTTGGCCGCAAGGGCTGCCGGGCGGCGGTGGTCATAACGGCCGGCATTACCGGAAGCCTCGCCCAGCAGATGCGCGAGGCGGCCAGGCCCTATCTTCTGCGCATCGTCGGCCCGAACTGCCTGGGCATACAGGTGCCCTGCCTGAACCTCGATGCGAGTTTCGCGCAGACCTTCGCAAGGCGCGGCGATATCGCGCTCGTGTCGCAATCCGGCGCGCTCACAACCGCGATGCTCGACTGGGCGGCGGTGGAGGGCGTGGGCTTCAGCCATGTCGTCTCCATCGGCGACGCGGCGGACGTGGACCTAGGCGACATGCTGGACTACCTCGCGGGCGAGGTCATGAGCCGCGCGGTCTTTCTCTATATAGAGGGCGTCGCCCAGGCGGCGAAATTCATGTCCGCCGCCCGGCGCTGCTCGCGCTCCAAGCCCGTGATCGCGATCAAGTCCGGACGCCATCCGGGGGGCGCCAAGGCGGCGCATTCGCATACGGGCGCGCTTGCCGGCTCCGACCAGGTCTTCAGCGCGGCGCTCCGGCGCGCCGGCATCCTGCGCGTGCTCGACCTGCACGAGATGTTCGAATCGGCGGAGGTGATCGCGCGCGTGAAAAGCGTGCGGGGCAGCCGCCTTGCCATCGTCACGAATGGCGGAGGAACCGGCGTACTGGCCGCCGATACGCTTGCGGACGTGCAAGGCACGCTCGCCCAGCTTGAACCCGGTACGATCCGCACGCTCGACGCCATCCTGCCTTCGACCTGGTCCCGGGGCAACCCTGTCGATCTCATCGGCGACGCCAGCCCTGACCGCTACCGCGCCGCGATCGTCGAAGTCATGCGCGATGGAAATGCGGATGCGGTGCTGGTGATGAATGTCCCAACCGCGCTCGCCTCATCCGTGGACGCCGCAAAAGCAACCGTGGAGGCGGTGGCGGAGGGCCGCAAGCTCGGCTCTACAAAGCCGGTGCTGGCAAGCTGGCTTCAGCGCAGCACGTCGGCCGAGGTGAAGCCGTTGTTCCGGGATGCGAAGATACCGGATTTTGTCACGCCGGGCGCAGCCGTCCGGGGTATCATGCAGCTCGCGCGCTATGGAGTCGCCCAGGCCGAACTCATGCGGACACCGCCGGCGCTTCCGGCCGAGATGCACTTCAACTCCGGGGCGGTGGACGCAGACATCGCGCTTGTCCTCAAGGAAGGCCGCACGCTCATGACCGAGCCCGAGGCCAAGACCGTGCTTGAGGCTTATAATATTCCAACCGTGCCGACTCACGTTGCCGCAACGCCCGAGGAAGCATACCGGGCGGCATCCGAGCTGTTGCAGAGCCATTCCTCGCTGGTGGTGAAAATCCTCTCGCCCGATATCACCCACAAATCGGATATTGGCGGCGTGCGGCTCGACCTCAAATCCGCCAGAGATGTCGAAAATGTCACGCGGAAAATGCTGACGGACATCCAGGCGCTCCAGCCTGATGCCAGGCTCAAGGGCGTCACGGTTCAACCCAGGGTGCGGCGCAGCAACGCCTACGAGCTTATTCTGGGCGTGACCTCCGATCCCGCATTCGGACCCGTCATTCTGTTCGGCGCGGGCGGCACCGCCGTCGAAGCCATCGGCGATACGGCCATGGCGCTGACCCCGCTCGATCTCAAGCTTGCCATGGACCTGATCGAGTCGACCCGCGTCTACCGGCTGCTCAAAGGCTTCCGCGACAGGCCACCCGTCGATCTGGAGGGGCTTGCCTTTTGCCTGGTGAAGCTCAGTTCGCTGGCGGTGCAGCACCCTGCCATCCGCTCGCTCGATATCAATCCCCTGCTTGCCAGCGAAATGGGGCTGCTCGCACTCGACGCGCGGATTGAGGTCGAGGACCCGCTGAAAGTGCCGGCAACCCTGCCTGCCATCCGGCCCTACCCGATTCAATGGGAGACACACGAGAAGCTCTTAAACGGGGAAGAGGTGTTCATCCGGCCGATCCGCCCCGACGACGAGCGGTTCTATACGGTGTTCATGTCGCATGTAACGCGGGAGGACATCCGGCTCAGGATGATGATGCCGGTGCGCGAATTCTCGCACCAGTTCCTGGCGCGGATGACACAGATCGATTACGCGCGCGAAATGGCTTTCGTCGCACTGCGGACCGGCCCAGACGGCGAGCCTGAGATGCTGGGAGTTGTGCGCTTTTTTGCCGATCCTGACTACGAGAAGGCCGAATACGCGGTGCTCGCCCGCTCCGACCTCAAGGGTATGGGGCTGGGCTGGGTGCTGATGCGCCACTTGATCCGCTATGCCAGGAGCGAGGGGCTCAAGATGCTTTACGGCACGGTGCTCAAGGAAAACTCGGTCATGCTGAAGATGTGCGAGGAGCTTGGCTACGAGGTGAAGCGCGATCCAGACGACCCCATGCTTGCCACCGTATCGCTCGACCTCAAGGGCGAGGCGGTCACGAAGCTCCTCGCGCAAGGAAACTGACGGCGGGGAGCAGGGCCGGGCGGGTCCGGGCGTGCCCGTCGTTTTGGCGTCCCCTCTCCATGAGGGACAGGGTGAGGGGTTGCAACGCTTCGATTAAGCGGGAACCTCCCCTCCTGCCGCGTGCACTACCAGGCCGCCGGCTCACCTTTGTAGAAGAACCCGCCGCTTGGGCCGTTTTCCGCGATTGAAACGAGATCCGCGATCTCGCGCGCCGCTTCGGCAGGCTGGCGGCTCGCACCCGTGCCGCCCATATCGGTCTTGACCCAGCCGGGATTGATGCTGTTGATCTTCACGTTGTTCTCGCGCCCTATTTCGGCGGAAAGTACGCGGGTGAGGCCGTTCAGCGCGGCCTTCGTCATGCGATAGGACGCAAAGCCGCCGCCCATGCCGCCAATCGCGCCGAGCCCCGACGAGATGTTGACGATGCGCCCATAGCCACGCTTCAACATGCCCGGCAGCACGAGCTGGCAAAACCGGAACGGGCCAATCAGGTTCACCTCGATGACGCGCCGCAGATCCGCCTCGGCCAGGGCCAGCGCGGGCGTCTCCGCATCCAGAAGAATGGCGGCGTTGTTGATGAGGCCGTCGATGCGGCCATGCTCCTTTTCCGCCCGCTCCACGAAGGCGCGGCAGCTTTCCGCGCTGGCGGCGTCGAGCGGCAGCACAGCCACGCCTTCGATTGGCGGCATATGCTCCGGTTCGCGCACGCCGGCCACCACCTTGGCGCCGCGGCTTTGCAGTTCGTGCGCCGTGGCCAGTCCGATGCCACGATTGGCCCCGGTAAGGAGAATGACTTTGCCGGTGGCCGGTTCGATGGGCAGGGGCATGTTGGCCCTTCCTTTCCTTGAATAGCAGGCTAAAAGCTTAGGTGAGCCGCTTTCGGGGACTTGCCAAGGGATGCAGGGACAATGCGCGCCGGCTCGAAAGAGTTTTCACCGCGCGAGCTTGCGCAGGGGCAGTTCCGTGATCGTTTCCGGCCGCATCCCCATCGTGCTTTTGCCCGGAATGGACGGGACCGGCGAGCTGCTGGACGCGGTGGCCCGCCGCCTGTCACCCTCCCGGCCCGTTCACATTGTTTCCTACCCGCTCGATGAGCCGCTGGGCTACGCTGAGCTGACCGCATTCACCGCCACCCGCCTGCCGGAAGGGCGGTTCGCGATCCTGGGCGAATCCTTTTCAGGGCCCATCGCTATAGAGATCGCGGCGCGGGAGCCGCGAACCGTCGGCCTGATCCTGGCGTCGAGCTTTGCCCGGCATCCGCTTCCGCCGCTGTTCGCTCCCTTCATGCGGCTTTTCGATCCCAGGCGAATGCCCTCCAGAATCGTTGAGGCCGCCCTTCTGGGCGCCTGGGCCACGCCGGAGCTTCGGGCCTGGCTCCGCGAGCTGGTGATGAAGCTTCCGCGCGAAACCATCCAGGCGCGCGCGGCGGCGGCGCTACAGGTGGACAAGCGGCAGGCGCTTCGCCGGATCGTCTGCCCGGTGATGTGCTTGCACGGGCGCTTCGACCGCGTAACCGGCAAGCGCTGCGTGCGGCAGATCCTCCAGGTGCAGCCGTGCTGCCAGCCGCAATGGCTGGACGCGCCGCACATGCTGCTTGAAACGCATCCGGAGGAAGCCGCCAGGGCGATCGAGGCGTTCTGCGAGAGGCTGCAATGTGGCGGAGTACCCGGTGGCGCCGGGCGGCTGGCGTAAGATTCATCCCGCAAGATAAGTTCGAGCGCCGGCGGGGCGGGCCAAGAATGGCCAAATACTACTGGATAATTGGATGATGCTAAGGGCCCGATGCGAAATAAACGCGCCACCTTGCGTGTCTTTTGGCCCGTCCGCCGCGTTACGGAAAGGCTTACATACCCTGGGTATGCGCACCTTTCCGCGCCTGGCGGGCGGACAAAAATCCTGTGCAATCTGACGCGTTTATTTCGCATCGAGCCCTAACCGCTAAGAGTGTCGACCGCTTTGGCGCAGTCCCCGCGAAGGGGGGACCCATCTATCCACGGTGTAATGCGTTGTTTTGGCATGGATTCCCGCCTTCACGGGAATGACGCCGGAGCGGTCATCATTACTGGAGGCTGGGATGAGAGCCGGCCCGCAGGCAGGTGCCGCGCGGCCGTACGCTGAAAGGGGCTGGCAATGCCGGTAATCGCTGCCGAAGCGGGTAATCTATTCGCGGATATTTCCGCCGCTAATGGTCCGGAGAACGAGGACTTCAGCGCGATCCTCGCGAAGCCGGGGCTGAAAATCGAGCGCATCGTCTCGCGCGGGCACAATAGCCCGCCGGGGTTCTGGTACGATCAGCCTCAAAACGAGTGGGTGGCCGTGCTCAAGGGCAGCGCGGGATTGCGCTTCGAGGACGAGTCCGCCGCGCGGACGCTCAACGCCGGCGATTATGCCTTCATCCCGGCCAGGAAGCGTCACCGCGTTGAGTGGACCGCGCCCGCGGAACCAACAGTGTGGCTTGCCGTCCACTTCGATTGACCCGCCTGCGGCGGCACCACGAAGATATCGAAGTTGATCTCCCGCGCGCGGCTGGCGCCAAGGTTGCGGCCAACGCTTATGGTGAATTGCTTCCACTTCCCGGAAAGAAAGTTCGCCGCGCTGGAATGACAGCCCGCGTCGCCGCGCGCGCAGGCGATAAGCAGGCCGTGCTTCTTGAGCTTTCCGGGCGTCACCCAGGGGGAGGCGCGATAGGAAAGAGCGATGAAGCTCGACGGATGGTCCTCGCTGTAAAAGCTCATGGCGTTGGCGTAGTGAGGATTTCCGCCGGCGTAGCGCAGTGGCGCGCCGGATTCCGCGCGCCAGATCGCGGTGGCGGCGGCGGCCAGCTCGCGCCGGGGCTCGACAGCACGTTTGCTGTTCCGCGCGCTGATGACGGCCTTTTCGATGGGAGCGCCGGGAATTGCGCCAGCCGTCACGGCGAGTGCTACCGCGCCGGCGAGCTGAAAGCAGCGCCGGCTATCGAGCGCGGGCGCGAATTGCAGCAGAAACAGCGGCATAAGCGGGAAGATGCCAACCGCCATGATGGCGAGGATCAAGAGCCGGAAGCCAAGCCCCGCGACGATGGTGAGCACAAGCGGCGCCAGCACGAGCAAGGCGAGGAAGCGCAGCCGCGCTTGAGGCAGCCTGTCCACTGTGTCGCCGGGGCCGCGCCTGGACCACCACCAAGCCAGCGCAATGACGGCCAGCACACCGGCGAGGTTCTGCAGGTTATCGAGGAGGAAGCGGCCAGCGTGCTCAAGCGTGGATATCCAGCTATTGCCGGTGAGGTGCATGGCGTAGGCAACGGGCGGAGCATCGTTCGTTAGCATCCAGATGAGGTGCGGCAGAACAAGCACGGTAAAAATCGCCCCCGCCAGCCACGGCAAAGGCGAAAGGAAGTACTTGCGCCCGTTGGGATGGAAGAACAGCGACAGGCCGCAGCTCGCGAGCAGAATTGCGGCGTAATACTTCGAGAGGATGCACGCGGCGGCGAAAACGCCAAACAGGGCGGCATCGCGCAGCTTCATATGGTCGAGCGAGCGCACGAAATAGAAGAGCGTCCATGGCCACAGCGAGATGAAAATGGTGTTGGCGTTATATTTGAATGCCATGACGGTGTAGAATGGCGTGGCAAGCAGCAAGAGCGCCGCGGCGTGGCGCGTCCAGCCTTGAACGAACAGCCCGATGAGCCGCCACGCGCCCCAAAGGCCGAGCGCCGTGTTGATAGCCTGAAGCAGGATGAAAGGCCAGTTGGCGAGCGGGAACAGCAGGAACCAGGCGCCCGCGATCCAGGCCCAGAACGGCCCGTGCTGGTTGTAGCCGAGCTGGAATTCCTTTCCCCAAGCGTAGGCTTCGAGCACATCGAAGTGCAGCGTTCCGCCGGCGCTTGTGATCATGCCATGAACTGTCCAGGCGCAGGTAAACAGCAGCAAGCCGCCGGCTGCGACCCAGTTCGCGGGCCAGGACTGCGCGGCCGCCAGCCTGCCGCTCAGGCTTTCGCTGATGCCCCGCGCCTCGCCCTGCCCTGCGATGCTGCTCATACTGCCTTACCCTCCAGGTGAGAAGTTCTATATACTTTCGCCGTACCTCTGCTTGAATGGTAGTGGTTAAGCCGTCAAGACAACTCCAGCGGGCAGCTGAAGCCGGCATCACTTTCCAAAATGAGAGAGGCACTAAAGCCACCAGCCGGCGGAATGGTACGGCGTGGCGCCGCAGCGCCACCGCCTAAGCTTGAATGCCGTTGAAGAGTGCCTGTCATTCTGGTTCATTGAAACCATGGGTATGCAGGGGCGCCATGGCATAGGTCATTCGACCAATCTTGTGGGGAGGCCGACGGATCTCCTCGCCTCTTGTGATTTCAACGAGGATCCGGCGCCACTATGCATCTGGGGCGTGCGCGAGATGAACCGCAGCCTGTTCGACATGCTGGCCAAGGCCGGTGATTTGCAGGACGCGGGCGAAGCCTTCTCATGCTACATGATGGCGATGTTCGGCATCGACCCCGAGCAGCAGGAAAAGCGGGGGAAGGGAGACGGACAGCGGCGCTTCCGCTCGTCCTTTCTGCGGTTGATCAAAGGCTGGGGGTTTGACAGCAACAGCCCCGAAGGCGCGGTGCTCAAAGGCTGGGTCGAAAGCCGCTTCGGCATCTGCCCCTCCTACCACAAGGAGGTCATCAACGGCATGTCCACCCCGGCCTGGGCGGCTTACGTCGAGGAGAAGATGTCGAGCCGCTTTCACAACAATGCGATCTGGGTGCAGCTCGACCTGCTTTTCGAGTTCTGCCAATGGGCCATCGAACGCTTCGTTTTTCCGGGGCAGCGGCATGTCACACTGTACCGGGGCGTCAATGCGTTCGACGAGCACCGGATCGTAGAACGCACAGGTAAGCGCAGCGCGGTGATCCGGCTCAACAATTTGACCTCCTTCTCCTCGGATCGCGACGTCGCCGCGTGCTTCGGCGACACGATCCTCACGGCGCAGGTTCCGCTTTGCAAGATCCTGTTCTTCAACGGCCTCATGTCCACGCATCCGCTCAAGGGCGAAGGCGAGTATCTGGCCATCGGCGGCGAGTACCGCGTTACAGCGGAATATTACTGACAGGGCTTGCGCATGACCTCATTGAGCGTGGAAAACCGGGCGCTGGCCGCCTATCTGGGCTTTGCCATCGGCGATGCGCTCGGCGGCACGGTCGAGTTCATGACCAAGCGCGAGATCGCCGTTGAATACGGCGTCCACAGGGAGATTACGGGCGGCGGCTGGCTCAAGCTCAAGCCGGGGCAAGTGACCGACGACACACAGATGTCGCTGGCGCTTGGCCGCTCGCTCATACGCCGTGGCGGGCTCGATCTGTACGACGTGTGCGAGGAATTCGCGGCCTGGCTTAGAAGCGGTCCCATCGACGTTGGCAATACCTGCCGGCGCGGCATCCGCCGCTATATCGTGCACGGTACGGTCGAGGGGGCGTTCGCGCCGGGCGATGCGGGCAATGGTGCCGCCATGCGGATTCTGCCCCTGGCGCTGGCGTGCTTCGGCAGGCCTGGGACGGCCGAGGCGTGGACGCTCGCTCATGGGCACACCACGCATAACCATCCGCTCTCGGATAGCGCCTGCCTTACGCTCGTCCGTATGGTGCACATGCTGCTTGACGGACAGGACAAGGCGGAAACCCGCAAGATCGCCGATGCCCTGGTGGCGAAGCACAGGAATTTTCGCTTCGATCCCTATCCGGGCCATTCCTCGGCCTATGTCGTGGACACGCTGCAGACCGTGCTGCATTTCTATTACACGTCGCAATCCTTCGCCGATTGCCTCGTTCACACCGTCAACCAGGGCGGAGACGCCGATACCACGGGCGCGCTGGCGGGTATGCTGGCCGGCGCGACCTATGGGCTGGCCGCGATTCCCGCGAACTGGCTGGGGAGGTTGGACCGCAAGGCGGCTTCCGAAATCCGGGGGCAGGTGCCGCAATTGCTGGCGATCGCCGGGGCGGCTGGCGGCGGTGTGGCGGTGTCATAGCGCGGGGCCGGCTGCGCTTTCTTTTCGCGGGAAGGCTGCTATCCGATATCTATTTGTTTTTAAACATTTGTTTCTGGTTCAGCCCTAGGTTCCGTCCTGCTGGCGGGTGGCACTTCACAAAAGTGCGATGTGGAAAAATCACACGTCAAGCATTTTTCTCTATCTGGCCATATTTTCGTCCAAACGCTGCGGCATACATACAACATCACAAGACGGCGGACACTCCGGATCGCCCCCCCACCTAGACCGGAGCCCCTCTTGTGAAGTTGAGTTGAGAAAAGTCGCGTTATGTAGCGTGTGTAGCGTCGGTCAGCGTATGGTTGCGTTAAGTTAAGTTGTGGATCGCGTCGGTTACGTTGTAGAGTTAAAGCTGTAGCGTCTGTGGTGTTGCAGTAAGCGCGTGGCCGGTATTGCGTGGCGCTAACGTCCCCCCCCCTCAGTACAGTTTGTCGGCGTAACCTGTTGTTAACGAGTTTAGTGCAGTTTAGTTGCGTTAAGAGTCAAAAAGGAACGGTAGCCGCGGTAAGAGTTGCCCCTGAGAGACGAAGCCCCCCTGCATGGCCCCCACCCCCCGCTCGCCATAAGGCTTCGTCTCTCCCTTTCCCTTCAATAGACACACCACCCGGATTTTCCAGCCAAGGATGACCCGCACCCCTGTCCTTCAGGCAGGTCGCTGGTACTTAGGTTGGTATATTAATGCTTTATGCACCCGAAGGCAGTATTAAAACAAGGATGACCGGGTTTCAGTTGCATGACAGATGACAGGCTTGTTCAGGAGCATATTCCCACACGGGACAGGCTTTCTGCAACGCAGGCGCGGCAAGGCTCCGCCCCCGTCTGAAATTCGGCCGCATCCTAACGCCGCTGTTACGGAAGCCATCCTTCGCTCGGGCAAGATGCTCAAAAGGCGGGTTTGGGCATACAGCGCCACCTTCACGCTGGCGATACTCATCCTGGCCGCCGCCCTCATCTACGAGCGGCAGAGGCTGGCGTTGAATGACGTGCAATCCGACGCCTCGAATCTTTCGGCGGTATTCGCGCTGGAGGTGCGTAACTACATCAACAATACCTGGGCCGCGTTAAAGAGGATACGGGGCGGCATCGCGGTGAAAGGCCCCAAGCAAGCACTGGAGGACTGGCTGGAGCAGCGCGCCCCTGGTGAACGTCACATAAACATGACAATCGTCGATGCCAAAGGAAAGGCCATATCCTCGACGGTAGACCCCAATTGGACGGGCGCGGACTTGTCAGACCGGAAGTATTTCAAGGTGCACGAAGCGAACCCGGATGCTGGCTTGTACATCGGCGCGCCCATCAAAGGACGCGGGTCGCATCGAATCAAAATCCCTATGTCCATCCGGCTCGACCTGCCGGACGGAAGCTTTGGTGGCGCTCTTGTCGCCACTGTCGAACCGGCGTTTCTGACCGTCCTCTATCATTCGGTGGATCTGGGTCAGACGGGAACGCTCATGCTCGCGGAGACGGACGGCACCGTGCTTGCCTATCTTTCACGCCGCAACAAAGGAGGCGGCAGCCTGGCATCGGCCCGTGAGGATGGCTCCGGAGACGGTTCGGAGCTTCCCGCCCTTCGCTCCGCCGCATCGGAGACGAAAGGCATCTACGAAAGCTACGCCGCAGCTGATGGATTTTCACGCCTCTACAGCTGGCGCAAAATCGAAGGTCTCCCCCTGCTTGTCATCGTCGGGCTTGGCGAGGATGAGGCGCTCTTGCCATCGATTTGGCAGGAAAGAGTGGCCATCGCGGCCAGCCTCCTGGCGGTCCTTTTCTCGCTCATCATGCCGCTGCTGCTCAGCCGCGAAATATCGAAACGGATCTCCCATGAGATCGAGCTGAACAGCGAGAAGGCCAACTTAACCTTGGCGAATTCCGCCCTTGAGGAGGAACGCAAGGCGCTCCACAGGCTCAACGCGCAGTTTCGCCAGGCGGTCAAGCGGGCGGAAGACGCAAGCCGCGCGAAATCGGGTTTCCTGGCCTATATGAGCCACGAATTCCGGACGCCGATGCACGCCATCCTAGCCTACACGAAAATGGCGCAGGAGGACGTGAGATCGGAAGAACCGGCGAAGATCGAGAAGTACATCGAAAACGCCCGCACCGCGGGCTTACGGCTTCTCGATCTGCTCAACAATCTGCTGGATTTTGCGAAGCTTGAAGCCGGCAAAATCGAGCTTCAAACTGGCAAGGCCAACCTTCTGGATATCATCGAAGGCAGCCAGCGCGAGCTGAACTCGCTTCTGGAGGAAAAGGCGCTCCGCGTTTCCATCGCCACCAAGTCGAACGATACGGGCGCCGAAGTCGATTACGCCCGCATTACCCAGGTTCTGGTTAACCTGTTTTCCAACGCCATAAAGTTCTCGCCGGTAGGAGGCCGTATCCTCGTGGAAATATCGGATACAGAGCTTTCCGATGGCCGCCTGGGGCTTCAATGCAGCCTGTCCGATCAAGGGGCGGGCATACCGGAGCAGGAGCTGAGCACGATTTTCGACCGGTTCAGCCAAGGCAGCAGCTCGAAAAAGAGCAGCAGCGGCACGGGGCTCGGCCTCACGATCTGCCGGGAGCTTATAAGCCTGCATGGCGGGAAAATCTGGGCGTCGAACCGGCCCGAAGGCGGCGCCGTCTTCAGTTTCACGGTGCCAAGGGGAACGCCGGAGAACGCGTCCGCCTCCATCAACGGCGCGGCCCAGAACCTGTCCCTCTGATGCGAAACGCGAAGGCCGTGTCAGGATTGGGCCAGGCGCGCGGCGGCAAGCGCTTCCTGCAGGCCCCTGTGCAAATCTTCTCCCGTGGCACCGTTTTCCGCCGCAATCGATTCCACCTCCACAGCGGCGGAGGCGGCCGCGAGCCGCAGCCGGAAATACACACGCACACCGGCGTTGCGGAACTTCATCGGTAGCGTGACGAGTGGCGGTTGCGACCAGTTCAGGTCCAGCTCGCCGGGCTCGGCAAGCTCCAGCGTACCCGGCTTGAAATAAAGCTCGGCGGACGATTGCACGAGGCTCTGTAAATTAGGCATATGGCCAATGCGAATGAAGGCGGCGAAATCTGCCGCATCGGCGAGCCTGAGTTCCGACGCGAATTCCCGGAGCGCCGCGCCAAGTGTGCGCTCTATCTCGGAGAGGTTTTCCGGCGCACTTGCGAGAATACTAGCCGGAGCGGTTACGCCAGGCTTTGTCACAGGAGAAAATCCACCTCTGCAGGAGCGCTGGCCTTCTCTCTCGCCGCGCTGCCGGGGTTGAAGCGGCGGCGCTCTATTTCCTCAAGGACGCGGGTGGCGTCCTTGTGCACGTTCGCCCGCGATTCGGGTGTGAGATCCTGGCCGTTCCGGATGAGATCGTTCGCGATCGACAGCCAGAGCCGGCGGAAATCCGACAGAAGCTGGAGTTGCACATGCGATGCGGGATGGGCCTTGTCCGCGGCCTCGATCAACTCGATTGCGGCCGGCAGCCTATGACTTTGCAGAGGCAGGCTCGCGGGGGCTGGCAACTCTTCGCAGATCGCGGAATATGCGAACTGATACATGACGGTCTCTCCAAATCGCGGACTTGTAACTGCGTTTATCGCACACGACGCTTATGCCAAGCGTGAGAGAGAACGGACACGTAAAAGTGGCATAGTGGTTAAGGTGCAAGCGCGCCGTTAACCCCTTGGCGTTAAGAAAGCCCACCTTCCGAAGCGAGCAAAATTTAGCGCGGGCGCCTTGAGGAACAGTTAAGTACCCCGCCCGCAACAAGCTTGAGCGCCATCCAGCCGGGGCGGTGAAGTCTTGGGCCGCAAGCCGCGCCATTCACACCGGCTTGCCGTCCGGCGCTTGAGGGGCTAAGACTTGGATCGATCCGCGGGCCGAGGGACGCTGTATGAACATTTGCATGATCGGGGCAGGCTATGTCGGCCTGGTATCCGCCGCCTGTTTTTCGGATTTCGGCTGGAACGTCACCTGCGTCGAAAAAGACCCCGGAAAGCTCGTCCAGCTTGGCCGCGGCGAAATTCCGATCTACGAGCCCGGCCTCGATGATCTGATGGCGAAGAATGTGCAGGCGGGCCGGCTCCGCTTCTCAGGGGAGCTTGGGGCGGCGGCGCGGGAAGCGGATCTGATATTCCTGGCCGTCGGAACACCTTCGCGCCGCGGCGACGGCTACGCGGATCTTTCCTATGTATATCAGGCGGTAGAGGAGATCGCTCCGCATCTGACCGGTTTCACGGTCGTCACAACGAAATCGACCGTGCCGGTTGGCACCAGCCGCGAGATCGAACGGCGCTTGAAGAGCCTCAGGCCCGATGCGGACTTCGCGGTGTGCTCGAATCCGGAGTTCCTGCGCGAGGGCTCTGCGATCCAGGACTTCACCCATCCCGACCGCGTGCTCGTGGGCGTTGAATGCGAGCGGGCGCGTGCCGTCATGGAGCGGGTTTACGGGACGCTGCGCTTACGCGATGCGCCGGTCGTGTTCGTGGGCCGCGAAAGCGCCGAACTCGCCAAATATGCGGCCAACGCTTTCCTCGCCATGAAGATCAGTTTCATCAACGAGATCGCCGACCTTTGCGAGGAGGTGGGCGCCAACGTCCAGCAGGTGGCGCACGCCATCGGTTCCGACCGGCGCATCGGCGACAAATTCCTGCATCCTGGACCTGGTTATGGCGGCTCGTGCTTCCCCAAGGATGTCTCGGCCTTGATCCGCACGGCGCGCGAGGCCCGGAGCCCCCTGACGCTCGTCGAACAGGTAGAGAAGGTTAACACCGAGCGCAAGATCGCCATGGCGCATAAGGTGATCCGGGCGGCCGGCGGCGACGTGCTCGGCAAGACCATCGCGATCCTGGGCGTCACCTTCAAGCAGAACACCGACGATATGCGCGATGCGCCGAGCCTCGTCATCGTGCCGATGCTGCAGGAGCGGGGCGCCACGCTCCGCGTCTACGATCCGCAAGGGCAGAAGCAGGCCGAACCGCTTCTGCCTGGCGTTGTCTGGTGCGGGAGCGTGCTTGACGCGGCCGAGGGCGCGGATGTTGCGGTGGTGCTGACCGAGTGGAACGAGTTCCGCGCGGTGAGCCTCCAGGCAATGAAAGCGAAGATGCGCGGCAATGTGCTCGCCGATCTGCGCAACATCTACCGCGCCGCTCATGCCCGCGAGGCGGGGCTCCATTATGTGAGCATCGGCAGGCCGGACTCCGCGCCGGATGGCAATCCTTCGGAATGAGCCCGGCCATGCAGCCGGGACCGGATTGCCTCCGATGACGGTGCAAACGGCAATTCCGGAGGGGCTGGTGCCGCTCGGCAGGGGTGGTTTGCCCGATGACACCGCGGAGCTTGCGCGGTTCCTAATCGGCAAGCTGGTGGTGCGTGCCTTGCCGGGGGAACTCGCGGCTGGCCGCATCGTCGAGACGGAGGCATATCTTGCGGGCGACGAGGCGAGCCATGCCTTCCGGGGCCTGACAGCCCGCAATAGGGTGATGTTCGGCCCGAAGGGCTACGCCTACGTCTATCTCATCTACGGCATGTATTTCGCGCTGAACGTCTCGGGCGCGGCGGAGGGCGTGGGCGAAGCGGTGCTGATCCGCGCGGCGGAGCCGGTTCTGGGGACGGGCGCCATGGCGCGCTATCGCGGTGAGGTTCCCGAACGCGACCTGATGCGCGGGCCGGGCCGGCTTGCCATGGCGCTCGATATTGACCGCGGCCTCGACGGCGCGGACCTGTGCGCGGCGGGGCCGTTGTGGCTCGCCAGCGGCGGTTGCGAGACCCTGGAATGCGCTGTAAGCACGCGCATAGGAATCACCCGCGACGCGCACCGGCTGCTGCGCTTCTTCATGAAAGGGAGCCGCTATGTGAGTGGCCCGGCATCTCTCAACCGCGGTGTTTGAGAGTTCCCGGCAGGAAACCGGCGAATTCCTCGCCTGCGGACGCGCAGTGCACTGCTTTGCCGCAATCTTGTGGAACAAGTGATTTCAACCGTAAGAATAAGCGACGGCTTTGACGTAGGTTCCGCAAAGGCGAGGACCGGTCTATCCACGGGGTAGTGCGTTGTTTGGGCGTGGATTCCTGCTTTCACGGGAATGGCATCAAAGCGGTCAGTATTTTGAGCGGCAGGTATGATATGCGGGCGGGGCGGCGCACATCGAGGATTAAGCAATTCGTAAAAGAAACATGTAAGGATGAGCAGGCGGCATTTACTCAACCATAGCGCGTTTGAGAGGGCACTATCCGATGTGTAGCAAGGGGCAGGCTTCCGCCCGGGTAAGCGGAAAGCCCATCGTTCATAATGGCGTCGAATATGAAGGCGACCAGCCCAGCCAAAGGCTGGGCGCCGTCGAGGCGCTTCGCACGAACATCCAGGACAGCCTCGACGAACTCGATGTCATGCGGGGCACGGTTCAGTATTGGGAAAGCCGGCGCCGCGCCGCCGACCCCAAGGAGCGCGCCCTGCTGCTGGAGGCCTTCCGGGTGATGCACGGCGAGCTTCTGGGCTTGACCGCGAGGATGAAAGAGCTGCTCGACCGGACGGAGCAGGCGAAGAAGGGCTAAGCCCCAGGCCTTCGCGCGGCTCTCCTTCCAGGCCGGGCCGGAGGCCGCGTAGTGTGGGCGCTCCGGTAATATTTGACCGCGGCGGCCTTCCTTGTTAGCTGCATTGGCAAAGGCGGCTGTGAGGAGGAGGCGGCGGCGTTGACCGGTTTTGAGACTTGGGTTCCCTTGCTTTTGGGCTATGCGCTGGGTTCGATCCCGTTCGGCCTGATCCTGACGCGGCTTGGCGGAGCGGGCGACATCCGCAAAGTCGGCTCCGGCAATATCGGGGCGACGAATGTACTTCGCACCGGCCGGAAGGGTTTGGCGCTCGCGACGCTGCTTTTCGACGCGTTGAAGGGTTTTGCGCCCGTTCTCCTGTTCCGGTTCCATTCGGGCATGGAGCCCGCGCTATTCGCGGCGGCGGGCGCCTTCCTGGGCCATCTCTTTCCTGTCTGGCTGAGCTTCCGGGGCGGCAAGGGGGTAGCCACCTATATCGGCGTGGTGACGGCGCTTTATTGGCCTGCGGGGGCCTTCTTTTGCGCCGCCTGGCTTGGCGCCGCGCTCTTGACCCGCTACTCCTCCGCGTCGGCGCTGACCGCGGCGGCGCTCACGCCAGGCTTCCTGCTGGTGCTTGACCAAACCGTGCTCGCCGCCTTCGTGGCTTTCCTGTCCCTGCTTCTAATCGCGCGCCATCACCAGAACATCCGGAATTTGATGGCCGGAACGGAAAGCAAGATATCTTTTCAATCCAAAAGTAGCTAATTTTCATTCTGCAAGCCCGTTGCGGCGCCGTTTGTTCAGTGAGTTTGTTTTAGGCAATGCGAGCGAAATCCAAACTGAGGGAGCCCGAGGCTCCGGCAACCGAGCCCCCATTCAGCGAAAAGACCAAACGCGCCTGGCTGCGCTTGATCCGTACACCGCATATCGGCGGTGTTACGTTCTGGGAGCTTCTGTCTCATTTCGGCTCGGCGGAGGCGGCGCTCGAAGCGCTGCCGGAATTTGCGAAGCACGGCAGCTGGATTTCGCCGGGCAGCATTGCCAGCGATGCCGCGATCGGCGCGGAGCTTGAGAAAGCCGAACTCGCCGGCATGAGGCTTGTTGCGGCGGGAGAGCCCGGTTATCCGCCGCTCCTGGCGTGCGTGGAGGTGCCGCCGCCGCTGCTCTATGTCAAAGGCGATGCCGCCGTCTGGAGCCGCCCGCCGTTTGCCGTTGTCGGGTCGAGGCAGGCCACCGCCGCCGGGCTGAAATTCGCAGCCGATATTAGCGCCGCCCTTTGCCAGCAAGGTTTTCTCATCGTGTCCGGGCTGGCGCGCGGCATCGACGCGGCCGCGCACCGGGCGGCGCTGCCGTTCGCGGGCTGCGCCGTGCTTCCGGGCGGGCTGGACCGTATCTACCCCCCTGAGCACGCGGATCTTGCAGCCGAAATCATGCAGGCCGGGGTGCTGATCAGCGAGTGCCCGCCGGGCTTCGTGGCGCGGGCGCAGGATTTTCCCCGGCGCAACCGCATCGTCTCGGGGTGCAGTCTGGGTGTGCTGGTTGTGGAAGCAGCGCAGCGGTCGGGCTCGTTGATCACGGCGCGGCTCGCTGGCGAGCAGAACCGGGAGGTGTTCGCAGTGCCAGGGCACCCGCTTGAACCGCGTGCCGCCGGCACGAACCGGCTCATCAAGGAAGGCGCGATCTTTACCACCTGCGTAAACGACATCGTGGATGCCTTGCAGCCGCTACTGAGCGGTTTTTCTGTGTCCACTCCCGCAAGTCCCGCCGCCGCACATCCCCTGGAAGCGCCGGCGGCGCCGGCGTGCGCTGTAAACCTCAGTAATGACAGCCACGGCAACCTAAACTTTGCCGGTGATGTACCTGAAAAACTCTTGAAACTACTAAGCCTGTCGCCAATCGACGTTGACGAACTCTGCCGGCTTAGCGGCTTGGAAGCGCGGCTTGTCAGCGCCGCGCTTTTATCGCTCGATTTATCGGGGCGGATCGAACGGAGGGGACTGCGTCACGTCGCTTTGCGGCCGTGACGCGCTGGCGGTAAGAGCGCTAGACCCGGCAATGAAGTTTGGCTTCTTCCTCGGCTACGTATAAAAGATCGGAGAGCATCCGGAGCTGGGCTTTGACCGCTATGGCGCGAAGCGAACCCAGCAGCGCCGAAATATACTCGGCGGCATCTTCCGGCTCCAATGCGTCACCGGCATCAACGTCCTGAGGTTGTAGTAATTCCTCGGGCTGGCAGCTATGAGCCAAATAGATTTGGCTGCGGCGTGTGTTCATGAGTGGGTACCCCGGCATGGCAAAAGCTGGGACTGTTTTTGATTGAGGTTGCGCGTAAATGCGTCTTATAGTTGTAATAGACGAAGGTCATTAAATCTGCAACCGGTGGTAGAAGATTTTGTTCAATTTGGCGGACGGATTTTTGGGTGGGGTGGAAAAGGGGCCGGGCCACAATGCGTTCCCGAACAGTTCCGGGGTTGGAGAGTGCTTCTCCATCAAACACATAACCGTCGTTGTGGCCATGCCCGGCCATAGCGGATGCCTGTGGATGTCTGTGGCAATATTATCGCAGTCATTTAGTAATAAGTGGGAAATATGCACAAAACTGTGGTTATTGGGGAAGCTGTCCCGCTAAGCAACCAAGCTGGCGCCGTCACTTTTGAACGCCAAGAATGAGGCGCGCCACACGCTAAAGGTGTATCGCCTTGGTGGCTGGGTTTCAAGTCCAGGAGAGCACGCTGTACCGCTCTGAGCTGTCTATGGTAAGCCTCACCGCTGTCTTCGACCTCGACGGCACCGTCGCCGACACGGCCGCCGATTTGATCGAGGCAGCCAATACCGCGCTGGCCGCCGAGGGGCTGGGCCCGGCTCCGGCTGCGGCGATCAAAAAGGGCGTGGGATATGGCGCGAAGGCGATGCTTCAATGCGCGATGGCTTCGCTGGGCCAGAAGATGGAAGCAGAGCAATTGGACCGGCTGAGCGCGCGGCTGGTCGAGCATTACGGAGAAAACATCGCCGCGAAGACGCGGCTTTTTCCTGGGTTCGGGGAGGTTGCCGCGGATTTGCGCGAGGCGGGCGTCAAGCTTGCACTTTGCACCAACAAGCGCGAGTGGCTGACGCTGAGGCTTCTCTCCGAGCTTGGCATCGGCTCGCTGTTCGATGCCATGGCGTGCGGCGATACTTACCCCTTCCACAAACCGGACCCGCGCCATATTACCGGGGTTATTCAACTGGCGGGCGGCGAGCTTTCGGCCGCCGTCATGGTGGGCGACAGCGAGGTTGACGTTGCCGCGGCAAGGGGGGCGGGCATCCCCGTGATCGCAACCGGATTCGGCTATGCGGCTGTTCCCGCGGGTGAGCTTGGTGCCGACGCTGTCATGCAGCACTACGCGGAGCTGACGGCCCTGATCCACGAGCTTCTCCCCGGCTCTCGCAGCCGGCGAATGGCCCAGGAGTTTTGACGGCCATGCAGGCGCTATCCCGCACCGCGTTTTTGGCATGGGGCAATGCGTTCTGGCTTGCCCAATGCGCCGTCGAGGTTTGGGCGCCACAGCTTCGCACCTATCTCGCCTGGCGCGGGCGTCTCTTCCGGCCCGATTTGCAGATCGGCTGCTTCCGCGATAGCTATTATGACAGCCTCACAGACCGCTTGTATGTGGTGGGGCTGGTGTGGCTGCTTTCGGCGCCGCTGATGAGCGCGATTGCGTGGAAAGTGCCGGAAAGCTGGCCGCGTGCGGTATCGCATCTTGCCTGGCGTAAGAATGCTGCGCTCCTCTCATGGATGAGCCTGTTTGCGGTGCTCTTACTGGCGGCCTGGCCACTGATCGCAGCGTCGCGCGCGCCCGTGATCAGCATCATGCTCATGGAACTGGCGCGTGCTGTGCTGATCGTCATCCCCGCGTTCTATTACCGCGCCATTCTGCTTAGCGCCGGACCGCCATCGCCGCGGCTTACATGAGGCGCGGCGAAGGGTAGGGTGCTTGTGCGGGTTCCGTTCAACAGGATAGAGCACCTGCCTTCCAGGGCTAAGAAATCTGCTTCTGGTTAGGTGGGTTACACCGCAACTTCGATAAGGCAACACATTGTATCTATTTTGCTTTTGATACACACTCAGGTATTTTTTAACACCGGTAGCAGCACGGAATTCCGTTCCGTGACACCCGTATCTGCTACCTGGGAGCACCCGGCCTCAATGCCCAAGCAACGTTTTTTTTTTGAACTGCTTTTGTCTCAAATCAAGTCGCCAAAAATGGGCTTGATCGGGCCACCTCAACCTGTTTGGTTCCGGCTCCGCCGGCTTAGGATGTATCGAAAGGCGCTGGGGAACGGAAATTTCGTCCGCGCTATTGTGCTTTGGGCTGTGCCCGGCAGTCCAGCCGCTGGTGGAACCGGCCGGGATTTATAGCGGCCGGCATAAGTTCAGCCCCGGCGGGACCGGTTACGGAAGCGTCTCGCGGAAGCGGTTGACGATGGGATAGCGCCGGTCGCGGCCGAAATTGCGCTCGGTGATCTTGACGCCGGGCGCCGATTGCCGCCGCTTATATTCCGACAAATAGAGCAGGCGTTCGACCTTTTTCACCGTCTCTGGCGCATGGCCGCGCGCGACGATGGCGGGCAGCGGCTCCTCGCGGTCCACCAACGCTTCGAGGATATCGTCGAGCACGTCGTAGGGCGGCAGCGAGTCCTGGTCGGTCTGGTTTTCGCGCAGCTCGGCGGTGGGCACCTTCGATAGGATGTTCTCCGGGATGACCGCGCCGGCCGGCCCGAGGCAGCCTTTGGGGCGCTCGCCATTGCGGTACCGCGAAAGCGCGTAGACCTGCGTCTTGTAGAGATCCTTGACCGGATTGAAGCCGCCGTTCATGTCGCCGTAGAGCGTGGCGTAGCCGGCCGAGACCTCCGATTTGTTGCCCGTGGTGACGACCATGCCGCCGAACTTGTTGGAAATCGCCATAAGCGTCGTACCGCGGACGCGCGATTGCAGATTTTCCTCGGCAAGCCCCGGTTCGAGCCCGGCGAAGAGCGGCCCCAGCACTTCGCCAAACCCCTCCACCGCCGGATGGATCGGCACGATGTCGTAGCGCACGCCCAAGGCCTGCGCGCAACCCGCCGCGTCGGAAAGCGAGGCGTCGGAGGTATAGCGATATGGCATCATCACGCAGTGCACGCGCGACGCCCCTAGCGCATCCACGGCGATGGCCGCCACAAGCGCCGAATCGATGCCGCCGGAGAGGCCAAGCACCACGCTAGGGAAGCTGTTTTTTTCGACATAATCGCGAAGGCCCGTGACGCAGGCGAGATAGGCTGCGGTGTTTCCTTCCTCGACGGTGGCCATCGGCCCGCTTACACATGCCCAGCCCTCCGCTTCGCGCCGCCATTCCGTCATGGCAATCACGGTTTCCCAGGCGGGGAGCTGCATGGCGGGCCGCGCCCCGCGATTGAGCGCGAAGGAGGCGCCGTCGAAAACCAGTTCGTCCTGGCCGCCGGACTGATTAACGTAGAGCAGGGGAAGGCCGGTTTCCAGCACGCGAGCGACAGCTTTGTTCTCGCGCACTGCCCGCTTGCTAAGCGAGAAGGGCGAGCAATTGGGCACGAGGAAAAGCTCCGCTCCACGCTCAGCCAGGCATTCCGTGACCGCACCCGTCCAGATATCTTCGCAAATAGGCAGGCCGAGCCGCACGCCGTTGAAGTATACAGGTTCCGGCATCGCGCCTGCGGCGAAGTTCCGCTTCTCGTCGAACACACCATAATTCGGCAGATCTACCTTAAAGCGCAGCGCCTCGATCTTACCGCCGGCAAGCAGCGTCACGGCGTTATAGACCTTGCCATCCTCGCCCCAGGGCGTGCCCACGATCATGGCGGGCGCCCCGCCTTCCGTGATTTTCGCGAGGCCGCGCACCGCTTCCATGCAAGCCTGCACAAAGGCGGGCTTCAGCACGAGGTCCTCAGGCGGATAGCCTGCAACGAAAAGCTCCGGAAAGAGGATAAGATCAGCGTTTTGCTCGTGTGCCTCGCGCCAAGCGGCACGGGCCTGCTGCGCGTTGCCACTCAGGCTGCCAAGCACCGGATTGAGTTGAGCGCAAGCGATGCGCAAGCTCGATGTCATGGGCCCCAAGCCTTTCGAAGCTGCCACGGCGAAGGTTTCAGTTCTGGAACAATTAAGGCCGGGCCGCTCCGCACGCAAGCCAAGGCACACGGACTGGCCCCGCCTGCCTGTCATTGCTGGCGCTGATTAATCGAATATTTACAGCCGCGTGCCACCCTAAACCGTTCGACAGTAACCTCCCCTACGAGGGATACATTATGTCAGTTGCCGCAATTGGCTCCTCGATGGGCGCCAGCGTCGCCGGCCTCCAGCACTCAACCGCTACCGCTTCAGCCCACTCTGGGGTGAGCACCAGCAGCAACGCTGGTACTTCCGATTTGGCAGCAGCCGTGGACTGGGATCCTGACAAGAAGAAGCCGCTTTTGAGCCCACTGGCCATGACCTCAAACGCCGTTCAAGCCGCAATCACTGGTCTTGGGAGCTGCGGATAGACTGGCGCCAGCGGCGTCCGGCGGCCGATGCGCCGGAATAGGGGTAAAATGCCAGGCAGTTACGCCTGCGCGGGCGCGCGGATGAGTTCGGCCAAGCTTGGCACGGGCGGTGCGGATGGCGTCACCTTCAAATACAAGGATTACCGGATCGACGGGCCGAAGCGCTACAAGACCATTGCGCTAAGGGTACTCCGGAAAATAAGTGAATCGCGATCTGCGGCCGTGTGGCTCAATTTACGAGGCTAAGGTTTGATTGCACTGCACTGGCTTTCGTTGCACGCGCAAGCTATCTGAGAAGCTGGAAATCCGTTCTGGCAGTTAGTATCGGCGTCTTGTCCTTTCGTTTACTGATCAACTCTAGACCGCATTTTGAAAAATCCCGGAAAAGTACAAATAGATAGTATTTCATACCAACCGCCAACAGTATTGACCGCTTTGGCGCCGGCCCCGCGAAGGCGGGGGGCCATGTTTCCGCAGGATAGTGCATTGTTATTACGTGGATTCCCGCTTTCGCGGGAATGACGGTGAAAACGGTCATTACTTCTGGCGGCTGATATTGGATGTTGGCGCGAGGAGAGTCACGAATTTCGGCAAATTGGCGATGACGCATGGTTGGGAGGACACAAAGCTCGCGGAGGAGCTGGGCGTTGCCGCTCCGTCAGCCCGGATGGTGCCTGGCGGGAAAGCGCAGGCTTACCCGCAAGCCAGGCAGGTTATCCGCAAGTTCGAGGCGCGCGCCATGCCATTCGGCAACGGCGGCGGCGAAGCTTAAGCCCAGCCCGAAACCTTGCTTGCCCGCGGCGGAATCGAGCCGCACGAAGCGGTCCAAAATGGCGGTGCGCTTGTCCTTGGGGATTCCCGGCCCGTTGTCCGCGACGGTAAGGCAAGCGCCGCCGGGGATGCTGGCAGCGGAAATCACCACGCGCCCGCCCTTGGGCGAATACTTGATGGCATTGTCGAGGAGATTCGCCGCCGCCTGCGAAATCAGATGCGCGTCGCCAGAGACGTAGACGCCGCCCGCGGCCTGAAGCCGGGCCTCGATGGTAACGCCGCTCTCGTCCGCGAAAGCCTCGTAAAGATCGGCAAGCTCCTCCACCACTTCCGCCAGATTGACCGGCACATGTGGCAGCGAAAGCGCGCCCGCCTTGATCCGCGCGATTTTCAGGATGCCGTTGAACGTATCGACAATGGTGTCGGACTCCGCTATGGCACGCTTCAGGATGGCCTCGTACTCCTCGGGGGAGCGCGGTGCCAGCAGCGCCACTTCCAGCCTGCCGCGCAGGCGGTTTAGCGGCGTGCGCAGATCATGGGCGATATTTTCGGAGACGCCGCGGATGGTTGCCACCAAACGCTGAATCCGGTCCAGCATCGCGTTGATGTTCTGAGCCAGATGATCGTATTCGTCGCCGCCTTCGCCCACCGCGATACGCACAGACAGATCGCCTTCAAGCACCTCGTCCGCGATGGCGTTAATCTCGCCCAGGCGGCGCCTTGCATAAAGGGCAAGCACCGCGCCGGCGGCGGTGCCAAGCAGGAGATTCGCCGCGAGCACGCTTAGAAGCGATTCCGCGGCGATGGCCTGAAAATTGAGCCGTTCGGTCAGCGCGCGCCCCACGAGAAGCCGGCTGCCACCGGCAAAACGCAGGGTGCGCATACGCGCCATCTTGGTGGCGTGCTCCACCTCCGCATCCGCAGTGTGTCCGGGTTCTGGCGCGTGCGCCGGCCAGTCCTTCAAGTTTCCCGTATGCTTGCCTTCCGGGCCGATGAGAAGATAAACGCGCACCGTGTCGTCATGCGGCGAAGCGCGGTCCGCAACGGTCCGGCGCAAGCGCTCGTAGCCTCCCCGCTGGTAGGCAGCCGTCATGTCGCTGACCTCGCGGTTAAGCGCGCCGCCGATCTGAGCGTCGATGACGGACAGCATACTCCAGTAGAGGAAGCCGAGCACCGCTCCGCCCACCGCGATAAAGGCGAGGCTCGCAACCCCCATCAGCCGGAAGGTGGTGGTATGGCGAAGCCTAATCCGCACTGATGCAGTATCCGGAGCCCCGCACGGTTTGGATGAGAGGCGTTTCAAAGCCCTTGTCGATCTTCTGGCGCAGGCGGCTCATTTGCACGTCGATAATCTTCGTTTCGGGCTCGAAGCGGTACTTCCACACGCCTTCGAGAAGCATGGTGCGGGTGACGGTCTGCCCTGCGTGACGCATCAGGAACTCCAGGAGGCGGAACTCGCGCGGCTGCAGCACGATTTCCAGGCCGCCCCGCTTCACCGTCCTCGATATCAAATTCATCTCAAGATCGCCAACGCGTAAAACCGTATCCTGCGCGGGCTGCTTTCTGCGGATGATGGCTTCGAGCCGGGCCAGAAGCTCGTGGAACGAGAAAGGCTTGGAGATGTAGTCGTCGCCGCCCGCCCGTAATCCCGCGATGCGGTCGTCCACCTCGTTCAAGGCGGTGAGAAAGACGGCGGGCGTCATAATGCCCTGCCCCCGCAGGGCGGTTACGATGTTAAGGCCGTCGCCGCCGGGCAGCATACGGTCGACGATGAGCGCGTCGAAACCTCCGGTTTGCGCAAGATCCAGCCCCTCGGCGTAATCCGGTGCGCAGACTGCCTCATGGCCGCATTCGGCCAGTCCCTGGGCCAGCATAGTCCGGCCGCCCGGATCGTCTTCAATGACGAGAATTCTCATAACCCGGCATTCGTCCTGTGTTTCCTCCGTGAGGAAGGTATCAAAACGGTAACTAGGGCCTCCGCCGCCCCCCTTGTATTGTGCCAGCAACGGCAGTCAGGCACGCACCGGGCGGACGATTCCCGCAGGTACTATGCCACACCGCAATTCTACTTGCATTGCAAGTGTGATTCCAGACAGGACCGGCAAATGAGCAGTGGTAGTGGACAAGCGTCCGGGAGCGTCCTTCCGGATGAGCGCAATGTCTTTTGGCTTCCCGGCGTTGAGCAGGCGGACTGCGGCGGCGCATCAGCCAGCCGGGAGACGAACGGTCCGGGCGCATTCCTGGAACACAGGCGTTTTTCCTCGAAGCTCAGCGGCGTAGCCATTGCCGGGCTTTGCCTGGCGGGACAAGCCGTGGCCTTGCCGTTGCTGATGGCGGGTAATGCTTCCGCGGCCCCTTGGACCATGGGCGCGGCATTCGGTGCAGCCGCCACCATTGCGTCCTGGGCCGGAACGAAAGCCGGCGGCGGAATTGCGGAAAAAGCGCGCTCTGGCGGCGGCGCGGCGGATCTGGTGTTGCACGATGCCTTCACCCTGTCGCTCGTCCTGGCGGCATCCGCCGTCATTGGGGGGGTAGTGGCGGTGCTGCTCCTGCCGGCGGGCGCCGTGCTGGCGCATGTGGCGGGGCGGACCGGCAAGGGCCGGGCTGCGGGCGAGCGGAATGCAATCCTTCTGCTGGCGGTGCTCGCCGCCATGGCTGGATTGTTAGCGCCGCTAGGCTTGCAAGATGCCGCCACAGCGGCAATCGCGCTGGCAGCCATCGCGGTGATGAAGGCAGGGCACGCCAGGCTGCGCATACCAGCACGGCGAATCTGGCAGGTTTGGGGGGCGTCAGCGCTGCTATGCGCCGCCATCGTGGCGGCAGGGCATGGCGTGCATGGCGTAACCGCTGCCATGGACCTGCCTCTCGCTTTGGCGCTAGCGGCTGGCGCGATTTATGGCATAGCCACGGGCGTTGCATCGCAGATCCTTAAGGGAGCAAAGGCTAAAGCCCTGGCTGCGGCAGTGCCCTTCCTTTCCGTGGCCGCAATTGCAGCTTCCGCCGGGACAGCAACCTTTCCCGTGATAGCGGCGGCGGCATTGCTCGCCGCGGCAATCGCCGGTTCGCGCCGTATCACCGCGGTACCCCGCGCGCCGGCGATTTCCTCGCCGAATGGCTGGCCCTCGGGCTGGTTTTAGGCGGGCAGGGCGCGCGGGCGGCGCTACCGGCGTGAGTGCTGGCCGCTCCGCCGCCACGATGGGTCGCGGACGTCCGGACGTCCAAGAACTTCGAACGAAATGGCGCTTAACTTCAGCGAGCGGAAGTAGGCTGTTTGCCTTCAGGGCGCGATGGGAAGTTCCCCCGTCATTGGCTCCAAAACAATGAGCTTAACCCCACACTTGGAGCGATTCCGCTACCGAAAAGCAAACGGCTACTTGGCGCCGGCCAGCGTGATCACTTGCTAACGTCGAGATATATCTTAAATTTCTCCCGAGCGTTGGGTAACTGCTCGGAAAACCAATTGTATTGATCTCCTGTTTGCTGCACTACATGCTTCATGATCGTAACCGGGCGGGTGATCTTGATTGCAATCGCGATACTGCGCCTTGGCGCAGCCAAGTTTTATCGCCCTTTTAAAAACATCTTCTATATATTCACATACTTCTTCACCAAAGATCGGTCAAATCGCCACTTTCTCTCGCTTATTATCCATTGCAGATAAGTTATAACTACCGCGCATGCGGCTATTATGGGCGTTGAAAGCAGATTAATTGCCGTCAGCATCGGCGAACGCTTCCCAAATCGCGGTGCGACGTAAGAGGGGCTCATTCGGAACGCGGCGTCAAGAGGGCGCATGCGGCGTTTGGGATAGCCGTTTTGGGCGGGATGGAAAGGACATTGATTCCGATGCCAGTTTCACCCCCCGGAGAAAACGCCCCCAGATACAGCAAGATATTGATGCCGCAGAGCCTTTCCTCAGTGCCCTAACCTTTCCAGCAACACAGGTTTCGGAGTTCAGTTTCACCGCCCGTCATTGCCGTATCAAAGCCAGCAATTCGTCCTCGCTCATCCGGCCGCTGACCTCCGATCCGTCGAGCAGGTCCGCCGCCAAGCCGCGCTTGTGCTTGTGCAGATCGAGAATGCGCTCCTCGATGCTGTCCTCCACGACCAGCCGGTAGACAGTCACCGGGCGGTTCTGGCCGATACGATGCGCGCGGCCGGAAGCCTGGTCCTCCACCGCCGGGTTCCACCACGGATCGAGATGGATCACGTAATCGGCCGCCGTCAGATTGAGGCCGGTGCCGCCAGCCTTGAGGCTGATGAGGAACAGGTCGCCCTCGCCCCCCTGGAAAGCAGCCACGCGCTCCGCCCGCGCCTGTGCCGTCACGCTGCCGTCGATATACTGATAGCGGACGCCGCGCGCATCGAGCGCCTCGCGCACCTTGCCGAGATGGCCGAGGAACTGGCTGAACACCAGCGCCTTGTGGCGGTTGCGCAAAAGCTCGTCCACAAGCTCCATGAACGCGGCCAGCTTGGCGCTTTCGAGCATTGTCTTGGGGTCGATCAGCGCCGGGTGGCAGCACAGGCGGCGAAGCTTGCCGATCTCGGCCAGGATGTGGATTTTGCGCTGGCCGGGCGGGCCGTCGAGCGCGGCGATATTTTCCATGGCCTGGCGGCGCATGGCCTCGTAGAAGGCGCGCTCGTCCTCGGGCTGCTGCACCGTGATGGTGAGTTCGGTGCGCGGCGGCAGTTCGCTCAAGACCGCGCTCTTGGTGCGGCGCAGGATGAAGGGGCGGATCAGCGTGCGAAGCGCATCGCGGGCGGCGGGTTTGCGCTCGCGCTCGATGGGGCCGGCGAAACGGCGCTGGAAGCTGTCGCGCGAGCCCAGCAGGCCGGGGTTGATGGTGTTGAACAGGCTCCACAGCTCTTCGAGATAGTTCTCGATGGGAGTGCCGCTCAGCGCGACACGGAATTTGGCGTCGAGCTTCTGGCTGGCCTTGGCGCGCTTGGTTTCGGCGTTTTTCAGATTCTGCGCTTCGTCCAGCACGAGCATGTTCCAGGCGCGGCCGGTGAGCGTTTCATCTTCCTGGTGCAGAAGGCCATAGGAAGTGATCAGCACATCGCCGGGCCCCATGGCCGCGATCAGAGCGGCGCGGTCCGGGGCGGCGGCCAGGCGGTGCACGTTCAGCGAAGGCGCGAAGCGCGTCAGCTCGCACTCCCAGTTGTGGCAGACGGAGGTCGGGGCCACCACGAGGCAGGCGCCGTTCGCCTGCTGCTCCAGCATCACCGCGATGGTCTGCACCGTTTTGCCCAGGCCCATGTCGTCGGCCAGGCAGGCCCCCATTTGCAGATTGGCGAGCCGCGACATCCAGGTGAAGCCCTCCACCTGATAGTCGCGTAGCTCGGCCTGCAGCGTGGCGGGCAGCTTCGGCGTATGCGAGCCCGCCGCCCGGATGCGCGCCGACAGCTCGCGCCAATGCTTGTCGGCCTGGACCTTGCCCGCGCTTTCCACGAGATCGTCCACAGCCATGGAGGCCAGGCCATGCAGGCGGCGGCCTCCCGCCGTCTCCTCGGAAACGCCCTCCAGCCGCCGGAGCTGGCGCTGCAAATCCGCTGTCAGCGCGACGAACCGGCCGCCATCGAGCGGTACGAAGCGGCCGTGGGCATGGTCCAGCCGCGCCAGGACCTCCTTCATGTCCACGATGAGGTCTTCATCGACCTGGATCTTGCCGGATATCTCGAACCAGTCGCGCTTTTGCAAGAGCTTGATGGAGAGCTTTTGCGCATTGACCGTGCGGCTTACCTTGAGCGCCTCGCCCTCGGGCCATTCGAAAGAAACCGGCCCCGCGTATGCCTGCACCTGCTCCAGAAATTCGAGCACATCCTCAAGAGATTCGATTTCGCATTCGTTGCCGTTGATCCCCCAGCTCAGCATGGCCGGGCAGGCGTGGATCAGCGTTTCCATGGCCGCTTTTTCGCCGTCGAGTTCGCGGTTCACGCGCTGGCGCTGGCCGCCCGCCGTCACAAGCACGGACGAGCCGCCCTGTCCCGCGAGGTAGAAGGGGCCGCCCGCTCCGAAGGGGCGCACGCCAAGCCTGATCTTCAGCCCCTCGCCGCGCCGTTGCAACTGCATGACGGGGGTGGCGTCGCCGGGCGTGGCGGGGACGTCGATGTCCGCTAGCTCCGAGCGGATCGGTACGGTGGGGTTGGCTTCGCCCAGGAGGGCGGCGACGCGCTCGCGCATTCCGCGCGGCACGGTCAGGCCTTGTTCGCCAAGCGTCGCCTGCAATTCGCGGAGTTTCTTCGACAGCTCCACGACACGCCAGCGCGTGGGGGTTTCCATCTCAAGGAAAACCTTCGGCTCGTTGGCGCGGTGCGACAGGTTGAAATTGTAGCCGCCCGCCGTCTCCGTCACCACGAGTTCCACCGGATAGGTGATCAGCTCGATGCGCTCGCCGGGATTGGCGGCGTTATAAACGTTCGGATGCCCGGCCAGGGCCGGCAGCGTTGCATATTCATCGAAGTAATAGCTTTCATTGCCGTACCAGCCGTTTTCCTTGCGCACGCAGCGGCACATGCGCTGGTCGTGCTCGGTTAAATAGTCGAGCTTGGCGTCGCGCTGGTGGAGCCGTTTCAGGGCGACCGGGCGTCCGCCGGTCCAGCCGTTCCCTTTCGTTGATTGTTCGACAACGGAAACATCGCCGTAAGTGAGGCCGACCAGCCAGGCAAGGCGCTTGTTTTTTGCCGGGGCCTTGGCGGCGGGATGCTTCGCCTCGCCGGGCTTGAGGAACGCGCTCAGTGTGTCGAAGGCGCGCTCCCAGGGCTGCTTGAAGGAAATGATCTCCGTGAAGGCGATGAGACCCTTGCTCCCCAGCGCTTCCGCGCGCTCGCGCCAGACTGTACCATCTCTGCACGTTCTGGCCAGAATTTCAGCGCGGATGCACGCCAGAAGGGGCATGGACTGGGCAAGGCGAGTGTATTCGGCATCATGATATGCGCCACGCTCGCGAATGAGGCTGGCATCTATGAACAGCGCTGCAAGGGTAATGATGGTGTTCGCCGCCGGACAGCTCGACGGCTGTTCCACCAGATGCTTGATCATTTCCACGGCCTTACCATGCCGCCCCTCGATGAGTTCAAGCAGCGCCGCAATAGCGCGATGCGCCAGAAAGAAGGGCGTCACGTCCACCGTCGCGGCATCGATGAGGCCGCGCAGCTCCGTATGCAGGTCTGGATCGTTGGCGCGCAGCAGCGCAAGCATGTGGAAGAGCCCAGCCTCCGCATCGAGCGCCACCTTGCGTTTGCCACGGGATTTGCGGAGCAGTTTAAGGGCAGTGCGAAACCCTTCGAGGGCCGCCGCATTATCCCCGGTTAGAAACGCGATCGAGGCTTCGTGCGCCGCGGCAAAATGGGCCTCGCTTTCCGGCAGCACCGCGATGCGCTGCCGCGCCCTGCTGAAATTCGCGGACAGAATATCGGCGCGCAGGAGCAGCTTGTTGAAGCCCGCCCCAACTTCGCCCGGCATCCTGTTTGCGTAATGCTCGAAGATGGCTCCGGTCCCGGCGGTTTGCAGGTCATGCTCGACGAACAAGCGCAAGCCCTGTTTGGCGAACACCTCGCGAATGACAGGACGCAACTGCTGCAGCCATTCAAGGCTCAGCGGAAAACCGCACAAAAACCGCGTGAGTTCCGGGTGCCCCCTGGAGCCGGCCTCCGCCTCTCTGGCGAGTTCGTGAAGCCGGATGAACTCGGCTTCGTCGTTGGCGTAGATGACAAGCCTGAGATGGCGGAAGAGCTTGATGTCGTGACCGAGGGGCGGGAAGTAATAGTATGTGCGCCCCCCCGTTTGTTCGCGCTCGCTCTTGGGGATGCCGGCTTTCACCGCGCCGGTCAAATTTTTCGCCGCCTTGCATGAGCCTGCCTCCACCGCCACTGCGTGGGCGATTTCCCCGATGCAGTCGAGATCGCCGTCGAGGAGCCCTTTGCGTTGAAGGGCTTCCAGCCGGGCGGTGAGAACAGGCGATGTATATGCCCTGCTGTCCGGCTGGCGCAGCCCAGCTTTGCGCACGATCTCGCAAAACATGGTCTTGCTGATCGAGGGGCCGGCCAGCGCCTTGAGCCGCATGAACGTTTTGTCCTCATGCGGCAATGCCTGATAGAGCTGCCAGAAGTGCCCGCTGGCTGGCTGCGGCGCTTTGCCATTGGCTTTGCGGGCGGCTAGCGAAGGAGCTTCAGGCTCTGCGAGTAACGGCAATACACGTTGCGCGAAGCCATGCATTGTTGGTTCTCCGAATCGATTACGGGCAGCTTGCGCAAGTGTTGTTGACTCGGAGGGGCAATAGAAGGGCGGCGGGCGCTCTTATCCACGATGGAATTGGATGCTGGCAGGGTGCGCGGCGCTCCGGGCCGCCACAATTCCGCTGCCGCAAATGCGCCAGCAAGAGGCCGCCGCCGGGTGCCCGATGTGCAAAACGAATACCAGCGCGCAATTTGGTTTTGCACGTGTGTGCATAAATTACGCTTGACTCCGGGCCTGGAAAAGACCACAGTTATGGGCGTACGTTCATAACAAGCAGACGCCGTCCGGTCATGGTGAGGCCCAGAAAGTGCAGGCATGTAAGGATCAATCCTACGGCCAGGTTCTACAAGCCGCGGGGTATTCCGTTGCGCCAGCTCCAGGTTATCTCCATCAAGGACGAGGAGCTTGAAGCTCTTTCCCTGGCGGATGCCAAGGGCCTCGACCACGAGGCCGCCGCTGCTCTTATGAACGTTTCGCGCTCCACGTTTTCACGCATCCTTGCGCAGGCGCGCAGATCCGTGGCGATGGCGCTTGCAGAAGGGGCTGCGCTCGAAATCGGCGGCGGGGATTACCAGCTCGTTTCCGGAGAAGGCGAAGTGGAGCCAGCTTCTGAAAATACGAAAGGTACAGACGATGCCAGCGATGGATAAAACGGGCCCCTTTGGGACCGGGCCGGTTGGCCGCGGCCGGGGGCAGTGCCGGCGGGCAGGCGGTTCTCCGGGTGGCGGCCGTGGTCAAGGCCGCGGCTGGGGTGGCGGCGGACGTGGCGGCGGGCGCGGCGGCTGGTCCGGCCAAGCGCCGCGCACCCAGGAAGAGGAAGTGGAGATGCTTGAGGAGCAGATCTCCGCGATGCAGGCGCGCTTGAATGCACTGCGGGGTAAAAGCGGCAATTGATGCCGTGGCGCAGGCTTCCGGGGCGTGATTGCCACCGTATTTTTGCGTGCAGCAAAAGGGATGGCGAACGAAGGACGCGGAAGCCTGCCGCTGGGGGATGAGTTGCCGCTTACCGGCAGCGAACGCCGGCTTTCAGCTTGAAAATCCAGGTTCGCAAGTGTCCGCCAGGCATGGGGCTGTGGCGGGGGTGCCTTTGCGCGAACCGGTGAGACGTAACGGAGCGAATGGAGAGACCAATTGAAAATAGCTTTTACAACATCTGGCACAGACATGGCAGCCCCCATGGACCCGCGATTTGGCCGCGCGGCGAATTTCTTGATCTACGATACAGGAACGAAAAACTTCGTCCTGATTAATAACGCGAATATCGCCGCCGCGCAGGGTGCGGGAATCAAGGCGGCGGAAACGATTGTCAAGGCAGGTGCAACGGTTTTGGTTACCGGCGAGTGCGGGCCGAAAGCGTTGGGCGCCCTGAAAACGGCTGGAGTAAAGGTTTATTCGGCCAAATCCCTGTCCGTATCGGAAGCGCTTGAAGCCCTCAGCGCGGGAATGCTCCCGGAAGTTGCCGGCGCATGAAAATAGCTGTCGCATCCGGAAAAGGCGGAACGGGGAAAACGACGCTGTCAGTCAGCCTCGCGCTGGCTGCGGATGGCGCCGTGCATCTTTTGGATTGCGATGTGGAAGCGCCGAATGCCCATCTTTTTCTGAACGGCCGCGTGAAGAGCCGGCGGGAAGTGACAATCCCCATTCCCAAAGTGGATGAGATGCGGTGTAACGGCTGCGGCGACTGCAGCGAGTTCTGTGCGTTCAATGCGATCATAACTTTCGGTACGGTGCCCATCATCGCGCCGGAACTGTGCCATAGCTGCGGCGGGTGCAAGAACGTGTGCCGGCGGGGGGCCATCCGCGAAATTCCCAGGCGCATCGGCGTGGTCGAGACCTTGGAGTGCGGTGCGGTCTCGCTTGTACAGGGCCGTCTCGATGTGGGCGTTTCGCTCACGCCGCCCCTGATCCGCGCCGTCAAGGCGGAACCACAGGGCGGTCTTGTCATCATGGATGCCCCCCCCGGAACGTCGTGCCCGGTGATCGTCACATTGCGCGAGGCGGATTTCGTTGTGCTGGTGACGGAGCCCACGCCTTTCGGCCTGAACGACTTGAAGATTGCCGTCGATACGGTGCGGGAGTTGAAGCTGAGATTTGGAGTTGTCATCAACCGCGCCGCCGGAAAAGACGATCTTGTCCGCCCTTATCTTGAGAAGGAAGGGATTTCGCTGCTTGCGGAAATTCCCGATAACCGGCGGATAGCGGAAGCCTATGCAAAAGGAACTCCGATCATCGGCGCCATACCAGACTACAAGCCGCTTTTTGCCGGCCTGTTGCGTACCATTTGCGAGGCCGTATGAGGGAAATTGTTATCATCAGCGGCAAGGGTGGTACCGGCAAGACGAGCGTCACGGCGAGTTTCGCGCTCCTGGCTAAAAATGCCGTGCTGGGAGATTGCGATGTCGATGCCGCGGACCTGCATCTGATTCTGACGCCTTCCGTCCGGGTGCGCCGTGAATTTTGGAGCGGCCAGGAGGCGGTGATCAATCCGAAGCTGTGCAACAACCGCGGCGTTTGCTTCAAGCTCTGCCGCTTTGACGCGATCAAAGAAGGGGAGGAGAGCTATTACGTCGAGCCAACGGCTTGCGAAGGGTGCGGCGTCTGCGCCTATTTCTGCCCGCGGGGCGCGATCGAACTGAAACCGCGCCTGTGCGGCGCCTGGATGATTTCGGACACCCGCGCGGGGCCGATGGTTCATGCGAAACTTGGCATCGCGGCCGAAAACTCCGGGAAACTGGTTTCGGCCGTGCGGCAGGAAGCGAAGCGACTGGCTGAGGCAACGAAACGGGATACGGTTCTGATCGACGGCCCGCCAGGGATCGGCTGCCCAGTCATCGCCACGATTACTGGCGCTTCGGCGGTTGTGATCGTAACGGAACCCACGCTGTCCGGCGAGCACGATCTGTTGCGCACATTGGAGCTAACCCGCCATTTCAAAGTACCGGCCTTCGTTTGCATCAACAAATGGGACATATGTCCCGGCATGACGGAGCGGATCGAAAACAAGGCGGTTGCGGCCCATTCTCCGGTCCTTGGACGCATCCGCTACGACCGCGGCGTTACCGAGGCCCAAAAACAGGCGAAGGCGGTTATCGAGACCGGCGCGGCCTGCGCCAGCGATATCGAAGACATATGGAACAACCTGCAGCGTCATATAGGAAAGGAAATCTCACCATGATTATCGCCATCCCACTCGTGGACGGGAAACTCTCGCCGCATTTCGGACATTGCGCCGCTTTCGCGCTGATCGAGATGGATGCAACGAACGCCATTAAGGAGCGGCGCGATGTCGAAGCGCCGCCGCATGAGCCGGGCCTGCTGCCCAAGTGGCTTGCAGAGCGCGGCGTCAACCTGGTCATCTGCGGCGGCATGGGAGCGCGCGCGCTGGGGTTATTCGCGGAAAGAGGCATCCAGGTGGTTGCCGGCGCGCCGACCGATACCCCCGAGGCCCTCATCGCCGCTCATTTCCAGGGAACCATGGCGAAATCGGCGAACACCTGCGATAATCATCACTGCTGACCCGCATGTGTGATTCACGCCGTTATTGCGGCGCCGGGAGGAGCGCGGCCGGAAGCAATCCAGATCCGCAAGCCGCAACGTTTATTTCCGAATCGCCATAGCCGCCAAGGCGGCCTCGCGATGACGGCGATATATGCCGCAACTTTCCGCAGCTTGTACTGGCGGCTGGCGAAGCCTGCGGCCGGATTAAAGGTCAAGCCCAGGGGCGGGCAATTGCCGCCTGCTCCTCGAATGCCTCGATCTTCTGGGCCTTTTGCATGGTGAGCCCGATATCGTCGAGGCCTTCGATGAGGCACTTCTTGCGGAAGGGGTCCATCTCGAAGCGAACCACGCCGCCATCCGGCCCGCGGATTTCCTGGCTTTCGAGATCGACGGTCAGTGTCGCGTTCGAGCCGCGCTCAGCGTCGTCCATCAGCTTTTGCAAATCTTCCGGCGAAACGATCACCGGCAGGATGCCGTTTTTGAAGCAGTTGTTGTAGAAGATGTCCGCGAAGGAGGTGGAGATCACGCAGCGGATGCCGAAATCGAGGAGCGCCCAGGGCGCGTGCTCGCGGCTCGACCCGCAACCGAAATTCTCGCCCGCGACCAGGATCTTGGCCTCGCGGTAGGCGGGCTTGTTCAGCACGAAATCAGGGTTTTCCCCGCCCTTCTCATCGTAGCGCATCTCGAAGAACAGCGACTTGCCAAGCCCCGTGCGCTTGATCGTCTTCAGGAACTGCTTGGGGATGATCATGTCGGTATCGACGTTGATCAACGGCAGCGGAGCGGCGACGCTTGTCAGCGAAGTGAATTTTTCCATGGGATTCCTCTTTTGAATCTCTTTTAGCGGAAGTTACGGGCGCCGCAAGGATCAAGCCGGTTATTGCACCGGCTCGCCGGCCCAGATTGGCGGCCGGCGCAGGTTCCAGGGTTGCGCGGTCTCAAGCTGGCGCGCGAGCCGCAGGAGCAGGCCGTCCGCGCCGGGCTTCGCCGCGAACTGGATGCCGATGGGCAGGCCGTCCGGCGTCCAGTGCAGCGGCGCCGACATGGCGGGCTGGCCGGTGACGTTGAACGGCGCGGTGAAGGCCGCGAAGGCAAAGCTCTTCGCGGCGACGGCCTTCGATACCAGCTTCATGAGGCGGGGGAGTTTCACGGCCTCCAGGAAGCGGAAGACGATTTCCTCGATCCCTGTGATTTTGGTTTCTCCGATTTTCAGGGGCGGAGCGGCCAGCACCGGGCTCAGCATGATGTCGTAGCGGTCGAAATAGGAGGTGAAGGCCTTCGTCGCCTGCCACATCACGCGGCTGGCGCGCTCCTCTTCGGCGCCCATCATTGCGCGGCCAAGCTGCGCCAGCGCCCAGGTTGCAGACTCGAGATCGGCGCGGCCGGGTTCGCGGCCAAGGAACTGTGCAGCATCCTCAAGGGTTTGCGCTGCTCCAATCGCCCAGTACACAAGGAAGGCAAACCCGAAAGCGCTGTAGTCCACACCGGGCTCGGCGTCCTCGATATCGTGGCCTAGACGCTCCAGCAGCGCCACCGCCTGGCCAAGCGCCGATTTTACCTCGGGCGAGACGGTGGAGCCCAGCATGGCGCTGCGGATGACGCCAATGCGCAGGCGGCCGGGGCCGGTATCCAGGCTGGAGAGGAAGCCGGCGTCCGCGCGGTTGCAGATCGCATCGAGAGCGGCGGCGGAATCCCTCACGCTGCGGCTCAGGACGTGATCCACGCATAAATCGCGGTTGATGACCGCCGCGAGGGGCGTTCCCGGAACGAGGCCCCGCGAAGGCTTGAGGCCGAACAGCCCGCAGCAGCTCGCCGGGATGCGGATAGAGCCGCCGCCATCGTTGCCATGCGCCATGGGCACGATGCCTGAAGCAACGGCTGCTGCCGCGCCGCCGCTCGACCCGCCCGGCGTCCGGCCCAGATCCCACGGATTGCGGCATGGCCCGAACAGCCCGGGCTCGGTGACTGGCTGGAGGCCGAACTCCGGCAGGCTGGTCTTGCCGAAGATGACTAGCCCGGCGCGCTTGAAGCGCTGGATGATCTCGCCGTCCTCGTCAGGCACGTAGCTTGCGTAAACGCGGCTGCCGGAGGTCTGCGGCGCGCCGGCGAGCGCGGGGCCTATGTCCTTGGCGAGGAAGGGCACGCCGGCGAAAGGCTGCTCCGGGCCGGTTTCGGCCACCGCCTTTTCCGCGATGGCGTCAGTCCGGCAGATGACGGCGTTCAGTTTGGGATTGACGCGGGCCAAACGCTCTCCGGCTTCCTCAAGAAGCTCGCGCGGGCTGACCTGCTTCCCCTGCACCAAATGGGCGAGGCCCATCGCATCGTATTGATCGTATTCCGCGAAACCAGCCATGTTCACCCCTTGAAAGTGGCCTGCCCAGTCAAAGCGCGCGAGTAAAGATGCCGCTTCCGGCAATGCCGTCGAACACCGACTGTACAGCAATCGCGGCCAGAAGGATGCCCAGCACACGCATGATAACACGTTGAGCCGTAACACCAATCCATTCGCGCAGTTCCTGGGCGGCGAGCAGGAGGAGCAGGGTCACGGCCATGACCGCGAAAAGCGCCGCTATGACGGAAACCTGAGCGGTGAAACTCCCCTTGGCGCCGGCCATGAGTACCATGGCGGCCGACATGGCGCCCGGCCCCGCCAGGATCGGCGTGGCGAGCGGGAACACGGCGATATCGTCGTCTTTCGAGCGGGCTTCGGCGTTTTCCGGCCGCGAGATGGTGCTGCCGCCGATCTTTGCCTGGAAGATCATGTCGAGGGCGATGAAAGCCAGGATGATACCGCCCGCGGTCTGAAGCGCCGGAAAGGTGACGCCCAGCGCCGAAAGGATGGCCGTGCCGAAGAGGGCGAAGAACAGGATGATGGCCGTGGCGATCCCGGCGGCTTTGAGCGAAATTGCGATGCGCTCCGCCCGGCTGAAGTGCGGGCAGAAGCCGGCGAACAGGATTGCCGCCTCCACTGGTCCGATGGTCGCGAAAAATGTCGCAAACGCCCTAAGCGCGGTTTCAAACATCGTTCCGAGCTTTCGAAGTTTCTTAGCCGCCAGCAGCAGCTGCTGCCAAAACCGCGGAAGGCTCGCGGCAGTGTGACAACATTACAGCATAAGCTGTGGAAAACGCGCCCGTCCCGACACGCAGTCTTCCATATCCGCAACAAACGCATACCATCGAACCAATAATAATAAGTGCGAGCGTTTCCAGGGACCGGAAGAAAGTTGCCGGCAATCCTGAAAGGGGTGTGGAAACCGACTTGGACTTGTAACAAATACCTTATACAACCGTAATCAGTTGAGTGGGCGTAGGGAGTTGGAGTTGGGGCATGATTAATGGCGAGGAGCTTGACGAGCTGTTCCGTTGCTTGCTGGCGGGGGTACGAAATCCAGCAGACGACGCGCAGCTCCGCTACGATCAATCGCGGCAGCTTCTGCTTGCGTTCGACAAGATCAGGGACGCTAGTCTCCGGCAAGAGCTGATCGTGCTGATGGAGATTGTGTCGAAGAAGCCGGATATGTTGCGTCAGAACCGCAACAAAATTGGGACGCCGGCACTCGCGCACGTCCACTAGCCGGGCTCCAGCGGCAGGCGGGGCAGCCGGCGGAGAACACCGCCGGGGGAGGGCTTATTCCTCAGTTGCCTGCCAAAACCTGCTTCACAATCGCGCTGGCTTTACTCATGTCGAGCTGGCCGGCGTATTTCGTTTTCAGCGCCCCCATTACTTTTCCCATATCCTTCACACTGCTGGCACCGAGCGACGCAGCCAGTTCCCGCACCGCCGCCTTGGTTTCCTCCTCGCTCATCTGCTTGGGCAGAAATTGCGCGATGACGGCGATTTCGGCTTCCTCCTTGTCAACGAGATCCTGCCGGCTGCCCTGCTTATACATTTCAGCGGATTCCCGCCGCGATTTGATGAGGCTTTGCAGCAGGTTCAGCACCTCGTCGTCACTGATCTGCTGATCGCCGCGGGGCCTGGCCACGTCGATATCCTTCTGCTTGATCGCGGCGTTGATCATGCGGATCGTGGTTGTCGCGGGCTCCGCCTTGGCGCGCATGGCGTCCTTCATGGCCGAGGTCAGCTTCTCTCTTATCATGGCGGCATTCCTTTCCTGTATCCGGGCACTTTACCGCTTGGCGCGACGGGAGCCAGGAGTACGCGGCGTTCCGGCGAAAGTTCCACAGCAATTTCCTCGCCTTCAGGACGCTGGCGTCCACGGCGCCCGCCGCTGCAACCTGCCCCGGCGCCGCGAGCAGGCGGCACCGGGTGGCCTGTCACCAGGAAACGATGATGCGCGTGTCTTCCGATTCCCGCACGAGGCCGAAAAGCTCGGCGGCGTCGTCCGGGTGCAGCCGGATGCAGCCGTGCGAGGCGGGAGTGCCGAGATCTTCTATGTCGTAGGAGCCGTGGATCGCGTAGCCGCCGTGAAAGAAGATCGAGTAGGGCATCGGGGCGTTGTTATACCGTCGCGACCGGTGATGGCGGTCGAAGCTGGTGGGGCGGTAGGTACCGGATGGCGTGGCGTAGCGGCCCCGGCCCGTCGAGACTGGCCATTCGTACTCAAGATCGCCGTCCACGTAAACGTACATCGTCTGCTCCGACTTGCTGACGTGCACCACCACTTCGGCCCTGGCGCCGGAAGCTACCGCGCCGCTGGCCAGGAGGCCAATGGCAATCAAGAGCATCTTGCGCATGATCGAACCTCGAAACCTGAAGACATACTACTACCGGCCGCTGGAAGCCGTGACGCGCATCGCCGTCATCGCGACGCCGCCTTGCCGGCCGCGGCGATCCAGGAACGGGCGCCGCGGCGCGCGGGTCTGGATTGCTTCGCTGCGCTCGCAATGACGGCTTGAATCATACATGCGGCTCAGAGCTTCCTGCGGCCTGTGCTGGAAAGTTGTTGGAGGTCATTTCTACACGATATCCGGGCATGAGGGAAATTAAAGCGGCATTTTAGGTTACTTTTAGGCTTCCCGGTGCCCGAGGGTGACCAGCCCGATCTCCGGCGGCACCAGGAAGCGCACCGGAAACGCGGTGACGCCAAGTCCGCTCGACACCACCAAGTGCCGGCCGTTATCCTCGATATGGCCGTATGCGTAACCGGCAAGCCTGGGCGGTAGGGCCGGCCGGCCGACGAACGGCACATAGACCTGTCCGCCGTGCGTATGGCCCGAGAGCGTCAGTGTTATCCGCTCAGGCACGCTCTTGAAGATGTAGGGCTCGTGGGCGAGAAGGATCGCGGGCTCGCCGCCGCCGATCCGGCGCAGCGTGCCCCGCAAATCGTCCCGCTTTTCAAGCTGGTCGCCGAGGCCCGCCAGCCAGATGCGGCGCCCGTCCCGTTTCAGCGGGATAGCGGCGTTCTCAAGCAGGCGGATGCCGGCTTCTTTGAATTCGCGGCGGATGCTTGGAGCATTTCGCGACCAGTGGTCATGATTGCCGAGTACCGCGTAGACGCCGAGGGGGGCGCGAAGCCCCTTCAGCGCGTCCACCCATGAGGCGACGGGAACGATGGCGGAGCAGAAGCGCCGCCTGAGTGCGCAGACGTAATCGCCGAGCAGAACGGTAAGGTCAGGTTTCAGCGCATTGGTGTGCCGGACGATGGCGGCGATACGGGAGACAGGCATCCAGGGCTCGACGGCATGGATATCCGTCAATATGGCGATGCGTAACGGCCGCGCGGATTGGGGCCAATCGGGGTGGGTGATGGACCAGTGCTTGACGTTCAGGCTGAAGCGCGGTTCGATCGCGAACGCGTGCGCGGCCCCAAGCACGGCGGAAGCCGTGGACCCGGCGCTCAACGTCAGGAATTGCCTTCGTGAAATCATGTATTACCGGTAGCGGCAAGATTTTAGCGGTTTATTGGCCGGAAAGCGCCGTTTCCTGGCCCTCGCAAATTATTCCGGCGAACAGCCCAGGGTCGATGTTTCCGCCCGATAGGACTATTGCGGCGGTCCGGCCCTTGGCCTGGAAGGCGCCGGCAAGGATCGCGGCCAGCGCCACGGCGCCGCTTGGCTCGATAACGAGCTTCAATTCGTTGAAGGCGTAGGCGATGGCCTCCTTCACATCCTCGTCGCTTACCGCGAGGCCTCCAGCCAGGCGGTCCTTGTTGATGGCGAAGGTCAGTTCGCCGGGCTTGGGCATGAGCAGGGCATCGCAGATCGAGCCGGCTAGCGCCTCGTTCTCCTGGCAGCTTCCCGCGGCCAGCGAACGCTTGTGATCGTCGAAACCCTTGGGCTCCACCGTGTAAATTTCCGCGTCCGGGAAGCTGTCCAGCACGGCAAGGGCGACGCCCGCCGCCAAGCCGCCGCCGCTGGCCGGCACAAGGACGGCATCGATATTGGCGTCCAGGGCCTTGGCCTGCTGAACGGTTTCGAGCCCGGCGGTGCCCTGGCCCGCGATCACGTAAGGATCGTCGAAAGGCGGAACCAAATCCGCGTTCAGCTTCCCGCACAGGTCGCGGGCGATGGCCTCGCGATCCTCGGTCTCGCGGTTGTAGAAGACCGTTTCGGCGCCGCGGTCGATGGTGCGCGCGATCTTGAACAAAGGCGCGTCGGAGGGCATCACGATCACTGCGTCCAACTCGCAAAGCCGCGCGGCTTCGGCCACGCCTTGAGCGTGATTGCCGGAAGAGCACGCGACAACGCCGCCTGGGAATGCGGCGCGGTCCACCCTTGAGACCCGGTTATAGGCGCCCCGGAACTTGAAGCTGCCCGTCCGCTGCAGCGACTCCGCTTTCAGGAGAATTCTGCCGCCGGCCTTTTCGTTCAGGCTCGCCCATTCGAGCAGCGGCGTCTCCACCGCATACGGCCTGATCCGGAGGTTAGCCTCCCGAATATCGTCAATCGCCGGCAGCTTCATCGCGCACCCCGCGCCCCGCTTTCGCCGTTGGGCGTCTCTGCGCCGCTCGGCGGTCCCGGAGGTTTATAAGGCTTTCGAGCTTGCCGCAGGATTGCTCCGTTCCCGCTTTCAACAGGCGCCGCGAACGAAGCATCCGGGCGGGCCGCCATTATAGCGAAAAAATGCCGGTTTTGTCACCCGCCGGCCGGAGTACCGGCGCGAAGGCCGTTGGCTTCGGCGATGATGTCGCGGAAGCGCGCCGCGCAGGCGTGCCAGCTAAAGCGCTCCGCATACTCCCGGCAGGCGGCGCGGCTGAGCGAAAGCGCGCCAAGCGCCGCCGCCTTAAGATCGCTCCCCAAGACGCCAGCCGTTCCGTTCGCTACGACATCCTTCGGCCCCGTCACCTCGTAGGCGGCCACGGGCACGCCGCAGGCCAGCGCTTCGAGCAGCACGTTGCCGAACGTGTCGGTGAGGCTGGGGAAAACGAAAACGTCGGCCGAAGCGTAATGCTCCGCGAGGTCAGCGCCGAACTTGGGGCCGGTGAACGTCACGCCGGGATAGCGTGCCTTCAGTTCCTCAAGCTGCGGCCCGCCGCCAACGACCGCCTTGCTGCCCGGCAGATCGAGGTCCAGGAACGCTTCGAGGTTTTTTTCGACCGCGACGCGGCCGGCGTAGAGGAACAGCGGGCGGGGCAGGCCGAAGCGGTCGACGGCGCGTGGGCGGAACAGCTCAAGGTCGACGCCGCGCGACCAGAGCTGAACGTTTTCGATGCCGTGGCCGGTTAGCTCCTCGCAGAGCGATCGGGTCGCGGCCATTACCCCGGCGCCTTTGTTATGAAACCAGCGCTCGAAGCGGTAGCCCCAGGTAAGCGGCACCGGCGCGCGCGCGGCAAGGTATTCCGGAAAGCGGGTGTGATAGCTTGTGGTGAAACGCCTGCCGTTGCGCCGGCAATAGGCGCGCATGGCCAGCCCAATCGGTCCCTCGGTGGCGATATGGATGCAATCCGGGCGCTCCCGCTTAACCGCGCGGGCAGCGTGGGAGGCGCGGACGAGAGCCAGCCGGATCTCGCTATAGCTCGGCATCGGCACGGTCCGGAATTCCGCCGGCGTCATGAACGAAAGCGAGAACCCCGCTCCCGAAGCCTCGCGCTCAAGGTTCACATAGGTATTCACGACGCCGTTAACCTGCGGCCTCCAGGCGTCGGTGGCAACAAGGATACGCATCACGGTGCCGGGGGCTCGGTTGAGGTGCTGGGCGGGCTGCATTCGGCGTCACGGAGCTGGTCGGTCCAGCGGATGATATGCAAGCGGCCGCCGGCGTCTTCCGCAATCGCGGTGCCGCTTTCTATCCAATCGCCGGTATTCACGTAGTCGATGCCCTCGACCTCATGGATCGCGGCGTGGTGGATATGGCCGCAAATGACGCCCGCCGCGCCCGCCTCGCGCGCGGCCGCCGCAAGCTTGTTCTCGTAATTGCCGGCGAGCGTGACGGAGCGCTTCACACGGTATTTGAGATATGCCGACAGCGACCAGTAGCGGAGCCCGAGCCCCCGCCGCACCCAGTTGAGAAGCGTGTTCGCCGCCGCCGCGATATCGTAGGCGACGTCGCCCAGCGCGGCCAGCCAGTACGCGTTTTGCACGACCCCATCGAACTCGTCGCCATGAATGACGAGATACTTGCGGCCGTTTGCGGTGGTGTGGATTGCTTGCAGGCAGATTTCAAACGGCCCAAGAGTGGTGCCCGCGAAGGCGCGGATTTCGGTGTCGTGATTGCCAGGAATATAAACGACTCGCGTGCCGTTGTGGGCCTTGGCCACCAGCTCCTTGACCGCTTCGGTTTGCGACGCGCGCCAGCTCGGCCGCCGCCGCAACCGCCAGAAGTCGATTACGTCGCCAACGAGGTAGATCGTGGAGGCATCGTGCGCTTGCAGGAAGCTCACAAGGTCCTCGGACCTGCAGGCCCGGGCCGCCAGATGGATGTCGGATAGAAACAGGGCACGGTATTTCACAGCCGCCTTATAATTTGATGTCGCCGGAAGGTCCACCCTTAGCCCCGTATTGAAGGTCCATGCGGCAGAATGCGCGTGTTATCGTAAACGCGTGTGACACAAAGCGCGGCGGGATGCCCAAATTGTGCATCCGTTCACGGCGCTGCGGGCGGCTACTCTGGTCAGCGGCGGGGCCGGGCAGGGGAGTGCGATCCACAACAGCCGTTAGTTTGGCACAATGTAAGCGCGGTAGGAGGTGCACTTGCCCTTGCAATTGCCGTCATGCAGTTGCAAAAGTTTTTGCAGTCACATTGAGTCAATTCAGCGTTAAATAAACCTGACTTGTGCCTGTTGTGCGAAAATGCCACGTCTATGGCCAGCGTCATTCTATCGCAACGCGGCCCCTGCAAATCACTTTGGTAGGGCACGGGGCGGCGTCAGAGCACTGGCGGGGCGGGCGGCAGGCTTGGCGCAAAACAGGCTGCGAGGCCTCGTATCAAGCTTACATCGAGGGAGAAAGTATGAGCACAGCCGTGTCACTCGACAATCTCAAGAGCATCGCCTCCGCGGATGTCGCGGGTAAACGCGTTCTCGTCCGCGCCGACCTGAACGTTCCGATGGCGAACGGCGCGGTGTCGGACGCGACGCGGATCGAGCGGTTCATTCCCACGGTGCGGGATCTGGTCAGCCGGGGCGCAAAGGTTGTCATTCTCTCCCATCTGGGCCGCCCCAAGGGCAAGCCCGTGCCGGAATACTCGCTGCGCCCGGTGGCGGAGAAGCTCGGCTCCTTGATGCCGGGAACCACCGTCGTTTTCGGCGAGGACTGCATCGGCCCCAAGGCTGAAGCCGCCGTTGCCAAGCTTGAGCCGGGGCAGGTGGCCTTCCTGGAGAACCTGCGTTTCCACGGGCAGGAAGAGAAGAACGATCCGGAATTCGTGGCCGCGCTCGCCAAGCTGGGCGACATTTACGTGAACGACGGGTTTTCCGTCTCGCACCGCGCGCACGCTTCGACCGAGGGCGTGGCGCACCTTTTGCCCGCTTATGCCGGGCCGTCCATGATGGCGGAGGTGAACGCGCTCAAGGCGGCACTCGACAAGCCGGAGCGGCCGGTGGCTGCGGTGATCGGCGGCTCGAAAATTTCGACTAAAATTGATGTGCTGGTCAATCTTGTGAAGAAGATGGACTACCTCATCGTTGGTGGCGGCATGGCCAACACCTTCCTCTACGCAAAGAAGATTGGCGTTGGCAAGTCGCTCTGCGAGCCCGGCCTCGTGGAAACCGTCGAGACTATCCTGTCGCAGGCTGCGCAATCCGGCTGCAAGATCGTATTGCCCTCCGACGCTGTTGTTGCAACGGAGTTCAAGGCGCACGCGGCGACCCAAACCGTGCCGGTGGAGAGCGTGCCAGAGGATGCGATGATCCTCGATGTAGGCCCGCGCTCGGTGGAGGAGTACACCCGGTGCCTTGAGCAATGCAAAACCGTGCTTTGGAACGGCCCCGTCGGCGCGTTCGAGACCGAGCCTTTCGGTGAGGGCACCTTCAAGCTCGCGCGGGAGGCTGCCCGGCTCACCGGAGAGGGCAAGCTGCGCACCATCGCCGGCGGCGGCGACACGGTCGCGGCGCTGAACGCGGCCGGGGTCACGGACAAATTCACCTACGTGTCCACGGCCGGCGGCGCGTTCCTCGAATGGCTCGAAGGCCGCACCCTCCCGGGGGTCGCTGCGCTCGCCCGCCCGTAACAAATCCGCAAACACTTCCGCACCCACAGGAGAATAGAATGGCCCGTATCACGCTTAGGCAACTTCTCGACCACGCAGCGGAGCACAGCTATGGCGTGCCTGCCTTCAACATCAACAATATGGAGCAGGGCATCGCCATCATGGAGGCGGCCAAGGCGACGGACAGCCCGGTGATCATCCAGGCCAGCCGCGGCGCGCGCGCCTATGCGGGCGACCTCCTGCTCTCCAAGCTCATCGAGGGGCTTGAGGCGCAATATCCGCACCTGCCGATCTGTATGCACCAGGACCATGGCAATAGCGACGCCACCTGCGCCAGCGCCATCCGCATCGGCTTCGACAGCGTGATGATGGACGGCTCGCTCAAGCCGGACGGCGCGACGCCCGCGGATTATGACTACAACGTGGGCATCACCTCCAAGGTGGTGGAGATGGCGCACTGGGTCGGCGTGTCGGTCGAGGGCGAGCTTGGCTGTCTCGGCAGCCTTGAGACTGGCGAAGGCGAGAAAGAGGACGGGCATGGCGCCGAAGGCAAGCTCTCCCGCGAGCAGCTCCTGACCGACCCGGACCAGGCGGCCGAATTCGTGGCCGCGACCAAGGTGGATGCGCTCGCCGTCGCCATCGGCACCTCGCATGGCGCTTACAAGTTCACCCACAAGCCCACGGGCGACGTGCTCGCGATGAACGTCATCGAGGCGATCCACAAGCGCATTCCCAACACCCACCTCGTGATGCACGGCTCCTCGTCGGTGCCGAAGGAGCTGATCGACATCATCAACGAGTATGGCGGCGAGATGCCAACGACCTTCGGCGTGCCGGTGGAAGAGCTGCAGCGCGGCATCAAGCACGGCGTGCGCAAGGTGAACATCGACACCGACCTGCGGCTGGCCGCGACCGGCGCCATCCGGAAGGTGCTCGCGACTTCGCGGAAGGAATTCGATCCGCGCAAATACCTCAAGCCCGCCATCGCCGCCATGCAGCAGGTCTGCAGAGACCGCTACGAGCAGTTTGGCACGGCTGGGAATGCGTCGCGGATCAAGATCGTCCAGGCGGCGGACATGGCCAAGCGCTACGCCAAGGGCGAACTCGATCCGAGGATCGCGGCCAAGGCCTAGTCCGTTCCTGCCGCCGCGCGGGCTGTTGGCGTGGCGTACGATGATTGGGGGTTCAACCCCTCATCCTCTCCTTCTCCCTATGGGAGAAGGAACCCCTGAAATACCCGCAGCGGAGTTCCTGGCGTTCCCTCTCCCACGCCAAATCCGCTTGCGGATTTGGCCACTTAAAGTGGCGATCCCGGCAAGGCGAGATCGGGGAGAGGGGCAGGGTGAGGGGCGATTCACCCAGTTCTTCGCACCAAGCGAAAGCATCCGGTAAGGCCAGGAGCGCATACTGCCATAAGCCGGAATGGAGGCGCGATGAAACGCGAGGCGCAGGATTGGCCGCTTGCCGTGGTGTTCGATCTCGATGGAACGCTGGTTGATAGCGCCCACGATCTCGCGGACGCGCTTAACTACGCGCTGGGCCTGCGCGGCTATGAGATATTTCCCCTTGCCCGCGTAAAAGAGATGATCGGCGGCGGCATCCCCAAGCTGGTCGAACGGGCGATCCGCGCGCATGGCGTATCCGAGGCCGAGCTTTTGCCGATGGCGGCCGATTTCTCGTATTACTACCAGGAGAACCTCGTCAGGCGCACAACCCTTTATGACGGCGCGGGGGAGCTGCTGGAGACGCTGAAGTGCGAAGGGCGCCGGCTCGGGCTCTGCACGAACAAGCAGCATCAGCTCGCCGCCGCTATCGTGGAGCAGCTGGGCATCGCGCAATATTTCGGCGCGATAAACGGCGAGCGCGAAGATCAGGCGCGCAAGCCGTCTCCGGCGCCGCTGCTGGGCGTTCTGCACGCGCTTGACGTCCGTCCGGAAAACGCGGTGATGGTGGGCGACAACAGCGCCGATGTCGAATGCGCGAAAGCGGCGGGCGCGGTGCCTGTCGTGGTTCGCTACGGCTATGCCCACGGCAACCCGGACGAGCTTGGCGCCGCCGCCGTTATTGACCACCTGATGGATCTGCCCGAATGCCTTGAAACTCTGCGGGCTGCCAGGGAGTAACTGGGCAACCGGCGGGCGGCGGGCAGGCGGACGCGAATATTATCCGGGCCGGCGGGGTAAGAATCTGCCCATAACGGCTCCATGTATGCGCCATGACAAAGCATTCGGCTCTTTCAATCGCGGGCTCGGATTCCTCGGCCGGCGCCGGCCTCCAGGCGGACCTGAAGACCTTCTCGGCGCTGGGCGTCTATGGCGCCACCGTGGTCGCCGCGGTAACGGCGCAGAACACGAGAGGCGTCACGGCGGTGTTCAACGTGCCGCCGGACGTGATTGGCGCGCAGATGGACGCCGTTTTTTCCGATCTGACGATCCGCGCGATCAAAACGGGTATGCTCGGCGGCGAGGCGGGCGTGCTGGCCGTGGCGGAGCGGCTGGAGCGCTTGGCTCACGACATTCCAATCGTGATCGACCCGGTGATGGTCTCAACCAGCGGGAGCCGCCTGCTTGAGAAGGACGCGGAGGCCGCGCTGGTGGCGTGCCTGTTTCCGCTGGCGGCGCTGATCACGCCGAACCTGCTTGAGGCGGCGGCGCTGCTCGGCGCGCAGCCCGCCGCGAGCGAAGGCGAGGCCAGGAAGCAAGCCGCGCGGCTGCTCAGCATGGGGCCGCGCGCGGTGCTTCTGAAAGGCGGACACGCGGCGGGCGGCGAGGCCACCGATTTTTTCTATGACGGAACAACATTCCTCGCCTATACCGCTCCCCGGATTGCCACCAGGAACACGCATGGCACCGGCTGCACGCTTGCGTCCGCGATCACGGCGCTGCTGGTGAAGGGGCTTGCGGTAGAGGACGCGATTGGGGAGGCGAAGGCGTATCTGCAAGGCGCGCTCGAACGGGCTTCGGAGCTTTCCATCGGCGCGGGCGCGGGGCCGCTGCCGCACTTCTACCGGCAAGCGCCAGTGGTTTAGGCGTGCAGGCGCTGGTTTCGAGGCGATGTCCATCGTTGAGGGGGTGAGCGCTTCGCTCAAGCCACAACCTCGCGCGCAACACGCCGGCCGGCGCAGAGCGGTTACATGAACCGCCCCGCCAACAGATTCACGCTTAGCCTCGTTTCAAGGCGGCTGAGCTACTGCGCTTGGAGTGTTGAGAGCCGGTATATTAGCGGCCACCTGGCATACCGCGAAGCCAGCACTGGCTCTCGCTGCTATGCTTTTCCTGGCTTTGGATGGCCCGCCATAGAGCGGGATCGGCAACAGGCTTGTTACGATGCTCCGTCTTCCGTGTCATGTCTTGAGCGAAGATGGTGCGGATGCTGTCGAGCATCTCCTGGAGGGTCATGCCGTCTTGCATAGTAATACTCCACTCCTCCCTGGTATCGCCAGCCTAGCGCATTTGAGAGCATTCGCAAGCGCGAAAAGAACCTGTCCGGTCATTTCACACGTAATTGAGCCACCAGATTGGTTGCACGGAGATGTACAACCAGGGGGATAGTTCAGTATTGGTTAATCAAGTTTTTGAACGATGCAATCCTGAAGCCCGGCACCTTTTAACCTTTTGCAAATGCTGCCGGCTTCGTCATGCGATTCTACAGGGCCTATCAGGACGCGGTACCAAATGCCCCGGCTTTTCAAGTCGGCGGATCTGACCGATAGCGGCGTTTCACCCAGCACGCTTTTGTACTTTTCCGCAACCGCCGCAAGTTCGGCTTCGGACGCACTACGGTTCTGGTTGGACTTGACCTGCGCGAAGTAGCCGCCTGCCAGAACGCTTTCTTGTTTCCCTGGGGATGACCCTGGCACGGCCGCCGCCGGGTTGACCGCAGCCAGCACCGGCTTGCGGGCCTCGCCTTCGCCTGGAAGCGGTCCGGCGGCGGGGCGCGGAACATCGGTGCGCGTCCCGTCGGGCAGGTATCTTTCCGCTTTGACCCAGGTCGGTTCGTCCGCGGAGGCGGAAATCGCGGGTGGCGCCGGGTCCGGCGCTTTTGCGGCGCCTTTTGCCGGCACTTCGATCGGGGTTGACGCCGAAACCGCTGGGGATGCCGGCGGCTCTGGCGCGGAAGCGCCGCCGGATTGCCCGTCGGGAGCGCTAGCCTGCGCGGCTTTGTCTTGGGCGGCTGGTGTACTGTTCTCCGGCGCCTCCGCCACCGCGGCGGCTGTTGCGGGGGCAGCGGGGGTTCCACTTGCCGCGTTTGCTGTTTCGGGCAGCAGGCGGTCGTAAAAGGTCTTCTTTTTGGGTCCGGCAGGCTTCTCCGGCTTGTTCTTAGCGGCGGCCTGTGCCGGTTTCCCGGCGGTAGCGGTAGCGGTAGCGGTAGCGGTGTGGCTTACTGCCGCCGGCTTGCCGTGCCCCGCGTGCATTCCCTGGTAAATATACCCGCCGCCAAAGACGGCGATGCAGGCGGCGGCAGCCGCGATAAGCTCGTTCTTGCGCTGCCTGAGCACCCTCAGGTCGTGGGCCAGGGAGGGGGGCAGGCTGTTCATGGCTTCGCCAAGGCGGCGGCTCAGGCGGCTGCCCCAGCCGGGGCGTGACCGGCGGCGCTCGCCTTGGTTCGCAGCCTTGACGCGGCGGCGCTGGCGCGCGGCTTGTTGAACGCGTTCCGGCAGTCTCTCGGGTTCGGCGGGCGGCTCCGGCTGCGCGGGTTCGGGCTGCTGCTCCTGGAATTCGGGTGGCGGCGCCTGCTCATGCCCGGACTCCCGCGCCTGCAAGGTTTCAAAGGACGGGGCGCTCATGAAGCCCACGGACGGCATTCTCACGATGTTTGGAGGCGGCGGCGTATAGGGTTCGAGGGGCGCCTGCGAGGTTTCGCCGGAAGATTGCGCGGCAACGGGCTCCTGAGAGGGCTCGCCGAAGGCTTGCGGGGCAATGGGCGCCGGGGGCGGCACCGGCGCATTACGGCCGGCGGCGGATGCGAATCTCCGGCGGTACTCGTCCAGCGCATCGGTTTCCCGGCGCTCCACGATGGTGTCGACGAGAGTCGGCTTCTGCCGCTGTTTCCCGCGCTCGATAAGTGCCTTGATTTTGGACTGCCCAAACAGCCCCTTCCCGCGAATGAGCTGTTTGAACGCCTGCCACTGCTGGTTTATCAAGTCTTCCGCCATCGCCAGCTTGACCTGGAGGATTTGCTACGGCCGCCTCAGTCTTTGTTCTTTGTCTCTGGAAGCGAGTCTCGCCCAGCCTCCTGCTCCGGCATTCGCCGCACACACCTCATGGGCGCTGTCCTTAGGGCTTTTTTAAGGTTCCGGATACAAAAATTTCAAGTTTAATCCTTGTTTCCGCCGCAGGCACCTGTTGGGCCGGCAGGATTTGCCGTGGCCGGGTGGATGCCCATATGGATGCCAGTGCTTCCAGCGAAAAGTTCAGGTTCTTACTTATGGCGATTCGGCAAACGAGCAAACATGACACTCCGGCGGAAGCCGTGGACCGGCTCGAAGAACTTTACGCGCAGGCCTCCTCGGCGCTGACGGCGGCTCTCGACCGTTATTTGAACAAACGCGCCGCGCCATCCGCGAAGACGCGCGCGAAATTCAATTACCCGGCCCTGCGCGTGATACACCGCCAGGAACAGCCCGCGCGCCCGGCCTCGCGGCGGGCCTTCGGCAAGCTAGCCCGCCGGGGCGTCTACGAGACGACGGTAACGCAACCGGGCGCGTTCCGGGGCTACCTGCTGGAGCAGCTCACCCACCTCGCCGGGGAATATGGCGCGGAAATCGAGACGGGCGTCAGCAGCCAGGAGATTCCGTACCCCTACGTGATCGAGCGGGCGGAGGAGATCGCCAGCGCGAACGTGTCCGCGAGCGAGCTTGCGCGCCATTTCCCGACGCCGAGGCTCTCCGCCGTGGGCGACGAGGTCGCGGACGGCCTGTGGCGCCGCAAGGCGGGCGAGCCCTATCCGCTCGCCCTGTTCAACGCGGTGCGCACTGATTTCTCCTTGCGCCGGCTCGTCCACTACACCGGAAGCGACTGGCGCCACGTCCAGCGCTGGATTTTGCTCACCAACTATCACCGCTATGTGGACCAGTTCGTGCGCTGGGGATGCGGGCAGCTTGGCGGCGGCGGCTATGGGCGGCTCGTGCTGCCGGGCGGCTCCTCGGTCGGCCCCGAGCATTCGCCCGCCGAGGCGGAGGCGCTGCTGGCCAGCTCGCCCTGGCACCGCTACCAGATGCCGGCCTACCATTTGAAGGGGGAGGGCGATTGCGGGGTTACGCTGATCAATATCGGCGTCGGCCCGGCCAACGCGAAGAACATCACCGACCATCTGGCGGTGCTCCGGCCGAACTGCTGGCTCATGGTGGGCCATTGCGCGGGCTTGCGCGACAGCCAGGCCATCGGCGACTACGTGCTGGCGCACGCCTATCTCCGCCAGGACCGCATCCTGGACGAGCTGGTGCCGCCCAGCGTGCCGATCCCGGCGCTGGCGGAAGTGCAGGTGGCGCTGCAGCGCGCCGCCGCCGAGGTTACGGGCCACGCCGGCGACGCGCTGAAGGAACGCCTGCGCACGGGAACGGTCGTGACCAACGACGACCGCAACTGGGAGCTGCGCTTCACCCAGGAACGCCGCCGCATCAACCTGTCGCGCGCCATCGCCGTGGACATGGAAAGCGGCACCATCGCCGCGCAGGGCTTCCGGCTGCGCGTCCCCTACGGCACGCTGCTTTGCGTCTCCGACAAGCCGCTGCACGGCGAGATCAAGCTGCCGGGCGCCGCGAACGCCTTCTACGAAACGGCGATCGCCCAGCATTTGAAGATCGGGCTGGCCGCCCTGGACCTGCTCAAGGAGAGCCGGGAAACCCTGCATTCGCGCAAGCTGCGCTCCTTCGACGAGCCGCCGTTCCGGTGAGGCAGGAGCCGGCGGGGGAGGCAGGAGCGGGGTATTCCGCACCGCCGCTCCCGGCCCCGCTTCCGAGCGTGTGAAAAAGATGGCGATGCCCACCGACAGCCGGTTGTCATGGCCCGGCTTGACCGGGCCATCCATGAAAAATCCAATGAATTCAGTGTGGCTCTGGATGGCCGGGTCAAGCCCGGCCATGACAGCAGTGGGCATCGCCAACTTTTTCACACGCTCATTCGCGGGGATGACGCTGCGGCTACCCCTCCGCGTCACTTCATCTTCAGCATGTTGCGCAGCGCCAGGCCGAACAGGAAGATCATCACCGCCGAGAACAGCTTCTGCGCCGCGCTGACGGTCGAGACCACGTCCGGCACGATGGCCATCGGCGTCGAGCCGCCGTAAAGCTCCACGCCATAGAGGCAGCCGAAGGTGCGGTGCGCGGCCCCGCCCGAGCCGCCGAGCACCACGGAGGCGTTGCGGACGGCCAGATGCAGCGCCTCGGCGCGCGCGTTGGTCTGGCCGCGGAACGGCTCGATAAGGCCGTCGATGCGGCTCCCGCTGGACGCCGGGGCCGGCGCGAGCTTCGCGCCCCTTCTCAGCCAGGGCCAATGCTTGCGCCAGCGCTCCGCCGGAGCGGGCGGCGGCGTATAGCACGGCACCGGATTGGCGGGCGCATGCAGCGCTGTCCGGACCGTGCCGCCAAGGTAGGACGCCTCCCGCAGCCCGAGGCGGGCTTGCATCGCCTCCGTCTGGCTCAAATAGAACGCGCCCGCCGCGATCAGCGCCAGCAGCGACGCGATGAACGGCCGGGCCAGCGAGCGCCCGTAATCCGAAAACAGCCCGTACGCCAGGCCGGACCAGAAGCGGAAAAACCCGCCCCACGCCCTGCCGCTCAAAACCGGCCACGGCGCCGGCCCGTCGCCCGCGAAACGCTGCGAGCGCAATTCGCGCGCGTGAAACTCCAGCTCCCGGTCGGTATCCTGCCCCTGCATCGCCAGCCGCTTCAGCGCCCGCCAGCGCGCCGGAATGCTGCGATCCGCCGCGAAAACGCGCCGGTAGCGCCCGTTCGCCTCCAGCCTGCGCCTGTGCCAGCGGCCCCGCCGCGTCGCCTCCTCGCTCTCCTCTTCATCCAGCGCCTGAAGCTCCGGCTGTTTCCAGCCCGCCTCGACATTGTCGAGCCGGGGTGCCTCCTCGAAATGCGCCTGAATGAAATCCGGCACGACCTCGAACCGCGCATCCGCGAGGCTGAAGGTGCGCCTGCCCCAGACCGCGTTGAAATCCGCCTCGCTCAGGAACCGCGCGCCGTTGAATTGCGCGACCCGCTCGAAGGTGGCGAGCGCGAAATCCGCCCGGCCCTCAAATGTGGCGCCATTGAAGAACACATCGTTGGTAAACTTCTGCCCGTGGAAATCGGCGTTGCCGGAGAAGGTGGCGCTTCGGAAATCGGCGTAGCGGGAGAAGGTGGCGCTTTCGAAATCGGCGCGGCCGGAGAAGGTGGCGCTTTCGAAATCGGCGTAGCGGGAGAAGGTGGCGCTTTCGAAATCGGCGTAGCGGGAGAAGGTGGCGCTTTCGAAATCGGCGTCGCCGGAGAAGGTGGCGCTTCGGAAATCGGCGTCGCCGGAGAAGGTGGCGCTTTGGAAATCGGCGCGGCCGGAGAAGGTGGCGCTTTCGAAATCGGCGCGGCCGGAGAAGGTGGCGCTTCGGAAATAGGCGGTGCTGGAGAAGGTGGCGCTTCGGAACCAGGCGTTGCTGGAGAAGGTGGCGCTTTGGAAATAGGCGGGGCTGGAGAAGGTGGTGCTTTGGAAATAGGCGGGGCCGGGAAAAACGAAGCCCGAGAAATCGGCCCGGTCCCCCTCAAGTTGAATTGATTTGACAGGTGGCTTGGCGCTGCCATCCTCTTTACTGTCTTCTCCCGCTGTCTCTTTGGTCCCCTCGACGGTCCCCTCGACCCCCCGTACAAGAAAGAGACAGCGGGAGAAATCAGCCGCCGCCTTTTCCAGCCAGGCTTGCGTTTGCGGGTTTTCGCCTTCCTCCGGCGCCCCGGTGTATGCGCGGCTCGATTTCCAGGTGCCCGCGTTTTCCATGGCCTTGCGTTCCGCGAGCAGAAGCTCCACCCAGGCGTTCCAATGCGCCTTCGCGGCCTCGTGCGCGATGTTTCGCGCATCGTCTTCGGATTTGCCATCGGCCAGCGCCGCCGCGCGCGCCTCCGCCCGCTTCGCCTCGCACTCTAGAAACAGCGCAACGGTTTCGTCCCGGTTCATGCCCCTTGCTCCGCGCCTTACGCGAAGCTTTAGCGTAAAATTGCTTGCTTTGGCAATCGGGGTGACGCATGAGCGCGCCGGGGCGCGCGCGGCGGCGGCTTTCCGAAGGCTCGCCATATGTGCATAAGCTGTGGCTTGCGGCGGGGAGGCGCGCGTTGCGGCAAAGCCCGCGTAGGTTTCGTGCGCGAACATTTGAGGTACATAGCATTGGTCCGGGCAATTCCGGAGGGATTGATGTGCTGCTTGAGTTTTGTGAATGGCGGGGGGCAGGATATTGCCATGAGCGATGATGGGAACGCCGAAAATCATACGGTCCGGCTGCTGCAGGAGATGCGGGCGGAGGCGGGCGAGTTTCGCCGGGAGATGACGGAGTTCCGGCAGGTGACGGAGCGGCGTCTCGATAGCTTGGAACAGCGCGTTGGCTTGCTGGAGCCTTCGGTGCTCAAAGTCAATGACGCGGTGACGGCCATCGCCAAGACGCAGGGGCAGCACACCGCGCTCCTCATGGCGCACTCGGAAAAGCTCACCGAAACCCAGCGCTCCCAAAGCGTGATGGAAAAGGACATGCGCGGCCTTCGCGGGCGCGTGGAGCGCGTCGAGGATCGCACCGGCCTCGTCTAGGCCCAAACCAGGCGCGCGGCGGCGCCTTGAACGAAGCGTATCGCGACCGTTGTGCGGGTGGCGGCACCCATCCGCGGGCACCTGCCTGTCAAGCACCCCGCTTCCGGCACCCCTATGCTTAATGCCGGCAAGGTAAACGCCGCCGCCGTTAATTTTTGCCACCGTGTTTTCGCGCGAAAAGACCGCGTCTTCGCGCGAATTTCACTGTTCAAGAATCCCGTTAAATATAGATGCGACTCGCCGGTTAACCATGAAACGGTGCGTTCCGCCGGGCCGGCGCCTGTGGAAGGGCATGAAATATCGATTTGATATCATAAACTTAAGTGACGCTTAAGGCTTCCGCAAGGTGCATCGGCGACAATGGCGCCATCGGACAAGCGGGCAGGGCGGCCTTGGCATGGGAGCAAATCGTAAACGGCGGCGCATGGCCTTGAGCCAATCGCCCCCCGGAAGCGCCGCCAGCCGCACCGCTTCATTGCGGGCCGGGCATGGCCTGCGGGGCGGCTTGTGTCAATTTGGAGGCATTTGCCGCGCGCAACCCCTTGGCGCTGTACAAGGGCGGGCGCGGCATGGTAGTTCTTATTAATACGGCAAACGGTGAGCGAGGGAAACATGCGCACACTTGCTATCGTCGGCGCGGGCGCGATTGCCGCCATGATGACGGTGAGCGGGGCCTGGGCCTGGTCGGAGCAGCAGCCCGTGAAGGGCGGGAGCGCGGCGGCGGGCACGGCCGCCGATCTGTCCGACAACGAAGCGTTCCAGGCGCTGCAGGACAAGGTGAACGGCAAGACGCAATCGTCGATGGGCTCCTTCAAGGTCTATGGCGGCGTGGGCTCGGGAGCCGTCTCCGGCTTGACCAGCGGAAACCCCTACGGCATTCCGTCCCTGGGCGGCTCCTCGGCCTTCAGCTACTCACCAAATCCAGGGTTCCGCTGAGCGGACTAGCCAGCGGGGCGGCCTCCGCGCCTGCGTAGCTGTCCATGTCCAGGGTGCAGACCACCTCGTTGCCGCAGCCGACATACTCGACTTCGGTAAACGACATGAGCTTTGACGTGGCGATGCCGCGCCCGTTGGGGTGTGCGGCCCGGCCGGCGCAGATCTCCATATAGGGGTGCCAGTCGAAGCCCAGCCCCTTGTCTTTGATGCGCACGCGAAGGCGGCTTTCGCTGGTTTCGAACGAGATCTCGGCCCATTTTTCGCGGTTTTCCGGTAGCGCCAGGCGCCTGCCGATTTCCTCGAAAAGCCGGCCTTCGAGCACAAGCCTGGACTTCTCGGCGTAGCCGATGCCGAGATTGCCGTGCTCGACGGCGTTGATAAGCATCTCATAGAGCCCATACACGGCCGCCTGCGGCTCGGGAAAACAGTTGGCGATAAGAAATGCCAGGTTTCTCGCTTCCTCGGGCGTGCGGAAGCGGAAGCGCGCCCGTTCCAGAAGGCCCAATATGCGCCTTTGCTGGCTGACTTCCTCGCGAAGCCTCTTAATATCCGCCGCGTCTTTGAGCGCCGCGTTCACGACGCCCAGCAGAACCTCCTCTTCATAGGGCTTCGTCAGGTAGTAATAGACGCCGGCGGCGAACCCCTGCCGGATTTGATCGCATGGGGCCTCGGCCGATTGCATGATGACCGGAATATCGCGGTAGCGCGGGTTCGCCTTTACCGCCTTCAATACTTCCAGCCCGCTGAGCCCCGGCATCGAGCGGTCGAGAAAAACCGCCTCGATGCCCTGAACCTCGCGGAGAAGCTTGAGTGCGGCGCCGCCATCGCTTGCCGCGATGACCTCATGGCCGGCGCCGGTCAAATATTTGCTGAGAGTGTTCCTGTCGAGGGCTCCGCCGATGGCCATGAGGATCTTCGCTTGCATCGCCCGGTTCCGGTGCCTCCCCACGCCGCCCGGTTACAACTATACGCACGATCTTGTGAGGTTTGGCAACCTCTCGGAGAACTATTTTGGGAAACAGGGTTTCTTTCGCGCCTTTTGCGCGGAGGCCTCGGATGGCTGCCGGCCCGGTTCCGGCCCCGCGAAACCATACGTCTGAACGGCAGGCCGCCGGGCTCAGACTCAGCCATATTCAGCCAGCTGCCATGCTTCGGCGTATAGTTCCATTCGAAGCGCTCCGCGAGGCGTTTGGCTTTGCCGTGGGCGCAGACACTTGCTGGAGGCCACCTCGCCGCGCGTCACGCTGCCGTTCGAGCGCGAGGTCAAGCTTGAAGACGTCAAACGCGCCTATGCCGGTGCCAGGCGCCGCAAATATTCGGGGCGCCGTTCGAGGCTCTCCCGCGCGCACGGTGCCGGCGAGCGGAACCTCTACCGCCTTCTTCATGAACATCGTCTTGAATAGTTGAGTACATTTCAAGGTATCAAATAATTTACTGTTCAGGATGCGCATCCAGGCGTAGTTTCTCTTAGGGACGCATGCTGCCAAGCGGCTTCTAACGCGGCCCAGTATAGAAAATAACTTCCAACAACAGCCAGCGATGCGCAGGTGGCGAGACCCTTTGCCATGCCCGGAACAGGTGCGCCCAGCTGAGAAGGTGGAGGCAGCCGCGATATGGCGTCCGTCGATGTTCGAAAAACGGCTTGGTGGCCAGGGCGATATTTACCCTTCCCCGCCTGGCTGCCCAAGGTCAACAGGCGGACTTTGCCCGCGGATCTCCTCGCGGGATTGACGGGCGCCATTATCGTCCTCCCGCAGGGCGTCGCCTTCGCCACGATTGCCGGTATGCCGCCCCAGTACGGGCTGTACGCCGCGATCGTGCCAACCATTATCGCCGCGCTATTCGGCTCTTCCTGGCATCTGGTCGCGGGGCCCAGCACCACCGCGTCCCTTGTGCTTGCCACCGCGCTCCCCGCTTTCGCCGAACCCGGCTCTACCCATTACGTGCAGCTTGCCATCACACTTGCCTTCATGGTGGGGCTGATGGAGCTGACGCTCGGAGCCCTGAGGCTCGGCGCGCTCGTCAATTTCATATCGCATTCGGTGATCGTGGGCTTCACCGCCGGCGTCGGCATCCTCATCATCATCACGCAAACCCGCCATTTCATCGGCTTGGACGTGCCCAAGGGCCTGCCTGTTTATGAGCTCGTCATCTATGTCACGACCCATATCGGCCACGCCGATCTTGCAACGGCGCTGACCGGGCTTATCACGCTTGCCACCGGCATCGCCGTCAGGCGCTATCTGCCGCGCATTCCCTTCATGATCGTCGCCATCGTGGCTGGCAGCATCGCTGGCGTGGCGTTCAACGCGGCCGGTGGCCATGTTGCGACCGTGGGCACGCTGCCCTCGCATTTGCCGCCGCTCTCCATGCCGAGCTTCGATCCCGCCCTGTGGACCATGCTGATGCCCACGGCGCTGGCGCTGGCCATATCCGCCTTGAACGAATCCGTGTCGATCTCCCGCGCGCTCGCCATCCGCTCCGGCCAGCATGTCGATGCGAACCAGGAATTCGTCGGCCAGGGGATGGCCAATTCCATCGGCAGCTTCTTCTCGGGCTACGTCGTCTCGTCGTCCTTCAACCGCAGCGCGCTCAATTATGCCGTGGGCGCGCAAACGCCAATGTCGGCGCTGACCGCTGGCCTCGCGCTTGCCGCGATCATTTCGGTGGCCGCGCCCTTGGCCGCTTACCTGCCAAACTCCGCAATGGCGGCCTCGCTCTACCTCATCGGCTGGGGCCTCATCGACCGCACGAACATCGCCCAGATTTGGCGCACAAGCCGCGTGGAAACCTCCATTCTGATCGCAACAATACTGACGGCGGTCTTCATCCAGGTGCAGGTGGCGATCCTCGCCGGCGTGGTGCTGTCGCTCGTGGTGTATCTCTACCGCACCTCCAATCCGCGCATCGTGCACCGCGTGCCGGATCCCGCGAACTCCAGCCGGAAGATGACCGAGCCCAGGCCCGATCTGCCGGAATGCCCGCAGTTCCACATCATCCGCTTCAACGGCTCGCTGTTTTTCGGCGCGGTGAACGCCTTCAAAGAGGAGCTGTTGCGCTGCGGCCAGCTCAATCCCGGCTGCCGGCACCTCGCCATCATCATGGCGGGAGTGAACTTCGCCGACATCGCGGGCGCGGAGGCGCTGGCGCAAATGGCCCGCCATTACCGCAGCCAGGGCGGCGCCCTCTATCTGATCGGCCTCAACAGCACCGTGCTCGATATCCTGAAAAGGGGCGGCTACCTCGACGTGATCGGCAAGCAGAATATTTTCACGTCGAAGACCGCCGCGTTACGGTACATTTACACTAAGCTCGATTACGATATCTGCCAGAGCTGCAAGCTCCGTGTCTTCGTCGAGTGCGCCCGCAAGGGCAAGCAGGAACCGGCGGTACTGGAAGAAGCGGCCGCCCTTTGAGTAAGGCGCAATTCCACTTGAGTGTGGATCTTTAAAAAATCAGAGGGTTGGGCATCATGCCGCATGGCGATGGGACTTGCTCCGGGGCAGCATTCCGCCAGGGAGGGCCGGGACATGGATGCCACCCTCTATGAGAACCGGCAAAATGGCGCCTTGGGGCTCGGGCGGGTCAATTCCCATCACCAGGCGATGGAGACGCCCGTTAACCGCATCCTGCGGGGAGTATCCACCAAGTATTTGCAGGCTTATCTCGCCATGCTGCGTATCCAGAGGCGCCCGCCTGCAAAGCTCACGCCCGGGCCCGGCGCGGCCATGGTTTCGCTTTGCGGTTGAGGCCCCGCGAGCGCCATCAACACTCAAGTGGAATTGCGCCTCGCCTGAACTACCCCCTGGTCATTGCCGGCAGGGCCAAATGTTAGCGATGAAAGACGCTCCACCCCCTCAGCAAAGCCAGGCGTCTTTTTGCATTCAGCAGTGCTCTTCCCTTCCGTCATCCTTGTAGTGAAACGTATACAGAAATTCGCGGCGGCGGCCGGGACCAATTCAAGCGGACCTCGCATTACGTCTCCGGGCCGCCATCTTAAGAATCGGTGTATTTTGCGTAGATGCGCATCATGTTTAACGGGGCTATGGTTAATACGCACACCGCCCCTCCATTTTACCGCATTTTCTCGCGCTTTTTGCTGTTTTTCGCGTGAATTCTACTGTTCAAAAATCCTGTTAAATATAATCGAATATTTTGTATTAACGGATACAAGAGCCCGGCGCAGCACCCTTTGCGACCAGACGATGCTATTTTAGCTATATATATCAATATGTTACACGTTTAACGCTCCATCAAAGAATTCGTGCTACATTACTTCAAAATAGAAAGCGCGCCGTTCCGGCCCCCGCAAGCCGCCCGGCGCACCGGTTTGGAGTAAGCATGGCGCTCACAGCTCATCGTCTTTTCGCGGCCGGAAGAAGACCGTTGCGGCCAGCAAAGCGGCGGCGGCACACGCGCTGCCAACGGCAAGGCCCGTCAGCCCGGCCTCGGCCGCGCCGGCGCCGAACGCCAGCACGAAAACCGACACCACCATATTATATTTGATGATGCCGATGTTGCTCGCGAGAATACCCGCAACGCGCCCCATGGTAATGAGCCTGCTGTCGGAGCGCCGCCGGTAGAAGAACAGGCCAATCAACAGCACCCAGATCATGAAGAGGAGGCTGATGATGGGCACGATGACGCTGAAGGTACCGCGGCCGCCGCTGCCGAAAAGTACATCGCTCGCGTGCAGGAAGGCTTCCGACATAATGGGAAAGAACAAAATACACAGAGCGCCCGTGAACAGCCCGGCCTCCATTTGCGTTAGGTATACCCCATAGTACTGTTCTACCTTCTTGTGGTGAACGGCAAGTAGAACGCTGATAACGAACACCACGGTTAGAAAGAACACTTTGAGCGGCAGGAGCACCGCGTGTACTTCCGAGGTAAGGGAGCGCGTGGCGGCGTTGCTATAGTTGGCGCGCGTGGCGTCAATCAGGAGGCTCTGCGCCTTGCAGCATTCCTCGTCCGTCTGCAGCGGAGGCGCGGCTGAAAGCGGCGTGGAGGCCAGGCAGAAGCGCCGCCGCTCCAGCTTCCGCACGCGCTCTACGAGGGCGTCTTTCGGGCTTGGCGCGCAATTGCGGACGAGAGCATCGAGCCCGAGCCGGTTGTGAGCGACCTGCCTGAGATTGCGCACGGCCTGCATCATCGGCAGGCGCTGGCACGGCTCGCCGCGCGCCGCACAGCCCGCCGGCTCGCCCGCGTCCGCCATCACCACTTCCGGAGCGCCTTCCCAGATGGAGCGGCGCGGATTGTCTAACAGGACGCCGGCGAGCCACTGGGAGACAGCGGCCAGCACGAAAAAGCCCAGCAAGAACCGTAGCTTACCGAACCGGATATGCCGCCAGTACAGATCGGTGAACACGACGGCGGGGATGTAGAAGGCGACCAGCGCCGCGAGCCCAAGCGTCGGGAAGAAAAGGAACAGGTGGCTATCCAGGGCCAGGAAATCGAGCCAGGCATCCTTGAACTCCCACCATAGCGTGGCGGTGGTCGCCACAAACGAAGCCCCAAGGCCGGCGAACACGAGGAGTACGAAAATCCAGGCCGAAATCAGCATCTTAGCATTTCCTCAAAATCCGCGCGGCGGCCGTCCCAAATGCCGTCGCGAGGCGGCTTTAGCAGCTGCGGCGATCCATGGCTCACTGGCGGCGCCGGCCCTGGACTGCTTCCGGCTGCGCTCCGCTCGCCGCCGCAATGACGTTAGCGCCAGTTGGACAGGCGGTTCCAAACCCTGCCGGGCGATGACTAGGCCATCGGCCAGCGCCTGTCCAGCGGGGCGGGGTTGTGCCATCCCGCAACCAGCCGCGAGTTGGCCGGGCTTGCACAGGCGGGCGTCTGCCGCTACCACAAGCGCTAGTGGCGCGGCCCGGCAATCCGCGCAAGAGAAGGCACAGGCTCATGAGCGCAGAAGCGCAACCGGCGGCGGCATCCGCTCCACATCTCCGTTTTCAGCGCGCGGGCGTGCTCGGCGGCGGCGCCTGGGGAACCGCGCTCGCCCAGTCGCTGAGGCGCGCGGGCCGCGATGTGACGCTCTGGGCCTACGAGGCCGCGACGGCCGATGAGATCAACGCACATCATACCAACAGCGTCTATCTGCCGGGCGTGTCCCTCGACCCCGGCATCGAGGCGGCCACCAAGCTCAGTGATCTGGCCGGAGCCGATGTGCTGCTCCTCGTGGCGCCGTCGCAGTTCGTCCGGGCCACGGCGCGCGAGCTAGCACAGCATCTTCCGCCAGGGAAGCCCGTGGCAATCTGCGCCAAGGGCTTCGAAGAGCAAACCAGCGCGTTCCTGAGCGAGGTTGTGCGCCAGGAGCTGCCACAGTCGCCGCTCGCCGTGCTGTCCGGCCCGAGCTTTGCCGCCGAGGTGGCGCGCGGCCTGCCCGTGGCGCTGACGCTGGCCTGCGAAGACCGGGAGCTAGGCGAGGCGCTGGCCCTGGCGCTGGCTCACCGCGTCTGCCGGCTTTATTGGACGGACGACATTCGCGCGGTGCAGGTTGGCGGCGCGGTCAAAAACGTGCTGGCCATCGCGGCGGGCATCGTGGAAGGCCGGCGTTACGGGGCCAACGCCCATGCGGCGCTGGTCACGCGCGGCTTTGCGGAGCTGGCCCGCCTGGGCATCAAGCTCGGCGGCCGCTTCGATACGCTGACCGGCCTTTCGGGCCTTGGCGACTTGATCCTGACCTGCAACAGCATCCAGTCGCGCAACATGTCGCTCGGCGTCGCGCTGGGCCAGGGCCAGAAGCTCGAAGACATCCTCACCGCGCGCAAGGCCGTCACCGAGGGCGTGTTCTCGGCGGGCGCCGTCGTGGCCATCGCGGGCAGGCTCGGCGTGGAGATGCCCATCTGCGAGGCGGTGAACGCCGTGGTCAAGGGCCGGATGACCGTGGACGAGGCGGTCGAGGCGGTGCTTTCCCGGCCGCTCCGGCCCGAATCCGATTTTCCGCACATCGTTGCTGACGCCGCGCCGGTAACCAAGCCTTAACCCCGTTTTCGCCCGCCTGGCCCCGATTTGCGCAATTGCGGGCATCCCGTTTATGGTGCCTATGATAGGTAAGGCTCCTTTCAGTATCGTTACCGGGTCGGCAAGCTATTGGTGCGACTTCACAATTCCTGACTTGCGCCTTGGCGCCGGCGCGGCGGAATGCACCGTTTTATAGTTAATATGAAACTTGCGCGTATATTTAACGGGATTCTGCAACCGTGAAATTCGCGCCAAAAACGCGAAAAATCACGCGAAAATGCGGTGAAAGCGGCATTCCGGCGACGCGTTAACCACACCGGCATTAACCATGCTGCCCGCGAATCCCTGCCGGGGCGCGGAGCAAGGACAATATTCATAGGCCGGGCAGGCACCGGAAGGCTCTCAGCTCCTCGCCCGAAAGCCCCTCGTCACGGGTAATTTCTGCGCCGGCCTCCTGATTGCCGCGATTTCATCCAGCTCCGGCGGCGGCTGCAACGCAGGCCCCGGCGGGAAATGGCCGGCATCGTCCTGCGTACCGGCGGGAAGGCGGCGGACGGCATATACGCTTCGCCGGGGAGCTTGGTCATGCAGCCGGAATGTGCCACGCGAGGCGTCAAGGCCAGCGGGACGCGATTGCGGGGAACCGTGGGACCTCGATAAGAGCGCGCCGCTGCCGGACAACCCCGCGCTTGATATAAACACCCAGTTATGCGTAACTATATACGCATGTAGTAGTCCGGCGGATCGCCAAGCAAACCGGCTGGAGCAAGCACGATGTCGAAGTTGAGAACCCGATATGTGGCGGTCGTGGATGGCAAGCGCGGCGCTTTCGGACTTTGGGTGCCAGATATGCCAGGCTGCACGTCCATGGGCGATACCGTGGACGAGGTGCTGCGGAAGGCGCAGGAAGCGCTGCGGGTGTGGGCGGAGGACGCGGCCGCCGATGGCGAAGCCCTGCCCGCCCCCCGGAGCTTCGAGGAGGTGGCGAAAGAGCCCGAAGTCGCGGCGGCGCTGAAGAAGGGCGCGGCCCTGGCCATCGTGCCGCTGCTAATCGAGAGCGGGCGCCCGGTGAAGGCGAACCTGTCGCTGGATGCCTGGCTGCTCGCGGCCATCGACGAGGCCGCCGCCGCGCGCGGACTCACCCGGTCGGCGTTCCTATCCAGCGCCGCCCGCGAAAAGATCGCCGCGGAGGGGTAGCGCCAGGCCTGTATCGTCCGTCTTGGGTTGTACACGAGGAGGTGTGCGCACTACATAACCGCGATGGACATAGCCTACCCGGTAGCAGGCTTCGTGGTTGGCGCACTGTCCGGCCTTACAGGCATGGGCGGCGGCTCGATCATGACCCCCATGCTGATCCTGGTTTTCGGCATCGCCCCCGCCACGGCGGTGGGCACCGATCTTTTGTTCGCCGGCGCCACCAAGACCGCCGGCGCCAAGGTTCATGCTGCCCGCGGCCATGTCGAATGGCGCGTGGTGGGCCTTCTGGCGGCGGGCTCGGTGCCGGCCGCGCTTGTGACCGTGTGGCTTCTTAATCGCCTAGCGCCGCATGTGCCCGCACTGTCGCAGGTCATTACCGCCACCATTGGCGTTGCGCTCCTGATCTCGGCTGCAAGCCTGCTTTTTAACCAAACCGGCGGCCGCCTCGCCAACAAAATCGCAGAACGCGTTCCCGCCGCCGCAAGACCCGCGTTCACGGTCGCGCTCGGTTTCGTGCTGGGCGCGCTCGTCTCGGCGACTTCGGTGGGCGCGGGCGCCGTGGGCATCGTGGTTCTGCGCCATCTCTATCCACAGATGCCCGCCGTGCGGCTGGTGGGCTCCGACATCGCACACGCCGTCCCGCTGACCCTGCTCGCAGGCAGTGGGCATTGGCTGGCCGGCGACGTGCAGCCCGCCTTGCTCGGCCTGCTACTGCTCGGCTCCATCCCCGGCATCTGCCTGGCAAGCTGCTGCGCGCGCTATATTCCAGACGCTGCTCTGAAGCGCGCAATGGGTGCGATGCTGTTCATCATCGCTGTGCGTATGCTGACGCTCTGACCGGCAGCGGAATTTCGCAGACACGCGATTTTAACCGCCGCGTGCGCTTGCTATGATTCAGGATGACGTCTCTGGCGTTTCCAGGCCGCTAATGACTGCTGTTGTGCAGCGGCGGCAAGCGCCCGGCAGGAACAAGGAGCACGGCCATGAACCAGCAGCGCCCCTCCACCCTTCTGCTCGAACGGAAGCAAGGCGTTCTCACCATCCGGCTCCACCGCCCGGAACAGCGCAACGCCATGACGCAGGTCATGCTGCGCGAACTCCTGGACACGCTGGCGGAGGCAGAGGCGGGCGGCGTCCGCGTGGTGGTCCTGCGCGGCAGCGGCGGGCATTTCTCGGCGGGCGCGGATTTGCACGATATGGAACGGGCACGCCTGGAACCCATCGCCCACGAAACGGACCCGATGGCCGGGGCCAACGCCTCCTTTGGCCACGTCTGTTCGGCCTATGCTAAAAGCCCGCTCGCAACCGTCGCGGTGCTCGAAGGCGCGGTGATGGGCGGCGGCCTGGGGCTCGCCTGCTGCGCCGATGTGGCGATTGCCTCGCGCACGGCGGATTTCCGGCTGCCGGAGACCTCGCTCGGGCTGATCCCCGCGCAGATCGCGCCTTTCCTGGTGGAGCGGCTCGGCTATTCCGAGGCCAGGCGCATCGCGGTGACAGGTGCGCGCTTCGGCGCGGAGGAAGCGTACCGCATCGGGCTCGTACACAAGGTGTGCGCGAACGAAGCCGCGCTGGAGTCCGCGCTTGCCGCCACCCTCAAGCAGATCCTCAACTGCGCGCCCGGCGCGGTCGCCGGGACCAAGAAGCTCCTGCGCCTCGCCCATACCGAAGAACCGGCGAGCCTCGTGGAGCACGCCGCCACCGTGTTCGCCACGGCCGCGCGCGGCAAGGAAGGGGCCGAGGGCCTGCGCGCGTTCCGGGAGAAGCGAAAGCCTTCCTGGGCCGGCTAAAGCTCCCGCTCCTCTCACACCCGCAGCCGGCTTGCTAGTCCCTTTCGCTATCAACAACCTGCTGGCCAAGAAGACACTCGCGCAAAGGTGGCGAGTTTCTACACAATGCCACCACCTTTGCGAGCATTCTTCAAGGGCAGGATTAGGCTGCAGCAAGGCACCATTTCCACTTGCATCATTTTTAAAAATTTTTTTCGTCATTTTATTATAATCGTTGACAATCGCAGCCTGCGGTGCATTATCGCGTACACAGAGTATATTTCAATTGGAACGGTATAATGCAGCCGATTGGTCATGAGCCGGATAACGGCGTTTTCGAGGTAATTCTATATACTGGCAAGAAATCGTGGGCGTTTTCCGCGTACAAGAAGGCGCCCTGTGCGCAGGACGCACTTGAACAAGCGGAAAACCACTGTTCGTTTTACATGGCGCATCGCCATCCCAACTGGGCGCATGAAGCCGCATATGCGTGTGTCATCGGCGGTTCCTGCGCCCGTTGGTTCGTAAAACAATCGGGGAAATGGGAGCCCGCGCAACAGCCCCTGGAGATCCCCCTACCGCCCCCGGTAGGCGTTTCTGGAAAACATGCGCTGGCGCTCGCTCTCTGAATGCGCGGCCGGCCGGGACACTTCGATTTCCCCCACACCCTCCGAAGCCCCGGCCGGCCTTCGCGCCGTATTCCATCAGCGTTTGCCAGCCCGCAGCGTTGAAGCGCCGCAATAACATTCGGCCGCGCCTTGCTCCGTTCCTGGACGATACCGCGCCGCCATGCCTCCAGCCGGCGCCACCGCGCCCCGGATGCCCGCCCTATAGTCCGCCTCCAGAGCGGTTTCCTTCCGCGCTGCCCCCTTCCGGCCACGCCTAAGCCACAAAATCCGCAAGAAAAACATTACACATCGACGCCCCGCGGAAACGCACTCCCGCGCCGGGCGGCAGGCCCGGCCAACTTTTCAGAGCAGAAATAGCCGGCCGCAACGCAAGGTACGTCCTCCATGAAAATCGTCCGCAGCGCCAGATTGTGGTTCAAGGAAGGAACCTCGGACAAGGTGTACGAGGTTGATCTGGTGGACGCCGAGGGGGCGGACGCCTCCGTCCGCTTCCTGGTCAACTTCCGCTTCGGGCGGCGCGCCCAGACGCTCCAGGAGGGAACGAAAACCGGCGCTCCCGTGTCCCGCGAGGCGGCGGACAAGATCTTCGACAGCGTTATCGTCTCCAAGCTCAACGAGGGCTACCGCCGCATGGACGGCGGAGACGCGGCCGCTATCGCATCCTCTCCCGCACAGTCCTCTTCCCCCGCGCCTTCCCAGGAAGGCCGCGAGCGCGAGCTGATCGCGCGCCTGGAGGCTTGCCTGCGCGAACCATGGCCTCTCAAGGAGCGCGACCGGCTGTTCTGGCGCGTGGGGGAAACGCAGTTTCAAGCGGCCGGACCCTTGCTCATCGCCATCGCGGAACGCCTGGGCCACGCGGATTGCAGCTATAGCCTTGCCTGGGCGATTGCCCGCTGTGCTGGCGCTGAAGGCGCGGACGCGCTTACCGCCATCGCCAGGCAAGCCGCCGCGCCGCTCGTGCGGAGCCTCGCCGCCTTTGCGCTTACCTCGCCGCTGGTGGGAGAACGCCGCCAGCCGCCCCAGCCGCAAGAGAAGCTGACCGAGGGCCTGACGCGCGCCATCGCCAGCGGCGACGCGGATGCGTTCTGCGGCGCCTTCGCACAGTTCGCCAAAGCGCGGCCGTCGCACATCACGCCCGTGCTGGCGGAGCTTTACGGCATGGCACAGACCAGCCCGCCGCTGCACGCCCAACTCATCGCGCTGGTGAACCGCACCTCCGTGCGCCCGCCCTACGTGCCCGGCCTGCGCCGCCTGTTCAAATACGCTGAATTGACCGGCGACGGGCCGATGTTCGCCGCCGCCGCCCAGCGTTTCGAAACGGCTGCGCCGATGTACCGCTGGTGCTGGAACCGTGGAGACAAGGGGCTCTGGGCCGTTGTGCAAGGCGCCGGCTATCAACGGTTGCGGCATCTCGAAGGCGCCGCGGACGCCACGACCGCCTTCTCGCAGACGACCTCGCTCTATTTCAAGCGCCGCATCTGGAGGGCCTTGCGCAAACGCGGCGAGCTCGGCGCGGACAGCTTCCTGGACATGGCCACCGCCTATCTGCTTGCGTTGAACGGCGCGCAGCTTCCCGAGCCTTTCACCACTGAATACTACCGCTGGGAAAATCGCCGGCGCGTCCGCTATGTGCAGTATTACAGCCCACTCTCGCGCATGTGGGCCGCGGGACACCTGCTCTACCGTCATTCGCCCCGCGTCCGCTTCCAGCACGGCAAGCAAACCTGGCTCATGCAGGAGGCTGCGGGCGCCGTCGAGCCGGCTCCGGCCTTCCCCGGGCTTTGGGACGCAAAGCCGGAATATGCTCTGCGTCTTGCGGCTGAAAGCCGCGTCGAGCCGGTCGCGCTCTTGGGTGTGAGCATCCTGAAGGGCAAGAGCGCATTCCTGCGCGCAATGCCTGGGCAGCAGCTTGTAGCGCTGCTCGCGTCGCCATTTGCGGCCGTGCAGGAACTTGCGCTCCACGAAGCCATGGCGCGCCTGGCAGACGGTGAAGTCAGCGAGGAACTGATAGCGGCCCTGCTGGGCGCTGGCCTGCCCGCCGCGCGGGAGCTGGCCATCAAGCGCATAGACCTCACCCCGCAATGGCCCTGGAGTTCGGCGGCGCTCGGCTTCGTGGTCCTTACGAGCCCTTATGGCGACGTGCGCGAAGCCGCCTACCGCTGGTGCGGCGAACGGCGGCCCAGCCCGGAAGCCGCCGCGCACTTCGCGCAGGAGGCCGCCGCTTGGCTTGCGGCACAGCCCGCCACGCTTGACGAAGAGGCGCACGGCTGCGTCCGTCATTTGCGCATTTGCCTGAGGCTTTTGTGGCCGTCCTTGGATATGCCGCTGGCGCAGGAGGCCATCGCCCCGCTCTTGAGCCACGCCGCGGGCGAGGTCGCGGCCACTGGCGTCGATATGCTGGTGCTGTCGGGCGTGGACGCCGCGCTGATCCCCGATCACCTGTGGACACAGCTTCTCGGTTCGCCCGCGCCGGAGATCCAGGCGGCGGCGCTGGGGCTCTTGAACCAGCTCAGCGACGAGCAGCTCAGCGAACGCGTGTTCCTGGTGCTGTCGTTCGCCACTGCCCCCGCGGCGGAAGTGCGCCAGGCCGCGCGCCCGCTTCTCGCAAGGCTCGCCGCGCGCTTCCCGAAGCTGGCAGACGATCTCTGCCAGCGCCTCACCGCCACGCTGTTTCAGACCGCGCCGGACGAGGACTATGTGAGCGACACGGTGGCGCTGCTCAACGAAGCCATGCTCCCGCAGCTCGACGCGCTGGACGCGGGCACCGTGTGGCGGCTGCTCCAAGCCAAGGCTAAAGGCGCGCAGATACTCGGCGCCAGCGTGCTGGAACGGCGCTCCCCGGACCAGTTCTCCGTGCGCCAAATCGCGCGGCTCGGCAATCATCAGCAGGCGTCCGTGCGGCAATGGGCGATGAATGCCTACACCGCCGCGCCGGACCGTATGCTGGCGGAGGCGGAAGACGCCATTTTGCTGGTTGAAAGCGATTGGGACGAGGCTTACGGGTTCGCCCAGAGCTACTTCGAGCGCTGGCCGGAAGAGGCTTGGACGCCGGAAGTCATGGGCGTCGCGGCGGACAGCAACAAGCCCAGGGTGCAGGCATTCGCGCGCGCCGTGCTGCGCCGCACCCTGAAGCCGGGCGACGCTTCCGTTCAGCTTATGCGGCTCCTGGAGCATCCGGCCACCTCGATGCACCTGCTCATCACTGAAGTGCTGACATCGGAGGCGGCGCAAAACAGCGAGGTGTTCAACAAGCTCCTGCCGCTCGCCCGCATCGTCTTCATGCAGGTCAACAAGGGCCGCGCGGTCAAGGACCGCCTCGCCGGCTTCCTGCACGCCGAAGCGCTGAAGAACCGCGAGCGCGCGGAACGCATCGCACCCCTGTTCGCAAGCCTCTCGCTCTCAGCCATCGAACGCGACCGCACCCGCGCCGTGCTCGCGCTGCGCGACATCGGCGAAGCATTCCCAGGCCTTCCCGGCTTGCCACTCCAGCGTGTCGCCGTGAGCGAAAGGACCGCCTGATGGAATTCCAGCACCGCTATTTCGGCGAAACCAGCGCCGCCACCAGCGCCACGGCTAGCGAATTCAGCTTCGCGCCCGACACGCTGCGCGAGCCGACGTTCTTCGTGGGCGAAGTGGCGGACCATCTGCCGTTCCGCGAGGCAATCTCGGCGCTGCATCACGTCGTGGTCTCCGACCTGCGTTTCCAGCCAAAAGACCGCACCGCCTATTTCGCCTGGCTCAAGGGACACGAGCAGCAGCTCTTGACCGAAGCGCTGACGCATCAGCAGGACATCAAGCCGCGCCTCGAAGCAGTACGCGCCGAGCTGCACGAGCTTTACAAGCGCATGAACAAGATCATGGAGCCGTTCTACAAGGCGCGGAAGAAATATTTCGACTGGCTCTACACGCAGAACCGCGACGCCTGGATCGTGCTCGATCCCGTCATCACGGTGCATCCGGACGAGATTTTCTTCGAGTGCTTCAGCCGCGACGAGTCCACTTACGGGCGGCTCTCCTGCGACCACGAGACGTTCAAGCGCATCGGCGACATCTCCTACGGCACGACGAACATCGATTACAGCCACGCGCTTTACGGCGAGTTCCAGAAAATCCGCAGCTACCGCACCACATCGCTCGCCATCGACCCCAAGGGCTTCGACGTGCAGACCACCGGCGAGGAGCTGTACCGCGAGGAGAAGATCGACCTGCCCGATAGCTGGGTGCGCGGTTTCTTGCAAGTGTCGAGCGCGATGGCGCTGCCCGCCCATGTAGCGGAGCTGCACCCGATGGACATGCACGCCATCCTGTCGCGGCTGGCCCAGCGCAAGGAGCGGCATGGGCCGCGCTCGCTGCGCTTTTTGCTAGAGCCGGACAAGCCCATACGTGTCCTGATCGAGCCGTGGAACGAGGTGCTGGAGTTCCGCCGCTCGATCTACAAAGGCACGGCGGGCGCTGAAATCCGTATGTGGGGCCGCCGCCGCCTCGCGATCCTGGCGCGCGCGCTACCGCTGGCGAAATCGGTGCGGCTGCATCTGCTGGGCACCGGGCTTCCGTCCTTCGCGGTTGTGGATTATGGCGGCCTGCGCTTCACGCTGGGCCTCTCCGGCTGGACCTCCAACGACTGGTCACGCGCCGGGCAATTCGACCTGCTTGCGCCGCGCCGGGAGGTGGACGAAGCCACGGCACAGCGCGTTTTCGATGCGCTCAAGACCTGCCATTCCTCCAGCGTCACGAGCCTTTCCGCCGCGACCGGCGTGGACAGCGGGCTTACCGCCGCCGCGCTCACCGCCTACACGCAGGCCGGCCGCGTGATGTACGACCTCGACAAGCAGGTGTTCCGCCTGCGCGAATTGGCACGCGAGCCGCTGCCCATGGGCGCGCTGCGCTTCGCCTCTCCGCAGGAGGAGAAGGCGGACCGCTTCATCGCCGCGAAGCTCGTCACCATCGGCACGGTAGCTGAGCGCGATGGGCGGCGGATCATCGACGGCCAGGTGCTCGACAACGCCAAGACTTACAAGCCCATGATCGCGCTGGACGCGGACGACCGTCTCGTGGATGCGCGCTGCGATTGTTACTACTACGGCCACAACAAGCTCATGCGCGGCCCATGCGAGCACATGCTGGCGCTCCGCCGCCTTTTCCACGGACACGCCGCATGAAGCGCTTGAGTCACCGAGAAAATTCTCTTACGGTTTCACCAATGAGGGGCGTTCGCCGGAGCGGACCTTGCATCATGGGCGGCGTTTCGCCGTCCTGGTATCACGCCTGGCAATGCGTCACTGGCCCGGTCTTCACTGGGCCGGCACTGCCCCAGATGTCGGGTTCGCAGTGTGGGTTCCTTGAACCCAAACCCGACATCTGGGGCGTGCCGGCTTCGAGTGGACCGGTCCAGTCCGAAGATCTGACGAAGGCATGCCAGCGGGCGCCCCTCTCCTGCCCTTCTATCCGCCAGCCGCTTCACCGCCGCACCCATGGCGCCGCGCCGTTTGGAGCGCACTGCGCCGCAGCGTCATTCCCGCGGAAGCGGGAATCCATGCCAGCAAAAAACAGCACGTCTGCATGTAATTGCCATGGGCTCCCGTTTTCGCGGGAGCGGCGGCGGAGCCAGCATTCCAACGCTGGAACCTGCACAACTGGCGCACTAAGCAGCAAAAGCTTGAGCGTAAGGGAAAAAGCTTATATGGTTTCACCAATGAGGGGCGTTCGCCGGAGCGGACCTTGCATCACGGGCGGCGTTTCGCCGTCCTGGTATCACGCCTGGCAAAGCGTCACTGGCCCGGTCTTCACTGGGCCGGCCTCGCCACCGTACGCGGTTTCGCTGTATGGGTTCCTTGAACCCCAAACCGCGTACGGTGGCAGGCCGGCTTCGAGTGGACCGGCCCAGTCCGGAGATCTGACGAAGGCATGCCGGCGGGCGCCCCTCCCTTGCTCTTCCGCCTCCAGTCCGGAGGCGCGGCCATGAGCAGCGATATCCGGCAGCAGCTTTACGACCGCATCCGCGAAAGCTCGAAGGACGAGGTCATCCTGGATGAGATGATCCGCCTCGGCTACTGGAAAGGCGCGGACGGCCAGCCGTCGCTTCCCGAGGAGCTGATCAAGCGCAAGGGCGAACTGGACCGCGAGCTTTCCGAGCTTTACCGCCAGCAGGCGCGCTGGGCCAACCCTGAAGCCGCGCTCAAGCAGATGCACAAGGAGCGCAAGCGCGCCGCCATGGAGCGCCGCAAGGAGACGAAGCTCCGGCAGGCCGAGGCGCGTCACAAGCGGGCGCTGGCCTGGGCGGAGCGGCGCGAGCGCGATGTGCTTTATCTTGGCGCGGACGTGTCAGGCGGGCTTTCGGCGGGCGCGGCCGGGCGGAAGCTGGTGGGGGAACTGCCGGAAATCGCGGATGCAAAGGCGCTGGCGGATGCGATGGGCATCGGGCTCGCCGAGCTGCGCTTCCTCGCCTATAACCGCGCGCTCACCCGCGTGAGCCATTACCAGCGCTTCCGCATCCCGAAAAAGTCCGGCGGCGAGCGGCAGATTTCGGCGCCCATGCCGCGCCTGAAACGCGTGCAATACTGGATTCTCGACAATATCCTGGCGCGCGTTCCCATCCATCCCGCCGCGCAAGGTTTCGCGCCCGGCCGTTCGATCCTCACCAATGCCGCCCCGCATGTGGGCCGCGGCGTGGTCATCAATCTCGACCTCAAGGACTTCTTCCCGACGCTGACCTGGAAGCGCGTCAAAGGCAAGTTCCTGGGCCTGGGCTATCCGGAGGCCGTGGCCACCGTGCTGGCGCTGATCTGCACCGAGCCGGACCAGGACGAGGTTGAGCTGGACGGCGTGCGCCTTTACGCGGCGCGCGGCCCCCGGCGGCTGCCGCAGGGCGCGCCAACGAGCCCCGCGCTGACCAACCTCATCTGCTGGCGGCTCGACCGGCGGCTCAGCGGACTCGCGGCGAAGCTCGGTTTCACCTACACGCGCTACGCCGACGACATGACCTTCTCGGCCTCCGGCGAGGCGGCCGGCAAGGCCAGCCTGCTGCTGAAATTCGTGGGCGAGATCGTGGCGGCCGAAGGCTTCACGGTGCACCCGGACAAGACGCGGGTGATGCGCGCGCACAGCCGCCAGGAGGTCACGGGCCTTGTGGTCAACGAGCGCATCGGCGTGCCGCGCGATACACTGCGCCGGTTCCGCGCGCTCCTGCACCAGATCGAGGCGGGTGGCCCCGAGGGCAAGCGCTGGGGAGGCGGCGGCAATGTGCTGCTCGCGGCGATGGGGTTTGCGCGCTTCGTGCAGATGGTGGACGCGCAGAAGGGCGCGCCGCTGGTGGCGCGGGCCGGGGCGCTCGCGGCGCGGCACGGTTTGCGGGCGGAAAAGCGCAAGGACGCGCCGGCATTCCGGACGCGCGCCGCCGCAGGGCAGCAGCCTCTCGAACGCTGGTGGACGCCCGGCAGCCGCCCCGCGCCCACACCCGAGCCGGTCCTGGCTCAGCATAGGAAGGCGCAGGAAAAGGCCGCCCGCGCGCAACACAGCGCCGCCGCTGCCCCCAGTGCGTCCGCCGATGCCCGCGCCGGCGGCGCAGGGCCATCCGTGCCGCAGCGCAGCCCGCAGAAGACGGCATCGCGGCAGCCGCTGATACCGCCGCTTGCGTGGCTCATCCTGGCGGGCATCGTGGTGATAGGCGCCGCGGCGGGCACGCCGGCCGCGGGTTTGCGCGTTGCGGCCCTGCTGGCGCTTGCCATCGCGGTTTACAGGTGGGTCCTGCGCTGAACCAAAAAACCGCAGCTGAAGCCGCTGCCAGCGCAAGCCAGGTGGCCGCGGCCTCATCGCCGCGAATGCGGAGCGGAACAGACTCCACAGCTGGGGCACCCTGCCGTTTAAGCCGGCGGCGCCAATGGCGGGTAGTCGTAATGGAATAAGCCTGCGCGGCCTATTCCTTGTTGATTTTGTGGCCCAGCAGCGCCGCGAGAATCAAGCCCGCCACCCAGCCGAAGATGTTCTCCACATGCTTCAGAAAATCGGCCAGAATCCCCCACCCCTCACGTTCGAAGTCCCAGGCAACTTTTTCCCGCTGCTGAATGATCGGCAGGATCACGTCCGCCGAGTACCTGAAGGCATTGAATTCCGGGCAAGACGATTCCTTGAACTGCCTGGTGTCCCCCTCGGCCAACGCCTTCTTGCAGGCCTGGGCCGCATGTTCATACATGCCGGCATATGTTGGGCGCACCATTCCCTCTTGCTGCGCCTGCAAATAGGCGAGGCCGCAGGCGAACCACACCAGTATCACCAAAATCACAATGCGGTGCGCCCGGTATCCATATCCCGCCACCACATCGAAAATCAGGAGCCGCGCCCACCGCTCCGGGCTTAGCCACCAGGGCCAGCCGCGCACGAACCAGGTTTCCAGCGGGCGCAACGTGTAGCGGCGCTCCTTGATAACCGCGATCTTGTGAGCGGCGGGAATATGGCCCATGCCGCGCAGCACGCGGACAAGCTGCTCGAACGCCTGCGCCTTGAAGCTGGTGTTGAGATCGTCCTCCGGCTGGCGCTCAAGCCACCGTTTGCGGTGCCCCAGATCGAGGGAGGCGGGGCTTCCGATGCGATCATAGGCGAAGCCGTCAAGAAAGACCGGGCAGGCGAGTGCCTTGCCTTCGAACTTGACGCTTTCTGGCGGCCACGACTTCTCGCTGTCGATCAAAACGCCCGTCTGCGCATCGCGAAGATCGAGCGCGCCCCTGATGACCGCCTCCTTGTCGTGCGGCGGCGTGTGGGAGGGGCCGAGCCAAAGACTGCCCTTGATCGTGCTGCCGCGAAACTTCAGCGCATCGGCACACATCCCCCCGGCGGCGTCCGTGCCAGGCTTGTCCGCCGCCGGCTTATTCTTCTCCTGCGGCCGGGGCGTGCCGCGCGGCCTCACATTGGAGAAGGCACCGCCCGAACAGCCCACGCTCCCGCCGATGCTGGCGTTGACGATGTGCACTTCGCCGTTCGCCTCGAAACCGTTGCCCATGAGCAGGCTGCCGCAGACGCTCGCTCCGTCCAAGTCGATTGCGCGCCCGCTGGGGCTGTCGAAGCCGTCAAAGCGGCTGGTGTCGCACCGGATGTTGGCGCCGATGCTGGCCCAGCCAAACGCCACCGTCCCGCGGGCCGAGAAGTTTTCGATGAAGAAAATGCTTCCCGCGATTTTCGCGCGGCTGCAGTGCAGAGCAAAGCCTTGCGGATTGTGAAGCTTCGCGCCGTGCCCTTCCAGGCTGCCGCCGATGACTGTGTCGATGAGGCAGATCTGGCGCCTCACATTTGCGCCTTTCAGGCAGAAGCTCCCGCCAACGCGCATACGCTCGCAGGACAGCGATTTTTTGTCCCGGTGTTCCAGCCCCGGCTCCGTGCCGGTGTTGAAGTGCGATTCCGAGGCGTCGAAATTGCTGCCGACGCTGGCGCTGCGGAAGACAACCTCGCCTTCGGCTCTAAAGCCCTTATGGAGAAAAACGCTGCCCGCGACCTTGGCGCGGCTGCAATAAAGCGCGTTGCCGCCAGCGTTTAGAAACTGTCCGCCGTGACATTCCAGGCTGCCTCCGATTTTAGCGTCGACGAAGTTGACTTCGCCGATCGCCACGAAGCCGCCGCGATGCGTGGAAGGATGCTTCCCATCGCTCTTGCGGAGGTAGACGCTGCCATCGAGCCGGGCGCGCTTGGCCGACAAAGCCCTCGACTCGTGCCCCGTACCTCTCCTGAATACGCCTCCGTCGCAGAGAAACTTGCCGCGCACCCTGGCGCCGTTGAACCAAACGCAACCGTGGGCAAAAAAGCCTTTGTCCATGGAGACGTTACCGCCGACCTCCGCGCCATCGCAATCCAGCGCGTTGCCATCCGGGTGGCTGAGCCTTCCGCTTCCGCAGGTCAGATTGCCGCGGATGATGGCACCGCGGAACGAGACTTCCCCCTTCACATGGCAACGCTGGTGCAAGAAGACGCTGCCCGCGATTTTCGCCCGGCTCGCATAAAGCGCGATATGGTTGTTCTCCGCCTGAACCTGCGGGCCCGTCGCGCACGCAAGGTCGGCGCCGTGGCATTCGAGGCTGCCCGCGATGTCGGCGTCGATCAGCCTCACCTGGCCGAGCAGCTTGCAATGCTGTAAATAGAGGCCGCCCCGGATTCTTGCGCGCTGGGCGCCGATATGGGGAATTACGCTGCCGTCGAGTTTGACGGTGCAGGTTAAGGCGTCCTCCAGGATCAAGCCGCCCGAGAACCGGCAGTTGGTCAGGAACAGGGGGCGCTTGATCTCGCAGCCGTGGAAGTCGAGATTTCCCTCGATGAAGGCGCCGTCGAGGTGCACGCCCTTTTCGTGCACGAAGGAGCGGCCATCGCCTTCGAGCACCAGAAAGCGTAGGAAGCCGGCGCGAACGATGTTGCTGGCTGTCCGCCCGGCGGGCAGGCCTGACGGGAGCTGGCATTTGCGCCAGGGGTATTGCACCGCCTCGTAGAGTTTCTCCTCGGCCTCTTCCAGGCTATTCGGCGTGCCTCGCCCCTCGATTCTGAAGGATTCCAGCGTAAGCGTCTGATTATCCGGCCCATCACCGTTCATGCAGCCCCCGGCACGCAACAAACCTAAAATACCAGTATCCCGCTCATCTTCTCCTAACTAACTAAAACAATCAACGCATGTTTCTAATACTGCGAGCGGCCGCCCTGCGGCAAAATCGCAACCCGGCAGTCTCAATGGCGAAGCGCCAAAAGAGAACGCACGGCGAAGGGGAAATCCGCCGCGCGCCCCGATTGTTCATTACTGACCGGAACTTATCAAGCGGATGGGTCTTTGCGCCCCGTGAACAGCCGCTTCAACCCCATAAGCAAAGCGGCGCCCGCAATGATCAGAAACTTGGCGCCCTTGGCGAGGAACGCGGCGATCACCGCGAACAGGCCCAGCTTCTTCGCGGCCACGCCCGCCACAAGCGCGGTGATGCCGTAGGCCGCCACGCGGTCAGTGCTGGAATCGAAGTCCGTATAGGCCTTGCCCTTTTTGTACTCCAGCGCCGCGAGCAGCGTGGCCGAATGCTTCTTGTGATCGCGGAGCTTATCGGCGTCCGTCAGCAGGTTGAGGGTGAAATAACCTTCGCGGCCAAGCGCATAGGTGTTGTAGTTCACGCCGAGCGTGCTGTCCGGCACATTCTTCTCGCGATTGGTGGCGGCCCAAACCAGCCTGTGCGTCTTGGCATCGTAGGCAGGCGGCTCGGCCCAGCCCACCACTTCGACCTGCGGGAAGCCCCGCGCTGCGCGATCCTTGTTGGCCTCCTCGGTTCCTTCGCGCAAGCTCTCCAGGAGAGCATCCGCCTTCCAGTCCTTGGCCTCGCCGTCCTTCACATAGCCCGACTCGATATACTTGATCTCGGCGAACCACTCCTGCGGTCCCGACATGGGGAAGATCAGGCCCACCAGCGAACGGCTCGCGGTGTTTCCAAGCGCGCGCATGATCCGCGCGGCGTGCGGCTGCGGGATGAATATGTAGTTCCGCGGCAGGTGCAGCAAAGCTTGGCTAAGCAGCGGGACATCCGCCTTGCCTGGGGTGGCCGCCTTCAACCCTTGCATGAAGGCGGCTTTCATCTCCTGCTCCCGCATCTCCTGGCTCGTGGCTGCCTGAGGCGCGGCCGCCGCCGGGCCGGTGGATTGGGACAGTGCGGGCTGGCTCAAACCCAGGAATACAAGAAGAGCCAAAGCAAGCCATCGAAGAGACATTGGAACCCCCAGCAAAAGTTTGCCGGTGGCTTAGCCGGGCAGCCGGTGCCAAACTATGGCAAAATTGGAAATTTCTAACGAAAGCTGAAGTACTTGCGGTTGCATACTGGCTGCGATCTGAGTTATAAGTAGTAATGCCGCACCTGTCCGGCGGTTTTCAACTTAAAACGTGGCCAGGAATTCTTTGTAGCTGCGGTTCTGCCGGAGCAGGCTGCCGGCCGCAGAAATCAAGAGATCGACATCGTCCTTCGGCAGCTTGAAGCGCGTCGGAATCTTGTCAAGCCGGGCCTTGACGCTTGGCTCGCGCATCGCCTCGAAGCTGACCTTGGCGACCTGCAGCGACAGCTCGCGGCAGTTCCAGCCCTCCACCGAGCCCCTGAGCGCCACAACCTCGGGCGGCGTCAGCCCGCAGCGGTAGTGGATGAGCCGCTCGCGCCACTTTTCCATCTCGGCCACGAAGGCGTCGTAGGCCGCGCGCACATTGGCGTCCACCGCCGTGTCCGAAACGGCCTGGATCAATTCCATAAGCTTCGGCGAATCGGCGTTCTTCGCGAGATCGCCTCCGGGCGGCCGGCCGGCGTCCACCACGATGAACAGGAAGCGCTTTAGATTGACCGCCTGGCGGGGCGTTAGCGGCTCGTAGGGCTTCGTTGCCGCCGCCAGCTCAAGCAGCAGCCCGCTCAAGCCCAGATTGTCCGTCATACCGCCGTCGAGCAGCTTCACGAACTTCACGTCCCGTTTCTCGCGGTAGCGCTGGATCGCGGCGGCCGACGCGCGCAGAATCGCGGGCGCGCCGGGCCTGCTTGCGGAATGGACCCAATCGGGCTCGTTGAACCTGCAGGTGTCCGCGAAGTTTTGGATTACGATGGGCCTGAAGACCAGCGGCACAGCCGCCGAGGCCGCAACCGCCTCGGACAGGGGATAGCGCCGCAGATCGCTGCAAAGCGCGCCGAAGTTCACCGTGTTGTAGATGAACGTCGTCCGGTTGAAGATGTCGGACGCGTTGATCCAAAGCTGCGGATGGCCGGGTTTCAGTACATCGGCGTAAGTCGCGCCGTGAAAGAGGTTCTCGTCGAGCCAGGTTGGCAGGCCGCTGCGGTCGTTAACGCCGCCCTTGGCCATCAGCATCAGGTTCGTGACATTGACCGAGGTGCTGAGCGTCGCCTCCACATCCCGCACAAGGAACTTTTGCCTGAAATCGCCCAGCATATCGCTTCCGCGCAAGGCGAAATAGGCCGCCGTGACGGAGCCGCCGGACACGCCGGAGACGAGCGTGACGCGGTCGATAAGCGGCGCGCGCCCTCCATTTCGCGAGATCTTCCTGGTCTTGGCAAGCTCCCGCAGCACGCCGAAGGCGAATGCGCTCGCTCGCGTGCCGCCGCCCGAGAAAGACAGCCCGATGGCCGTCTCGGCCGTGTCCTGCGCGAGCGGCCCTGAAGATGCGCCATCGGCCAGCGCCACACCGCCGGTCAGCGCGGCGTTTATGGGCGCATTCCTCGTGCCGAAGCCGGCACACCCGGCAAGCGCGAGCGCCGCGGCAAGGCACCCCCCCGCCGCCCGCGCTCCCGCAAACCGCGCGCGGCCCCAGCCAGTTCCGTCATTGCGGGCGAAGCCGTGCCACCCAAAGCCAAGGCTATCCCCCTGGCCTGGGCCGCCATAGCGGCCAGTGCCGCCCCGCGATGACGGCTGCCGCGTCAAAATGCCGGCCACACGCCCATACAGGCGTCTTAAGAGTTTCATGTCCAGAAACTTGCGATGATGCCGCGCAAAAAATGCACCCGGTTCCCGATCGCCGGCCCGCGCCGGTCGAATCTGCTCCGCCAACGCGTTGCCGCACCGGCGCGTCAGAAATGTGGCGGACCTGTGCGCAGCCTGGGATTTAAGCTTCCCGTAATGTACCTGGCTCCCGCAACCGCGATTTTCCCGGAATGCAACCTGCCGGAGTATGCGGCGCGGTCTTGAGCACAGGCCAAAAAATTACCCCTGCTCATCCTGTCCTGTTCCTTGGGGGGGAAGGGACGCCCGAATTGCCCGCGCCGGTAGTACGAAGGCCCTCTCTCTCCTTTGGGAGAGAGACAGAGCGAGGGGGCTTTTCCGCAGCACCTATTTTTACGCTTGTCCTTTGCCTTCCAGATTGCCCCGGTGTTTCCGCTGGTATGGATCGCGAGGACGGGTTTCGCATGAATGACGGCCGCGGAGGCATCCAAAGATGTGCATAATCGCTCCGGCGGAAACCTCAGGGCAATCGGTTAAGCCTTCGGTCAGCCCAAACCGGCAAAACACGCATAGGTTCAATTTTGGGGCTGTCCCCTAGCCTCCTTTCCGGTAGAGTGCGCGCATGTTGAAACGCCTTATCATCCTGATTGCGGCGGTGTGTCTGACAGCGATCGCGCCTCTGCAATCTTGCGAAGCGCGCGCGCACCGGCCAGAAACGCCGCTGCAAAGAGCAATCGCCAAGCTCACGCCGCAGGAACGGGCAACGCTCAAGGCTTACCAGGCCGCGCGCCGCGCATTTCAGCGGCGCACCAGCCGGTATTGGCACCAGGTCAGGCGGAAGCGCAAAAAGCGCAGAGCGAAGTTCGCGGCGGGTAAGGCCATCGGCAAGGCCGATTATGTCACCCGGCAGCCGCCGGTTTACAAAGGGCCCAAGCGGCCCGCCGCCATCATGGCGAAGCTGCCCAAGCCGCCGCGCCGGCCCGTGAAGCCCAGGGAGCGCGTGCCAATCGTCGACGATTTTCTCCATTATGCGGAGAAAGTCTACGGCTTCAAGCCCGACCGGGTGGACGAGGACGGCTTCATGATCTCCTACGCGATGGAGGCCCTCAAGCTGGGCCTTACGCGCGATCAGGTCGTCCGCCTTTACGCGCTTGAGACCGGTGGCAAGGGCACTTACGATTTGCAGTCCGGATACAACCGCAGGACGCGCCGCGCCATCTCGACCGCGCTCGGCTATGCGCAATTGCTCGCCGCCAACACCATCGAGCAGGTTCGCAAGCAGGGCGAGGAATTCGCGGCGAGGCTGGAGCGCAAAGCGGAGGAGGACGGCGTTTCCTATGCCAGGGCCGCGAGATTGCGCGCCAAGGCCGCGATTCTGAGACGCATGGTTGCCGACGCGCATAAGGTTCACCGTAGCTGGTCCGCCCATGTCGCCTACGCGAAGACGCCCAAGGGCATTGGGATGCACGCCTTGAATCTCGACGGGGACATCGGCCCGTGGCTGCAGGTCGTCAAGCTTAAAAGCATTGCGGACTACGCCGCCAGCAAAGGCAAGACCGGGCTCACGGGCGGGCAGCTTGAGCTGATGAACCTCGCTGGGCCCGCGAGCGGCTTCGAGATGATGCACCCCGTCGGTAAGAAGATGCCCACGTCCAACTTTTTCCAGCGCGGGGGCTACACGCGCAACCCGGTCGTGGCACGCAAGACGGGCGAACAGCTTCTCGCCAAAATCGACGGGATCATGGACCGCAATGTGCGAAGGGAGCGCGCCCAGCGCTTTGCGCAAATCTTCGACGCCGTTGGACAGCGGATGGCCAAGCAGCGCGCGCGGCACAAGGCCAGCTTCTGGGATTCCCTGAACTTCATCAGACGCTAAGGGCCCGATGCGAAATAAACGCGCCACCTTGTGTGTCTTTTTGTCCGTCCGCCGCGTTACGGAAAGGCTTACATACCCTGGGTATGCGCACCTTTCCGCGCTTGGCGGACGGACAAAAATCCTGTGCAATCTGACGCGCTTATTTCGCATCGAGCCCTTAGGGCGGCTGGCCGGCCCGCCCGCCTTGAGCCGCGCAGGCCCGGTTCCGGAAAAAGCCGCATTCGCGCACTATCCGGAAAAACCGGCACTAGCGTTTGAACCTATTCGTGTGAACTCACGCTAAGGCTCTAGGCACCGGCGCCAATTCCGTCCAAATAGATAGAAGAAAAGGCGCTGCATGGTTCGTGCGCATACGGGCGCCGCGGGCCGCTGGATATGCCGGCGGCCTCGCTCACCCGGTATTGCGGGAGGTTGAATGTATCGTCGTACCCGAATGACGGCGCCGATTGCCGTTCTTGCGCTGTCCACCCTTCTCGCTTGCGGAGCCGCGGCGCAGGACGCGCCGAGGGCGAAGACGCCGCCGCCGGACGACCATTCCTATCTGCCGCCCTGGATGCGCCCGCAGGCGAACGCCCGTCCGGCGAGCCGGCAGTCGCAGTATCTGAGCGCCATCGACGACCCCGCTCTTAGGCAGCAGGCGCAAGCCGGGCCGCCGCCGTACAAGCCGCGCAGACGCCGCGGCAACCTGCTCGAAAGACTATTTTCGTGGTAGGCTCCGGCGCGGAACCGGCAGCCCGGATCAGATGTCCAGGGCTTCCCGCAACCGCTTGCCCGCGGCCGTCAGCGAGTAAGTACTCTCGAACCGCGCGCGCCCGGCCAAGCCATAGGCGCGTGCTCTTTCCGGGTGCTTGACGGCTTCTTCGAGCGCATCCGCAAGCGCGTCCGCGTCGCCGGGCGGCACGAGCCAGCCCGTTTCGCCCGGAATGACAATTTCCCTTGGGCCGAAGGTGGCTGTCGCGGCAACGGGCAAGCCCGCCTGCATGGCTTCCGTGACGACGATGCCAAAAGGCTCGTCTATCGAAGGCAGGCAAAACAGGTCGATACCGCCGTAGAAGGCGCCCGTATCCGTGAGCCAGCCCGGCCAGGAGATGCGGTCCGCAACGCCCAATTCCTGCGCGAGCGCCTCGCAAGCCGCCCGTTCCGGCCCGTCTCCCGCGAGCACCAGCTCAACGGCGTATCCCCGCCCCGCAAGCTTGGCGAAGGCCCTGACCAGGACATCGATGGCCTTTTTGCGCCCGAAATTGCCCATGCAACCGATTCTTGCGATCCCTTGGCGCTCGCGCGGAGCGGATACGGCGGCCTCAGGCAGCGGGCCGTTATTGATCTTGCGGATCGTCCGTTTCAGGCCATGCTTTGCCGCATGGGCCTCAAGCTCGGCCCGGCCTGCTTCCGATACGGCAAGCCAGCGGCGGAACAGCCGCCTTTGGCCAATCTTGCGGTTATGAAACACTACGCTTTCTTCGACGCCGTGCAGCCATATACGCCCGAAGAGCCACAGTTTCCCGCCCTGATGGATGGCGGCAGCCGCCACTTTACGCACACGGAGGGCCCTCGCAACGATCTTGGGATGCAAAATCGCAAGGTCGGCGTTCCGCAGCCAGCTGTGATAGAACACCGGGATCGAGAGTTTGGCGGCTTTCTCAGCCAGTGGTTTCGAGGCCGTCCAGATTTCGGCCGGCGTACCGGAAGCGATCAGGGCCGCGGCATAGAAGATGGCCGCATTGACAATGCCGCCAGCTTCCACAATCGACGGATGAATGACGATGACTTTGCTCATGAGCAATTGCCCGCCAGTTATGAAACCGCTGCCCATACTCCCGGCAAGCGCCAAGGCTATTCCTGCAGCTGCGGCGGCGCAAGTCGTTGCCAGCGCGTGCTATTCGAAGAATGAGGGAATGGTTACCGTCAGGCCGGGCGGATCGAGACGCAACTCGCCCGCGCTGACGAGCCTGGTTTTGAGCGCGTCGCCTTCCCCGCGCGCATGATGGATCACCATCTGCTTTTCCGGGTCCACGATGAGATAGTGATGCACGCTGGGAACGGTGAAATAGCCCCGGAGCTTGTCCCGCAAATCCGTCACTTGCGTTCCGGGCGAAAGCACTTCCACCACGATCACCGGGTTTGGCGCCTCAAGCGAATCGCCCGCCACCTCCTCACCGCAATAAACTAGCGCGTCGGGTTCGAACGCGGTGTGCTGAGAGATCCTTACCGTCGCCCCATCCGGCACCGCGTGGCATTTTAGACCGGCCGCCACAATTGCATTGCGCAGGGCAAAAGCTACGTTGAACTTGACCTTCCAATGTATGGCGCGTTCGGGCGACATTGCTATTACCTCGCCCTCGTGCAGTTCGTAATTCCCGCGCTCCTGCGCTTCCGCCCAAGGCAAAAACTCGTCAACAGTCATCTTATGGCTAGGCAGCGTTTGCATACCGGATATATAACATCGCCACGCCGGAAGCGCCACAGCCGGCGGCTGATCGCCCTTGCGGGTTACCGCTTTCCAAGTTAAGTCAAAAGCAAAAGTGCGTTTCCTTAAGCGCGGCGCCGGTGAGGGAGGGGCCGCGGGACACTCAACAACCGGTTTTCAGCCCGGCCCGTGCTAGGCGTGCTCTTAGCCTCTAGCAGCGGGTTTCCATCTGGGTTATCACCAACACGAACATTCACTGAGAGCACAGCATGTCCGTCCGCCGTCTCGATCCCAACCAGCCTAAAGATTTCGAGTTCACGCCAGAGAACCTCGCATGGGCCAAGCAGCAGCTCGCGAAATATCCGGAAGGCCGGCAGCAGGCCGCGGTGATTCCGCTGCTGTGGCGCGCGCAGGAGCAGCATGACCAGTGGCTGCCCGAGCCCGCGATCCGCTATGTGGCCGACATGCTCGGCATGGCCCACATCCGGGTGCTGGAGATCGCGACCTTCTACACCATGTTCAACCTGTCGCCGGTCGGCCGCTACCACATCCAGCTCTGCGGGACCACGCCTTGCATGTTGCGCGGCTCGGAGGACATCAAGAAGGTCTGCAAGCGCGTTATCGGGCAGGAGGGCCAGCTGTCGCCGGAAGGCCAGTTCTCCTGGGTCGAGGTCGAGTGCATGGGCGCGTGCGTGAATGCGCCGATGGTCCAGATCAACAAGGATTACTACGAGGACCTGACGCCCGAAAGCTTCGAGGCGATGCTGGACGGGTTCAAGCGCGGCCGCGAGCCGAAGCCCGGCTCGCAAACCGGCCGCCAGTTCTCGGCGCCCGCGAGCGGCCCCACCACGCTGACCGATCCCGGGCTTTATTCCGGGACGCCGGCCGGCGCGGTCAAATCCAAAGACGGCGCCTGATGCTTATTGCGCGGCTAAAAGACGGGCGCTTGGCAACGGGATACGGATGGTAAAGCGATGAACAGTCCTCTGACATTTGACATGATCGTGGGATTGGCATTTGCGTTCGCAATCATTGTGGGTACGCTGGCCGGCCTTTTTAAGCTTATTCTTATGCTTCTGGCCCTCGCCGCGCCGTTTCTCGCCCTGGCGCTCATGGCCGTCACGTCGGGAGCCAATCCGCTGGATTCGCTGCCGCCGCAATCCATGCAGTATGCGAGCGTGCTTATCGCCGCCACGACAGTGAGCCTTGTTGTGTCGGTAATTTGGCTCGTGCCAGGACCAAGGTCGATTCTCGGGCGGATGTTTGGCGTTCTGTTCGCCGCCGCTTTGGCGTTATTCGCGGTTGGAGCCGGAAGCACCGCCGCGATACAAATCAATCCGGCCTTGCAGGAAGTGCTCCGCACCAAAAGCCTGACAGGCCCCGCGGCCTTAACCGTCGGAGACGCGCTGGTATCGTATCTGCCGAAGCTGCCGGAGTTCTTCGAAACAAACGTGCGGCCAAGACTGTGAATGAGGGCAAAGGTTTAACACATGCTGAGCGATAAGGACCGCATTTTCAGGAACCTCTACGGCCTCCACGATTCCGGGCTCAAGGGCGCGCGCGAGCGCGGCGCCTGGCGCGATACCAAGGCCATCATGGAGAAGGGCCAGGACTGGATTATCGAGGAGGTGAAGGCGAGCGGGCTTCGCGGGCGCGGCGGCGCCGGCTTCGGCACGGGCCTCAAATGGTCGTTCATGCCCAAAAAGCCGGACAAGCGGCCGCATTACCTCGTGATCAACGGCGACGAGTCCGAGCCCGGCACCTGCAAGGACCGCGAGATCCTGCGCCACGATCCGCACCTCCTCATCGAAGGCGCGCTGCTGGCCTCCTTCGCGATGCGGGCGAACACGGCTTACATCTATATCCGCGGCGAGTTCATCCGCGAGCGCGAGCGCTTGCAGGCTGCCGTGGACGAGGCCTATGAAGCCAAGCTCATCGGCAAGAACAACGTGCATGGCTGGGATTTCGATTTCCATATCCACCATGGCGCCGGCGCGTACATCTGCGGCGAGGAGACCGCGCAGCTCGAAAGCCTCGAAGGCAAAAAGGGCCAGCCGCGCCTGAAGCCGCCCTTCCCGGCCAATGCCGGCGTTTGGGGCGCGCCGACGACCGTGAACAACGTCGAGTCCATCGCTGTGGTGCCCGATATCCTGCGCCGGGGCGGGTCCTGGTTCGCGAGCCTCGGCAAGCCCAACAACACCGGCACAAAGCTCTTCTGCATCTCCGGCCACGTGAACGAGCCGTGCAATGTGGAAGAGGAGATGGGCATCCCGCTCCGCGAGCTGATCGAGAAACACGCCGGCGGCGTGCGCGGCGGCTGGGACAATCTGCTCGCTGTCATCCCCGGCGGCTCGTCGGTTCCCTGCGTGCCCGCGCACATGTGCCAGGACCTCGGCATGGACTTCGACAGCCTCAAGGCCGTGGGCTCCGGGCTTGGCACCGCCGGCGTGATCGTCATGGACAAGTCCACCGACATCGTGAAGGCCATCGCGCGCCTCTCCTACTTCTACAAGCACGAGAGCTGCGGCCAGTGCACGCCCTGCCGCGAAGGCACGGGCTGGATGTGGCGCATTCTGGAGCGCATGGTGGAAGGCCGCGCCGAACATGCCGAGATCGACCAGCTCTGGGATATCTCCAAGCAGATCGAGGGGCACACGATTTGCGCGCTGGGCGATGCCGCGGCCTGGCCGGTACAGGGGCTGATCCGGCATTTCCGGCATGAGATCGAGGCGCGCATCGACGCTTACCACAACCGCGAGGCCGCCCGCTCCGCCGCGGAATAACCCGCGCCATCCCGGCCGCCGCGCAGCCTCCCCGGATGAAGTTCGCGTGGAGAAGGGAAGGCGGCCATGTGGCGGTCAGCCAAGGGCTGCGGGTGGATTTGCCGCCTACGAAGACCGCCCGGCCAGCAGACTCCTGGTAAGAATCACAACGGCCACGGTAATCAGGAGCGGCGTCGAAAACGGCCCCACTCCCAAAATCGCCAGCGCCGCCACCACCACGATTGCGCAGACGGCGACGATCGCCAATGTCACCGCGCCGTCTGGTCCCCCCAAAGCCGCGTATAGAAGCAGGATTGCGGCCACCCCGGCGCCGAACAGAATCGTTAGCTGAAAGGCGATTGCGCCAACCCCGAGGACCACGGCGACGCCCCCGAAAAACGGCTCCTCTCCACAGACAATGGACGCTGTCGCCAGCACGACAGCGGCTAGAGCCAAAAGGATTGCGAAAAGAGGGAAGCGCTGCTCCAAGCCCATCGGCTCGGCAGACTCCCTTGGGTTCTTGCGGCCAATCTTCCTGAGGTTCTCGATAAGGCGCTCCTTCAGGTCACCGAGGCGTTCTTTCAGGCTAAAATGCCTCTCTATGGGAGCCGTTTCGGGCTGCGGCATAACCCATTGCGGGATCGCCACCGCAAGCAGCGCCAAAAGGCCAACGACGATGGCGGCCAGGCCGATAATTCTGGAACGCCGCGGTATGCCATTTTCCATTGCTGCAAACTCCCCGCTGTTTGCCAGGGCGCGCCCTGTCTATCCGTTACGGCCTCGCGCCGCTAGCTCACCCCTAAACATTTACCACCGGACTGTGCTGAAGATTTATCGAATAAAATTGTATTGAGACTTAGGAACCGGAAATGCAAGCCCGCATAAGCGCGCTTGGGACCGCAAGAGCTCCGGCGCTGTGCGTCGTGGGCGCCTCGCCGGCCTGCGGTCCGCTCCATCCGGCAACGCGGCGGCCCGGTGTTGGGGCCTTCAAGCCGCGGTTTGCAAGCGCTTTGTTATCGTCTATCTGAAAGGATGAAACTTGAGGCCGGCTGGATTGGGAGGCGGCAGCACATGAACGGAACGCCGGATCGCTTTGCGCCCGCGAGCGCGCCCTCCGCGATGCCGCCCAGGCACCCGCCCGTGAAGCATGGCCGGATTGGCGTGCTGCTTATCAACCTCGGCACGCCGGACGATGCCGGCTACAGGGCGATGCGCCGCTATCTGAAGGAGTTTTTGTCCGACGCCCGCGTGATCGAGGTCAACCGGGCCGTCTGGTGGTTCGTGCTGAACGGCATCGTGCTGACGCGGCGCCCCTTCAAGTCCGGCAAGGCTTACCGGCTGATTTGGAACAAGGAGCGCAATGAGTCGCCGCTGCGCACCATCACGCGGGCCCAGGCGGAGAAGATCGCGGCGCAATTCGCGCAAGACCCGCGCATCCACGTGGATTGGGCCATGCGCTATGGCAATCCTAGCATCAAGTCCCGCCTCGAAGCGCTGCAGCGCGAAGGCTGCGAGCGTATCCTCCTGTTCCCGCTCTATCCGCAGTACTCGGCGGCAACCACCGCGACCGCCTGCGACAAGGCCTTCGACGCGCTGAAAGAGATGCGCTGGCAGCCGGCCATCCGCGTGGCGCCGCCCTATTATGACGATCCCGCCTATATCGAAGCGCTGGCCGCCTCCACGCGCGAGGGGCTTGAAGCCCTCGATTTCGAGCCGGAGCTTGTCATCGCCTCCTTCCACGGCCTGCCGCGGGCCTATTTCGAAAAGGGCGACCCTTATTACTGCCATTGCGTCAAAACCACACGGCTTTTGCGCGAGGCGCTGGGGTGGCCGGAGGAGCGGCTGCGGCTTACCTTCCAGTCGCGCTTCGGCCGCGCGGAATGGCTCAAGCCCTATACCGCTGAGACCATCGCGGAGCTTGCCCAAAGCGGCGTTAAGCGGCTCGCGGTGATCACGCCGGGTTTCGCCGCCGATTGCATCGAGACGCTGGAGGAGATGGCGATCCGGGGGGGCGAAGCCTTCCGCGAGCATGGCGGCGAGCGCTACGCCGTGCTGCCCTGCCTCAACGATTCCGCGCCCGGTATCGCCGCGCTCTCCGTGATCGCCGCCCGCGAGCTTGCCGGCTGGGCTGGCGGCGGCTCAGCGGGCGCGTGAATCGCCGGGATGTACGGCGGCACCGTCCGCGTCGGTGTGAACTACCATCTGGGCAGGTAACCCCCCTTTCCAGCCCTGAGAGCGTGAGCAACCCCCTCCCTCTGCTCACGCTCTTCCAACGATAGCCCCCAGTGGATGGCTCCAGAGCACTTGCGCCAGCGATCCCTGGCAGTTTCCGCCGGAACGCTGCGTTTCGAAAGTCCCGGCGCCGTTAACCCCCGCTATTTTTTATCCGGCGCGGGAAGGCCCGCCGGTTCTGTGCCCCGCCCCATCTTTGCGTGCCCGCAATCTGGCAGCAGCAGACCACCACGGCTGCTATCGCATTGATTCCGCGAATATTTTTGCATCCCGTCCCGCCTTTGCGGTATCATGGCCACCAGGCGCGCCCGCGCTCCGGAAAGGACGGTGCCCATGGCAGACAAGGACTTCATCGCTCAGCTCAGGGGCTACGGCCTCACCACGGCGGAGATTCTCTACCACTTGCCCGACCATCCCGCCCTGCTGCAATCCTACATCTGGCAGGACTACGACCTGGCGCCGCGCTTTCCCAAGCTCCTGGGTTTCCTGGAGTTCTGGAACGGCAATCTCGACGGCAAGGTGCACCGCGTCCTGGTGACGAGCAAGCGCCTCATCGACCCGGCCGAGTTCCGGTACGCGAGCGGGCAATTCGTCCTCAACTGAGCGCGGAAAAGCCTGCTTGCCAGAAAACCGGGCGCTTGGTACATCCGCTGTCATGCGGATTTCCGCCCCCAAGGTTTGGCATCGCGGCTTTAATGAACCTAAACCCTTTCGCCTACGCCAAGCGCTTCACGAAGCCCTATTCGAAAGCGCTGTCGGCAAAATACAGGGGCTTCCGCGCCCGGGCCGACGCACGAGCCCCGCGCTGGGCCAAGCGGGCGCTGGATTATTTCGATCTTTATTTCGTGGACCACCACGTCTTCCGCGCGGTCTACCTCAACCGGCACGAGATCGCGCCCGGCGTGTACCGCTCCGCCCAGCCGGGCCCCCGCCACATCGCCCGCCTCGCGCGCATGGGCATCAAGACCATCGTCAACCTGCGCGGCGAGCGCAATTGCGGCAGCTACCGCCTGGAGGTCGAGGCCTGCCGCCGCCACGGCATCAAGCTCGTAAATTTCCACCTGTTCCGCTCACGCATGGTCCCCCCGGTCGAGGCCATTCACGAGGCCCACAAGCTCTTCAACGAACTTGAATATCCGATCCTCTTCCACTGCAAGTCCGGCGCTGACCGCGCGGGCCTGATGAGCGCCTTCTTCATGTATATGAAGGAGGGCAAGCCCATCGCCGAGGCCATGAAGCAGCTCAGCCTCAAATTCGGCCACATCCGGCAATCGGATACCGGTGTGCTGGACCATCTCTTCGAGCGGTATATGGCCGACAACGAGGCCGAGCCCATGACGTTCTTCGAATGGCTCGAAACGCGCTACGATCCGGCCGAAATCAAGCGCACCTTCCGCAGCCGGGGCTGGGCGAACGTGTTGGTCAACCGCGCCTTGCAGCGCGAGTAGCAGCTGTATGGGGGCTGGCCAAAGGGTTTGCGAAGTCCCCCCTCACTCTATCTCTCTTCCCGCGGGGAGAGAGGACCCTCGAATTACCCTCGGCGAGAGTTCGGGCTTCCCTTCTCCCCTCGGGGAGAAGGACCGGATAACGGGGAGCCCTGCAACCTCTGTAACAAGCTTTGATATCAGGCGGCCGCTTCCTCCACCACCGCGCCGGACGGAGCCCCGCTCTCGCCCGGCAGCAGCGCCTGCGACTTGCAAAGCTGCGCATAGATCCCGTCCTGCGCCAGCAATTCGGCGTGGGCGCCGGTTTCCACGATCTCACCGTCCTCCATCACGCAGATCGTGTCCGCGTTCTTCACCGTCGCGAGCCTGTGCGCGATCACAAGCGTCGTACGCGACTGGCTGAACGCAGCAAGCGCTTGCTGCACCAGCCGCTCCGATTCCGCGTCCAGCGCGCTCGTGGCCTCGTCTAGCAGGAGAATGGGCGCGTTGCGAAGGATCGCGCGCGCCAGTGCCACGCGCTGCTTCTGCCCTCCGGAAAGGCGCAGCCCCCGGTCCCCGATCATGGTCCCGTAACCCTCGGGCAGCTTTTCGATGAACTCGTGCGCGGCGGCGGCCTTCGCGGCGGCCTCGATTTCCTCGCGCGTGGCGTTCAGCCGGCCGAGCGCTATGTTGGCCTCTATGGTGTCGTCGAACAGGGTGATGTCCTGGCTGACCAGCGCCATCGTGTCCCGGAGCGATTCAACAGTGACGCCCTTGATGTCCTGCCCGCCGATCCTGACGGTGCCCGCCTGCGGATCGTAAAGCCGGGGCACGAGGTTGAAAATCGTAGACTTTCCCGCACCGCTGCGTCCGACCAGCGCCACCGTTGTGCCGGGCCGCACCGAGAGCGAGAAATTCCGCACCGCTTCGCGCTCGCCGCTCGCATAGGCGAAGCAGACGCTGTCGAACTCGATAGCTCCGTTAACATTCGCAAGCGGCTTCGCATCCGGCGCGCTGACGATGACGGGGTTTTGGCTCAACACCTCGTAGTAGCGCTCGGCCGAGGCCAGCCCTTCCTGAACCCGGTTGTTCAAGGAGCCGAACGCGCGTATCGGCTGCGCCATCATCAGGAGCGCGCTCACGAACCCGGTGAAATCGCCGACGGTCTTGTTCCCGTGCGCAATCCGGTATGCCGCGAAGCCGATCACCGCCGCGACGGCCACGCCCCCAAAAACCTCCAATATGGGGTTCAGCGCGGAGCGTATCCGCACCGTCTTGAGGCGGAGCCGGGCCACCCTCTCGAACTCGCTGTTCATTTTCACGATAGCGTAGTTCTCAAGCCGGAAGGTCTTGATCAGCCGCGGCGAAGAAAGGTGCTCAACGAGAACGGAGGTCGAATTCCCCGTCTGCTGCGCGGTCCGGTATGCGTTCTTGCGGATCGCCCGGCCTATGCTCGATATGGGCAGCACCGCCAGCGGATAAAGCGCCACCACGGCCAGCGACATTACCCAATCGATGTAGAACATCGAGGCGGCCAGCGCGGCCACGGTCAGCGCATCCCTGATCGCTGTCGTGAACACGGCCGTGATCGCCGTCTGGATGCTGCCGAGGTCGTTGCCGATGCGCGACAGAAACTGCCCCGGCGGCTCGCGCGCCAGGCGCTCGAAATCGGCGCGCAGAATATGCGCGAACAGCCGCTTCTGCATGTCGAGCCCGAGATTGATGCTGATCCGGCTCGTCACGATAGCCTGCAGATAGTCGATCCCTCCCTTGAGGCCCGTCACCGCAACGATGATCCCCATGATCCACCAGAGGAAGGTGGTGTCGCCGCCCGAAAGCGATTCAAAGGAGTATTTGATGATGAGGGGGTATGCGCCGGCCGTCGCGGCAAGCAGGGAAAGCAGGAGGAGGGCCAGCAAAAGCTGCGGCCAATAGCCCCGGACGTGCTCCCGCCACAGGCGCCGCATGATCCAATACGCATTCTTGTGATCGGGGCTTACGGACTTCATTTCCGGTTTACTCATCACGCCGCCAGATGGGGTGCGCCGCAGTGGGATGCGGCCTGGACTGCCCGCCAAGTTGCACAGCCCCCTTGCGATGTCAAATCCGCCCAGCCGTCAATATAAATAAAATGCCCGAATGCCTTAACGGCGTGTGCCTGGAGCCGCAAACCGGCGGTCAGCCGTAATTGGCGTGCTCCGGACAGGCCGCTTGCGAAGAATGAAAAGGCTCAAGCTAAATGGCCCCCTTCCGGGGGCCATTTGACGTGCTAGCGGCCCCAGGAGCCGTGGCGCCGATGGCTCCGGTGGCGGGAGTGATCCCTGCCCCATCCCGAACCGTGGCGGCGATGGCTCCAATGGCGCGAATGCCTGTCGCGGCCGCAATGCCAGCCACCGCTCCAATAGCGGCAGTGTGCGACTTCAACGGCGCTGCTTTGAACCTGTTCCTGAAGACCGGAACTGGCGGTCAGCGGAGCAGCCAGAGCCGGCAGACTAATGAGCGCGCCAGATGCGATTGCGACCGCAAGTAAATACTTTTTCATCAACTGACCTTTTGTGCGTCCCTTTCCTCGACCATCCGACTATATCGATTGGCGCGGGGAATTCCACTGTTATGAAAGCTCAGACGTATACATTGCAAAGTCTTAATAAAACGGCCCCATCGGGGCCGTTCAAAATGCTAGAAAGCGCGCTTCCACGAGTCGTATCGCTGATGGCTCATGTAGCGGGAGTGGTAGTCTCTCCATTCATCCGAATCGCCGGACCGCGGCCCCCAATAGCGGTAGCGGCCGTAGCTCCGCCTGCTGTTGTAGCCGCCGCTGTACCCGTCGCTAGAGCCCTGGCGGCGATTGCTATAATAGCGCAGGTGGCCGCCGTAATCGCCGCCGCGCGCGCAATCCCAGCCGGCGCTCCAGGGACGGCAGTGGTACACCTGCACCGTTTCCGCCCGCACCTGATCCTGAAGGCCCGGAATGCCGCCGCCAAGCGGGGCGGCCGAAGCTGGCAGACCCCAAAGTACGCCGGAAGCGAGTACAACCGTTAGTATACACTTCTTCATGGGTAATCCTTTTCCTCGCACCATCCCCGGACGGCGGATTATATTTACGGCAGAAATGAATTCTACCGCTCAAAAAGTGTAACCGCGCATAAATTCCGTTTTTAAAAAGAACGGCCCCGCGAGGGGGGGGCCGTTCCGGACACTCCATTCAGGCTGCTACCAGCCCCGGGAACCCCAGCGCCAATGGCTACGGTGCCGGCCGTGCCAGCCCCGGCCAGAGCCCCAGCGGCGATGGCTCCGCCAGCGGTGATGGCCCCAGCGCCCACAATGCCAGCCGCCGCTCCAGGGGCGGCAGTGCCAGACCTTCACGATATCCCCGGTCACTTGGCCTTGGAGCCCCGACGCAGCGGACGGAACGGGGGCTGCTTGCGCGGATAGGCTCATAAACGCGCCGGAGGCGATGGCCACCGCAAGCAAATACTTCTTCATCAGCAGTTCCTTGTGAGTTGCCGCTCCTTTCCAAGGCAAGATGGAATATATGCCGGCGAATCCGGTTTTCCAGTGGCTGGCACGACTTTTCACATTTTCATTAATCTGGACCCGTTCCAGCAAACCATTGCACCGTCATTGCGCGCGGATTCCTGCTTTCGAGCGCGTGAAAAAATCGATGCCGCGGGAAATGCCGGGGAGTCCGCAGCTCCGTTCCCGCGGAGGCGCCGGAAGGCTTGCGCAATCGCCCCGGCGGAAACATTCGGGCAATCAAGATCAGTTTAGTTGCGCAGATTTCAATGTAAAAAGAACGGCCCCGCGGAGGGGCCGTTCCAGAAACTCCAGTTTAGGCTGCTACCAGCGGTAACCCCTCGAACCCCGGCGGCGGTGGCTCCAATGGCGGCGATGATGCCAGCCGCGCGAACCCCAGCGGCGATGGCTCCGCCAGCGGCGATGGCCCCAGTACCCGCAACGCCAGCCGCCGCTCCAGGGGCGGCAGTGCCGCACCTGCACAACATCCCCGGTCACCTGGTTTTGAAGCCCAGACGCGGCGGACGAAACAGGGGCTGCCTGCGCGGACAGGCTCATAAATGCGCCGGAAGCGATGGCCACCGCTAGCAAATACTTTTTCATCAGCAGTTCCTTATGAGTTATCGTTCCTTTCCTAGGCACTATCGCATATATGTCCGCGGCCCCGGTTTTCCAGTGGCTAGTGCAATTTGATACATTATCATTGTCCGGACTCCAAGCCGGCAGCCCCAAAGTACGCTGGAAGCGGGTGCAACCATAAGTATATGCTTGTTCGTGGGTGAACCTTATCCTCGCCTCTTTTCGCTGGAGCGAAGGTTCAATTTGCGGGCAGGCCGGATTCTACTTCCTCGAATTTTATGTGCGCAAGCTCGCCAAGCATGGCGTGCGGCTGATCTCGATCACCCAGGAATTGGGGAATGATCCAGCACAGCAGATGATGCGGCAGATCATCGCGCTGTTCGACGAATATCAGCCGAAGGAAAACGCCAAGCATGTCCGCCGCGCCCTGCAAAGAAAACGCCCGGCAGGGCTTCTGGAACGGCGCACTGCCGCCCTACGGCTTCAAGACCGTGGAGGTGGAAAAGCGCGGCGCGCGCGTCAAGAAGACGCCCGGCATCGATCCGGTCGAAGCGGAGATCCCCATACCATCACGCCTGCAAGCGAACCTTTTGTTGAAGGCTCTATTAAGAGTTACTCGTGGGAGAGCCGGTATCCCAGAAAACGCTGCGAATCTATCGGGTCGGTGCCGAGCCGCTGGCGCAGCCGCTTGCGCAACTTGCTGATGTGGCTTTCGATCACGTTCTCGTCGATGCCATCATCGAACAGGCCGTAGACGAAGTTGAAGATTTGCGACTTCGTGACCCGGCGGCCCTTATTGGCCATTAGATACTCCAGGATGCGCCGCTCGCGCCTGGGCAGAGGAAGCGGCAAGCCGTCGATCTCGGGGTCCCGGCCATCAGAAAAGACGCGGATGCGGCCTGAAAGCGACGCGGGGCTGTCAGTATGGACGCGGCGGCTGATCGCCTTGATGCGCGCCAGGATCTCGCGCACGTGAACCGGCTTGCGCACCACGTCGTCCACACCCGCGGCGAATAGATCCAGCGTATCGTTCAGCGATTTGGTGTCATTCATCGCAATGACGGCCGCCGCAGTGCGCGACTTGATCTTCACAGGGATCTCCTCGCGGTTCTGAAAATCACCTAGAAGAAATGCCTCAACGGCGTCAATATCGGGCTCGGGCGCGGTATTTACCCACTGCCGGAAGTCCTGCGGGGCAAGGCCCGTGGCGGACACGCCTTCGCGGCAGAACCAGGATGTGTAGCCGTTCAGGACAGTTTCGCGTTCGTCGACGATCACAATCATTAGTAGCCCCGAGTCGCGGATAAAACTTTCACTAAACCCTAATGCCCGGATCTGGTTCCAGCAACCCTTGATTGTACGTTTTGGTGGGACAACCGTTAACGGACCTGCGCTATTCCTCCGGTTGTGGCAAGAAAGACGCGCCTTGCGGAGGTGGAGGCACTGGCGCTAAATATTATGGCATCGGGTTCGAACGGAGGGCGGTTGTATGCGGCGATTTGAAAAAGCAGGGGCGGCTACGCTTTTTCTCGCGGGGGTGTTTCTAATAGCGTGGGGACAGGCGGCGCCGGCCGCCGAATGTGTGGGCCGGTCAGAGGAACCGCTGGTGAGCTTGCTGCAGCCGCCGCCATGCGAAACCTGTGAGGGAACGAAGGCTGAGCTGGACGAGCTGGCGGCAATTGAGAAGGGACGCACGCCCCAGCAGGTGGTGCACGCGGCGCGCGATGCGGAGCTGTCGCTGCCGCGGTTTCTGGAGGGGGCGGGGATCGCGTTCGACAAGGAAGCGCTCAAGGCTTGCCGGGACTTCTTCCTGAAGCGCCGGGAGGCCGAGGCGGCCAGCGTGAAGGCGGCGAAGTCCACCTTCTGCCGGCTGCGGCCTTATGCTACCTCTGGTAACACCCTCCACCCAATTAAGGAGGTGAAAACCGGCGGCAGCTTCTCCTATCCTTCGGGGCATTCCACCTATGGCGCAACCACGGGCTCCCTGCTCGCGGCGATGATGCCGGAGAAAAAAGCCAAGATTTATGCGCGCATCAACGACTACGCCCATAGCCGCATGGTCGCGGGCGTGCATTTCCGCAGCGACGTCGAGGCCGGCAAGCTTTACGGCACCGCCATTGCCGCCGCGCTGTTCGCCAAGCCCGGCTTTCAGGCCGAGTTCAGCAAGGCGAAGGCTTGTGTGCGTAAGGCGGCCGGGTTGCCATAGGGGCCGCGCGCCCTAAGCTTCCGGGCCTCTGCCCGGTTCCTGGGGCGCGAAGAGCCGCACGGCCGGACAAATTTCCAGATGGGAGCCGCAGTATTTGGCTATTGGCCGCATCGCCGGGAATGTGGAAGACGTTCCAACGCACGGCCGGCAGCCGCACGGCGGCTGGTGCAGGCCGCAGGAAATCCTGACCAGCATGTGTGATTCAAGCCGTCATTGCGAGCGTAACGAAGCAATCCAGATCCGCAAGCCGCAGCGCCTGTTTCTGGATCGACACGGTTGCCAAGGCGGCCTCACGATGACGGCGATGCGCGTCATGACTTCTGGCGGCCTGTACTAGTCGTACCGCCTGATGTGTATGTGCGGTAATTCGTTATAGCCATGCGGATTCCTGCGAGGGGCCGCCCTAACCCGGGGGCGCCGCTGCGGCTTCCTTACCCTGCGCACCGGACGTGCTTTTTTTTGTTTCCGCACAGTCTTTTTCTTCTCCGCTACGGGCGCTTTCTTGGGCTGGGAAACCACCGCGGTAACCGCCTTGGCCGTTTCGGCGTCAACCTTCGTCCACGTCCGCTCGAAACAAGGCGTTTCGCTGAGATTGCAGCCCGCCACCACAAGCTTGGCCGGGCTGGCTAATTGCAGCGTGCCGTAATATGTGGCGCCGTCGAGTGTATTATAGGACGAGCCGCTCCACTGAAAATCGGCGGTTCTTTTAGCGCGCCGCCAGATTACGATACCCGCGATAGGCCGCTTGCGTAATGTGGGATCGGGGTTATGGATATCCGTGCGCTTCGGATCGGCCACCCACACGATCTTGGCGCAAAGCGCGCCGCCGCAAGAGTAAATCCGGATGAGCGAGCCGTTATCCGGATGCCGCCAGACGCCGTAGACATCCTGCGAACTGAGAGCGGAGGCGGGGCCTGCACCGAGAAATGCCGTTATGCCGATGACTGCCTGTAAAGTGGAAAACCGCATACACCCCCCGAATTTCTATACGTTAGGCACCCCGCGGCTGAATCCTGGCGCAATTATACAAATCTTTTTGTGGCCGTGGCTTGGCAGAACGGGGGCACGTTATTGTCAACGCTGGAGTATACTCCTTACGGCAGGCTGTGTCTTGTCACACGTCCGGTAATTCCGCAACCAGATGTTGTCTTGCGTGTCCGTAACAATAATTGGAGGTGGTAATGAAGGCTGCCAGCTTTAGCGGTAACGATTGCGAGCGCACTGGTCTTGTGAAATGCAATACCAATTACTTTCATACTTAACGTCCGGTTGCCGGGAGGACTTGATGTTAAATGTTTGCGCGAAACAACGGCCTGCCCTTGACGGCGGATCGGAGGCGGAGGTGTTTTTACGGATAGCCGGTGCCAGGAGAACGGCTATCTATTGATATGTATATGAGGCAGGTCGTAGTAACCCTCAGGATCTCTTGACCGTTCTACTCTGGCTGGGGCCGGAGCCTTTGGCGGTTCCGCAACATTCCTCACTGGTTTATTATTTTTTGGCTTTTCTACCGCAGCTTTAACTGGGACCTTGGGTTTGGCGGCCTTAGCTTTGGTCTTAGCTTTAGCTTTAGCCTTGACTTTGGCCTTAGCCTTTGCCGGCGCTTTGCTCGTTTTCTTCACCGGCTTTGCGGCCCGGTGCGCTTTTGGCGGCTGGGAAACCAAGGTGGATATCTTCTTTGCTGTCTCAGCGCTGGCCTTCGTCCACGTGCGCTCGAAACAAGGCGTAACGCTAAGATTGCAGCCCGCTACCACAAGTGTAGTTGGGCTGGTTAGTTGCAGCTTGCCGTAATACTTGGCGCCGTCGAGTGTGTTATAGGACGAACCGCTCCACTGAAAATCGGCGGTTCTTCTAGCGTGCCGCCAGATTTCGATGCCCACGATAGGCCGCTTGCGTAACGCCGGATCGGGGTTGTGGATGTCCGTGCGTTTCGGATCGGCCACCCACACGATCTTGGCGCAGAGCGTGGCGCCGCAGGAGTAAATCCGGATAAGCGACCCATTGTCCGGATGCTCCCAGATGCCGTAGACATCGTTCCTGTCCAGCGCGCGGGCCGGGAGCGCACCGGCTAGCGCAGCCACGCCGATGGCCGCCAGCAAAGCTAAAAGACGCATAAAATCCCCCGAATTTCTACACGTTAGTCACCCTAAGCGGATCCTAGTACGCTTATGCAAGTCTTTTTGTGACCATGGCTTGGCAGAACAAGGGCAGCCTATGCTCTTTTCGTAGAATTTTCGCCCAACTGGAAGCTGGGTCTTGTTCACTGTTTGGTGAAACCGCAAGCGGGTTTGTCTGGTCTAGCGGCACATTTAATCTGTAATTATATAAGAAACCGCACATCGAAGCCACTTTGTGCGTAGATACATCCAAAACACGAAGCATAGGAGTATGTTTTTCTTGAGCCGCCTTCCTCCCGTTGAAAAGGGGCCGGCACGATTCCCCCGGAGAGAACTGCGGGCAGCGAAGATGAGTCAGGGAGGCTGCCGCAACTGGTGCGGGCATGACTGCGGGGTGCAACGCCGGTATGGCTTTTGGCTGGCTCATGCCGCTGAAAATGCACGATTCTCTGCAATGATGCCCGCCGCCTGCTGGATTGGGCATGAATCGGGAGCAGGCGGTTTCCCCAAGGGCAAACGGGCGAAAACGAGATAGGCGAAATCACACGGTTCGTGGCTGCCGCATAGCGAGGTGCCGCTGCGGCGAAGGACGTCCGCCCGGCTCCGCACGCGCTGCTCAGGTTGTTGTGAATTCCGCCGCTGCGAGTTGAGATGACGAGTAAATCCTACTTAGACAATACCAAGACCGCTCAGCACGGCATTGGAGGAACGATACGCTCGTTGCTGGGAATTATCCGGCAATCAGGCAGGCGCCGCCAGATTCTACTCCTGGCGGTTTTGATCGTGGCGGTCATCCTCGCCAACGCGGTGGGGCAGGTCAGGCTGAACATGTGGCAGGGGGCGTTCTACGACGCGCTCTCCCGTCATGATTTGCCGGGTTTCATGAAGCAGCTCGGTGTTTTTGTTGCGATCGTCGGGTTTCTGCTCGTTCTTGGTGTCGCGCAAACCTGGCTGCAAGCGGTGCTCAAAACCCGTATGCGCGAGATTGTCGCCCGCAACGTGGTTTGCGAATGGCTCAAGCCCAAGCGGGCCTATTGGATGCCGCTTGCCGGCGAAATCGGCGCCAATCCCGATCAGCGCATTCAGGACGACGCACGCAGTCTCACGGACATCTCCACCGACTTCTGCGTCGGGCTGGTCCAGTCCTCGCTGCTGCTTTTCAGTTTCGTTGGCGTGTTATGGACGCTTTCGGATGAGGTGGTTTTCTCGTGGCATGGAAGCACGTTCACTATTCCCGGTTACATGGTGTGGTGCGCGCTCGCATATGCGATTGTTGGCTCCTGGCTGACATGGCTGGTGGGCAGGCCGCTCGCCCCGCTCAACGCCCAGTTGCGCGCGAAGGAAGCCGATTTCCGCTTCACGCTGGTGCGCGCCAACGAAACGTCGGAGGGCATTGCGCTTTATCGCGGCGAGGCCGACGAACAGCGTTTCATCGACGGAAAGCTGGATGCCCTCGTCGCCGTCATGCTGCGGATGGCAAACACCTACGCCAGATTGACCTGGGTGACGGCGAGTTATGGCTGGGCGGCTATTGTCGTGCCCTTCATCGTCACCGCGCCGGGCTATTTCTCGGGAACGCTGACCTTTGGCACCTTGATGATGGTGGCGGGCGCCTTCACGCAGGTCCAGCAATCGCTGCGCTGGTATGTCGACAATTACGCCAATATCGCCGCGTGGCAGGCGATGTCATGGCGGGTGCTCACCTATCGCAATGTGCTGCGCAGGCTTGAAACGCTGGGAGCCGGCGCTGGCTTCGCCGGGCGGAAACACAGCTCCACGGACAGGTTCACGGTGGAAGACGGCTTTTCGGTTCTGGCTCCGTCCGGCCGGATCGCCATAAACGAACCGGGGTTCAGCGTTGGCCCGGGCGAGCACGTTCTCGTTACCGGCCCGGCGGGAAGCGGCAAGAGCACGTATTTCCGGGCGCTCGCCGGGCTATGGCCTTGGGGAACGGGCAAGGCCGTGCTGCCGCCCCGGGACCGGGTGATGTTTCTGCCGCATTTTCCTTACATCCCCCTCGGCACGCTGCGCTACGTTCTAACCTATCCCGCACCAGGCAAGTTCAGCGACGATGCGGTGCGGGCGGCACTCGAACGGCTCGGGCTTGGCCATCGCGCTTCCTCCCTTGACGAGGAGCGGCGCTGGGACAAGGAACTGACGCTCGACGAGCAGCAACTGGTAGCTTTCGTGCGGGTGCTTCTCCACGCGCCGGGATTGGTGATCGAGGATGACGCCATGAGCGAACTTGACGGCAATGCCCGTGAAACGCTTCAATCGGTTTTTGCGAAGGAACTGGCGAAAACGGCTTTGATCAGTATCGGCCGCGACGAATTCCGCGACCACTTCTATCAGCGCCGCTATAGCTTAAGTGTCCAGCAGCCTGGAATGCGCTTGCCCCTCCGGTTGCCTGACTAGCCGCTGTGCCGGCAACGGCAGACCGCGGCGCCTCTTCCGTTCAACCCGGATAGGGCATTTGAAGCTGTTTTGGCGTAAAAGCAGCAGGCAAAAACACTGCGTTGGCAGTAATGCCAGCCGCCAAAAGTATTGACCGCTCTGGCGCCGTCCCCCGCGAAGGCGGAGACCCATCTATCCACAGGGCAGTGCGTTGTGCTGGCATAGATTCCCGGCTTCGCGGGGATACCAGCGAAGCCATCAGCACATCCTACGGGTGGTGCGCCTGACCTGCCCTCGCCTCCCGGTAGCAATCCCGTAACCCATGCTGTGCGAACATGGCGCCAAGCTTCGTCATACCGTCCGGCTTCTGCCCACCCGCCGCGGACCAGGAAAGCAAAAGGCGCGGATCAGGGCGGAAGGTCACGCACGTATTGCGAAGCCGGCGGGCCAGCGGGCTGCCATAACCGCCTTATCCGGGGCGTAAACTGAGAGTGGCAAAGCTATGGGTGACATCTCGCCTGGGAAAGACGCCGGACCATCGTGTGGAGCATCCGGTCTCTCCTATGTCGGCGTTAGGCAATCGGTGATCGATAGAATCCAGGCGGCCGACCGGTGGGGCGCCGATGCGCTGATGGACTCCTGGGGGGCTGAGCACGGTTACGAGCGGCTGTTTGCGGAGATTCTGGAGCCCGTGCTGGCCGAGATCGGCAAACAGTGGCGCAGCACGGGATCGCTCACGCTTGCCCAAACCTATGTGGTGGCCAAGGTTGCCGAAGACATGATGGGCAAGATCGCGGGCCACAATAATCAAGCGCCGGGCAGGCAGCTCCGGAAAGGTCCGGCCGTCATCGGCAATATCGAAGAAGACTTCCATTCCCTCGGCCGCAAAATGCTGGGAACGTTCCTGCGCACACAGGGCTGGGCTGTGGAGGATCTTGGCAACGACGTACCCGCCGCGGCTTTCGTGGACAAGGCCGTGGAAGTTGGCGCGCGGGTAATCGGCGTGTCGGCAATGATGATGAGCACTGCCCGTAACATCAAGGCGGTAAGGGAGGAAATCAGCAGGCGCGGCCTCACTGGACGGATCATGCTGGCGGTTGGGGGCGCGGTGTTCCGTATCACTCCTGGCCTGGCCGAGGAAGTCGGCGCGGACGGCACCGCCACTAGCGCACTCGATGCTGACGGTTTGTTCAGCCGGCTATGGGAGCAATCCGCCGGCATAGAGGTGTGCTCATGAACAGCACGGAGCGCGTATCGGCGGCCGTCGAGGGAAAGCCCCGCGACCGGTGCGCGTTCACGGCGATGCTAAGCCTGTACGGCGCGCGGCTCACGGGCTGCGATCTCGAACGGCACTACACGGACCCCGCCGCCTATGTGCGCGGGCAGCTCGCAGTGCTCGAAGAATTTCACCCCGACATCCTGCTCAGCCCCCTCGCGTTTGCGGCCATGGCAACGGCGTTCGGCAGCGGCGTTCACTTTTTCGAACACCACGAGCCTAACTTGGGCCGCCCTGCCATTGCGTCCGCCAGCGAGTGGGACAGGGTTGTGCTGCCCGATTCCAACGCGCACCCGGATCTCCTGTTTTTTCGCGAAGTCGTAAGGCGCCTCTCGGCGAAGACCCGCGGTGAGGTTCCCATCGCGGCTGTTCTACCCTCGCCTATCGATTTTCCCATATTAACAATGGGAATTGAGGAATGGCTGAAAACAGTTTTGTTCGATGTCCCCAAAGCCCGGCGCATCGTGGACGATATCGTTCCTCTGTTCGTCCGCATGGCAAACGGTTTCATTGAAGACGGGGCCGCGTTCGTTGTTGTGTCGTGCGCATTTGCATCGCCCGCGATAGTAACGCGGGAAATCGTAAAGGACTTCTCGCGCCCTGTCCTGGAGCAGGCGCTGGCCCAGCTCAAAGGGCCCGCCGTCCTGCACAGCACAAGCGCACCTTTCCTGCGCCACCTGGACCTGCTGATGGGACTGCCATTTACGGAATCGTTCGCGATGGATTACCTGGATGACCTCAGTGAGGCACGCCAAATCGCCGGTCCCGGCGCCGTCTTGCTTGGCGGACCTTCCGGGCCCGCTTTACCGGATAAGACTGCGGCCCAGGTAGAGGAGGAATGCCGGGCCATCCTGGAGAACCGCCGGCAGGATGCCCGCTTCATCCTGTATACTGCGGGGACGGATATTCACCTGCACACGCCGCCGGAGAACATTCACGCCATCCGCCGGGCGGTGGAGGCCCAGGGAGAGGTTCGGGGCAAGTCCAGCCAGGCGGAGCCGAAGACCGAACCCGCGGCGGTGTAGGCTGGTGAGCTGTACCGATGGTTGACCTCACTGAACCATATTGCCGCCAAAGCGCGCAGGCGAACGGGGCAGTTCAAGGCTTGGCCGATGAAACCGGCGCGGACGCCGCCGCCGCCAGCGCACTCGATGCTGACGGATTGTTCAGCCAGCTATGGGAGCAGTCCGCCGGCATAGAGGGGGGCTCATGAACAGCATGGAGCGCGTATTGGCGGCCGTCGCGGGAACGCCCCGCGACCGGTGCGCGTACACGGCGATCCTGAGCCTCTATGGGGCGCGGCTCACGGGCTGCGATCTCGAACGGTACTACACAGACCCGGCCGCCTATGCGCGCGGGCAGCTGGCGGTGCTCGAAGAATTTCACCCCGACATCCTGCTCAGCCCCCTCGCTTTCGCAGCCATGGGAAAGGCGTTCGGCAGCGAGCTTCACTTTTTCGCAAACCAGCCGCCCAACATCTGTAACCCAGCCATTGCGTCCGCCAAAGAGTGGGAGCGGCTGGCGCTGCCCGATCCCTCCACGAACCCGCATCTTCTGTTTTTCCGGGACACGGTGCGGCGCTTGGCTGCGAAGACCCAGGGCGAAGTTCCAGTCGCGGCCGCGCTTCCCTCGCCCATGGATTTTCCCACATTGATCATGGGCATCGAGGAATGGCTGCAAACAGTTCTTTTCGATACTCCCAGAGCCCGGCGCATCGTGGACGATATCACCCATCTGTTCGTCCGCATGGCAAACTGTATGCTTGAGGACGGAGCCGCGTTCGTTGCCGTGTCGTGCGCATTCGCATCGCCCGCGATCGTGACGCGGGAAATTGTAAAGGACTTCTCGCGCCCCGCCCTGGAGCAGGCGCTGGCCCAGGTCAAAGGGCCAGTTGTCCTGCATAATGCCGGCGCGCCGTTCTTGCGCCATCTAGACCTGCTGACGGGGCTGCCGTCCACGGTGGCCTTTGCGGTGGATTACCAGGAAGACCTCGCTCAGGCGCGTCAAATCGCCGGTCCCGCCGCCGTCTTGTTTGCCGGGCCTCTTGGGCCTGCATTCCCCGATAGAACCGCCGCCCAGGTGGAGGAGGAATGCCGGGCCATCCTGGAGGACCGGCGGCAGGATGCTCATTTCATCCTGTATACCGCAGGGACGGATATTCCCCTGCACACCCCGCCGGAGAACATTCACGCAATCCGCCGGGCAGCCGAGGCCCTGGAGGCGATGCCAGCCTAGCCGTGTGCGAAGGCGCCGGGACCGCGGCGCCACCGGAGGCAGGAGCCTGCAGCGCCGCCGCCACGCCGATGGTTAACGCCACTGAAACGTTTCCCTGCCAAAGCTTGCGGGAGAACCGGGCGGTCCCGAAGGAGTGATGTTGACGCCAAGCCATTGCGACCACACCTGAGTTCTGAAGAATTGTAACTATTCCGGCATACGTCCCGTAATAGGGGATACCCAGGGTAGCATGGAGAACGGCTATGATTGGCCTATTGCTCGTCCTTGCAGTTGTCGCGGCAATGTTTGTGCTGGCCATCCGGCGCGAAGCCTTGTGGACCTGGGCGGTGCTGCTGGCGGTGACGACGCTGTTCATCAAGCTCGGCCTGTTCGCCGGCGAGTTGCACCTGCCGTCCTTCACGGCCTGGGCGTTCGCTGGCTGGCTGCCCGCGATCCTGCTCGGCCTTCTGTCCTGGCGTCCCGCGCGGCGCGGGCTCCTGACGCATCCGGTCTTCGGCATGATCAAGAACGTCCTGCCGCCTGTGTCCAGGACAGAACGGGAGGCCATCGAGGCGGGCACGCCTGGTTTCGACGCCGGGCTTTTCTCCGGCTGTCCTGATTGGGAAAAACTGCGCGCCGTACCGCCCGTGGCGCTCACGCAAGAAGAGCAGCGCTTTCTCGATAACGAGGCTGAACAGCTCTGCCAGATGCTCGGCGATTGGGAGATCCGCCATAACCAGCGCGATATCCCTGAGCACATATGGAATTTCGTGCGTGAGAAAGGCTTCCTCGGCATGTTGATCTCCAAGGAGCATGGCGGCCTGGGTTTCTCGGCGCAGGCGCAGTCGTTGATCCTGGGCAAGATCGCCTCGCGCAATCCGGACGCCGCCACCATCGTCATGGTGCCGAACTCGCTAGGGCCGGGCGAGCTAATCGAGAAATTCGGCACGGAGGAGCAAAAGGAAAAGTATTTGGAGCCGCTTGCGAAGGGCGAGGAGATCCCGTGCTTCGCGCTGACAAGCCCGTTCGCGGGCTCGGACGCCGCAAACATGCGCGACGTGGGCTATGTAGAGAAAGGCGTGCACAACGGCCAGGAAATCCTGGGCATCCGCCTGAGCTGGGACAAGCGCTATATCACGCTCGCGCCCAATGCGACGCTGCTGGGCCTCGCCTTCCATCTGCTGGACTCGCAAAACCTGCTCGGCAAGGGCAGCGATCCCGGTATTACGCTCGCGCTAATCCCGGCGGACCATCCCGGCGTCAACATCGGCCGCCGCCATCTGCCTTCCGGCTCGGCGTTCCCGAATGGCCCAACTTCGGGCGAAAACGTGTTTATTCCGCTGGATTGGATCATCGGCGGCGCGGAGTGCGCGGGCCAGGGCTGGCGTATGCTAATGCAAAGCCTTGCCGCGGGCCGCGCGATTTCACTGCCTGCATCCTCGACGGCTGGCGCCAAGGCGCTTCTGCGCTTCACCTCCGCCTATGCGCGCATCCGCAAGCAGTTCGCCATCCCCATCGGCCGCATGGAGGGCATCGAGGAGCCGCTGGCGCTCATGGCCGGGACGGCCTACACGCTGGAGGCCGCACGCGCCGTCACATCCGCCATGGTGAGCCAGGGCGACAAGCCCGCGGTTCTCTCGGGCCTGATGAAATATCAGTGTACAGAGCGGATGCGCGCCTCGCTGAACGCCGCCTTCGATATCCACGCCGGCAAGGCCATCTGCGACGGCCCCGGCAACTATCTGCAAAGCGCCTTTCAGATTTCGCCCGTCAGCATCACGGTCGAGGGCGCGAACATCCTGACGCGCAGCCTTATCGTGTTCGCGCAAGGGGCGCTCAGAAGCCATCCCTATCTCTATGCCGAGATTGAAGCCGCGCAGAACCCGGATCGCGGAGCAGGCTTCCTCGCCTTCGAGAAGGCCTTCGAAGAGCACGTTGCGTTCATGGCGTCGAACATCTTCGGCTCGATCTTCCACAACATCACCTTCGGCCTGTTTACGACGGTTCCGGAGGACGCGGCGCCGGCGCACTACTACCGGCAACTCTCCCGCGCCGCCGTGAATTTCGCGCTGGTGGCGGACCTGTCGGTGGTGCTGCTGGGCGGCGGGCTCAAGACCAAGCAGCGTACCACGGCGCGGCTGGCCGACGCGCTTTCCGAGCTTTATTTCGTCAGCTGCCTGCTCAAGCGTTACGAGGACGACGGCCGCCTGCCGGGCGACCGGCCCGTCTTCGATTACGCCGTGCAAAAGGCGTTCCACGGCTTCTACGCCGCGCTGCATGAGGCCATCCGCAACTTCCCGGTGCTGACCGTGCGTCCGCTGCTCAGGCTCTGCGCGTTCCCGCTCGGCAACCATTTCCGCACGCCGAAGGACAGCCTCGCCAAGACGGTGGTCCGCAGCGTTCTGGAGCCCGGCGAGGTGCGCGACCGCCTGACCCGCTATATTTTCGTATCGCATGACGAAAACGACCCAACCGGCCTGCTTGAAGTGGCCATGCAGAAGGTGGTGGAGGCGGACGAAGCAGACCGGAAGCTGGAGCGCGCCGTCCGGCAGGGCGTGGTCAAACGCTATCTCGGCGCCGATTGGCTCAAGGAGGCGCAGGAGAAGGGCGTGCTGCGCACGGACGAGGCCGATCTGTTGCGTTACACAGAGCGGCTGGTGGCGAAGGTCATCGCCGTGGACGATTTCGACGCCGGGGAGGTCCAGCCGCATTATGCGCCGGGCGATAATGCCCGCGCGGTGCTGAACGGGGCGGCGCCCGCGGAGCTGCGCGCGGCGCAGTAGGCGCCGCCGCCGCGGGCCGGAAGCCGGGCCTATGCCGCTAAAGTAGCATCGGCGGCAAAGGCGGAAGCAATGCAGGGGCAACCGGCGGGCGGTTGTTCCCAGACGCCTTCGGCGTTAAAGCGCCTTGCGGCGTTTCGTTGAGGTTTTGAAGGAGCGGTCATGGCAGCGGACATTGCGAACCTTAAGGATTGGCGCTTCGAGGTCGATTTCGAAGGCGTGGCCTGGGCCACCTTGGATGTCCAGGGCCAGTCGCAGAACACGCTCGGGCGCGGACCGCTCGAAGAGCTTGGCGCGATTGTCCAGGCGCTTGAGGAAGGCGCGGCCGGTAAACGCATCCGCGGCGTGGTCTTCATGTCCGGCAAGGAAAAAAGTTTCATCGCCGGTGCCGACATCCGCGAGTTCGAGAGCCTCAAGACCGAGGCGCAGGTCACGGAAAGCATTCACGCCGTGACTGGCATGTTCGACCGCATCGAGCGGCTGCCCATCCCGGCCGTGGTGGCGATCCACGGCTTTTGCCTGGGCGGCGGCCTGGAATTCGCGCTCGCCTGCCATTACCGCATCGCGGACCGCGAGGACGGCACGCGGCTCGGCCTGCCCGAAGTCAAGCTCGGCATCATCCCCGGCTTCAACGGCGTGGCGCGCTGGCTCCGGCAGGCCGGGCCGATGCTCGCGATGCCCAACATGCTCGCGGGCCGTATGCTCCGCCCCGCCCCGGCGCGCGCGGCGGGCATCGTGGACCAGCTCGTGCCGACGCGCCACGAATTGCGCTGGGCCGCGCGCAAGGCTGTGTTCCAGAAGCGGAAATCGCAGCGCGTGGCCGGCTATCTCGCGCCGGTGATGATGCTGGACGCCGCCCGCCGCTACCTCGCCAACCGGATGCGGAAGGAAACCGCCGCCAAGGTGCGCGAGGAGCATTATCCGGCGCCCTTCCGGCTCATAGACCTGTTCGAGAAGTACGGCGGCAGCTACGAAGCCTTGAAACGCGAGGAGACGAAGACCTTCGCGCCGCTGATGGTCTCGGAGCAGTCGCGCAACCTTCGCCGCGTCTTCCACCTCTCCGAGATGCTGAAGGCCGAAGCGCCGAAGAACGGCTTCAAGCCTCTGCGCGCGCATGTCATCGGTGCTGGCACCATGGGCGCTGATATCGCCATGGTCTGCGTGGCGCAGGGGATGGAAGTCTCGCTGCAGGATGTGTCGGCGGAGGCGGTCAACAAGGCGCTGGAGCGCGCGAAGGGCTTCTTCAAGAAGCGCCTCAAGAAGGACGCCGAGGTTAAAAAGGCGATGGCGCGGTTCATCGCCGATCCGGCTGGCGCCCAGGCGCACCGCGCCGACGTGGTGATCGAGGCCATCTTCGAAAATCTGGAAGCAAAGCAGAAGCTGTTCGCGGAGGTGGAGCCGAAGCTGAAAGACGGCGCGGTGCTGGCCACCAACACCTCGTCGCTGCCCATCGAACAGATCGCCAGCGCGCTCAAGGAACCCAGCCGCCTGATCGGCCTGCATTTCTTCAATCCGGTCGCGCAGATGCCGCTGGTTGAGATCGTGCGCGGACCGCAAAGCCGCGAGGAGGAAGTCCGCAAGGGCGCGGCCGTTGTCACGCGCATCGGCAAATTTCCGCTGATTGTGAGGTCCGTGCCCGGCTTCCTCGTGAACCGGGTGCTGGCACCGTATATGTTCGAGGCCATGAAGCTCGCCGCCGAAGGTACGCAAAAGGAGAAGATCGACGCCGCCGCCTTGAAGTTCGGTATGCCGGTAGGGCCGGTCGAGCTGGCGGACGTGGTGGGCCTGGATGTGGCCTTGAGCGTCGCCAAGGTGCTGGGCCTGCCCGCGCCGGATGACAGCCCTCTGATGCGGCTTGTGGCGCAGAAAAAGCTCGGCAAGAAGAGCAGCGAGGGCTTCTACAAATGGGTTGGCGGAAAGGCGCAGAAGATGGCGGGTTCCTGGGATGCGAAGGAGCTTGAAGCGCTCGGCCGCGATCTCGTTAAGCCGCTGATTGACGAGTGCGAGAAGGCGCTTGCGGAAGGCGTTGTTCCTAGCGCGGACCATGTGGACGCGGGCGTGATCTTCGGCACGGGCTTCGCGCCGTTCCGCGGCGGGCCGCTGCACTACCGCGCCTCGCTCAAGGACGCCGGCGGCGCGGAGAAGCCAGAGCCAGCCGCGGCCGGTGCCGCGGAGTAATTGGAAGGGCGGGAGATTACGATGCAGACTTTACGCAAGGTGGCGGTCATCGGCGGGGTTCGCACACCCTTCTGCCGCGGTAACACCGGCTATGACGACCTGACCAACCTCGGCCTGATGACGGCCGCGCTGAACGGTCTTGTGGCCAAGTATGGCCTTGAAGGCCAGCACATCGACGAGGTGGTGGGCGGCGCGGTCGTGACCCATGCGAGGGACTTCAACCTGACGCGCGAGGCTGTAATCGGCACAAAGCTAAAGGAAGACACGCCGGGTATCACGCTCTCTCAGGCCTGCGGCACGAGCCTGCAAGCGGCGCTCGGTAGCGCCGCCAAGATTGCCGCCGGGGAGATCGAGGTTGCCATCGCGTGCGGTTCTGACACGGTTTCCGATCCGCCAATCGAACTCAAGCGGCAGCTCGCCAAGCGCCTCGCGCGGATGAGCGCCGAGAAAAGCTTGACCGGCAAGGCCAGCGCCTTTTTCAGCGGCTTCTCGCTGGGCGACATCGCCGTGAGCCCGCCCGCCAATGCCGAGCCGCGCACGGGCCTTTCCATGGGCCAGCACTGCGAGCTGATGGCCAAGGAATGGCATATCCCCCGCGAGGAGCAGGACCAGCTCGCCTATGAGAGCCATAAGAAGGCGGCGGCGGCCTACGATGCGGGGTTCCTCGACGATTTGCTGGTGCCCGCGTCCGGCGTGTTCCGCGACAACAATCTGCGCGCGGATATCGGCCTTGAGAAGATCGCGCAGCTCAAGCCCGCCTTCGACCGCGAGGCCGGCACGCTGACCGCCGCGAACTCGACGCCGCTAACCGATGGCGCGTCGGCCGTGCTGCTGGCCTCTGAGGAATGGGCGTCCGCGCACGGCCTTGAGCCCATGGCCTATCTGACCCACGGCCAGCATTATGGCATCGACTTCGTGGACGCCCGTCAGGGCCTGCTCATGGCGCCCACAATCGCGGTTTCGAAGATGCTTGGACGCGCGGGCCTGGCTTTGCAGGATTTCGATTTCTACGAAATCCACGAGGCCTTCGCGGCGCAAGTGCTGTGCACGCTCAAGGCCTGGGAAGACCCGCAATATTGCAAGACCATGCTGGGCCGGGACGCCCCGCTTGGCTCGATAGACCGCGCCAGGCTGAACGTGAAGGGCTCAAGCCTCGCCTACGGCCATCCCTTCGCGGCGACCGGCGCGCGCATCGTGGCCATGCTCGCCAAAATCCTCGAAGCGAACGGCGGCGGGCGCGGGTTGATCTCGGTCTGCACCGCCGGCGGCATGGGTGTCTGCGCAATCCTGGAACGCCCGCGCGGTGCTCCCGTTCAGCTTGCCAAGGTCGAGCAGCCAGAGGACAACACCGGCGCGTAGCGTCTGAAAAGGTCCTCCTCAAGGGGGGCCTCATTCCGCGCCTTACCGCACCGCCTGCTCCGGCCGGCGTAGCGGAACGCCTTGCCGGGTATATGCCAGGGCGCAAGCGTGCGGCAGCCGGCTGTTGTGGTTAATAAATCCTCACCCGGCCCGGCGCATAACCGCGGCAAGAAAATAAAAATATATTGGGACTTCATCAATACCGGGCGCTGCCGCGTGCAGCGCCGGATGTCCGTGCAATTGTACCGCGTGTATTAAGGTTAAATAACAATGAACAGCACACTGCACGCAAAACGTGTGTACTATCCCCCCATTCCGGTTCTGGTAGAGGTTGTAGAGCGGTTATGGGCAGCAAGATTTCCAATTCCATCTCCACAAGCGTTTCGCGCAGGGCAGCCACCGGCACCGTGGCCCAACTTCCGCTGCCGAAGCGCCTTATGCCGCAAACGCGCGCCAGGGCCGCTTTCGATCATCCTGCGCCGCAAGTCCGCCCCGGCGTTTGCCCGGAGCTGCTCGCCGAAACCCAGGCCATCGTCTTCCCGGCCGGCATCACGCTTTGCGCAACCGCCGCCGAAATCTTCTACTTCGATGTCATCCTTCATAACTCGGCGCCAGGCCCGTTCTATCTGGGCGCCGGCCTCCTGGCGGCGATCATTATGGCGCTGATAGGCAGAATCGCCAGCCTCAATTCCGTCCAGTCAATCATCGCTGGAGAAGCAAAAACCCGCGTCATACTGCTATCGGTCAGCATCAGCTTCGCGGCCATGCTCTGCCTTTTCAATCTGCTGCAGATTTCGGGCAGCTTCCCGTGGGGCTGGTTCGCGCTCTGGTACGGCTTTAGCGTTGTCTATCTGCTGCTTGCGCGCCTTGGCATTCTCCTGTGGGCGCGGCTTCTGCGGGCCGAGACGCGGCTCCTGCAGCGGGTCGCGGTCTACGGCAGAATGGATCTCGCCAACCGCGTGGCGGAGCAGCTTTTTGCGGAAGACCGCAATCTTGTGCTCACCGGGATTTTCAGCAACGATCAGCCCTCGCTTTCGCATGGCCTTCCCGATGGCGGAATGGACGATCTCATCGCAGCCGCGCAAAACGGCGCTTGTGACCGGATCATCCTGGCGATGCCATCATTGGCCAAGGAAGAAATCCTCAAGAGCATCGCGGAGCTTGAGGTGCTGCCGATCGACGTGCAGCTCTGCCCGGACGCGATGGCGGTTCCCTCCGAGATCCCCGGTATGCGCGGCGCCGGCGGCTTGGTTCTGCTCGATTTGCAGCAGCCGCCGCTGAATGCGCGGGGCGTCATCCTGAAGGCCGTCACGGATTATGTGCTTGCCGTGGTTGCGCTCGTTGTCTTCTCGCCGGTAATGCTCGCCATCGCCGCGGCCATCAAATTGGACAGCCGCGGGCCGGTCTTCTTCATACAGTCGCGCAACGGCTACAATCACCGCGTCATCAGGGTGAGGAAATTCCGCACCATGACGGTTACGGAGGACGGCCCCGTCGTGACGCAAGCGGTGCGCGGCGACAAGCGCGTGACGCGGGTGGGCCGCTTCCTGCGCCGCACGAGCCTGGACGAACTGCCGCAGCTCTTCAACGTACTATGCGGGGAACTGTCGCTGATCGGCCCGCGCCCCCATGCCGTCGCGCACAACGAATCCTATGCCCGGCTCCTGAACACCTACGCCAACCGTCACAAGGTAAAGCCAGGTATTACCGGCTGGGCGCAAGTCAACGGCTGCCGCGGCGAGACGAAGTCGCCGGAAGATATGCGCCAGCGCGTCGAACTGGACCTGTATTACATCAAGAACTGGTCGCCGTGGCTCGACATTAAAATCCTGGCCCGTACCGCCCTCGTACCGTTCCACAGCCCAAATGCCTACTGATGCCGAAAAAGGCCGGGCGCTGGTTTGTGTTCCGCGCAATCAAGATTGGGAGACAGAAGTAATGATTGCTTGGCTTCGTAAAAGCGGGTTTGAGACAAGCCGCAAGCCTCTTTTCAATGCGGTGCTTGTGCCCGCCGCAATCGCGGCATCCCTGGCGGCCGGCTCCGGCGCGGCCGCCGCCGCTGGAGTGGACCAAGCCTCTCCTGGCGGGCGGATGGCGGGCAACACGTCCACCTCCATGCCCGCCGGCACGGTCGTGGATGAAAACTACCGCCTCGGCGGCGGCGACCGGCTGCGGATCCGCTTTTTCGACCGATACGACCGCGACGATCTCAACGGCGAGTATGTGGTTGCCGAGGGCGGCCAGATCCGCCTGCCCAGGATCGGCGTTTTCGACGCGCGGGACAAGACAACCGCCGGGCTTGAGCGCGAGATCCGCCGCAACGTCGAAAGCAAGGGCGAGAAGCTTGGATACTTCTCCATCGAGATCGCCCAGTGCCGTCCCTTCTATGTAACGGGCCTGGCCAACCGGCCCGGCGCCTACCCCTTCATGCCCGGCTATACGGTGCTGCACGCCGTCTCCGTGGCGGGCGGCCTATACCGCACGCCGCTAACCTCCGTTGCCGACTCGATGCGCGAAAAGCGCAACCTGAACGATACCATGGACCGTCTGGAAGACCTTATCGCCCGGCGCGCGCGCCTGGAGGCCGAGCGCAACAATGCGGACATGATCGCTATGCCGAAGGAACTTGAAGAGCTGGACCCCGTGCGCGCGGGCGAGTTGATCGCCAGCGAAACGGACCTCATGCGGCGCGCCCGCGAGGTGACGAAGCGCGAAAAAGCCGGGCTTGAAGCCGCAATTCAGCTCGCGAAGTCAGAAATCGAAAGCTACCACGCCGAAATCGTCCGTACCGGCAAGCGCATTGACGAAATGGCGGCGGTTTTCGATCAATTGAAAGAGCTTCACGAACGGAGGGTGGTCAACCGGCAGCGCCTGTTCGAGGCAACCGCCGCGCTCGATGCGGCCCAGCGCGACAAGCAGGCGGCGTTCACCGGCCATGCGAAGGCCCGCGCGGACCTGGAGAAAGCGCAGAAAGAACTGGCCCTGCTGGAGCTTTCCGCCAGCGCCCGCGTCGCCAGGGAAATCGCGGCGGCGGACCGGGAAATCGCCCGGCTTAAGGCCGCCGCCGCCCAGACGCGGATGCTTGCCTCCACGCTTGACGCGCTCTCGGGCCAGGGCGGGCCGGACCGGGCCGTCACCTATAGGATCATGCGGCGCACGAAGTCCGGCGAGCTTGTCTTCGAGCAGGCCACCGAGACGACCCCGATCATGCCGGGGGACGTGATCGAGGTCCAGGGGCAGAGCGGCCCCGGCCCGCGCGACAGGCTTGCTTCGCTCGCAAGATAGCCCGGTTGCGCCGGCGCCGCCGCCGGGATGGATCGCGCGGCCAATCCGCCGCGCCCGCCCGCCCCGCGAAGGCGGAAGCCAAGCTAACCAACTTCAGTAACGCCAGAAATGAATTCCCGCACGCGCGGGAATGACGCCCGGGGAAGTGGGGCAGGGGGAATCGGACAGGCCGGCGGGAACATCGGGTTTATCCCGGAAGATAAGCACCCTTGGAGGAAAGCTGAATGCGGGTCGCGATTGTTCATGACTGGCTCTATGTTCTTGGCGGCGCAGAGCGCGTGCTCAAGGAACTGCTCGCCTGCTATCCGGGCGCGGACGTTTTCACCCTGTTCGATGTGCTGTCCGATGAGGACCGGGCCGCCATCGGCTACGGGAAGGCGCACACGAGCTTTCTCCAGCGCATTCCGCGTATCGGGAAAATCCACCGGGCGCTGCTTCCCTTGATGCCGCTCGCCATCGAGCAGTTCGACCTTTCGGGCTACGATCTCGTGATTTCAAGCAGTTGCGCGGTCGCCAAGGGCGTCATTACCGGCCCGGATCAGGTGCATGTGGCCTATGTCCATTCGCCGATGCGCTACGCCTGGGACTTGCAGCACCAGTATTTGAGCGGGAGCGGCAGTGTTAAGCAGATTTTCGCGCGGCTGCTTTTACACCGCATCCGCACCTGGGACGCCATCTCGGGGCTAAGGCCGGACGCCATCGTAGCCAATTCGGCTTACGTCGCCCGCAGGATCAGGAAGGCTTTCGGCCGTAGCGCCGAGGTCATCCACCCGCCTGTCGATGCAACCCCACAGGCCGCTGGAACGCCCCAGCAGGACTACTTCCTCGCGGCGGGCCGGCTCGTCGGCTACAAGAACACGCGCGCCATTGTCGAGGCGTTCAAGCGCCTGCCCGCGCAAAAGCTGGTCGTGGCGGGCAATGGCCCGGAGGCTCTCAGCCTGCGGGCCATTGCCGGACCCAACGTTACCTTCAAGGGCTCCGTCAGCGATGGTGAGATGCGCGTCCTCATGGCCGGGGCGAACGCGCTGATTTTCGCGGCGGAGGAGGATTTCGGCATCGTGCCCGTGGAAGCCCAGGCGGAAGGCGCGCCGGTGCTCGCGCTCGGGCGCGGCGGCGCAAGGGAAACGGTCATCGCAGACGGGCTGGGGCGGACAGGCATGTTCTTCGAAGCGCCGGAGGCTGGGAGCATTGCCGCCTGCGTCAACACTTTCTTAGCTAACCGGCCGCTATTCTCGCGTGAAAATTGCCAGGCGAATGCGTGCAACTTTGAGGCGGCCCGCTTCAGGCGTGAATTCAAGGCCCTGGCCGTGCGTGAGATGGAGCGTGTGCGTATCGGGAACCATTCATCGCGGGAGGCGCCGGAACCCCGGCGCAAGCAGCTTGCCCTGGCTGGGTAGGCGGCCATGAACTTCATCCCCCCGGGCTTGCACCGTCATGCTCCGCCAAGAGCGAACGCGGTGAACGGCCTCCTGCCCCAGATTTGGCGGCGGCGGCGCGTGTTCGCGGCGGTCTTCGTGCTGACGCTGCTTCCGGCGCTCGCGGTGCTGCTGCTCTTTACCCCCGTCTATTACGCGGCGGGAACCGTCGTTATCGGCAATCAGGAGCCGGTAAGCGCCTCCGCGTCCGCGGCGTGGATCGAAAAGCTAGGTGATCCGGCGGACCTCGAAAGCCAGCTCGGGATCATCAAATCGCGGCGCATGTTGAGGCTTGCCCTTGCCCGGCCGGGCGTGACCGAGGCGGTCATCGAGGATTGCCGTTACCGGCGCGGCATTGCCGCCCTGTTCCGGCGCGGGGCGGACTGCTCGAAGATGACGCCGAACAGCCAGGAGCTGGTGGACTATGCCGAGGCCCGCTATGTGGTGCGCGGCGTTGGCCGTTCGCGCATCATTTCCATAGGCTACTCGTCGCCCCTGCCTGACGTTGCCTTCGTCATGGCCAACGCCTTGATCGTCACCTATCTGGAGGACAAGCGCGCGGAAAACGCGCGGGCCCGCGAGGTTACGGCCGCGTGGCTGCTCAAGGAGGGCGCCGCCAGCGCATCCAGGGCCGCCGGCGGGAACGGGAGCAAGGGAGAAACTCCGGGGGGCTCCGCGCTCAGCCCGCGCGAAAAGTTCTACCAGGACCTTTACGGTAAGGTTGCCGACATCGAGAGCGAGCGCCGTATGCTGCAAGGCGGCGCCCGGCTGGTAAGCCTGGCCGAGCTTCCGAGATTCCCATATTTTCCGAAGCGAACCCCGCTGGCGGCGGCCGCGCTCACGGTGGCGCTCATGCTCGGCGGCTTGGCGGCTCTCCGGGCCGACGTCACCGACGGGAGCGTGCGGCGGACGCAGGAGCTTGAGGCGATGACCATGATCCCCGTCTTGGGGATGCTGCCGTATACCAAGCCGGGCGGGAGCGGCACGCGGCCCTCGCTCAGGCGGCGGATTTCGCGCGCGATGGCGGACCGGCTCGCGGCGCTGCTGGGAGCGTCCAGCCTGGCCATGGATAGCACCCGGCCCGAGGAGAGCGTTCAGGCGCTTTACGCCCGGCTTGTCCAGGCCGGCGCCGGAAAGACGCTGCGCAGTATTCTCGTCTGTTCCGCCACGGAAGGCGAGGGCAAGACCTTCACAACGCTGGCATTGGCGAAATGCGCCGCCGAAGCGGGCCGCAAGGTGCTGGTGATCGATTGCAATTTGCGCCGGCCGGGGCTGACGGAGAAGTTGAAGCTATCCGGCGCGGCCGGGCTTGCGGAAATCCTTCGCGGGGAGATCGAGCCGGAGAGAGCCGTGGTGCAAAGCGCGCTCGAAGGTGTGCCGGTTATAGCCAGCGGCGCGGCGGGCAGCGGCATGTCCCTGCTGCTGATGGAAAGCGGTATGCAAAAACTAATGAGCTGGGCGGAGCAGTTCGATCTGGTACTGCTCGACGGCCCGGCCGCGGCTGGGCTCCCCGACGCGGGCATTCTTGCTCAATCCGCGGCCGGCTTGCTTTGGTGCGCGCAATGGGGCCGCGCTCAGCGCTCCGATGTCAAGGCGGCGCTCGACGGCATAGCCAAGCCGGGCGTCAAGGTTTTGGGCTTTGCCGTCAACCAGGTACGGCCGGAGGAGATGCGCTTTTACGAGCGCCCGCGCCTTTACGGCTCGCTCTACGAGGCCCGGCGGTGAGCGGCCCCCGCGTGCTATTCCTGAACCACACGGGCGCGATCTCAGGCGCGGAGATGGTGCTTCTGGATGTGGTGCGTGCCTGCGAGAGCCCGGCGGCGTTCCTGTTCGAGGAGGGCGCGCTTGGCTCGAAGCTCAAGGACGCGGGCGTCAAGGTTCTGCTGTCCCGTTTTGGCGGCGGCTTTGCCAGGATCAAGCGGGATAGCAGCCTGTTCAAGGCGCTGCCGCTCGCGGGAAAAATGTCCGCTCTGGCGGCCGAGCTGGCGCTGATGGCGCGGCGCTACGACGTTCTTTACGCAAATTCGCAGAAAGCCTTCGTGCTGGGTTCGCTCGCGGCGGCAATCGCCCGCAAGCCGTTGATCTGGCACCTGCACGACATCATCGGCAAGGCTCATTTCGGCGCGGGGCAGCGCCGCCTTCAGATCGGCCTCGCCAACCGCTTCGCCCGCTGCGTGGTGGCCCCGTCCCGGTCCGTCGCGGATGCTTTCATCGCGGAAGGGGGGCGGGCGCAGCTCGCCCGCGTGGTCCCGAACGGCCTCGACATAGAGCCTCTCCGCCAGCCAAGGGCGGAGCTGCGCGAGGAGCTGGGCTTACCGGAAGGGCCGCTCATCGGCGTGTTCAGCCGCCTGGCGCCGTGGAAGGGCCAGCATGTCGTTCTGCGCGCGCTTTCCGCGCTGCCGGACGCGCACTGCATCATCGCAGGCAGCCCGCTTTTCGGCGAGGACGCCTACGCCGGAATTCTGCGCGTGTTCGCCTCGGACCTTGGTATCCAGGACCGCGTTACCTTTCTGGGGCAGCGCAACGACGTGCCGGCCCTCATGCGCGCGGTGGATGCCGTGGTTCATCCGTCGGTCGATCCTGAGCCGTTCGGCCGGACGCTGGTGGAGGCGATGCTCGCGCGCACGCCGGTCATCGCCACCGATACCGGCGCCGCATCCGAGATCCTGGCGGGAGGCGCGGCCGGAATGCTGACGCCGCCGGGCGACGCCGAGGCGCTTGACGCGGCAATCCGGGAAACGCTTGCGGGCGGCGCGGCGCTTGCGGCGCAGGTGGACCGGGCGGAGGCGCGCGCACGCGAGATGTATGGCGCCGGCCCCATGCGCAGCGCCATCGCCGGGCTGATCGCGCGCGTCGCGGAAAGCGGGCGCCCATGACGGCCGGGGCTGCGACAGCGGCATGGGGCTGGCGCGCGATGCCGGGCTGGCTGCCGGCCGCAGCTTTGATAGCCGTGACCGCGGTGGCGGGGCCGGCGCTGGGCGGCGCGGCCCGCCCGCTGTTCCTGCTGGGCTCGCTTGCGGCGGGCTGGTACGCCTGGTCGCGCTCGCCCGGCGAGCATTTGCAGGCCGCGCTGGCCCTGTTCTGCTTCACCCCGCTCTTGCGGCGGCTTGTGGACCTCTCCGCGGGCTTCGATCCGGGCGGCCTGATGATCGCGGGGCCGCTCCTCGCCCTGCTTGCGCCGCTGCCGGAATTCCGGGACTTCGCGCTACCGGAAGGCCAGCGGGTCAAGGGGCTCGGCCCCATCATGGTGTACGGTTTTTGTGTCCTTTATTGCGTACTGCTGACCGTAGGGCAGGGTGAGCTGTCGCAGGCGGCAAGCGGCGCGCTGAAATGGTTTGCGCCCGCCGTGTACGCCGTGGCGCTCTACCGGCGTGCGCCCATGGCCCGCGAAGTCCTCCACGCGGCGGCGAGCGCCTTCCTGGTCATTCTCCCGCTCACGGGGCTCTACGGCATCTATCAATACGTCGACCCGCCGGCCTGGGACCGCTACTGGCTTGTGAACGCGGCCATCACCTCGGCCGGCCTTCCGCTGCCGTTCGAGGTACGGACGTTTAGCACGGAGCACGCGCCCGCCGCCTTCGCGACATTCACGGCGGTGGGGCTGCTGCTGGTTTACATCCTCCGCACGGGCTGGCTTGCGCGCCTTGCCATGCTGCCGGCGGTGCTCGCGCTCGCGCTGTCGCTCTACCGCACGGCCTGGATGTCGCTGGCCGTTGGCATTCTGTTCTGCCTCATGATGCCGGCGACGCGGGCAAAGGCGGGCGGCGCGGTGGCGCTGCTCGGTGGCGCCATCGTGGCGGCGCTTCTGTTTACACCATTCGCCGATACGCTGGCCGAGCGGTTCGCGACCTTCGGCAGTGCCTCCACCGACAGCAGCGGCCTGGAGCGGCTTGGCGAGTTCGCCTATCTGTGGGGCCTGCCTGGAAGCAGCCTCTTCGGCGCCGGGTTCCACGCCGTGGACACCGCCACCCCCGGCGCGATGCCGCTCGACGGCATGATCGCGATTTGCTGGGCCTTCATGGGCATCGTGGCCGGCCTCGTGTGCCTCGGCTCGCTGCTGTACATCATCGGCGCCGCCATCGCGCCGGCATTCTGGAACCCGTCGCGCGAGGCCGCGGTGCTGGGGGCGCTCGCCTGCGGCTGGCTCGTGCAACTGCCGCTGGCCGCCATAGTATCCGGGGAGCTGGGCTTCCTGTTCTGGACAACAACCACGCTGGCCATATGCCTGCCTGGGGCGGAGGCGCGCGCATGAAGCAGCAATCCGGCCTGTCCGCATTGTTGCGCAACCGGTCCAGCGCCGTCCGGATGGTTGCGTTCCTGGCGAGCGGCGCGCTGATCGGCAAGATACTCGGCTTCGCGCGGGAGCTGTTGATGGCGCGCGTGTTCGGCGCCTCGCTGATCGCCGACAGTTTCCGCGGTGCCGGCACGGCGGTGCTGATCCCGCTGGTCCCGATGCAAAGCGAGGGCGTGCCCGCGGTAATGATCCCGATGCACCGCGCCTGGCAGGAAGAGGGCAGGGCGCCGCAGCATTTCGCGGCCCTTTGCGCGGGGCTCACGGCCATCGCCGCGCTGATCGCGGCCGCTATCTGGGCGAGCGGAAGCTGGTGGGTCTCCATGGTCGTTGGCCGCATGAGCCCGGAGGGGCAGAGCCTGACGCTAACCTTCATCCGGGTGATGGCGTTTTGGATGCCGGCGTCCGTGCTGCTCAATTGCCTGTCGGCGGCGGAGATCGCGACCGGGCGCTCGCGTATCGCCGCTCTTAGGCCTATCGCGTTGAATACCTGCGTCATGACCGGCATCGTGCTCTATGCCGTCACTGGGACACTGATCTATCTGCCCGTGCTTTTCGCCCTGTCCTTCAATGTGCTGGGTGCGTGGGGCGTGTGGACCCTTTGGCGCGAGGGCGCGCTCGATCCCAAGGGCCTGCGCACCGGCTTGATCCTTATCGTTTTGGGAGAGTTTCTGCATCGCTTGCGGCCGTTGCTGCTGCAGCCGCTGGCGGAGCAGGGCCAGGTCTGGCTGGAGCGGATCGTGGCCTCCGGCTTCGCGGTGGGTACGATCGCGTCCGTCGACTATGCGCGTACCTTGACCGACAGCGCGGTGCTGCTGATCGCCCAGCCCATCGGCATGGCGGTGCTGTACCAGGGAATATCCGCGAAACCGCGCGATGCGGCTTTGTCCATCGCAAGGCCCTTGCTCGCGGTGACGGTTCCGGGGGCGGTTTTTCTAGCGGTATTCGCACCCGATATCGTGACCCTTGTTTTCGCGCGCGGCGCTTTCGACGAGACCGCCGTCACGCTCACGGGCGGGACACTGCGCGGCATCGCGCTGGGCCTTTGGGCCACCACGCTCGGCATGGTCCTTCTAAGGTTTCTCAATAATGCCGGGCGGAATGGGATTGCGGCGATGATCCTCGCAGGCGCATACGCGGCGAACGCGGGCCTGAACCTCGTGGCCTGGAGCGTCATCGGGCCTTCGGGTGACGGCAGCATCCTGATCGGGGCCGGGGAAGCGGTCCGGGGGCTGGTGCTGCTCGCCGGCACCGCGCTGGCGCTCGGCGCGTTTCTGCCCGTGATGCGGCTGATCGCGGTATCCGGGGCGCTGGCGGCGCTCATGGCCGCGCTCTGCATCGTCATCCAGGAGGCCTGGACAGGGCTTTGGGCGCATCTGCTGCTCGGAGGGCTCGCCTGCCTCGCCACCATCATGCTTGCCGGCCTCCTGCTGATGCCGGGGCAGATCGCGGCATGGCGGGCACAGCTCGCGGGGGTGCACGAATGAACAGATCCGCAACGTCATTCCCGCGCAGGCGGGAATCCATTTCTCCCGCAGGAGCAAGCTTCCACATGGATCTCCGCGTTCGCGGGAATGACGGCGCGGGCTTGAACCGCAGGACATTGAGCGCATCCCCGCGAGGCTTTCGCACGCTTCGTCACGGGGGCGGCGCCATAAGTTCGAACAAGTATATGGAGCAGCTTCCATGAGTACACTGACTGCCCGCGCCGCCGAATGGCAGAAATCCTGCGGCTGTATGCTGACATTCCACCGGGCGGCGCCGGCCGCGCAATGGGCGGAGCTGCCGAACAGGGGGTTCTATTTGAACCTCGATTTTTTGGACAATCTCTTGGGGACGCTCAAGCGGGACGGCTGGGAGATCGCCACGGTTGACGAAATCGTATGCCGCCTCAAGCTCGGGGAGAGCGGCAGCCGCCTTGTCAACTTCTCGGTGGACGACTGCTACAGGGACACCTTCGAGCAGGTTGTGCCGCTGTTCCGCCGGCACGGCGTGCCCGTGACGCTGTTCGTCACCACCGGCATCCCCGATGGCACCATGCCGCTCGCCTGGGCTGGCCTTGAGACGATCCTGGCGGAGCGCGCGCAAATCACCTACAATGGCGAAACTGCCGATGTTTCGGCGCGGCAGGCAAAACAGCAATGGTTTTCAAGGATTAGCTCCGCTTGGGAGGCTCATGATTTCTATAATGAATTTGAAAAGTTCTGCCAAGTGAACGGGGCGGACCGGCAGGAATTGCAGGAACGGCACGCCATCACCTGGGAAATGCTTGAAACATTCAAGAGCGATCCGCTGGTCGAGATCGGCGCACACACCGTGTCGCACTATAGAATGAGCGATTTATCCGGGGATCAGGCCCAGCAGGAGATCGCGGGCAGCCGCCAGCGCCTGCGCGAGCGCCTTGGCGTGGATTGCCGCCATTTCGCGTTCCCTTACGGACGGAGCGGAGATTGCGGCAGACGCGATTTCGAGCTGGCCCGCGAGGCTGGTTTCTCCAGCGCCTCCACAACCCGCAAGGGACTCGTCAGCCAAGGGCAGGACGTCTTCAGCCTGCCACGGAATACGCTGAACGGCGCCTATCAATCCATGACCTATGCGAGCTTCCTGCTGTCGGGGCTGGCCGGGTTTGCGGCGAGGGTGCTGGGCCGTGTCTAAACGTCCGCTCCGCGTTCTATCCATCGCGCACATCGCGGTCAGCCGGGACATGGGCCGGCTCCGCTACCATCCCTTCGCGTCCATGCCCGGCTTCGACGTGCATTTGCTGGCGCCCGCGCGCTGGCGCCAGTTCGGGCGCGGCATAACCGCCGATCCGCCGGACGACCCAGGCATTACCATGCACATAGAGCCCATCCGGCTGCGTAGCCTGCCGGGGCTGAAGTGGTACGGCCATTTTTATCCTGGGCTCGGCAAGCTCATCCGCGAGATCGAGCCGGATGTGATCCACCTCTGGGAGGAGCCGTGGAGCATCGTGGCCCTGCAGGCAACGCTTCTGCGCGGCAACGCCGCCCTGGTGTTTGAGGTTGACCAGAACATCCTGAAGCGCCTGCCGCCGCCGTTCGAGACCATCCGGCGCTATGTGCTGCGCCGGACGGATGTGATCCTGTCGCGCAGCCCCGATGCGACGGCGGTCGTCCGCGCCTGCGATTACGACGGGCCGGCGCGGCCCATCGGCTACGGCGTGGACCAGGACGCTTTCAACATGTCGCATGACGAGGCGCCGCCGTGGTACGAAGGCAGGGCGCTGCGGCTCGGCTACGTCGGCAGGCTCGTGGAGGAGAAGGGGCTCGACGACGCGCTGGCCGCCATGCGGCTGGCCAAAGTGCCGGTGGAACTCGCGATCATGGGCGAGGGGCCTTATGAGCGCCACTTGCGCAAGCGCGTCCATCAGCTTGGCCTCGGCGCGAAGGTCAGCTTCCGGGGCTGGGGCGGCGCGGGGGAGGTCGCGGCCTTCATCAAGGGATGCGATATCACGCTGCTTTTGACCAGGACGACGGAAGCGGTTCGCGAGCAGTTCGGCCGGGCGATCATCGAGTCGCAAGCCTGCGGCGTGCCGGTGATCGGCTCGCTGTGCGGCGCGATCCCCGACGTGGTGGCGGACGGCGGCTGGATCGTCCCCGAAAGCGATCCGGCGACGCTGGCCGAGCTGCTGAGGCGGCTTCAGGCACACCCTGGGGAAATCGCAACCCGCGGGGGCGACGGCTACAAGAACGTGGCCAGCCGTTTCACCTATCCGGCCGTGGCGCGCGCGCTCAGCCTGGCCTGGAGCGAGGCGGACGTGCTGAACAGGCAGCGCCGGATGCGGGAGCCTCTGGGCGCGCCCGGCGAGGAGCGGAAAAGCGTGGGCGGCTTCAAGATCGTTCAGGTTGTTCAGGAATTCAGTACGGAAGGCGGCGTTGAAACCGTGGCTTTCGAGCTGGCCAGGGCGTGGGACCGGGCCGGCGTCGAGAATTTGGTGCTCGCAAGCGCGGTCGGCTCTCCCGGCGAAAGCGGCTGCAAGATCGAGCGGGTGGCGCCGTGGCTGGCGAGGATTCCCACCCGCGGGGTGATGCGTCATCTCGGGCGCTTGATCGTAGTGCCGCTCTTCACCCTGGCGGCAACGCTTGCGCTACGCAAGCACCGTGATGCGGTCATCGTCAGCCATGGCGACACACTCGGGGGTGACGTGCTCGTGATCCACGCGGTCGATGCGGCGAGCCTCGGCGAGAAGAAGCGCGCCGGCGATTGGATGTGGCTTTTCAACCCCATTCATCTGTGGATAGCCTTGCGCGACCGCTTGATGATCGGCGGGCGGCGGTACCGCAAATATATCGGGGTTTCGCCCAGAGTCGCCACCGAGCTTGAGACCTATTACAACGTGCCGCCGGAGCTTATCGCCGTAATTCCCAACGGCATCGACCTCGGCAAGTTCAAGGCCGATCCGGCGATGGGGTGGGCGATACGCAGCGAATTCGGCATTCCGGCGAACGCGCGGCTTCTTCTGTTCGTCAGCCACGAGTTCGGCCGCAAGGGGCTTGCTTTCGCCGTGGAGGCGCTGAAAGAGCTGGATGATGATACCTTCCTGCTCGTCGTGGGCTCCGACAATCAAGCGCCATACCGGCGCCTCTTGCCGGAAGCGGACAAGCGCCTGATCTTCGCGGGCGCGCGGCGGGATCTGCCCGCATTCTACGCGGCGGCGGACCTTTTCGTGCTGCCGACCAACTACGAAACCTTCTCGCTCGTGTGCATGGAGGCGCTGGCTTCGGGCGTTCCGGTGCTCGCGGCGAAGGTGGGCGGCATTGAAGACTACCTTGTGGATGGCGTCAACGGCTACGGCATCGCGCGCGACCCCGCCGATATCGCCAGGAAAGTTCGCATGGTGCTTGGCGATCCGGCGCATCTGGCGGTTTTGAAGCAAGGGGCGAGGATCACGGCGGAGCGTTTCGATTGGGATGTGATCGCCGGGCGGTTCACGGAACTGCTCAAGGAGGTGTGGCAGTCGAAAAGATGTCCGGGCGCGCCGGCTTCCGAGGCGGATTTGCACGGCGGCTCATTGCCGGCGGCTAAGTGCCGGCAATAGCGAGACTGGCTAATGAAGGCGGACGGCAAAGCCAGAGAACGGGATATAATACGCTTATTTGGCGTGCCAGGCGAAATACCTCCGTCCAAGGCGGGCCGCGACGGAGCGCACCCAGTCTTGGCGCCCGTGGTGTGGGTTGTTTTACTGGTCTTAGGCGTGATATTCTGGATCATTGTGATATTTTATGTTGCGGGTTTATTTTAGTTCGTAATTCTTTGCCACTGGTCATCGCCACCGTTTGCAGGTGTACTGATGCTGGCTCCACTCTAAGCTAGGTGGATAAGCACAACTCTGGCCCCAACCGGCACGGTGATCTCGTTTCCGGAAGCGGGAAGCTTCGTCCAGACCGCATCTTTTCCCGCGCCGGCGCCCGGCAGCTCCATCCAGGCTGTATTTTCCCCCGGCTGGCGCGGCGGGGCGAACGCGTCGCGGGAGACGGGACGCTCAAGGGCGAGCGTGAGCGGCTTGGGCTCGACCGGGATATCCTTCCCGGCGGACGGGTCCCAGCAGCGGACGGCGCGCCAAATCGCGGCGGCTGTGCCGCCATTGGCCTTGCGGAACTGCAGCATCCTCGCGTCTGCCGGCGCGTCCCGCAAAGCTGCTGACGGCGCAAGCGCGGCCGGCGGGCTGCCGCCGCCCTCCGAAAGCGCGCCGAGCAAGGCGGCAAGCGCGCGGTAGGCAGGCTTGGGCGCGCCATCGTAGCGGACAAGGCCCCAGTGCTGCTCCATGTCGTCCGGGCTGTCACCCTCGTCGAGGAGTTCGTAAAGGAACGTGCGCCTTATCCCGGAGGCGAAATTATTCAGGAGAAGCCGGGGAATATAGGCAGCGGCGGCGGCTTCCGATACGCCCGCGCCGTCCTGATGGATGAGGGTGTTATAGCCTGTCTCCGTCGCCATCGCCGGCGCGCCCGGTTTGATGCGGTCGCGGATATTCCGCAGATACCAGGACAGCGCCGAATAGGGAGCGTCCGTCTCCGGCTCTTCGCCATGCTGTACGTAGGAATGGATTGCCACGATATCGCAGAACTTGCCGGCCTCGCGGATCGCGCTTGCGTCTTCCGGCTTCCAGCCGAGCACGGTGGGTGACAGAATGGGCAGCACCGCCTCCGGATAGCGCGGCCGGAGGGCCTCGAAGACCTCGCGCTGATAGGCGACCACGGCCGCGCTCCAATCGCCGCCGGCGGCTTTCTGCGCCTTGAACCAGTCGCTGTCGCCTTCGTTCTGTCCCTCGATGGCGGAGGCTTTTTCCACGCCCAGCGCATCGAGATAGTCCAGCATCTGCCGCACGGTGTTCGTCGCCGGGGAGACCAGAAGATCGCTGCGTATCCCTTGCCGCTCGAAAAGCTCCCGCAACTGGTCAAGGCTTGTGCGGGGGCGGAGTTCGTCGCGGATATGGCGGATGCCCGCGCCGGCCAGCAGCTCACGCACCTGCTCGAAGCGGCTGGCGTAAGGCTCGCTGCTCAGATGCGTGTTCACGCCGACGCTATCCACGAACGCTGCGGCGGGATGCATGGCGGAGGCTTGCGCGCCGGCCCGGCCTGCCAGGAGGGCTGAAGCGGCCCCGGCCATGAAAGCGCGCCGCGAGATATTGGGACCGGTCATGAAAGATCTTCGGCGTTTTGGCTTGCCGGCAGGGAGAGGAAAATCCGGAAGACAAGGAAACTGCTCCGCTCCCGCCGTTCCGGCCATTGTCTGCACTACTTTCTTGAGAAATCGTGAGCAATCCGGAATCGCCCGCAAGGCGCATTCGCCTATGCGTGCCGCCAGGCGTGGACGTAGCCGGAAGGCTAGGCTCCGGGCGGACTGGAAATCTGCTAAGATCGGTGTAATGCGGACGCCGCTTCGCGCTGAAAGCAAAAACAAAACAATAACGCCGCTGGCGGATGCCGGCCAGCAATGAGGAAAAGCGGCGGGGGATCGCTTTCCGGGTAACGCCCATGATCGAAAAACTTGAGTTTCTGATCGCCCTTGCACAGCAGAAGCATTTCGGGCGCGCGGCGGAAGCCTGCCGCGTGACGCAGCCCACGCTGTCGGCCGGCATAAAGCAGCTTGAGGATACGCTGGGCGTCATGCTGGTGCGGCGCGGCTCGCGCTTCCTCGGATTCACTGGCGAGGGCGAGCGCGTCCTCGTCTGGGCGCGGGAGATCGTCGCCGGTGTGCGGGGGATGAAGCAGGACGTCGAGGGGTTGAAGCGCGGGCTATCCGGCCATTTGCGCCTTGCCGCTATTCCGACCGCGCTGCCAATGGCCTCGGCCATCACCACGCCGTTCCATGCTTCCCACCCCGGCGTGCGCTTCACGGTCCTGTCACGCGCCTCCGAGGAAATCCTTGAGCTGCTTTCGAATCTCGAAATCGACGCAGGGCTCACTTACCTCGACAACGAGCCACTGGGCAAGGTCAGTTCCATTCCCCTTTACCGCGAACGCTATAGCCTCCTGATCAAGCGGGGAAGCGAGTTTACGGGCCGCAAGTCGCTGACCTGGGCCGAGGCTGCGTCGGTGCCGCTGTGCCTGCTTACGCCCGACATGCAAAACCGCCGCATCGTCGACAGGCATTTGCAGCAGGCCGGAGTTACGCCCGAGATCAAGCTCGAAAGCGACTCCATGATCGTGCTGTTCTCGCATATCCAGACGGGGCAGTGGGCGGGCATCATGCCCGCGCAGCTAACCCGGACTTTCGAGCTTTCGCCGGAGATCGAGGCCATCCCGGTCGAGGAGGCCGGAACCGCCTTCACGATCGGCCTGATCGCCGGGCCGCGCGAGCCCATCACCCCGCTGATCTCCGCCCTCATGCAAGAGGCGAGGCGGGTTTCAAGTCAGCTGGAAAATCCGATTGATAAAAGTCAATAGGATCGGTAGCCGTCTGAATAATATCCGGCCGTTCCAAGCAGCGTCAGGTTGTATAGACGGCTGCGGATTTCCGGATGTTTTTGAACAGAAAGCCAAAGCACCTGAATGTGAACGATTGATAAGCTCTATCGGGCCATGCGACGGTTATGTTGATTCAGGTTCTGGTCTTCTGCTGTAATTGGCGTAACGGAAAAACCAGGGAGGAACCGTGACAGCGGCCATCGCGGAAACCGCGCGCGCCATTATTTCGCGCCACTTGGCGCTGGAAGGCGCAGTCTTGCCAATCCTCCACGCTCTTCAGGCGGAGTTCGGATATCTACCTGAAGAGACCCTGCCGCTGGTCGCCGATGCGCTCAATCTTTCGCGAGCGGAAGTTTGCGGCGCCGCCACTTTCTACCACGATTTCCACCTTGAGCCGCGCGGCAGGCGGACGCTGACGTTGTGCCGGGCCGAGGCGTGCCAGGCCATGGGGGGCGCCGGGCTTGCGGAGCACGCCAAGCGGCGGCTAGGCGTGAACTTCGGGGAAACCACCGAAGGCGGCGGGGTGACGCTTGAGCAGACCTTCTGCCTTGGGCTTTGCGCCTGCGGCCCGTCCGCGATGGTGGACGGCAAGCCGGTTGCCAAGCTTACGCCAGAAAAGCTCGATGCGATCATCGGGGAGGTGCAGCCTTGAGAATTTATGTGCCGGGCGATGCCGCCGCCGTGGCGCTTGGCGCGGACGGCGTGGCGCAGGCGATCCGGGACGCGGCGGCGCGGCGCGGGCTGCCCGTGGAGATCGTCCGCAATGGCTCGCGCGGCATGGTCTGGCTTGAGCCGCTGGTGGAGGTTGAAACGCTGGCGGGCCGCATCGCCTATGGCCCGGCGGACGCCGCCGGTGTGCCCGGACTGTTCGAGGCTGGGTTCTTCGACGGCGGCGAGCACCCTCTGCGCGTCGGCAAGCCGGAGGACCATCCCTTCCTCAAGCGGCAGACGCGGCTTGCCTTCGCGCGGTGCGGCATCACCGATCCGCTGTCGCTGGACGATTACCGCGCGCATGGCGGCCTCAAGGGCCTGGAGCGCGCCATTGCCATAGGCCCCGCCGCAACCGTTGAAGAAGTCATCGCCTCGGGCCTGCGCGGGCGCGGCGGCGCGGGCTTCCCCACCGGCATCAAATGGCGCACGGTGGCGGAGGCCGGGGCTCGGCAGAAATACATTGTTTGCAACGCCGACGAGGGCGACAGTGGCACCTTCGCCGACCGCATGATGATGGAAGGCGACCCCTTCTGTCTGATCGAGGGCATGGCCATCGCCGGCCTCGCCGTGGGCGCAACCAAGGGCTACATCTACATCCGCTCCGAATATCCGCACGCCGTCGCGGCGATGCGGGAGGCGGTGCTGCGGGCGCGCGGCGCCGGACTTCTGGGCGAGCGGTTGCTGGGTTCGGCGTATGACTTCGGCATGGAGGTGCGCGTAGGCGCCGGCGCCTATGTCTGCGGCGAGGAGACGGCGCTGCTCGACAGCCTCGAAGGCAAGCGCGGGCAGGTGAGGGCGAAACCGCCGCTTCCGGCGCATGTTGGCCTGTCCGGCAAGCCGACCGTGGTTAACAACGTCATTTCGCTGGCCTCGGCGCCTTTCATCCTGGCGGAAGGTGGAGCGGCCTACCGGGATTTCGGCATGGGCAAGTCGCGCGGCACGATGCCGATCCAGCTCGCGGGCAACATCAAGCATGGCGGCCTGTTCGAGACGGCCTTTGGCGTCACGCTGGGCGAACTTGTGGACGATATCGGCGGCGTCACGGCGACGGGCCGTCCCGTGAAGGCGGTGCAGGTGGGCGGGCCGCTGGGCGCTTACTTCCCGCGCGCGCTGTTCGGCACGCCCTTCGATTACGAGGCGTTCGCGGCGCAGGATGGGCTGATCGGCCACGGCGGCGTCGTGGTTTTCGACGATACGGTGGATATGCTGGAACAGGCCCGCTTCGCCTTCGAGTTCTGCGCCTTCGAAAGCTGCGGCAAGTGCACGCCCTGCCGGATTGGCTCCAAACGCGGAGCGGAGACCATCGATAAGGTTCGCGCGGGCATCGAGCCGGGGGCGAACCTCGCGCTCGTTCAGGAGTTATGCGAGACGCTGCAGTCCGGCTCGCTCTGCGCGCTCGGCGGGTTCACTCCGTACCCCGTCTTGAGCGCCATCAGGCATTTCCCTGGGGATTTCGCATGAGCGCTGCTGGATGCAAGGTTGCGGCTCAATCGAAGGGTTCAACCCCTCACCCTGTCCCTGTGGGAGAGGGGACGAAAGCTGCGGCCATGGTACAGGCGTCCCCTCTCCCATGGGGAGAGGGACAGGGTGAGGGGAGATTCGCTCAGAGCAAGGCACGCCCTCACGTCGAGAAGCGCGCATCAAGCCGCGGCGGAGCAGGAGGACACGATGTGTCTTGTTCATGAGCCCGATTACGGAACGCCCGCCTCGAAGGCAACGGAAACGGTGACGCTCACCATCGACGGGCGGAAGGTGACGGCGCCGGCCGGAACCACGGTCATGCGGGCGGCGGCGGAAGCGGGCATTCAGATCCCCAAACTCTGCGCCACCGATATGGTGAAGGAGTCCGGCTCCTGCCGGCTTTGCCTGGTCGAGATCGAGGGCCGCAACGGAACGCCCGCGTCCTGCACCACGCCGGTCGCGGAAGGCATAGTGGTGCATACGCAAACGGAGCGGCTCAAGCGCATCCGGCGCGGTATCATGGAGCTTTACATCTCCGATCACCCGCTCGACTGCCTGACCTGCGCGGCCAACGGCGATTGCGAGCTGCAGGATATGGCGGGCGCGGTGGGCCTGCGCGAGGTGCGCTATGGCTTTGAAGGCGAAAACCACCTCAGGGATAAGAAGGACCAGTCCAACCCCTATTTCACCTACGATCCGGCCAAGTGCATCGTCTGCTCACGCTGCGTGCGCGCCTGCGAGGAGGTGCAGGGCACGTTCGCGCTGACCATCGCGGGCCGTGGCTTCGAAGCCCGCGTTTCGGCCGGCATGGCGGAACCGTTCCTGCAGTCGGAATGCGTGTCTTGTGGCGCCTGCGTGCAGGCCTGCCCGACCTCGGCGCTGATTGAGGAATCCGTTTACGAGATTGGCACGCCGGAGCACTCCGTTGTCACCACCTGCGCCTATTGCGGCGTCGGCTGCGCCTTCAAGGCGGAGATGCGAGGGCAGGAGCTGGTGCGCATGGTGCCGTACAAGGAAGGCAAGGCCAATCGCGGGCATTCCTGTGTCAAGGGCCGCTTCGCGCTCGGCTACGCCACGCACAAGGACCGCATCCTCAAGCCGATGATCCGCCGCTCCACCGGGGAGCCCTGGCGCGAGGTGAGCTGGGAGGAGGCTATCGGGCATGCGGCCTCCGAGTTCAAGCGCATCCAGGCGAAATACGGGCGCGGCGCGGTTGGCGGCATCACTTCGTCGCGCTGCACGAACGAGGAGACCTTCCTCGTGCAGAAGCTGGTCCGCGCGGCCTTCGGCAACAATAACGTCGATACCTGCGCGCGCGTCTGCCATTCTCCCACGGGCTACGGGCTCAGCACCGCGTTCGGCACCTCGGCCGGCACGCAGGATTTCGACTCCATCGAACATGCGGACGTGGTCATGATTATCGGCGCGAACCCGGCGGATGGCCATCCAGTCTTCGGCTCGCGGCTCAAGAAGCGCCTGTGCGAGGGGGCGAAGCTCATCGTCATCGACCCGCGCCGCACCAGCATCGTGCGTTCGCCTCACGTCGAGGCGGCGTACCATCTGGCGCTGCGGCCCGGCGCCAACGTCGCGGTGCTGACGGCGCTTGCGCATGTCATCGTCACCGAAGGGCTTGCGGACGAGGCGTTTGTCCGCGAGCGCTGCGACTGGGACGAATTCCAGCGCTGGGCGGCGTTTGTCTCGGAAGCGCGCAACAGCCCCGAAGCGGTGGAGACGGTTTCCGGCGTTCCCGCAGCGGACATCAGGGGTGCTGCCCGGCTATACGCCACGGGCGGCAATGGCGCGATCTATTACGGCCTTGGCGTCACCGAGCACAGCCAGGGCTCGACGGCGGTCATGGCCATCGCGAACCTTGCCATGGCCACGGGCAATATTGGCCGGCCGGGCGTGGGCGTGAACCCGCTGCGTGGCCAGAACAATGTGCAGGGCTCCTGCGACATGGGCTCCTTCCCGCACGAGCTTCCAGGCTACCGGCACATCTCGGGCGACGCCACGCGGCAGATGTTCGAGGCGGATTGGGGTGTTTCGCTCGACAAGGAGCCAGGCCTGCGCATCCCGAACATGTTCGACGCGGCTCTCGAAGGCACGTTCAAGGGCATGTACATCCAGGGCGAAGATCTCCTTCAGTCCGATCCAAACACGAAGCACGTTGCGGCGGCGTTTGCGGCTATGGAATGTATCGTGTTGCAGGATCTCTTCCTGAATGAGACCGCCAGCTACGCGCATGTCTTCCTGCCGGGCTCCACGTTCCTTGAGAAGAACGGGACGTTCACCAACGCCGAGCGGCGCATCCAGCCCGTGCGCAAGGTGATGGCGCCGAAGAACGGCAAGGAGGATTGGGAGATCACCGTGGATCTCTCCAACGCGCTCGGCTACCCTATGCGCTACGGTCATCCCTCGCAAATCATGGACGAGATCGCGCGGCTCACGCCCACTTTCGCGGGCGTGTCCTACGAAAAGCTCGAAGCGCTGGGCTCGGTGCAATGGCCCTGCAACGAAAAGGCGCCCGAGGGCACGCCCGTCATGCACATAGGCGGCTTTGTGCGCGGCAAGGGCAAGTTCGTCATCACCGAATACATCGCAACGGACGAGCGGACCGGCCCGCGCTTCCCGCTCCTGCTGACCACCGGCCGCATCCTGAGCCAGTACAATGTCGGGGCGCAGACGCGGCGCACGGAAAATTCGGTCTGGCATCCGGAAGATCTGCTCGAAATCCATCCGCACGACGCCGAACAGCGCGGCATCGGCGAGGGAAGCTGGGTGAAGCTCATGAGCCGAGCCGGCGAAACCAGCCTGCGTGCCACCATCACGGACAGAGTGGCGCCCGGCGTGGTCTATACTACCTTCCATCATCCCGCGACCCAGGCCAATGTGGTCACAACGGATTATTCCGATTGGGCGACCAATTGCCCCGAATACAAGGTTACGGCGGTGCAGGTGCTGCCCTCGAACGGGCCGGCGGAATGGCAGCAAAGCTACCGCCAGCTCACGGAACGCAGCCGCCGGATCGAGACGGCATAGGAACGGCTTGATGATGGGTTGTGGCACAATCGGAGGGTTCAACCCCTCACCCTGTCCCTCTCCCACTGGGAGAGGGGACGCCAGCACAACGGCCGCAACACCGTCCCCTCTCCCATGGGGACAGAGTGAGGGGAGATTCGCTCAATTAAGGGCACTGGGTAGCGGCGGCGCTGGCGTTGAGGCTTGCCGGGTTTGGGTTTGCTGACATGACCGGGCCCGCATCACCGCCATTCATCGAGGTTGCGCCCATCGCTTGGCGCGAGGGGCAGCCCCAGCGCTCGCGCCGCGCCATCCCCGAGGAAACCCCAATAGCGGTGACGTTCGACGGCTCGTCCTATGCGGTCATGATGGCGACGCCCGCCGATGTCGAGGACTTCGCCATCGGCTTCGCGCTGACCGAGGACGTGATCGATGCGCCCGGCGATATCGAAAGCCTTGAGATCGTGGAGGCGGAAGGCGGCATCGAGGCCCGCATGTGGCTGGCGCCCGCAGTTTCGCAACGGCAGCGCGTGCGGCGGCGCACGGTCCTGGGGCCAACGGGCTGCGGCCTTTGCGGAAGCGAGAGCATCGCGCAGGCTTTGAAGCCGGTCCGCACCGTCGAAAGCGATTTCAGGGCGCGTCCCCGCGAGCTTTTTGCGGGCATGGCCGAGTTGCACGCGCGGCAAACGTTGAACGCGAGAACGCGCGCGGTTCATGCCGCCGGCCTTTATGCGGATGGCGGCATCACCGTGCGGGAGGACGTGGGCCGGCACAACGCCCTCGACAAGGTGGCTGGCGCCGCCGCGCGGGCCGGGCTTGGCGCGGGCAACGGCGTTGTGCTGCTGACAAGCCGTGTGTCGGTTGAGATGGTGCAGAAAACCGCCAAGATGGGCGCGCCGATCATCGCCGCGATCTCTGCCCCCACGGCCCTGGCGGTGCGGGTGGCGAAAAGCGCGGGCATCACGCTTGTTGCCGTGCTGCGCGGCGAGGATTTCGAGGTCTTCACTTATCCGGAGCGCATTGTTGAGGAGGCGCTGGACGATGGCGGCTGACAAACTGGTCATGATGGCGAACCAGATCGGCGCATTCTTCGTAAGCCAGGGGGCCGGCCAAGCCCCGGCTGAAATCGCGGCGCATCTGAGGAAATTCTGGGAGCCGCGTATGCGGGCCGCCATCACCGCTCACCTGCGGGCGGGCGGCGAAGGGCTCAAACCCGAGGTGCGGCTTGCGGTCGAGGAATTGGCGCGGGAGGAGGCCGCTGCTTCCGGCGGTTGATCGCGAGGATTTGCCCAGGAACGATCCTCAGAGGTGAGGTTCGGCGCCGGGCGGCAAATGGCTGGAGAAATGGGAATAATCCAGATAGGTTTTTGCTCTGGATTGGTTTGCATGTGGCTCGTGCGTTGGGATAAGATGTTTTCATGAGCGTGATGACACCTGAAGAAATTGCCCGGCTGAGTCCGCCAGAGCGGCTGGCCTTGATCGGTGCGCTCTGGGACAGCCTCGCCGAGGAGGAAGTTCGTCTCACCGCGGCGCAGGCGGCTGAGCTTGAGCGCCGCCTGGAGAATTTCGAGCGTGACCGGGCCGGCGCGGTTACGTGGGAGCAGCTTAAGGCCGAGCTTGCTAGCCGTGCCCCGTGACCCGGTCCGTGATCTTCATGCCGGCCGCCCGGCTGGAGGCAATCGAAGCACAAGATTGGTATGAAAACGAAGCGCCCGGCCTCGGGGCGCGGTTTCGCGCGGAGCTTGACCGGCAGGTTCAGCGCATCCTCGCCAAACCAGCACAGTTTCCGGTGATGCTGGCCGATGTACGCCGCGCACGCTTGCGGAAGTTTCCATACGGACTTTATTTCCGCTCTCTTGGCGATGCGATCTATGTGATTGCCTGTTTCCACTCGAGCCGCGATCCCGCCATCTGGCAAAGCCGGCTTTGAACGGAGCATTTGGTAACTCATGCGCTGGGTTAACGAACAGTATATTTCCTGCACACGTAAATCATGGTTAATGCGGACATGGTAAACGCGCGAGACGCATGGCTCAAACATGCGCATTTCGGCGAATTTTTACTCACTTTTGCGCGATTTTTACTGTTGGAAAATCCCGTTAAATATAATTAAATTCTTGAAATTAACCAAGACGGAGGGCGCGCCACCTCCCGCCGGTAGCTTGCACATGGAATATTGTCGAATAATATCAATGTCATACAACCTTCCTCGCGCTTCACACTTGTTCAAGACTTTTCCGCTAAATTATTTCAAGATGAAAAGGCGCCCGCCCAGCCTGCCCGCCAAAACGGGCCAAATGGGCCGCCGGGAGAGTTGAGTTGGCGCTACCTCCGCTGCCATTATCCGGCCTCCCCGGCGCCGGCGGAGGCATGTCCGCGGAACCCCGCCGCCAGCACGTAAAGCTCGGGCGATTCCGCGCGGCTGGCCTTGGGCTTGATATGCCGCACGGTGGCGAAGTCGCGCTTGAGCACATCGAGCAGGTTCTTCTCGCTGCCGCCCTGGAACACCTTGGCGAGGAACGCGCCGCCGGGGGCCAGCACCTTGAGCGCGAAATCCAGCGCCTCTTCCGCGAGCCCCATGATGCGCAGGTGGTCGGTCTGGCGGTGGCCGGTGGCGGGGGCGGCCATATCGGAGAGCACCGCATCCGCCTTGCGGCCGCTCAGCGCTTCGAGCAGGCGGGCCTCCGCTCCGGGCTCGCTGAAGTCCTGCTGGAGCGCAATCGCACCGGGGACCGGATCGAAGGGCAGGATGTCGAGAGCCACCACGGCCCCGCGCCCCTCCTCCGCCTTGACGCGCTTGACCGCGACCTGGCTCCAGCCGCCCGGCGCCGCCCCGAGGTCCACAACCACGCCGCCCGGCTTCAGGATGCCGTACTTGTCCGCGATCTCCTCAAGCTTGTAAGCCGCGCGGCTGCGGTAGCCTTCGCGCTTGGCCGCCGCGACGTAAGGGTCGTTGAGCTGGCGTTCCAGCCACTGCTTGGACGATCGCGTGCGCCCCCGCGTCTTCTTGAGCTTGACCTTCAGTGCCCGTGCCTGGTTTGGCTCGCTATTATTCATGGATCTTATGGTGTTAGGGTTGGCGGCTCGCGAAGTCCCCCCTCACTCTGCCTCTCTCCCCGAGGGGAGAGAGGACCCTCGAATTCTCCGCGAGGGGAATTCAGGCGTCCCTCCTCCCCTTGGGGAGAAGGACAGGATGAGGGGGTTTCCCTCATTGATCATCTAGAACGGCGGGCAAGCGGCTCAATACCTGCGGCGGGGCTGCTGCTTGGCTCTGCGCTCTCCGTTCGCGGCGGCGCTCCGGGCGGCGGGATGGCGTCCATCGATCAGGTCTTCGGCGATAAGCGTCGCCAGGATGCCTTCGCGCAGCCCGCGGTCGGCGACCCGCAGCGACTTGACGGGCCAGATCCGCAGCATCGCCTCCATGATGGCGCAGCCCGCGAGGATCAGGTCGGCCCGCTCCCTGCCGATGCAGGGCTGGGCGGCGCGCTGCTGGTAGTTCATGCCGGCGATGCGCCGGGAGACCTCGCGGATGCTTTGCGCGGAAAGCCAGCAGCCATCGACCTTGGCACGGTGATATTCGGAAAGCCCCAGATAGACGCCGGCGATGGTGGTGACGGTGCCCGAAGTGCCGAGCAGGTGGCCGCCGCTTGCCCGCATCCTGGAGGCGATGCCGTTGCTGCCGTTGAAAGGCTTCAGCGCGTCCTGGACGAAGGCGACCATGTCCTCGAACTGGTGGCCTTCCACCGGGGCCTTGCCGAAGCGTTCGGCGAGCGTCACGACGCCGAAGGGGAGCGAGGTCCACGCCTCGATGGCGTCCTGGGCGCGCAAGCGGTCTTCGATGGACAGGCGCCTGGACCGCCGCCCACGCGTGAGGTTGAGCCAGACGAATTCCGAGGAACCGCCGCCGATGTCGAAAACCAGCACGTAGTCGCTTTGCTTGTCGATCAGCGAGGCGCAGCCGGAAACGGCCAGGCGCGCTTCGGTCTCGCGCCCGATGATTTCCAGCGAAAGCCCGGTCTCGCGATGCACCCGCGCGACGAAATCGCTGCCGTTCCGGGCAACGCGGCAGGCCTCGGTAGCGACCAGCCGCGAGCGCGTCACCCCCCGGCGCGCCATCTTGGCCGAGCAGATCTTCAAGGCGTCGATGGTGCGGGTCATGGCCTCTTCCGACAGGAGGCCGGTATTGCTGACGCCTTCGCCAAGCTTGATGATTCGCGAAAACGCGTCGATGACGAAAAAGCCGCGGCGCGAAGGCCGGGCCACCAGGAGGCGGCAATTGTTGGTGCCAAGATCCAACGCGCCGTAAACCGGCACGGTGCCGCTGAAGCTGGGCGCCGGCTTTTGCAGGAGAACGGCCGGCTTGGCGGGAGCCTGCTCCGTAACCGGGGTCAGGATCGGCGCAAGCGGGGCGGCCGGCGCCGGGGCCATGCGTGGCGCGTTCCCTTCCGCCTGGCCGTCCGGCGGAGCGAAAAGGTGGGCGCTGTCTACCGCAGCCATGCCCGTCTCTCCCTTGCTCACGCCGCCCCTCCCGTATCAATTACCCCTGCACGAGTTTACCCGCCCGGCGGGAAAGAGTAACAGTTTTTTCACGTTGCGCAAATCCGTTCAAAAGTTCGCGATCAACTGTGCCCGCCTAAGTGGCATCTTTCGCACCTTACCCGCGGGGCGTTAATTCGCGATGTCGCAACCGCGCGTCTCCCGGATGAAAAGCATTCCCAGAACGAAGGTCAGTGCAGAGACTATAACCGGATACATGAGGCCGGCATAGATATTGCCGGTTGCGGCCACGATCGCGAAGGCGGTTACGGGCAGGAAGCCGCCGAACCAGCCATTGCCGATGTGATAGGGCAGCGACATGGCGGTGTAGCGGATGCGCGTCGGGAACAGCTCCACCAGCATGGCCGCGATGGGGCCATAGACCATGGTCACATAGAGAACCAGCACGGTCAGCAGGCCAACCACGGTCCAGCTCACACCGTCGAGCTTTGATTTCGAGGGGTAGCCGTCCGCTTTCAGCGCCTCGCCGAGTTCCCGATCGAAGCGGGCCGCTTGCGCGGCTGCATCGGGGGCCGCGGCATCGTATGACTGGATGACCTGGCTTCCGATCTTGATCTGGGCGGAGCCCGCCGGGCCGCTCACGTTACTGTAGGGCACGCCGGCCTTGACGAGCGCGGCCTTGGCCACGTCGCAAGGTGCGGTGAACTTGGACTTGCCGACGGGATCGAATTGCAGCCTGCACTCCGCCGGATTGGCGGCAACCGTGACCGGCGACCGCTCGACCGCCGCCGCCAGCTCCGGGTTCGCCGAGCGCGTCAGAAGCTCGAAAATGCCGGGGTAGGCGTATTGTCCGGCCCCCGGAATGTGCTTCAGGATGCCGGCGGGATAATAGGTGGCCACCGCCAAAAAACAGCCCAGCATGATGATGGGCTTGCGCCCGATCTTATCCGAAAGCCAGCCGAAGATGATGAAGAACGGCGTGCCGATCACGAGCGATAGCGCGATCATGATCTGCGCCCAATAGGGATCGACCTTGAGCGTCTGGGTGAGGAAGAACAGGGCGTAGAACTGGCCCGTGTACCAGACCACCGCCTGGCCCGCCGTGAGCCCCAGAAGCGCCAGCAGCACCAGGCGGCCGTACCTCCAGCTGGTGAAAGCCTCGGCGAGCGGCGCCTTGGACGCACGGCCCTCGTCCTTCATCTTCCGGAACAGTGGCGTTTCGTTGAGCGTCAGCCGGATCCAGACCGAGATCACCAGCAGGACGGCGGACAGCAGGAACGGCACGCGCCACATGCCGAATTCGGCATTGAAGGACGCAGCCTTCGCTTCGGGGGTGGCGCCCGGCGCGAGCTGCCTGCACAGCAGGATGATAATCAGCGACAGGAACAGGCCAAGCGTCGCCGTGATCTGTATCCAGCTCGTGCGGTAGCCGCGCCGGTGGGGTTCGGCGTGCTCGCCCACATAGATGGCCGCGCCGCCGTACTCCCCGCCAAGCGCCAGCCCTTGCAGGAGCCTGAGCGCGATCAGGATGACGGGCGCCGCCATGCCGATGGTCTCGTAGCTTGGAAGTACACCCACCAGGAAGGTGGAGATGCCCATGAGCACGATGGTGATCAGGAAGGCGTATTTGCGGCCCACGAGATCGCCCAGGCGGCCGAAGAAGATGGCGCCGAACGGCCGGACGAAGAAGCCCGCGGCGAAGGCGAGGAGCGCGAAGATGAACTGTCCGGATTGCGTGAGGCCGGAGAAGAAGTGCGAGCCGATGACCGTGGCGAGCGAGCCGTAGAGGTAGAAATCGTACCATTCGAACACGGTGCCGAGCGAGGACGCCACCACCACCTTGCGCTGTTCGGCCTCGCTGATTTCGCTGGCGGGATTGAAGGGCCTATCCGCCGCAACTGCCATCGAATCCTCCTGCCCCGTCCGGACGCTGCCTCCCCGGCCGCAACGCAAGCCTCTCCGTTCGTTCCGCTTGCTGAATTCCGGTAGAGTTTTAACACAGCCCGCGGGCGCACCGGCCAATATCGGGCTACGACTTTCGCATAAAGCAAGTATGACGCTCCCGCCTTGGAAGCGGATAAAAGGGCACGAAAGATCTCGCCCGCAAGCGAGTTTACGGGTAAGTTCCGGTAGTATCGCCAGGGGCATCGGGTGTTGGCGTGCACGAGGGGTCATGAGGAAACAAGAGCACCAGGCAGCCCGGCCAGGCCGGGAGGCAGAGTAGATGGTCCAGCCTTTTCTTGTTTCCAGCGCAGAAACGCGAAAGGTGATCGCAGCGTCGTCGGCGGGCACCGTCTTCGAATGGTACGATTTCTACCTTTATGCGGTACTGGCCCCCTTCTTCGCGAAGCTTTTCTTTCCCCCGGAGAACGAAACCGCGGCGCTGATCGCCGCGTTTGCCACCTATGCGGCGGGTTTTTTGGTGAGGCCGCTGGGCGCGGTGATCCTGGGCAGGCTCGGGGATCTGGTCGGGCGCAAATACACCTTCCTGATTTCCATTGTGTTCATGGGCATCGCAACCTTCACGGTGGGCCTTCTGCCGACTTTCGAGCAGCTCGGATGGATCGCGCCGGTCTTGCTTGTCACGCTCCGGCTGGTGCAGGGCCTCGCCCTGGGCGGCGAATATGGCGGCGCGGCGACCTACGTCGCGGAATATACCGAAGCAGGCCGGCGCGGCTATGCAACCGGCTGGGTTCAGACAACGGCCACGCTTGGCCTTCTGCTCGCGCTCGCCGTCATCGCTGCCTGCCGCATATTCCTTTCCGCGGACGAGTTCGAGACTTGGGGATGGCGGCTGCCGTTCCTGGTGTCGGCCATTCTTTTAGTGGTGTCGATCTACATACGCTTGTCCTTGCGCGAAACGCCGGTGTTCCTGACCATGAAGGCGGAAGGCCGGTCATCGAGAATCCCCGTTTGGGAGAGCTTTTTCCGGTGGCCGAACAATAAATACATTTTCCTGGCCCTCTTTGGAGCAACCGCCGGCCAGGGCGCCGTCTGGTACACGGGGCAGTTCTATACGCTGTTCTTCCTGATCATCACGCTGCAACTCGATTATCTGCTGGCCTACATATTGGTTGGAGCGGCGCTGGTGGCTGGTATGCCGTTCTTCGTGTTCTTCGGCTGGCTGTCGGACAAGGTGGGCAGGCTGAGGATCATTCTCGCTGGGTGCCTGCTGGCGGTGGTGACTTATGTCCCGCTGTTTCACGTCCTTTCGCTGTCCATCAATCCGGAGCTGGCCGCGTTCCAGATGAAGAACACCATCCGGGTGCAGGTCGACGAGCGGACCTGCAACTTCCATGTCTTTTCCGGCCCGTGGTCTAAATTCACCCCTTGCGACGATGTGACGGATTATCTGACCAAGCTCGGCTTGTCCTTCAGCAAGGTGGATGCGCCCGGTTTGGATACGGTGAAGGTCACAATCAACGGGCAAACGGTTGACGCCGGAAGAGGCGGTAAGGCTGAAATCAATCGCACTTTGCGAAACGCGCTTTTCGGCGCGGGCTATCCTGGGTTGAATTTCAAGTATGTGGACGGCGAGCCTCAGGTGGACAGCCGCGGAGCGCCAATCCTTGAGTTCCAGAACGCGAACCCGGCGCACGTCAATTATGCGGTGGCCTTCCTGGCCCTGTTCCTGATGATGCTTTACGCCACCATGGTCTACGGGCCGATGGCCGCGTTCCTGGTCGAGCTGTTCCCGGCGCAGGTGCGCTACACGTCGCTTTCATTCCCCTATCACATCGGCAACGGCATCTTCGGCGGAATGCTGCCGCTGCTCGCGACAGCCATCGTCGCCGCCACGGGCGATATCTATGCGGGGCTTTGGTATCCCATTGGCGTCGCCGGCTTCACTTTCGTGATCGGGTCGCTTTTCCTGCGCAAGCGGCGGCAGGAGACGGTTTGAGGCCCCGCCCGGAAAGCGTGGAATTAGAGGTGGATCGGATAGCCGAGCGCTTTGTGCGCGCATTCCATGAGCCCTTCGCCCTGGGTGGGGTGAGCGTGGATGGTTCCGGCGATGTCTTCAAGCCGCGCGCCCATTTCAAGGGCTAGGCCGAAAGCCGCCGCGAGTTCGGAAATTCCCGCGCCAACGCCCTGGATCCCCAGCACAAGGTGATTGTCCGCCCGGGCCACGATGCGGATGAAGCCCGCCTCGTTTTCAAGCGTCATGGCGCGGCCATTGGCCCGGAACGGAAAAGCCGCGGTCTTGACCTGAATGCCGGAGGCCGCGGCCTCCCCGGCAGATAGCCCTGCTGCGACGATTTCGGGATCGGTGAAGCAGATCGCGGGTATGCAAACCTTGTCCCAGGTGCGCTTTTTGCCCGCGACGATCTCGGCCACCATCTCGCCTTGCGCGAAGGCGCGGTGCGCCAGCATCGGCTCGCCGGTTACGTCTCCGATGGCGTAAACGCCGCGCATGGATGTCCGGCATTGGTTGTCGATGCGGATGAAGGGGCCGTCCATGTCGAGATCAATGGATTCGAGCCCCCAGCCTTCCGTCGCGGGCTTTCGGCCGGCCGCTACCAGGATTTTGTCCGCGGCAAGCGTCACGGTCTCGCCGCTGGAAGTTACTGCCTGGAGCCCGGTGCCATCCGGAGCAAGCCTTTTCACCTTGGCGCCGGTCAGCACCTTGACGCCAATTTCCTGCAAACGCTTCGCAACCGGCTGCGTCAGCTCGGCATCGTACAAAGGCAGAATGCGGGGTTGCGCCTCGACGATGTGCACGGCGGAGCCGAGCTTGGCGAAGGCCGTTCCGAGTTCGAGCCCGATATAGCCCGCGCCCACAACCACAAGCCTTTCCGGCAAGGACTTTAGCGTCAGGGCTTCGGCGGATGAAATCACGCCGCCGCCGAAAGGCAGATTCGGCAGCACGGCTGGCGCGGAGCCCGTGGCGATCACCACATGCTCCGCGCGGATGATCTGCAGCCCCGTCTCGGTTTCGGCCTCGACCGTCTTGCCGTCTTCGAACCGCGCCCAGCCCTCGACGGTCTTGACGCCGGCTCTCTTCAGGAGGCTAGAAACGCCGGTGTTGAGGCGGCCAACGATGCGGTCCTTCCAGAGCATTGTCTTGGCAAGGTTGAGCTTGGGCGCGTCCGCGGTGATGCCGAGCGGACTTTTCCCGGACGCCAGCCGCGCCGTTTTCTCATACTCCCCGGCGGCGTGGATCAGCGCCTTGGAGGGAATGCAGCCCTCGTTGAGGCAGGTTCCGCCGGGCTTTTTCGCTTCGACGATAACCGTGTCGATGCCGAGCTGGCCCGCGCGGATGGCGCACACATAGCCGCCGGGGCCGGCGCCGATCACCAGGAGCTTGCAGGACATGTCCTTCATGGCGCTACCCTACCCGTCCATAAAAATCAGCGCCGGCGTTTCCAAGAGCGCCTTGATGCGCTGCACGAAGACGGCGGCCTCCCAGCCGTCGATCACGCGGTGGTCGAAGCTTGAGGAGAGGTTCATCATCTTGCGGGGAACGAAGGCGCGGCCGTCCCAGACCGGGCGCACGGCGATCTTGTTCACGCCCACGATGGCGACCTCGGGATAGTTGATGATGGGCGTGCTGACGACGCCGCCCATGCGCCCAAGCGAGGTGATCGTGATCGTGGAGCCGGTTAACTCGTCGCGCGAGGCGGTGCCCGCCCTGGCGGCGTTCGAAAGCCGCGCCAGCTCAGCGGCGCAGGCCCAAAGATCGAGGGCTTCGGCGTGCCGGACGACGGGCACCATCAGGCCGGCTGACGTTTGCACCGCGATCCCGATATGCACCCCGGCGGACTGGCGGAGAATGCCCGCCGCGCCGTCGAACTGCGCGTTGAGGTGCGGCTGCTCTGCTATGGCGCGCACCATGGCCCGCATCAGGAAGGGGAGAAGCGTGAGCTTCGGATGGTCTTGCCGCCTTTGCCGGTTGAGCGTGGTCCGCAGTTCCTCAAGGGCGGTGACGCCGGTTTCCTCGACATAGGTGATGTGAGGAATGTGCTGGTTGGCGTCCGCCATCTTGGCCGCGATCTTGCGGCGCAAGCCGGTCAGCTTGATCTCTTCGACTGCGGTCTGCACGCGAAGCGCCGGTGCTCTCGCGCTTCCGGGACTGCGGGTGGCGAACGCATCCAGATCGCCGTGCGTAATGCGGCCCGCCGGACCGCTTCCAAGGACTTGCCGCAGGTCGATGCCAGCCTCCCGCGCTCTGAGCCTGACTGCGGGCGATGCCAGGGGCTTGCTGCTTTCCCGGCGGGAATTGGCAATAGCATCGCTTAGCGGAGCGCTTCGGACAGGCTTGCGGGCAGCGGCGCCTTCACAGGCGGGCGCGGGCTCCCTCTCCCCTAGGGGAGAGGGTTGGGGTGAGGGGGGCTTCGCAAGGTTCGCGTCCGGTGCCAGTCCCCCCTCACCCTGTCCCTCTCCCCTCCGGGGAGAGGGGACGCCAGAATTAGCTGGAGCGGATTTTGCCTCAATGGCAGCCTTCGCCTTGGCGGATCTAGGCACACGCTTTGCACCGGGTCCGGCGGCGGTGTCCGGAACTTTCAGCCGGATCAGATCGGAGCCAACGGCGATGATATCGCCAACCCCTGCGCCAAGCCACACGACCTCGCCATCGGCAGGGGAGGGGATTTCGACAGTGGCCTTGTCCGTCATCACGGCGGCAAGCGGCGTATCCTCCCTTACCAGATCGCCAACCTTGACATGCCATTCCACGAGTTCCGCCTGGGCGACGCCCTCGCCAACGTCGGGCAATTTCAGCATAAGCTCGCCCATCTCAAGCCTCCAGCGCTTCGAGGAAGGCACGGCCGGCGCGCGCGGGGCCGGGGAAATAGTCCCATTCCTGCGCGTGCGGGTAAGGCGTATCCCAGCCCGCGACGCGTATGATGGGGGCCTCCAGATGATAGAAGCAGGTCTCCTGGACCGCCGCGCAAAGCTCGGCGCCGAAGCCGGAGGTCATCGTAGCCTCGTGGACGATCACGCAGCGGCCGGTCTTGCGAACCGAGGCGGCGACGGTTTCGAGGTCGAGCGGCAGCAGCGTGCGCAGGTCGATGATCTCGGCATCCACGCCGGTTTCCGCCGCGGCCGCGAGCGCGACGTAGACCATCGTGCCATAGGCGAGCACGGTTAGCGCCGTTCCTTCGCGCCGGATGGTGCCCCTGCCCAGCGGTACTGAGTAATAGCCGTCGGGGACTTTGCTCAGCTCGTGCTTTGGCCACGGCACGGCAGGCTTCCCGGGATGGCCGTCGAACGGGCCGTTATAGAGGCGCTTGGGTTCCAGGAAGATCACCGGATCAGGGTCTTCGATCGCGGAGATGAGCAAGCCCTTGGCGTCATAGGGGTTCGACGGCACCACCGTCTTGAGGCCGCAAACATGAGTGAACAGGGCCTCCGGGCTTTGGCTGTGTGTCTGCCCGCCCGAGATGCCGCCGCCCGACGGCATCCGGATCACCAGCGGGCAGGTGAAATCCGCGTTGGAGCGGTAGCGCAGCCGCGCGGCCTCCGAAACGATCTGATCGTAGCCCGGATACACATAGTCGGCGAACTGGATTTCGATGCAGGGGCGCAGGCCGTAAGCCGCCATGCCGACCGCCGCGCCAACGATCCCGGACTCGTTGATCGGCGTATCGAAGCAGCGCGTCTTGCCGTATTTGGCCTGAAGCCCTTGCGTGCAGCGGAAGACGCCGCCGAAATAGCCCACGTCCTCGCCGAACACGACCACGTTTTCGTCGCGCTCCATCATCACGTCCATGGCGTCGCGGATCGCTTCGACCATCGTTTTGCGCGGCATGGCCTAGTACCCCGCTTGCTGGCGCTGCCGGCGCAGGTGCGGCGGCATGGTTGCGTACACGCCCTCGAACATGTCGCGCACGGAAGGCTGGCCCCCGGCGTGCAAGGTGCCGTGGCTTTCAGCCTCTTTCTGCGCCGCGAGCACGGTATCGAGGATTTCTGCTTCCGCCTGCTTGTGGCGCGCCTCCGACCATGCGCCCTTCTTGATGAGGTGGTTCTTGAGCCGGATGACGGGGTCGCCGAGCGGCCAGGCGTCGGACTCGGTCTTCGGCCTGTAGGCATTGGGATCGTCGGCGGTGGAGTGCGCGCCGACGCGGTAGGTGACATATTCGATCAGGGTGGGGCCGAGATTGCGGTGTGCCCGTTCGGCTGCCCATTTCGCCACCGCGTAGACCGCGAGATAGTCGTTGCCGTCCACCCTGAGCGCGGGAATGCTGAAGCCCAGGCCGCGCGCCGCGAAAGTGCCGGAGCTGCCGCGGGCGATGCCCTGGAAGGTCGAAATCGCCCATTGATTGTTGACGATATTGAGGACCACGGGCGCCTTGTAGGTTGAGGCGAAGACAAGCGCGGCGTGGAAATCGGCCTCCGCCGTGGAGCCGTCGCCGATCCATCCGGCGGCGATCTTCGTGTCGCCCTTGATCGCCGAAGCCATCGCCCAGCCGACGGCCTGGATGAATTGCGTGGCGAGGTTTCCCGAGATCGAGAAGAAGCCGCTCTGCCTCGATGAATAGAGCACCGGCATCTGCCGGCCTTTGAGCGGGTCGCGCTCGTTGGAGTAGATCTGGCACATCATGTCCGTGAGCGGATAGCCGGCGGAGATCAGGAGCCCCGCCTGCCGGTAGGTGGGGAAGTTCATGTCCCCGGGCAGGAGCGCTTTGGGAAAGGCGCAGCTCACCGCCTCCTCCCCCATGTGCTGGACGTAGAATGAGGTTTTGCCCTGGCGCTGTGCCATGTACATGCGCGCGTCGAAGGCACGGAGCGTCATCATGTTGCGCAGGCCTTCGAGCAATTCACCGTCGCTGAGCAGGCCCGCCCACGGTCCCACCGCATCGCCCTCGCGGTTCAGAACGCGGATGATCGAGAAAGCGAGATCCCGGATGGTTTCGGGGTCTGCGTCCACCGGAGGCCGCGGCACGGAGCCCGCGTGCGGGATTATAACGTTCGAAAAATCGGGGGTGTCGCCGGGCCTGACCGCCGGTTCCGGCACATGAAGCTTCAGGGGAGCATAGTCAGCCATCGGTGCGCCTGTCGGAAGACAATCTTTATGAAAAATGGTCCGGAGTTCGCCTGGCGTAAAGCCCTGCCTTGCCACGGTGCCCGCCTGGGGCGGACTGGCGGCTAGCATACTTGTTAGTGCTCAACGCTTTCCCAGCCCTTGCCGGCGTGGCGGGCAGGCCCCGCCACAACCGCCGGGCGCTTGCGCCGGGGAGGAACCGGCTGGACAAAAGCAGCCTATGCGGGTAGAGAATCGCGCCACGCCGTTGCGCGGATTTTGGCGCGGGACAAGCGCTGGCGAACCTGTGCGAAACCTCGGGACCATCGATTGCGGACGTGGTGAAATGGTAGACACAAGGGACTTAAAATCCCTCGGCTGAAAGGCTGTGCGGGTTCAAGTCCCGCCGTCCGCACCATCCACTATTCCAGGCAATTCCATCGTGGTCCATAGCACGTTGATTTTGTAATGAAAAAAGTTTTTTGAGGTTGCTGGGGTTCATAGCCTTCCATTTGCAACCAAGGTTTAGGTGGGGTATCCTCTGGGGTAGCACATTCCAGGAAGTACCCCGCCCATGCTGACCGATACCACCATTCGCAACGCTAAGCCCAAGGAGAAGCCTTTCAAGCTCACCGATGAACGCGGGCTGTTTCTTTTTGTTACCCCGGCAGGTTCGCGGCTGTGGCGCTGCAAATACCGCGTGGAAGGCAAGGAGCAACTCGCATCGTTCGGCGCATACCCGGACGTGTCGCTTAGGCTTGCCCGTGAAAAGCGCGACGAATTGCGGCGGAAAATCGCAGAGGGTAAAGACCCCCGCGCCGTGGAGCTGACATTCGAAAGGCTGGCGCGGGAGTACATAAGCAAACACGCCTCCATTCGCAGCCCGCAATACGAAGATTATTCGTTGCGCCGGTTGAAAGACGTTTTCAGCGAGCTGGGCTCAAAGCCGGTTGAAGCAATCGATGCGCCGATGCTCCTGAAGGTGCTGCGCAAGATCGAAAGCCGGGGCGCTCCATCGATGGCAGTTCGGGTGCGTTCCCTGTGCTCTCAGATTTTTTTATATGGCGTTAGTACCGGGTGCTGCACTCGCAACATTGCGGCGGATTTGAAAGGCGCGTTAGCGCCATATGTTGAAGGCCACCATGCGGCGGTACCGGCAAACGAGCTGCCTGAACTGCTTCAGAAGATAGATACATATGACGGCGAGTCGGTCACGAAGCTTGGGTTGATGCTGATGGCTCACACGGCGTTGCGAACGACAGAATTAATTGCCGCGCAATGGAGCGAAATCGATGTTGAAAACGCGCTATGGACGGTTCCCGCTCAGCGGATGAAGATGAAGCGCGAACACCTTGTGCCGCTTTCGAAGCAATCATTGCATATATTGGCGAAGCTTCGCGAGCTGAATGGCGATAAAGATTTCGTGTTTGCGTCGTTTCGCTTTCCAAACAAGCACATCAGCACGAACACACTGATTTTTGCGCTTTATCGGCTGGGCTATCACAGCAAAATGACCGGCCATGGCTTCAGGTCTGTTATGTCTACGATCCTGAATGAAGAACGCGAACTGGGCAACCACAAATTCAGCGCGGAAATAATTGAGAGACAGCTTGCGCACGTAGAGCAAAACGCAATCAGAGGCGCGTACAACCGGGCGGAATATTTGCCATCGCGCCGTGAAATGATGCAATGGTGGTCAAATTACCTGGATAAGGCATGCACTACGGTTGAGATGGCTGGGCAATAGCACACCGGGAGTGTTCAGCTCGTTACCGGCACAGTAGCTTAGGCCCCGTCTCGCTTCGGTTCACAAGCCAATGCAGGGCCAAACGACGCGCATTCTCAGGGACGCGAGCCTAACTAAGCACGGTTGCCAGCATTCAGCGCGCCCGTAGACATCGATCTTTTCAACTAGCCAGCGTTATCCGCAAAAGTCAGCTCCTAAGCTATCGGGGTAGAAGGCGCGCTTCAGGCTTTGGGGGCTGCGAAGGATGCGAATGGAAAGCCTGTGGTGGCCGGAAGGATTGTAGGGGGGCCAAGGTGCCGGGGAATATCAGCGGCATTCAATGAGGCTACAGGGCGGCGGTGTATTATGCTCGAAAGGTGCGGGGCCAATAGGTAGCAAGAGGCCAGAATCGGATTATCTGGCTTACCGTAGTCCGCTCTTAGCCTTTCGCCGTGATGCAGGGGGGGGGTACTCACACAAGATTATCGGCGCGAACTGCCGACGATTCGTTGCGGCGTCAAGCGAATCAACGCAATCCTTACGCAAGGCTTGTGTGATGATTGGTGGAGCACGCAATGGAAATATTCAAACAGATTATAGACCTAGTGAAAGGCATCGCGTGGCCGTCATTCGCTCTGATCGTGGTTTTTATCTTTCGTGGACAGGTCAAAACCTTTCTGGAAAGTATCATCGAGATAGGTCCACAGGGGATTAAACGCCAGCCGCTTCCTGAGCAAATAGCCCCACCGGCACCTGCAAAAGAAGTGAGTATTGTTCAAGAAGGCAAAATGTTTCACTTGCCGGAAGCACATCAAGCTATAGCTGAAGTGGAAAATAACGTCGAAAGGAGCTTTAATAACAATTATACGGGGGAATTTTCTGCGGAAGAGTTTAAAAAAATATTTATTAGGGAGTATGCGATACTTTCGCTGAACTCATTTTGCCAGCAGATTTGGTTGCAAATTATGGGCACCCAAATAGAGGCTCTTGAGCTTCTTGCATTAGTACCGTCACTGCCAGAGGCAACTCTTTCTATATATTACGGACACCACCTTGAAAAAACGAAGAATGCGGATTTTCCTCAGATGGCGTTGCCGGACGGTGGCACATGGCTGCGATTTTTGACCTCTTCTAACCTTATTAGGTTAAATGATGACTCGACTTTATCGATTACTTATATCGGAAAATACTTTCTTGATGTATTCATACCAATGTTCAAACTGAATAAGAATAATAAACCATTTTAGCTGCGATATGAATTCCCGCGCTGTGAACTGCTTCGAGTGCCTGCACTATTATCAAATAAACTGCGTTGCTGCGTACTGGGATCACTAAGGCTTTTCCCCCGGCTTTGGACATTCTGACGAATATCCCAAAACTTCAGCTTCGCGCCAACTGCCGACATCCGGACAAGCATCAAAAGCGCGGGGCTGATATATTTTCGCTGGCTGGGCGTTATAGTTCAGCTCGACCACAGGCACCGTTTTTAGTAAGCTCTGGGCAGTTTTTCCTGCTTAGACAGCTTGCCGCACTGGTGCGATCATCCGGGCAGAGCGGGGCTTCACAGTGTTGTAAAGTATACATAGCGCATATCTTCGGAGATCACAAACATACATCTTACATACCCGATATATAATGCCGTACAATCCAAATAGAGCGCCACAAGCCCCTGTTTAAAGTTTTAGGTAGGGTAGTAGCCAGAAAGAAATGTTGGCCTGTACGGGCTTTAAAACGCCTCACAGGCCATGCGCATATTTGATTGCGGGATTGCGCGCCTGCATAATCATTACACATTCATACTTTCATATATGTTAATTTCACATCAACAGCAATTAAGAAAAAATTAATCGTAACTGGGAACAGATCGCGCCACCGAATTGCCCGCATGCTTTTTTGCCCAGGAAGAACCTAAGCTTCCATTTTCTCAGGCCCCGCCTTCCGTTCCTACCAAGATTTCATCCTCACAAGCACAAGAAACAAGGCACGATTGATGAAGCAGGCAATAGCTTTCTTGTATAGCCCCGTGAGCTTTCGGATATTTATGTCAGTCTATTTTTCGAGGAAATGGTTTATATATTTAGACAATTGTCATGCTTGTATCAAGGTTGCCGAACTATAAAGAACATGTTAAGAAATATTGTGAGAATTATCATTCATAATTTGTAAGTTGGCATTTACACACGCTGAGGATTGTAAATTTCTCATTTTCTCACCTCATGTATATCTTAGATATACATGAGGTTTGAGAAGATGATAAAGTTATAATACGCGGCTATGCTGGCGGGGCTTGAGAAGATATAAAAAGAAGGAAGAGAGATGAAACAGGGAGAGTTCGAAGCTGAGGAAGCGCGCTTGCGGAATATTCTCGATTGTGATCTCTCAGGTATCTATTTTTAGAGAAACGTAGAACATGCAGGCACATTGTCTTTTGGTCCACAAGAGCCAAAATTGTACTATGATCCATGAGTCATTTTAAGCCCCGTACAGCCGTGTATTTATTTTGAGCTACTACCCTACCTGCAAGTATTGTAACTGGCTTGTACGGGCTTCTATTGCTGTCCTGTTCGCTTTTAAACCGGCATCATAGGTTTTGCACTTCGATGCGGCAGCGACGGCAAAGAATATGCGCTTACCAAGACTGCCAAGTTTCGCCGAAGGCCCCACAAGCAAACGACTCCGGGCGGAGCCCGACCGCAAATAACAAGTTAGTAAGCCCCGCATCGATGGTCATATGCGCTTTCTGGGCTGGTTTCCGGTTGCCGATTGCGCAACGTTTCAACAGCTCCAGAATCGACGGCGTTTCGTTTGTCCACAGATTGGCAGCAAGGGGGGGGCGGGAGCGGAAAGGCTCAGAATGAGCATATATTGGAAGCAATCCCCTTGAAACCGGACTCATTTTCAAGCGCACAACTTTCGCCGAGATCGGCAACGGCCGCCACGTTATGCTCTCCCAGGTTAAGCCGTACTTCGGTGCTGTTGGCCTTGAGCTTCGATGATTGCCGCGTTAAGGATGCGTTCTCCAGAATGAGGGCGTGCACATGAAGCTCAACGGATGGCAGAGGATAGGAGCGGTAGCGTTCGCGATTTGGGCTCTGGTAGCGTTCGTGGGCTTTTGGGTCGATGTCCATCAAGGCGCAAGTTCTTATTACACGCACTGCTCAGACATATACAAAATATGGGTCGATACCGATGTTCCTGATCGCTACGAAAGATCACAACAGTGCTTAAAGGAAGCGGCCAACTATCTTGATAGAAATTGGAAAATCGCAACGAACGATTTTTGGCGGTACGTTTCCCTCGTAATCGCCGTCCCCGCTCTGCTCATGTGGGGGCTAATTAGCCTCATCATCATAATCGTGCGATGGATTAGGCGCGGGTTTGCCCGATCATGATACCAACCTCAGATTTTGGACTCTGGCGGGTGAGCGGGAAAATTGGTCCAGGGGGGGGGGTTACGCACCAAAGCCGCAATCGGCTTCTACTGCCAAATTTGAGGCTCTGGCACGCGTTAATTACTCCTTCGGGCCGCTTATCCATTGTTCGAAGTTCTTTTTCTTCATACGAATTGGCGCTTCGTGCCCATCCTTGGTCTTCACGAAAAAAGTGACACGGCCTGGCGGAAGGTTGTCTGCTGGTATTTTTTTTGCCTCAGCCTTGATTTCTTCGTGGTCAGCAAGCGAGACAAGCATCTCGTATTTCAGCCGCCGTTCGCCGTGGGTCATTTCGTTGGGGTCCCTGCCGCGATCAAGGAGTATGCGGCACAAATCCGGTTGAAGCTTGCAGAGCTTCACGAAATATTCCGGATGCTGATGGAAGTCATAAACCGAACCCTTGAACTTCTCAAGCAAGCCTGCTGCTGCCAGCACCTTGGCCTTATTTAGATACTTACTAACCGTTGCAAGCGCGAGACCACTAACATCCGCCAAGCCTCTGGCAAGCGCCAAGTCTTTGATTTCCTGCAACTTGGGTTTGGTCGGATTGCCAATATGTGTTTCGCCAAGTTCCTTCGCGGCATCCCAGAGCGCCACATAATACCCGCCTTGCGGTCCGATTTTGAAGTCGTCATCATCGTTTGTGGTCATGCCTGTCCTCCGTCGCGCTCGGCTATGCGGTCTTTTATCCATTTGTCTATTTCTGATTTTACCCAAGCGACAGCCCGGCAACCTAACCTGACTGGCGCGGGGAACTCGCCATCGTTCACTTTTTTGTAAATTGCGGATCGCCGAAGCCCCACAATGTCTATAAGCTGCGACAGTCGAACAAATTTTTCATTCATATGCTGCGTATGCCTTTCTCCACAGAAATCACGCATGCCCCATTGACAAGCGCTATGGACTAGTATAACGCGCGACACGCTTAAGCGCAACTAAACGTATGCATCGTAGTTGGTTGATAAACCTATACGATTATGATTAATGGGGTATTATATGGGGTAGCGTGCCAAGACGGTCCCGCACATGCTGCGGATATTACATCACTATTTTGGTTAATATGATGCCCGCCGTCCGCACCATTTTTGTTTGCGCGGCGCCGCAAAGCATCCAATGGACCTGGGTTATCGGGTGAACAGGTTCCGGGATCAATCCGCCGGCTGCGGCGTTGTATCCCGATCGCATTTCCTCTCCTGTCCACGGCGCCGGCGCCGCTGCGCGCATGGCGCGCCAGGGGGCTCGCGCGGAGTTTGCTTTTCGTGGCCGGGCGGCGTTAAGGGCGTCTGGGGAAGACCGCCAGCGCCGGGCCTCGGGGAACCCCTATTCAACGGCCTCTTCTTCTGGCCGCGGAGTTGCCGCTCCGAATTTGTAGGAAACCGATGCACCGGCCGACCACACGTAGCCGCCGATGTCGAAGCCGCCCAGGCTGTTGGAGCCGTAGCTGAGTTCGGAAGAACCGGACAAAAGACCCTGCAATCCATTTAGGCCGCCGGCGGTTTGGCTCTCGTTGACCCCGATGTGGCGGTGCTCGTAATTGACGAACTGGCCGCCCAAAGTGAAGGCCCACTCGCCGCCCGACGATGTTGGCAGGGTGTAGCTGCCGCCAAGCGAGAAGATGTGCCGGTTCGAGGACAATGTGATGAGGTCCATCGAGCTGCCCGGCATGAACGAGGGATCGTAGACGTAGCCCGCCTGGATCTCCAGGTTCGGCGTCAGCTTGTACGAGGTGCCCAGATGGACCGAGTAGGTATCCTGGGCGTGGTAGTTCACCGTAATCTTTTTGATGGGGGCCGATTTTACGCCGGCCATGGTGAGAAGCGAGGCCACGGGGCTGCGTTTGGAAAGCTTGCTAACCGTACATGCCTGGCTGGCGATTGCGCCGCCGGGATCAATGGTGCCGTTCGCGAAATGGATGGTGGTAGGCGTGCCGAAACCTTTGGCGTTGCTCCAGTTCGTCCACTTGAGATCGCCCATGATTTTCCACCTGGGCGTAATGCCATAGGCCAGCTCTCTTGTACCCACCGATACAACAACTTTATTCTGTATTTGGGATGACTATGCCGAAGGCGTAGACGTATGTCTGCTAAAAAATATACGGAACCTGTCTAGTTTCACCGCATGACCTCAGCTTCCGGCGCGGCTGTTTTTTTAGGGTCAAAGTGGAGCATTGATCGTGGCCTGTGCCCGTCAAGGGCGGTGCCGCTAGGGTTCACGCGCGGCGTGGAAGCCCGGCGCCTTGCTGGCGACGAATACCTCATCTCTGCCGCTTGAGGACATCGCCAAGCCGCTCAGCGGCCCGGCGAGGCTAATCGGCCTGCGTGCGTGAAGGCACGCCCCATCCTGCGCCACTTGGAGAGCCGCTGGCTCAGGATGCGAGCCGGGATGCGTTCATAATGAGAGATATCGTTGAAGAGACGCGGGCGGTGACGCGGCTCGCTCATGAAGTTGAGAATGCCATCCGGGGGTGGCGCTCCTTCCGGTAGCAGCACGGAAAATCCAGGAACATGCCGGGCGCCGGGGCGGCGGGGGCACAAGAACGGGAGGCTGAACTGGTTTGACAACGGTAAGCCCTAAAAGTAAGCACGAACGCTGGAAGTAAACCACGAGGAAAACGTGAAACCGCAATTCGCGCCCGATTTTGGGAAAGCCGGTGGCCTCATCACCGCGGTAACAGTCGATGCCGGGGACGGTGAGGTGCTGATGGTTGCATATATGAACGAGGAGGCCTTCCTGCTCACGCTCGAGACCGGCAAGGTCCACTACTTCTCGCGCTCACGCGGCAAGCTGTGGAAGAAGGGAGAGCAGAGCGGCAACATGCAGGAATTGGTTGAAATGCGGGTCGATTGTGACCTCGATGCCGTGGTGGTGCGTGTGAAGCAGAATGGTCCCGCCTGCCACGAAGGATACCGAAGCTGCTTTTTCCGGTCGGTCGGGAGCGACGGCACGCTCGAGGTCCGGGGTGAGCGGCTCATGACCCCGGAAGAGATGTATGGGGTGAAGCCTTGAGCGTGCTCAAACTGGGATTGCCCAAGGGCAGCTTGCAGGATGCGACCGTGCAGCTTTTCAGCAAGGCGGGCTTCACGGTCACCATATCGAGCCGCAGCTATTTCCCGGCAATCGATGACGCCGAAATCGAGTGCATGCTCATCCGGCCGCAGGAAATGGCCCGGTATGTGGAGCACGGCGTGCTCGACGCGGCGATCACCGGCCTCGATTGGATTCTGAACCGTGATGTCGTGAAGGTGGCCGAACTGGTCTACTCGAAGCAGCTTAGGAGCCCCGTACGCTGGGTGGTGGCGGTTCCGAAGGACTCGCCGATCCAGACCATTCGGGATCTCACCGGCAAGCGCATCGCTACCGAAGCGGTGGACCTCACCAAGCAGTTCCTCGACGAAAATCAGATCGAGGCCGAGGTGGAGTTCTCCTGGGGAGCGACTGAGGTCAAGCCGCCATATCTCGCGGACGCCATCGTCGAACTCACCGAGACGGGCAGCTCGTTGCGCGCCAACAACCTGCGCATCGTCCACGAGATCATGCATTCGACGACCCAGCTCATCGCCAACCGGCAGTCTTGGGAAGATGATTGGAAGCGCAAGAAAATTGGCCGGATCGCGATGCTGCTCCGGGCCGCCCTGGCGGCGCGCGGCAAGGTTGGTCTGATGCTGAACGTGCATGAGGCAAACCTGACGAAAGTGGAGGACATGCTCCCCTCGCTCAAGTCACCCACCGTCTCGAAGCTACAAGCCGAAGGCTGGTACGCCATCAACACAATCATCGACGAACACCTCGTCCGGGATCTGATACCCGAGTTGAAGGATGCTGGGGCGGAAGGAATCGTGGAATTCCCACTGAACAAGATCGTCGGCTGAACATTTCCGCATCAGTGCGGGTTTCCCGGACGCCTGCCGTCAGCGTGCATGGAGAGGCCGGCGTTTCAGGCGTCCGGGAAACCTCCACTTTAGTGTGCAAACGCTGCGTCGTGAGCGCACCGCATCGCCATCCGCGACTAAGGGCTCGATGCGAAATAATCGCGCCACCTTGCGTGTCTTTTGTAAGCGATGCTCTGTTCACAGGATGGTGGGGCTGGCGCACCATTAATATCAATAGGATAGCCGATCTGGGCGCGGGCGCGCGGCCGATCCCGGAGGGCGGGTACGGGAGCCCGGAGAAGCCGCTGGCCGCCGCGATTCCAGCGGCGGATCGCCCCGCGTGGTTCACGCTAGACGGGGCGCGCGCGAAGATGAACTCCGCGCGAACGCCTTTCCTGGAACGGCTTGCCCCGGTCTTGGCCGCGCCGCGAAGCGCGCTCCGCCTTAGCGGTAGATCCGGGTTATCTTCGTGCCTTCGAGGGTTAGGTTATACATGAGCCCTTTCTGATCGAAGATGAAGCCCAGGACCGGACTATGGATGTTGTTGGTGTCGATGGTGCCGCCGGCGCCGACCTTCACAATGGCGACGGAGCCGTCCACGCCGACCTTCCAGCCGTCGCGGCGATAGAACTCGTCGAGCGCGTCCTGCGTCATGAACATGATGATGATGGAGCGCGCCTGCGCGCCGAGCTGGAACCCGAACGAGCCGGCGACGTTGTTGTAGTAGCCGGCCGTGCGCCCGGCCACGAGCAGCGCGCCCTCGCCATATTCGCCGCCGATGCCGAAGCCGGCCTTCACCACGGTTGGGAAGACCAGAATGCCGGCGGACCTGTTGGCCAGGCCGCGCGAACCCGGCACCTCATGGAAGAAATCTTCAAGCGTGCCGCGCGCGCTCGCGTCAAGTTCGTGGGGGCCGGCATAGGCCTTTGTCAGCGGTCCGGCGAATACGAGCAGCGCCAGCGCCGCCAATCCCAGCATCGTGCGTTTCATAACCAGCATTCCACACCCTCCTTGTTACTGTGAGCCCGGCGGCCCCGGCTTCGGAAGACATGCTTCCTGGCGCCGGGGAGCCAGCCCGAAGTGCCCATACTTCAGGCTTCCCGCCGGGCAAACCAGAAACGGCCGGTGCCCTCGGCCGGTCTCTGGCTTATCCGTCAAACCTGCAGATCCACCGGATAATCTCAGGCTTTAGCAATTTTAAGGCGAAGCAATTCGCGGCCGGTTAATTTTCTGTGACGAGCTGCTCCGCCGCTGTGTGATGAAGCCCCATGGCATCCTAGCCCGCATTTCTCACAATCCGTGCGCGCCCTGGCCCGGTCTTTGTTCCATGAGGTCTTTTCCGTCCCCGCCAATACGCCCTGTATTGGCTGCGGTTTTAAAAGCCCTGCTGAAACAAATCGCCGCGCCATCATCGCGCGATCTTGTGAGAAATACGGGCTGGAGGTGCGCCAGAAACGCCTCCATGCTCTCCGGCGCGGTGCGAGGTGCGTTGAACACGATAAGGCCGCAGCCATAGCGGCTTCCGGCAGCTCATTTGCCGGCGCGGGCCTGGTCATCGCGTTCTTTCCGCCGCTGGGCGCGAAGTGCCGTTGAAGATAGCTTCGACAGCGGCCCCGAAAGATAGCACCAAGCCGGCGGGGCGAAGCGGGAGAGCGCCGCGGCGTCCGTTTCCGGGACGCGGAACCCGCCGAACCTGCCGGCCGCGGGCGAGGAAAGCGCGCGGTGGCGCCATCCGGGCCGGTCCTCCACGGCGATGGGCATGAGGCGGAATATGGCCTGCCACTCCTTCCAGCGATGGAAGCTCGCGAGATTGTCGGCGCCCATCAGCCAGACGAACCGGACGCCCGGAAAGCGGCGGCGCAGGAAGCGCAGGGCGTGCGCGGTATAGGCGGCGCCGGCGCTTGCCTCGAAGGCCGTGACCTTGATGCGCGGGTGCCGGGAGAGTCCGCGCGAAAGCCTGATGCGTTTGGCGAGCGGCGCCAGAGCGCTGTGCTTCTTGAGCGGATTGCCAGGCGTGACGATCCACCAGATCTGATCCAGGCGCAGGCGCTTGAGCGCGGCCAGGCTGATAAGCCGGTGCCCCGCGTGCGGAGGATTGAACGAGCCGCCGAGCAGGCCGATGCGCATCCCGGCAAACGCTGGCGGCGGGCGCAGATCCTCTGGAGCGGGGCAGGGGGTGGTCATGCTGGCCCCCGCATGATCGCGCCGGCTGAAGCCGCTGCACGGAGTGCCGTGAACAGAGCGAATCTCCCCTCACCCTGTCCCTCTCCCCATGGGAGAGGGGACGCTGTAGCAACCGCTGTGCAAGGGTTCCCTCTCCCAGAGGGAGAGGGACAGGGTGAGGGGTTGAACGCCCAGGTCATACCGGCCGGATCTGGCCGCTGCCGCGCACGGCGTATTTGAAGGTGGTGAGCTGTTCAACGCCGACAGGCCCGCGCGCATGAAAGCGGCCAGTCGCGATACCGATTTCCGCGCCCATGCCGAACTCGCCGCCATCCGCGAATTGCGTGGAGGCGTTGTGCAGCACGATGGCGCTATCCACCTCGCGCAGGAAAGTCTCTGCCGTCGCGGCATCCTCCGTCACGATCGACTCCGTGTGCTGCGAGCCGTATTTCGCGATGTGTTCGATGGCCCCGCGCACCCCCGCAACGAGCTTCACGGAAATGATGGCGTCGAGATATTCAGTGCGCCAATCGGTTTCCGTGGCTTCGCGCACGCGGCTGTTAGTGGCGCAGGCGGCAGCGTCGCCGCGGACCTCGCAGCCGGCATCCAGCAGCGCCTTCACCAGCGGCTGCAGCAGCCGTCCGGCGTCCGCTTCGTCAATCAGCAAGGTCTCGGCCGCGCCGCAAATGCCGGTGCGCCGCATCTTCGCGTTGAGCACGATGGCGCGCGCCATATCGAGGTCCGCAGCCTTGTCCACATACACATGGCAGATGCCTTCAAGATGCGCGAACACCGGCACGCGCGCCTCTTTCTGCACGCGCTCGACGAGGCTCTTGCCGCCACGCGGGACGATGACATCGATTGCGCCGCCAAGCCCTTCGAGCATGAGCCCCACGGCGTCGCGGTCCGTGGTGGCGATGAGCTGGACCGCCGTTGCGGGCAGCCCTGCCTCCTGTAGCCCCCCGGCAAGGCAGGCATGGATGGCGCGGTTGCTCTCCAGGCACTCGGAACCGCCGCGCAGGATGACCGCGTTGCCGGACTTGACGCAAAGCCCGCCGGCGTCCGCCGTCACGTTGGGCCGGCTCTCATAGATCATACCGATTACGCCCAGGGGTACGCGCACGCGTGAAATCCTGAGCCCATTCGGCCGCTCCCAGGCGGCGGTTACGCTGCCCACGGGATCGGGCAGTGCCGCGATCTCCTCAAGCCCGCGCGCCATGGCTTCCACGCGCGCTTCCGTCAGCGTGAGCCTGTCGATGAAGGAGCCCGGCCGCCCGGCGGCTTCGGCTGCCTTGCGGTCCAGGGCGTTGGTTTCGAGAATGCGGCCGACATGCGCGCGCAAGGAAGCGGCGGCGGCGTGCAGGGCGCTGTTCTTCTGTTCCGGCGCGGCGAGTGCCAGCACGCGCGCAGCGGCCTTCGCCTCCCGGCCAATCGCGAACAATTCTTCGCTGAGCTTTGTACGGGCGTCCGTGTTCATTGCAGCAACCGTTGAAATGCACCTTCAGGTGAGATCGCGAAGCAGCGCCATGTCGTCGCGATGGATAAGCGCGGCGCGGCCAGCATAGCCAAGCACGGTCACGATTTCCATGGAATTGCGGCCCGCGATCAGTGCGGTTTCCTCAGCACTATAGGCGATGAGCCCGCGCCCAGCCTCGCACCCCGCCTCGTCGCGGATGATGACGGCTTCGCCGCGCTCGAACTGTCCGCTGACGCTCTTGACGCCGGCCGGCAGCAGGCTGCGCCCGGATTGAATGGCCGCGCGCGCGCCATCGTCGATCACGACAACGCCCTTGGGTTCAAGCGTGCCCGCGATCCAGCGTTTGCGCGCCGTCACGGGGCTCGCGGCGGCGAGGAACCAGGTACAGGGCGCGCCTTCGCTCAGCGCTTTCAGCGGATGCAACTCCTTGCCCAGCGCAATTACCATATGCGTGCCGGCCGAAACCGCGATTTTGGCGGCGGCGACCTTCGTGATCATGCCGCCGCGCGAAAGCCCGGTGCCGGCATCGCCCGCCATGGCCTCGATTGCCGGCGTGATCGCCGTCACCACCGCCAGACGCTTGGCGTCCGGGTTCTGCGCGGGCGGCGCGGTGTAGAGCCCGTCGACATCGGAGAGCAGCACGAGGCAATCGGCGGTTATCATGCTGGCGACGCGCGCCGCGAGCCGGTCGTTGTCGCCATAGCGGATTTCAGCCGTCGCCACCGTGTCGTTCTCGTTCACGACAGGGATCGCGCCCAGCTTGAACAGCGTCTCGATGGTGTTACGTGCGTTGAGATAACGCTGGCGCTCTTCGGTATCGCCCGGCGTCATCAGGATTTGCGCCGCGGTCAAACCGCGCTCGCCGAAAGTCGCCTGATAGGCGTGGCCCAGCGTGATCTGCCCCACGGCAGCCGCGGCTTGCGCTTCCTCCAGCCTGAGCGGGCCTTTTTGCAGGCCCAGCGCGCCGCGGCCGAGCGCGATCGCGCCCGACGAAATCAGCATCACGTCGCGGCCCTCGCGGCGGAGCGCGGCCACGTCCTCCGCGATGGCTTCGAGCCAGCCCTGCTTGAGCGTGCCGGCGGTGCCATCGGTCAAGAGCGCCGAGCCGATCTTGATCGCGATCCGGCGCGCGTTCAGCCACTCCGGCCGCACCGCATGATAACTTACGTTTGTCATGGCTTCAGGAACGCCGGTTTTGCTGCGCCGTCAAGCTTCCTTGCGCGGCTGCTGGCGAAGCACCGCGCGGGCGTGGAGGAACAGATCCCGGCCGGACAAATCCCGTTATGTGTCGAGTGGCGGAGAAGGGGGCCATCCGCCTGTCCGGCGCGGGTGAAGAGGGGCGGGCCTATTCGCTGATTTGCCGTACGCTGATGCTGACGCCATCGCTGATCCGGTCGTTAGGGTGCACAATGACGGTGTCTCCTTCCTTCAGCCCGCTTTTGACTTCGGCGTATCGCAAATTCCGCTCGCCGGCCTCGATCAGCGTGAGCTTCGCCCGTCCATCCACCACCTTGAACACTGCCCATCGCTCGCCTTTCCGGAACAGCGCGCTCAAGGGAACGGTCAGCGCGTTCTCCACCTTCGCGACCACGACGCGGACGAAGACGCGGTAGTCATGGCCCAGCCGCCGCCATTTGGCGGGCGGGTCAGTCAGATTGAGCCGGACGATGACCCGCTGCTCCTCCACGCCAAGCGCCGAGATCTTGGTGAAGCCCGCCGGTTCCACGCGGCGAACTTTCGCATGGAGCGGCTCGCCGCCCCAGTTTTCGATGGTGGCTTCGGCCCCTTCGCGGATGCGCACCGCGTCGGACGACAGGAAATCGGCCTTGATCTCAAGGTTCTTCCGGTCGCCGATATCCATGAGCGGCGTGCCCGCCGCGACGACGCTCTCGCTCTCGGCCGTCACCTTCAGCACGTATCCCGATACCGGCGCCGTCACATCTACCCGGGAAAGCGCGGCCACGGTGCCGTCTCTGCCGCCCGGCTGGGTCAGGTTGGCGCGGGCGCGATCCAGTTCGCGTTCGCGCATGATGGCGTCAGCCTTGGCGCTGGCAAGGTTCGCCTCCTTGGTTTCGTAAGCGATCCTCGCCTCTTCGAGCCTGCGCTGCGAGATTGCGCCTTTCGGCGCCAGCTCCCTCGCCCGCTGCCGGTCGCTCCTAGCGAACCGCAGCTCCGCCTCCGCCCTCGTGACATTCGCCCGGGAAAGCTTCAGCGCCGCCTCGGCGGATTTGACGGCAGCCTCGGCGATGAGGCGGTTGCGTTCGTTCAGAAACGGCGGCGCGCTGGGCAGAATGGAGGCCACGACGGTCTTGCCCCTCTCGACCTTGTCTCCCGCCTTGAATGGCGAACGCAGCACGCGGCCCGGAACGGGCGCGGAGACGGTGTACACGTCCTTGATGTCGGTCACGCCTTCATGGTCCACGGTGACGGCAAGCGGCCCGCGCGTTAGCGTCACGAGATCGGCCGGAACCGGCTGCGGCCATAGCCCCCAGATCACCGCACCTCCCAGCGCGAGCGCCACAGCCGCCCATGTGATCCGCCTGCGTCCGTTCCGTTCCATCCCTCTTTACTCCCGCGTCTTGAGAACCGCGATCAGGTCCAGCCGGTCGATGCGGCGCCTGATGACGAGCGCCGAAAATGCCGCCGCGGCCAGCACCACCATGGACGCCTGGGTGTATGTCGCGCGCGACACGATCAGCGGCACGCGAAAAAGCTCGGTATCCAGCCCCATGACCACAAACGCAGCAAGCCCATAACCCATTAGCCAGCCAAGCGGAATAGCTAACACCACCAGGATCGCCACCTCGCCGAGCAGGATATGGGCCACTTCTCCGCGCGTGAACCCCAGGACGCGCAGGCTCGCCAGTTCACGCCCGCGTTCCGAAAGCTGGATACGGGCGCTGTTATAGACCACGCCAAACGCGATGATCGCGGAGAGCACGGCATAGACCGCCGTCATGATGTTCATGTTCTGCGCCAGCGTATCGCGGAATGATTTCAGCGACATCTTCATCAGCGTAACGCCGGAAACCGCGGGCATCTCCTTCAGTTGATTGTAGAGCGCGCCGATCTTCGCGCTGTCCGCCTGCAGGTAGGCCCCCGAGACCGCGCGCCCGTCGCCGAGCGCGGCGTTCAGCGGCTCCATCGCCATATAGGCGCCAAGGCCGAGATAGCCCTCGACAATGGCGGTGACCGGCAGGACGAGCTGCTTCCGCCGCCCGTAATGCACGTCGACAGCAACCCGGTCGCCGAGCCCCGCGCCGAGCAGTTCCGCGAGCTTGGCGGTGAGGACAAGTCCGGTGTCCGGCAGGCTGACGGGGCGCAGGTTCCCGCCGAGCAGCCTTTGCAGATCGGCGCCATCCTGTATGGCCGTGAGTGCGAGACGCTTCGACCGCGGCCCGTAATGCATCGTAACGGGCACTGACCGTCCCACCTCCGCGTTGAGCACGCCCGGCAGGCGCTGCAGTTCCTGCGTCACTTTGATAGACTTAATATCGTTGAAGGTGACGGTAACGTCCTGGCGCATGGTGCGGAAGTAGGTGACGTCTATCATGAACTCGATGGAATCGAGCGTGAACAGCGACGTGATCAGCAGCGCCACCGAACTGGCGATACCCGCCGTTGTCATCAGGCTGCGCAGCGGATAGCGGAAGAGGTGGCGCAGGATCATCATGCTCGCCTGCGACAGCCTCTTGACCGGAGCAAGGTTGCTGAGCCACGTCCGCCGGTAGCGCACCGGCACGGGAGCGGCCATGGCCACGGCCGGCGGCAGGTTGACGGCGTGGAGCGCGGCGCGCAAGGCGCCGATGAGCGCGGCGGCCAGACTGATCCCGCCCGCGGCCACATAGACCTTGAACGAGTAGAGGAATACCAGAAACGGGAAGTGGTAGAACTGGGTGTAAATCCGCGTCAGGCCGCGCCCGAGCCATGTCCCCGCGCCAAACCCGATCACGATGCCCGCGGCGGCGATCAGGGCGGCGAATTTCAGGTAGTGTGCGGCGATGACCGTTCTTTTGTAACCGAGCGCCTTCAGAAGGCCAATCTGCTCACGTTCGAGCGCAATAATCCGCGCCAGCGTGACGTTGAGGAGGAACGCGGCCACCGCCAGGAAGATCGGCGGGATAATATACGCCATGGCGCTGAGCTGCTCCAGTTCGGCGTCGAGGAAGGCGTTGGACTGCTGGTCCTTGCGGGGAAAGGCATCGGTGCCGCCGTAAGGCTCCAGGATGGCGTTGACGCGGCTGATCACTTCCGGCTCAAGGGCGTCCCGGCGCAGCTTGAGGCTGACATCGTCGAAAGCGCCGTCGAGGTCGAACGCGCCGGCCGCGGCATCGTGCGGCATCCACAGGAGGCCGAAGCGCTTGTCGTCCGGCACTAGCTCGCCTGGAGCCAGCGCGTAGACGAATTCGGGCGACAGCACGGTGCCGGTGATGGTGAGTTCACGTTTGCGGCCATTAAGGATCGCCTTCAGCTTCGAGCCGGGCTGGAAGTGATTGGCCTTGGCGAAAGCTTCGTTGACGGCGATTTCATCGTCGCGGGTGGGATCGGGCAGACGCCCGGAGCGCAGAAACAAGGCGTTAAGCACCGGTTCGCCGGTTTTCGGCAGCGATAGCACTTTCCCGGAGGCGGGCGCCTCCATGCCCTCGATATCGAGCAGCACCGGGAACACGATGCGCGTCTCGGCGGCCGCCACGCCCGGTATCCGCGCCAGCCGGTCCCTGACATAGTCGGGCGCACGCCGCGCCTGGGCGAAGACATCGGCGAAGCGGTACCGCTCATAATAGGCCCGGCGCGTTTCTTCCAGCGAGTCGCGGACGCCCGTCGCCAGAATGAGCGTCGCAACCCCCGCGGCAATAACGAGGGCGATGGCTATCGCCTGGCCGCGCATGTGCATCAGATCGCGGAACAGCTTCTTATTCAGCGCCGTAACGAACATACCTCGGCCGCTCCCCCTTGCCCCCCGCTGTCACCACGTCAGTTCCGCCGGTGCGAGCCGCTGTGTGTTTTCGGCGATGCGGGCGATCTGCCCGTCGTGGAAGAAGATCACGCGATGGGCGATGTCCTTGATCGGCGCGTTGTGCGTGATGATCGCCGTCGTCGTGCCCAGCTCGTCATTGACTTTTATCAGCGCTTCGATGACGCGGATCCCGGTCTTCGAATCCAGCGCGCCGGTCGGCTCGTCGCAGAGCAGCACCTTCGGGCGCTTGGCGATGGCGCGCGCGATGGCGACGCGCTGCTGCTCGCCGCCGGAAAGCTCGGCGGGAAAATGGTCCATGCGCTCGCCCAGGCCGACGATGCCGAGCGCGTCCTCGGGCTGCATCGGCTGATCGGCGATCTCGGTCACCAGCGCCACGTTTTCGCGCGCGGTCAGGCTCGGTATCAGATTGTAGAACTGGAAGACGAAGCCGATGTAGTGGCGGCGGAATTCAGTCAGCGCGTTCTCATCGAAGGCGCCGAGGTCGCGGTCTTCGAAAACCACCCTGCCGGAGGTCGCCACGTCGAGGCCGCCCAGAATGTTCAGGAGCGTCGATTTGCCGGAGCCGGACGGCCCGAGCAGCACTGCCACCTCGCCAGCGTATAGCTCCAGCGTGACGCCGCGCAGGGCATGAACCTGCACAGCACCAGTGTCATACACCTTGGTGATGTTTTCTGTCCGGAAGATGGTACGTCGCATACTACCCGCCCCGGAGCCCCGCCAGCCCGTCGTGAAGTCATACAACGCCAGCTTTCTGGCGGCGGCAAGGCATTTCGTCCCAGTTGGGACCGGCGGAACTCCGGCGAAAACCCAGGGACATCAAGGCCCCGATTGCGAGGCTCAAGCTTTACCGGCGCGCGACGGCGGCCCTTGCCTGCCACGGGGGCGGTGCAAAAGCGCTCCACACCATCGCCTAACAAAACGTATATTTCGCGAAGCCGCCTGTCATGGTTAATGCAGGAGTGGTTAACGCGCGCGCGGTCATCCTCATTTTCCGCATTTCCGCGCGATTTTTGCTATTCCCCGCGTGAATTTTACTATCGAAAAATCCCGTTAAATATAATCCAATATTTGGTATTAACGGATACGGGAGCCCCGCGCGACCGTTCAATGCCGTCATGGCCGTATGATTATTGTTGTGAATCGATATGTTGCGCACTTAACGTTTAGCCAATAGAATCGTGCTACATTACTTCAAATTGGAAAGCGCGCCGTTCCGGCCCCGGCAAACCGCCCAGCGCATGAGTTTGGAGTTAACATGGCCTGAATCGAATCCGCACGGAAATGGCCGGAAATGAAATCACGCCTGCGGGGGGCCCGCGAAAGCGAAGCGGGCCTTGATCCGCTCGAAAAGCCGGTCGCGCACGTCGCGGTAGGCCGCCATGATCTGCTCGCGGTTTCCGGCCGCCGCCGATGGGTCCATGGTGGGCCAGTACTCGACACTGGCGGCCATGGTGCGGGTCAGCTCCAACGCCTTGTGGTGCGCTTCCGGAGCAAGCGTCACGATCAGGTCGAAGGAGATGTCCTCCAGCTCTTCGATGGCAATGGGCCGGTGGCTGGAAATGTCGATGCCGATTTCCTCCATCGCCTGGACCGCGAACGCATCGGGCTCGCCCGCCCTGACGCCGGCGGAGCGCACGTAAATCCGCGTGCCAGCTAGGAAGTGCAGGATCGCAGCGGCCATCGGCGAGCGGATCGCGTTCATTTTGCAGGCGAACAGCACCGCTTGCGGCTGTTCGGAGTACCTCTCTCCCTCTTGGGATGGCAATGGAAAGTCAGCACCGCTCAAACCGTCCGTCCAGCATTCATCGCCGAGCCGCCTGAGAAGGCAGCCGGGGTAATATGGCTATTGTACCTATCATGTGCGACTGGAATTCCTAAAGCAAACGGCCCGCTCGCGCCGGCCGTGGAAAACCTGGGCGCAGCCGGGCGGGATTCCCGCGCTCCGCCGTGGAATGGCCTGGAATATAGCGTTTTGGGAGGGCGAAGAGCCGAAGACGGGCGCGCCTGCATGAAGAGGAACACATTATGAGAACCGGAATTGCATTTTCTCTTGCGTTAGTAGCCACCACCTTCGCCGCCCCGGCGCTCGCGAACGATTCCACTGGCTATCTGGCGGCGGGCGGGCTGGTGCTGACGCGCACGCCCGATATTGAGATGCGCTCGGAAGACCTGTACGTCTCGGAAAAGGAGATCCGGGTCCGCTACCGCTTTTTCAATACCTCCAAGGCGGATATCAAGACGCTTGTGGCCTTTCCCATTCCCGATCTGCCCCCGCTCAACGACAATGATTATGCCCTGCCTGACAGCGATCCGGTCAACTTCCTGGGGTTTAAAACCAAGGTGGACGGCAAGCCCGTGGCCAACGGCATCGAGCAGCGCGCGGAGGCTAATGGCAGCGATTGCACCGGCTTGCTGAAGAGCCTGAATGTCCCGCTTTCGCCAGTCCAGGAGGGCACCCGGAACGCGCTGAACGCGCTTGGCGCGGAAGAGAAGGCTAAACTGGTGAAAGCCGGTATCGCCCACGAAGAAGAAGCCGATTATGGCAAGGGCATGAAGAAATATCTGGTGCCGGCCTGGACGCTGAAATCCACGTTCCACTGGGAGCAGGTTTTTCCGGCGCGGAAGGAATTGTTCGTCGAGCACCGCTATACGCCGTCCGTTGGCGGCAATGTGGGGTTTCTCATTAACGGGGATGGAAAGTTCAATGCCGGAATTCTTACCGAATACAAGACAAGATATTGCGTCGATCCCGATTTCCTCGCCGCGATGCGGCGCGCGCAAAAGGCCGCTGGCGAGAACCGGCTCCTCCCTGAAACGCAACTCGAATATGTGCTGGTGACAGGCGCCAACTGGGCCGGGCCGATCAAGGATTTCCGCCTTGTCGCGGATAAGGGCAGCCCGGAGAACCTGATCAGTTTCTGCGCCACGGGCGTGAAAAAGATTGCTCCTACGCAATTCGAGGTGCGCTACAAGGACTATACGCCGGACCGGAATTTGCAGGTGCTGATCGTGCACCGGCCCCAGTAGAACGCGGCGTTTTCCCGCGTACCCGCTGGCGGGTGGTCTGCTGGCCACAAGGGGCTATCCGGCGGCCGCAATCGCGGCGAAGCTGCGCAGCGAGCGCGAGGAGCCTGGAATATAGGCGTCGAAAGCCGCCCAGAACTGCTCGCGCAACGGGTCGCGCTCCTGCAAGATCTCATGCCTTGCGCCCGCCAGCACCATATGCGTGCAGTTCTTGACGCAGCTTGCGAACCGCTCGATGGCGGGCGTGGACACGATCTGGTCATTGCCCGCCGCCACGATCAGGACCGGCACCTTGACGCTTTCCATGAAAGCGATGGAGTTGATCACGGCGATGGAGTCCGACGCGGCATTGAGCCAGCCCAAGGTCGGCGCGCCCAGGGCAAGGCGGGGAGCCGCCTGGATGATCTCCTGCGCGCGCTCGAAACGCAGCCGGTCGGAGGTGAGTTCGTTGCCGCCGTAAAGCTGAGACTCCGGCGCAAAGGCTTTCGAGCCGGGAATAAAGGCGTCCCCAAGGCCCAGGAGGGTGGCGGTCTCGGCCATTACCGCATAGGCTCTGCTTCTGGCTCCGGCGCCCGCGAAGGCGATCATGGGGGCGGTCAGGACAATCCGGTCCCACCAGCAGGCTTTGCTGAGGGCGTGCCGCAGTACGATATGCCCGCCCATCGAATGAGCGAGGCAGTAGAATGGCGGCGGGCAATCGGGCAGCACGATCTGCGACATGAAGGTGACGACGTCGCCGCCGTAATCCGCGAACGTCTCAACGTGCCCCTTGAGCGGGTTCTTGAGCATCCGCTGGGAACCGCCCTGGCCCCGCCAGTCCATGGTGGCGACCGCGAAGCCGCGCCGGCGCAGGTCGGTGACGGTTTCGAAATATTTCTCGATGTACTCGGTGCGGCCCTGGAACAGGCAGACCGTGCCCAGGCGCCGGGCGGCGGTGGTGTCCCAGCGCGCATAGCGGATGGCGAGGCCGTCGCGGGCGGTAAAAAAGCCGGTCACGGCACCGCTTGGCACCGGGTTGCGCGTGATCCCGATCAACTCCGTCTTCGCAGCCATACTCACTCCTGCCATCGTTACCCAGCGCGGTAACATGCGCCGTACCCGGGAAATTAAAGCGCACCCTCAAAAAAACTTCTAACCCCGGCCGCGTTCCTGCTCAAGCACCCCTTGAAACCGGCCAGGCGCGGAATAAATCAATGAGCGCAGGCCCGTTGCGGCTGCAAAGCATAAGTGCCTGGCCATTAAGGCAGGCGGTAAATTCTCGCTTATCGAAGGAGAACCACCATGAGACGGCCCGACCTTACCCCCCTGTATAAAACCACGATCGGCTTCGATCACCTTGCCTCTATTCTTGACCAGCTCTCAAGCCTCGATTCGGATAACGGCTTCCCCCCTTATAACATCGAGCGGCTTGGCGAGAACAGCTACCGGATTTCGATGGCGGTTGCCGGCTTCGGCGACAATGACCTTACCCTTGAAGTGAAGGAAGGCACGCTTACCATCCGGGGCGAAAAGAAGGAGGAGGACAAGGTACGCCAGTATATTCACCAGGGCATCGCCGCGCGCAACTTCGAGCGCCGCTTCCGCCTCGCCGAATATGTCGAGGTTTCGGGTGCCGCGCTTGAGCACGGCCTCCTGCATATCGACCTGAAGCGCGAACTGCCCGAGGCGATGAAGCCGCGCACCATCAAGATTACCAAGGGTGCCTCCTCATCGCCCCGCGTGATCGAGAGCGAGGGCCGCGAAGTACGCGCCTGATAGCCCCCCAACGCATCAGCGCCTGAGGGCGGACGCAAGTCCGCCCTTTTGGCGTGCGGCCCGCTGAAACAGCGCCGCGATCTCCACATGGGCGGAGAAGCGGAATTGATCGAAGGCGGCCAGCCGCGTGAGCTTGAAGCCGCCGCCGGTCAGGATGGCCGCGTCGCGGGCGAAGCTTGCCGGATTGCAGGAAAGCGCCGCAACCATGGCGGTCTTCGAGGAGGCCAGTGCGCGGGCTTGCGCCTCGGCGCCTTCGCGGGGCGGGTCTATGATGAGCGCCGCGAACTTGTTCAGTTCCAGCGGCCCCAGCGGATTGCGGTAGAGGTCGCGCCGGATCGCGGAAACCGCCTTCAAGCCAGTGGTCCGCTTTGCCGCCGCCGCAAGCGAAGCCACAGCGTTTTGATTTTCCTCGTAAGCTGTGACGGGGGCAAGCATCGCTGCGGGGAAGGTGAAAGCCCCCAGCCCCGCGAAGAGGTCGCAAACCGGGCCCGCCAGCTTGGTGTGTCCGAGGGCGTCCAGAAGCCAATCCGCCATATCGCGCTCGCACGCCTCGACGGCCTGCAAGAAGGCGTTTGGCGGCAGTGTTACGTTCCCGCCGCCGGATGAGACCAGCGGTGCCGCCGCGACCAGCACGAGATCGCCGTTCCAGATGGCGCGGATGAAACCAGCCGCTTCGAGGGCGCCGATGACTTTCGCATGGGCCGGAGCGGGCAGGGGCGGACCCAAAATGGAGCAGTCCAGGCCGTTGGCCGCCGCCGTGACGGAAATCTTTGCCTCGCTTTTCGGCGGCATAGCGGCACCAAGCGCGGTCCGCAGGTGCGGCAGGGCTTGCGCGATCCGCGGCAGCAGGACCGGGCATTCCTCAAGATCGACGGCATCGTGGCTGCGCGCGGCGTTGTAGCCGAGCACGATTTTACCGCCGGCATTGCGGGCCGTGAACGCAGCGCGGCGGCGGCTTGCCACGGGATAGGCGCGCAGCGGCTCGATGGGCGCTTCGATCCCCGCGCGCGTCAGTGCGGACGTAACAAGCCCTTGTTTCCATTCCATATAGGGCGCGTCCGCCCAATGCTGCAGGACGCAGCCGCCGCAGGCTCCAAAGTGCTTGCAGAGCGGCGCAATACGCTCAGGCGAGGGCGTTTCGATGGCTGCGGCGACAGGCTTTTGTCCTTCAAACTCAACGCGGACGCGCTCGCCGGGCAGCGTGAACGGGATGAAATGCTTCCGGCCGCCTATGTGCGCGACCCCATGTCCCTGGGCGCCCATGGAATCGATTGCCGCCAGCCCCGCTGGACTAACGGCGCGGCGGTCAGGCGTTGCGGATGGCGCCAACGAGCGTTTCTTCATTTCCGTCCTGTCCAAGTATTGGAGAGCGCACCGTTCCCAGGACGGTCCAGCCCGCCTGCTCTATGTAAGTCAGCACCGCCTGGATTGCTTTCTCTTTTGCCGCCTCGTCCTTTACGATGCCGCCTTTTCCGACGGCGGCGCGCCCTACCTCGAACTGGGGCTTGATAAGGGCCGCCAGCCAGGTGCGCCCTTGCGCCAAGGGCAGAATTGCCGGCAGCACCTTGAGCAGCGAGATGAAGCTCACATCGCAAACGATGGCCTCGATTGGCGAGGGAAACATGGCAGCGGTGAGAGACCTTGCGTCGGTGGACTCCAGCGAAACCACTTTGGGATTGGCGCGCAGCGTTGGGTGAAGCTGATCGCGGCCAACGTCAATGGCAAAAATGCGGGCGGCGCCACGCTCCAGGAGAACCCCGGTGAAACCGCCGGTGGAAGCGCCCGCGTCAAGGCAGGCGAGGCCGCTGGGATCGAAGCCGAACGCGTCGAGCGCGGCTATGAGCTTCCACGCGCTGCGGGCGACATAGCGTCCGGTTTCGAGAACTTCCAGCGCCTCGTCCGCCGACACTTCCTGCCCGGCCTTCAGCGCCGGCGCGCCGCCCACGCGGACGGCGCCACGCTTGATCAAGTCTTGCGCTTTCGACCGCGTACTGACAAGTTTACGCTGCACTAAGAGGAGGTCTAGTCTCATTTTCACAACTAAATCCCAGCCTGTATACAGAACCTCAATATCTATGTTGCAAAAGACCAGTTTTGTGCAATCATCTCTTTTCTGTGTTGCCCTAGGCAGCCGGCAAAAGCCTGATTTTCCAGCCAAAGGATGTTGAAAAAACCTATGTGAGAGAGGACTGCCTCCTTCGCGGCCGGGGCCGCACTGAAGGCCGTGAGCGCATATCCGGCGAAAATGCCGCCAAGCTTTAAAATCAAAATCAACCTCACATTCACTGGGATCTAGCACCATGATGCTTGTCCGCACCTATCTGTCGGCCAGCACGATCGAGGGAATAGGCGTCTTTGCCGCGGAGCCGGTCAAGGCCGGCGAAGTTATTTGGCGCCTCCAACCGGGGTTCGACGTTCTTCTCAAAGATCGGGAAATAGAGGGCTGGCCGGCCCATATGGACGATTTTCTTGACCGTTACTGCTACCCCCACAGAGAGATTCCCAACACCTGGGTTCTTGAGCTGGACAATGGCCGGTTCATGAACCATTCGGATGCGCCGAATACCAATTTCGAGCAGTTTCACGCGGGTTATGCCCGGCGGGATATCGCGGCCGGCGAGGAATTGACCTGCAACTACTTCGACTTCGATATCAATTTCCGGGGGAATTTCTCTTCCGGCAAGGATGCCGGGGCATTGCTTGCCGCGGCGGGCTGACATCGTTGAGCAGTCAAGGCAGCCTTCCGCCAGCCGCGGAAGGTACTTGGTTCTTTTGGGCGGCAAAAAACGGGAAGCATGGAACGCGGCGCGGCCTACTTGCCGTGACCGCTTCCAGTTGCGGCGTAGTTCTTCGGCGAACTGGTGAACTTGTATGAGAAATCCGCGTCGAAGCTGCGGTAGTCGCAGGTGATTTCTTCACCCTCCTGAATATCCCGCGTCGCGATGTCCATTCCGAAAGGGTCGCCCTCGGGATAGACGCCCGCGGTGTTCGGGTCGTCCGAGTGGTTCTCGAACCTCGCATCGTCTCCGCACAAAACATATTTTTTGTTGTTGCCGTCGTAATAGGCGTAGCGGCGGCAGACATCCTGCGTCATTTCGGGAAGCTTCCCGATCTCGTCCGCGCCGAACAAAGCATCCACGCCAGGAACGAACCGCCACACAATGGTACCCTTGGAGATATACTGTGCGGCGAAAAGCCCCAAGCCTTCGATGGGGCTCTGTGCGAGAAAGGTTTTTACAACTAACATGAGGTTTCCCGATCCTTGCTAGCGTTGTTTGAGAGAAGCATCGTATCCCCGCGATACCTTTTCGAAGGACGGGAAGACCGGCGGATTTTTCCATCCGGAACGTGGCCATATATTGTGACAGGTTTTTCTGGATCAATAGAAAGCAAAGCAATTCCGCGCGGGTCCGGTCAAACTCTTTGCGCCCCGCCATGGTGTGTTCCCCGTGCCGGGCCGGGGTGCGGCAAAAAAATCGTTTGGCAAGCGGGCGTACTGCCCCTATCTTATAGTCGTTCTGAGCATAAGCGCCGGTTTCCCCCGCCGGGCAGGAGAGGGGGGCCGGGCTATTTGCAGGCGGCAGTTATGCTCAAAACGAGCACAACAAGGTGAAAGCAAAGAGGGAGCGTAAACGCCATGGCATTCACCGATAGTGGAATTGAACCGGTACGGTATCCAGTGCCGGGCGCTGTGAGATGGGAGCCGCGCGGGCGCGCGCCCGCGCATCCAGGTTTTGACGCTGCCTACATCCGCGAGGCGATCCGCGAACTCAAGCCACTTTATGCGCGGCTGGAGCGCGTAATTCCGCCGCTCGAATGGGCCGGGCACGCGCCGTATATCAAGGCGATCCGCGATTTGAAGCGCGAGCGCAACGCCGTGATCCTGGCGCACAACTATATGACGCCGGAGATTTTCCACGGCGTGGGCGATATTCTGGGCGATAGCCTGCAGCTCGCCAAGGAGGCGGGGAAGACGGACGCGGATGTGATCGTCCAGTGCGGCGTTCACTTTATGGCCGAGACCGCGAAGCTGCTGAATCCGGACAAGACGGTGCTGATCCCCGATCCGGAGGCGGGCTGCTCGCTCGCGTCCTCGGTCACGCCGGAGGATGTGCGGGCGCTCAGGGCCGCCTATCCGGGCGTGCCTATCGTGACCTATGTGAACACCAGTGCGGCGGTGAAGGCGGAATGCGATATCTGCTGCACCTCGGCAAACGCGGTGAAGGTGGTGGAGAGTCTCGGCAGCCCGCGCGTGCTGCTCATCCCCGACCAGTATCTTGCGCGCTATGTGGCCTCGCAGACCGAGGTTGAAGTGATTTTCTGGAAAGGTGCGTGCGAGGTGCACGAGCGCTTCACGGGCGAGGAGCTGCGCGGCTACCGCGAGGCGGAGCCCGGCATCAAGATCCTGGCGCATCCCGAATGCCCGCCAGATGTGATCGGGGAGGCTGACTATACAGGCTCGACCGCGGGCATGATCAAGTGGGTGAAGGACAAGAAGCCCGCCCGCGTTGTGCTGGTTACGGAATGCTCGATGGCGTCCAATGTCGCGGCGGAGGCACCGGAGACCGATTTCACGCGGCCGTGCAACATGTGCCCGCATATGAAGCGGATTACGCTGCCGAAAATCCTGGACAGCCTCGTCACCATGAAGGAAGAGGTGAAGGTTGATCCCAAGATTGCGGCCAGGGCGCGGCTAGCGGTTGAACGGATGGTTAATCTGCCGGTTTGAGCGCGCCGTTCTGGAAACGCCGCCCCGGTTCGCGGGCCGTGGCAAGCAGGCGTTATACGGGATCTTAACACAGGCCGGCGCTTGTGAAGATCCCGGGCCTCTGCGGCGCAGCTTCGCGCCGCGGTGTGCGCGGGATGACGGCGGCAAGGAACTAGGCGCGCCGGTAATGGCGTTTCGAGCGGGGAGTGAACTATGGGCGGACTTGCGGCTGCACAGCCATTGATGTTCCAGCGCCGCCCAGGGCCGCATGGCGTGCTGGTGATTGGCGGCGGCCTGGCGGGCCTTTTCACGGCGCTGAAGCTTGCGCCGCTGCCCGTCACGGTGCTGAGCCCCAAGCCGCTGGGCGAAGGGGCTTCTTCGACCTGGGCGCAGGGCGGCATCGCCGCGGCGATAGGGGAGGGCGACTCGCCCGAGATTCATGCCGCCGATACGATTGCCGCGGGCGCCGGGCTCACCGATACGGAAATGGCCCGCATCCTTACAAGCGAAGCCGGACAGCGTATCAAGGAGCTGTTGAGCTACGGCGTGCCCTTCGACCGCGATGCCGGGGGCAAGCCGCGCCTGTCGCAGGAGGCTGCCCATAGCACGCGCCGGATCGTTCGCGTCAGCGGCGACCGGGCGGGCAAGGCGGTCATGACGGCGCTGATCGCGGCGGTGGCGGAAACGCCGTCCATATCGGTTCTCGAAAACACCGAAGCTGTTGAACTCTGCTACAGCAATGGCCGCGTGCGTGGCGTCTATGTGAGGCGGACGGGGGAGCCGGGCCGCGCTTATTTCCTGCGGGGCTGCGCGGTTGTCCTGGCGAGCGGCGGTATCGGCCAGCTTTACCGGGTTACGACCGTTCCCAAGGAGGCCAATGGCGGCGGCCTTGCCATGGCGGCCCGCGCGGGCGCCATCATCGCCGATCCTGAGTTCGTGCAATTCCACCCGACGGCTTTCGATATCGGGCGAGACCCGGCGCCGCTGCTTTCCGAGGCGATCCGGGGCGACGGCGCGCTCCTGGTGAATGGCGCTGGCGAGCGCTTCATGCTGGCGGTGCATCCGCGCGCCGAGCTTGCCCCCCGCGACGTGGTGGCCCGCGCGGTGCATCGCGAGATCGCCGAAGGGCGCGGCGCGTTTCTCGATTGCCGCGCGCTGCCGCTTGAAACCGCGTTTCCCACGGCCGCCGAGGTCTGCCGCGAGGCTGGCATCGACGCGGCCCGGGAGCCCATCCCGATTGCGCCGGCAGCACACTACCACATGGGCGGCGTGCTCACCGACGCGTATGGCCGCACTTCGCTTAATGGGCTCTGGGCCTGCGGCGAGGCAGCCTCCACTGGCGTGCATGGCGCCAACCGGCTCGCCTCGAATTCGCTTTTGGAGGCGGTGGTTTTCGCGGCCCGCGTGGCAACCGATATTGCGGTAGGGGAGCAGCATTGGCGCGCGCTGGGCGAGGAGGTCCTGCCGGTGAAGCCCAGCATCGAGCTGCCGGAAGACGGGGCGGTAAAAGATGCTGGCGCCGTGCAGCGCCTGCGGGAGGTCATGGCCCGCTGTGTGGGCGTAGAGCGCTCGGGGGCGTCGCTGCAAGAGGCGTTTGCGGTGCTCAAGGAGCTTGAGGCGGAAGCCCAGTCTATAGAGCTTCGCGGCATGATCGCGGCAGCGCTGCTGATAACGGCGGGCGCCTGCGCCAGGAAGGAGAGCCGGGGCGCGCACTGCCGGCTGGATTATCCGGAGTTGAGCGAGCGCGCGCGGCATACTTATCTGACGCTCGCGGAGGCGCGGGAGATCATGGAAGCAGCAACCGGCGGCGAGGCACGGGAGTACAGCGCCGGTGTGCAGCCTATGCGCGCCGCGGTGTAGGGCCGTGCGGTGCGGAATAACGGAGCGCATTACCCCTCACCCAGTCCCTCTCCCACACAAGCTCGCCTTGGCGAGCTTGCCACTCAAAAGCGTCCATATCCGCAAGCGGATATGGACGGGAGAGGGGACGCTAGAAACTCCGCTGCGGGCAATTCCAGGGTTCCTTCTCCCATGGGGAGAAGGATAGGATGAGGGGTAATGCCCTAATTTGGCTAAGAAAACCGGAGACGCGATGCCCCACCTCGAAACAGCCTTGCAATTTCCGCATCATCTCGCCGCCGGTACTGTGGCTGCGGCGCTGGCGGAGGATCTGGGCCTTGCGGGCGATATCACCACCAATGCCCTGATCCCGGCGGATGCGGTGTCGGGCGCGGTCATGGCGCTGCGCGAGGAGGGCTGCATCGCGGGCCTGCCGCTGGCGGCGGCGGCGTTCCGGGCGCTCGACCCCGGCATGGAGGTTGCGGCGCAGGTGAAGGAAGGCGCGTTCGCCGGTGCAGGCACCACGATTGTGCGGCTTTCCGGCAAGACGCGTGCGATCCTTTCGGCCGAGCGGGTGGCGCTGAATCTGATCCAGCACCTGAGCGGGGTTGCGACGGCGACGCGCCGCTTCGTGGACGCGGTTGCGGGCACCGGCGCGAAAATCGTCTGCACCCGGAAGACCACGCCCGGCCTGCGCGCCTTCGAGAAATACGCCGTGCGCGCTGGCGGCGGGGCGAACCACCGTTTCGGCCTGTTCGACGCGGTGCTGATCAAGGACAACCACGTCGCGGCGGCGGGCGGTGTGGCGGCGGCCATCGAACGGGCACGAGCCGCGGCGGGCCACATGGTCAAGATCGAGGTGGAGGTGGACACGCTGGCCCAGCTCGAAGAGGCGCTGCGCCAGCCCGTGGACGCGGTGCTGCTAGATAATATGGCGCTGGGCGAACTCAAAGCGGCGGTGGCGCTCGCGAAGGCCGCGCGGCCGGGCATCCTCACTGAGGCATCGGGAGGTGTTCGGCTTGAGACGGTGCGCGCCATCGCGGAAACCGGCGTGGACATGATCTCGGCGGGCGCGCTCACGCATTCGGTGAAGGCGCTCGATATCGGGCTCGACTTTTGAACCAGAACCGCCGGGGAGGCGATTGGGCTTTGGCCGGTTTTTCGCGAAGCGCCGGGGTGGGCTCAAGGTTGGGCCGGGCCCCTTAGTATAAACTTAGAAATAAATAACCTTGCCCTCCGCCCGCTTCAGGGATAAGCCTGTCTGAGGCAATGAGCGGCGGCCGCTCTTGACCCGGCCAGGACCCGGTCAGGGATGCGGCAGTGCTGCATTGGACATTTCGATACATAGCCGCTACTTTTGGGCAATAAAAGAATAAAAAACTTTCGAGGCTAGAGTTGCGAGCGATGGCCAGCCAACCGAACGAGCGCACCTACGCGCCGCCCGCTAGGTGCGACATGTGCATAGCGCGATACCGCGCGCTTTGCAGTACGCTGTCCGGCGAGCAGCTCGAAAGGCTGGCCAATGTGGGCCGCCGCCGCACCGTGCCGCCAAACCATTATATTTTCCGGGATGGCGACGAGGTGCTCCACTTCGCTTCCATTTTGTCGGGGGTGGTGAAGCTGATCAAAACCACCGCCGATGGCGAGCAGCACATCATCGGCCTGATGTACGCCCAGGATTTTCTGGGCCATACCTTCGGGAAGAACCACCGTTTCTCCGCCGCCGCCGCCACGGAGGTGGAGCTGTGCACCTTCCCGCGCACGCCCTTCGGCCGGCTCCTGGACGATTACCCTTCGATGGAGCGCTGGCTCTTCGAATTCACCGTGCGCGAGCTGGATCACTGCCGGGACTGGACGCTGACGCTTGGCCGCAAATCCTCTTACGAGCGCGTGGCGAGCCTCCTGCTTATCATTGCCCGGCGCGCGCGCTACACGGGCAACGGCCCGCTGCCGCGCAATTATGCGCAGTTCGAGCTGCCGCTGACGCGCTCCGAGCTTGCGGACTATCTGGGCCTGACGCTTGAGACGGTGAGCCGGATGATCGGCAAGCTGAAGCGGAAAGGGCTGATCGAGCTGCGCAGCACGCGCGAGGTGGCCGTGCCCGACATCGGACTTCTGGCGGCGGTCGCGAACATGGACGGCGGCTTCGATGCCGAAGGCCGCCAGAAGCTCCTCGAAGCGCACGAATAGCCCCGCGCTCGCCCATGGGCGGCAAGATAACGCCAGGTAGTGGATATTACACTGAGGGACTCACCCCTCATCCTGTCCTTCTCCCCATGGGAGAAGGGATGCCCGAATGACCGTGGCGGCAGTTCGAGGGTCCCCCTCCCATCCATATCCGCAAGCGGATATGGATGCTTCTGAGTGGCAAGCTCGCCAAGGCGAGCTTGCGTGGGAGGGACAGGGTGAGGGGTTACATCCCTCGCATAATTAATGATCTACCGGCTATCTTAGCGCCCAGGCGCACTTGCCGGGGGCCGCGCGGATTTGTAAGAAATCCGGGTCAATGCCCGTCCGCCGGGGCTTCGGCTTGGCCGTTGTTCGATTTGTGCTGAGCGAGCTTGTCCATCAGCGCGAACAGGACACCCGAGAGAACGAAGGTCAGATGGAGGATGACGCGCCACATGATCTCGTCCTGCGAAAAGGCGCCAACGTTGAGAAAGGTCTTCAAGAGGTCGATGCCGGAGATGGCGACAATCGTGCCCATGAGCTTGATCTTGAGATCGGAAAATGAAACCAGCCCCATCCAGTCCGGGCGGTCTTCGTGACCGGCGGCGAAATGGATCTTAGAGACGAAGGTTTCGTAGCCCGCGAAGATGACGACTAGCACGAGATTGGCGACCATCACGATATCGACGAGAGACAGAACCGTGATGATAAGGCTTCCGCTCTTCGCCGAGAGGATCGACGGCAGAAAGAGGGCGAATTCCTTCACAAAGGCGAACAACAGCAGCAGCATCGACAGGACAAGGCCTAGGTAGAATGGCGCAAGTACCCAGCGGCTTCTGAAAATGACTGCTTCGAGTTCTTCTTCAATAGCTTTCATGGAATTTCCTATGGATGGGGAGGGGGGCAAGATGCCGGTACCAGAGCGGTAAGCCGGCGGCGCCGGGGCCATTACCACGCCGGAGCTGACAAATCGGTGACGCGGATTGCCGCATAGTCCGGTTCCAGCGCCCTCCTCGCGAAGGAGCGTGTGGAAAACTTGGCGCGGCCACCCAGCACCCAGTTGTCAAGCCCGGCTATGCCAGCGGAGGGCGCTAGGGCTTTTTGCACGCTCTTTCGCGGGACGGTAAAACGGCCGTTATTCCTGAACGGACTCCAAGCCTCACGCTTCAAGCGCAGGAGCAACGCCGTCGCTCCAGAGCTTGAAGACGATGGAATCGATCAGCGCCTCGAACGACGCATCCACTATGTTGGGCGAAACGCCCACCGTGAACCAGCGCTTGGCCGTCTTGCGGTCCATGCTTTCGATGAGGACGCGCGTCACGGCGTCCGTGCCCCCCGTGAGGATACGCACCTTGAAGTCGGCCAGTTCCAGGTGCTGGATGCTCGGCTGGTAGATGCCGAGGTCGCGGCGCAGTGCCTGGTCGAGGGCGTGCACGGGGCCGTTGCCTTCGCCGGCGTTGATGAGCAGCTCGCTGCCGATGCGCACTTTGACTATGGCGTCCGATACGGTGGTGAGTTGGCCCCGCGAGTTGTGGCGGCGCTCGACCATGACGCGGAAGCTCTCGACATCGAAAAAGTCCGGCACCTGGCCGAAAGCGCGGCGCGCCAGCAGCTCGAACGAGGCGCCAGCAGCTTCGTAGGCGTAGCCTTGAGCCTCGCGCGTCTTGACCTGCTCCAGGAGGCCGGCAAGGCGCGGATCGTCCTTGTCCACCTCCATGCCGATGCGGGAAAGCTCGGCAAGGATATTCGAGCGCCCGGCCTGGTTGGAGACGAGCAGCTTGCGCGCGTTGCCGACGCTCTCCGGCGGCACATGCTCGTAAGTGCGCGGCTCCTTGGCCACGGCGGAGGCGTGGATGCCGCCTTTGTGCGCGAACGCGGATTCGCCGACATAAGGCGCGTGCCGGTTGGGCTGGCGGTTCAGAAGCTCGTCGAACTGGCGGGAGACCGCGGTAAGCGTGCTGAGCGCCTCCGGGCTGACCCCGGTCTCGAAGCGGCTTGCATAGTCCTCCTTCAGGATCAGCGTTGGGATGATCGAGGTGAGGTTCGCGTTGCCGCAGCGCTCGCCAAGGCCGTTCAGCGAGCCCTGGACCTGGCGCGCGCCCGCGCGGACGGCCGCCAGCGTGTTCGCGACGGCGTTCTCCGTGTCGTTGTGTGCGTGGATACCTACGCGATCGCCAGGGATGTGGCGGACGACATCCGCAACGATCCGCTCAACCTCGTGCGGCAGCGTGCCGCCATTCGTGTCGCACAAGACCACCCAGCGCGCGCCCGCCTCGTAAGCGGCCTTCACGCAGGCCAGTGCATAGGCCGGGTTGGCTTTGTAGCCATCGAAGAAATGCTCGGCGTCGATCAGCGCCTCCTTGCCGGTGCTTAGGACCGCATCCACCGAAGCGCCGATGGACTGGAGATTCTCCTCGCCCGTGACACCAAGCGCCACTTTCACGTGGTAATCCCACGACTTGGCGACGAGGCACACCGCGGCAGCGTTTGCCTGCACGACCGTTTGAAAGCCCGGATCGTTGGAGGCGGAGCGGCCCGCGCGCTTGGTCATGCCGAACGCGGTGAGCTTGGCCTTGAGGCTTGGCGGTGCCTCGAAAAACGCGGTGTCGACCGGATTCGCGCCGGGATAGCCGCCCTCGATATAGTCGATGCCCAATGCGTCGAGCTGCTCGGCGATGATGCGCTTGTCCTCCAGCGAGAAATCGACGCCGAGCGTTTGCGCCCCGTCGCGGAGCGTTGTGTCGAACAGATAAAGCCGCTCTTTCATAGAGTTTGCCCATTGGCTGGAGTTGTGGCAGTTGCCCTCTCCCCTTGCGGGAGAGGGTGGCCGCGAAGCGGCCGGGTGAGGGGGTCGTTTCTTCCGTTCACCGGGCGATCTCCCATGTGGTTTCGATCTCGCCCGTGGCGGGGTTTTTCGCATCCTTAAGCGCGATGCCCATGGCCGCAAGCTCATCGCGGATGCGATCCGCCTCCGCCCAGTTCTTCTCCTTGCGCGCGGCGAGACGCGCCCCGATGCGCTCCCGCACCGTGGCCTCGTCGATCGCAAGGCGCGTTTTTTCAGAGGCGATCAGCCGCTCTTCGAAGTCCGCGACGCCCTCAAGGCCAAGCAGCGCGAACGAGTTGAGGAGCTGCCCGGCAAGCCGTTGCTTAACGAGGCCATCCGGAACCGCGCGCACCTCTTCCTCCAGTGCGTGGAGCGCGGCAATGGCTTCGGGTGTATTCAAATCGTCCTGCAGGGCGTCGAGGAACGGAGGATAAACCCCGGCATCTGCTGCGGACCCATCTGCGGGCAGGTTCCGCAAGGCCCTGGAGAACTTCACGAGCGCCTGTTTCGCCTGGGCGGTCATGGCGGCCGTCCAGTCGAAAGGCTGGCGGTAATGGGCCAGGAGCATCTGATAGCGGATCACCTCGCCGGGCACCTGGTCCAGAAGGCCGGCGATGGTCAGGAAGTTGCCGAGGCTCTTCGACATCTTCTGGCCCTCCACCTGAAGATGCCCGTTGTGCATCCAGACATTGGCCATGACCTTTGTGCCGTGCGCGCAGGTCGATTGCGCCACCTCGTTTTCGTGGTGCGGGAAGACGAGGTCGATGCCGCCGCCGTGGATGTCGAAGACCTCGCCCAGGTGCTTGGCCGACATGGCCGAGCATTCGAGATGCCAGCCCGGCCGGCCGAAGCCCCAGGGGCTTTCCCAGCCCGGCTCGCTGCCGGTGGAGGGCTTCCACAGCACGAAATCCATCGGGTCGCGCTTATAGGGGGCCACCTCGACGCGTGCGCCGGCCCGCATTTCGTCCACGGAGCGGCGGGCCAGCGAGCCGTAACCGGGGTTGGAAGCTACGTCGAACAGCACATGCCCTTCGGCGGCATAGGCGTGGCCGCGCTCAATGAGGCGTTCGACGAGCGCGATCATCTCCGCGATGTGCCCGGTCGCGCGCGGCTCGGCATCCGGCGGCAAGCAGCCGATGGCGGCCACGTCGGCGTGGAATTGCGCCGTGGTTCTTCCGGTCAGTTCCTGGATCGGAATGCCTTGCTCGGCCGCCCGCGCGTTAATCTTGTCGTCCACGTCGGTGATGTTGCGGACGTATTTCACGTGCTCTGGCCCGTAGAGGTGCCGGAGCAGCCGGAACAGCACGTCGAAGACGATGAGCGGGCGCGCGTTGCCGATATGGGCGAAATCGTAAACCGTGGGGCCGCAAACGTACATGCGCACGCTCTTGGGGTCGAGCGGCTGGAAGACTTCCTTCTGCCGGGTCCGCGTATTGTAAAGCTTGAGTGTCATAAGCCCTGCCTTGGCTGGCGGGCTTTACTATTCACAATGACAATCGCTTGCCGCGCCAGCTCCTATGTTAGCCCGCGATAATAATGCAAGTGTGCCCAAGTAGCGCGCCGTGCAGTAGCGCGGCGCTAGGGGTCCGGTTGTCTAAAGCAGCGTGTGCCATGGCGCGACAATCGCCGCAAACCGCTTCGCGGTCAAGCGGGATTGCGAAACAATGAAAATTGAAGGTGAAGCCGCAGTTAGCGTGCAACGCTGTTTTCCCCAAGTGTTTTGGCTTCCAGTTGCGCTCAAGGCCGGCGCAGCTCATACTTCGTTTAACCTTCGAAGAGGGTGGCCCTCGCTTGGCCATCATGGCCGGCTATAAGCGGGAATATGGACATGATGAATCGCTTCCGCGCTTTGACCGTTATTTGCGCCATGGCGGCCCTGGCTGCCGCCGTGACGCCGGGGGTGCTGGCCCAGGATTGGAGCTGGGAAGACGGCGATGGCGGCGGCAGCGGGCCGGACCGGCCAGGGCCATATGACGCACCTCCATACGGGCAGTCGCGTGTGTACGGCCAGCCGGGTTACAGCCAGCATCCGGGAGCCAGCCAGCCGGACGCCGGTTCCGGGCCGCTCGGCGGTTCGGCCAGCCCGCGATGCCGCGAGCTTGAGCTGCAATTAACGGGCGGGACGCAGCCCGCCTCCCGCGATGATCTTCCCCGGATCGACGCCGAAATGCGCCAGGCCGATGCCGATTTCCGCAAGGCGCAAAGGGAAGCGGACCGCTCCAAGTGCTACGATGACATGTTTCTGTTCGGCCGCTCGCTCAAGCGCACCCCGCGCTGCATCGAGCTGGACGGGCAGGTGCAAAAGGCGAAGGGAACACTTGCCCACCTAAAAGCCCAGCGGGACGCGATCGTGCGCGGCGCCTCCCCGCGCGCCCGGCACGACGACATTATCGCCGAGCTTGCGCGCAACGATTGCGGCGAGCAGTATAAGCGCGAACAGAAATCGCAGCGCGGCGGCCTCGCCTCGATTTTCTCGTTCTTCAGCTCGGAGGAAGACTCGGACGGCGGCTGGAAAGCGTCGCAGTCGAGCTGGTTCGGCAACAGCGGCTCGCTCTACCGGACGCTTTGCGTGCGTGCGTGCGATGGCTTCTATTTCCCCGTGAGCACGGCGATAACCGAAAGCCAGTTCGCTCAGGACGCGGCCAAGTGCCATACGCAATGCGCCGCGCCCGCCGAGCTTTTCTATCACCGCATGGACCAGGATGTGGAGCAGATGGTCTCCCTCAAGGGCGTGCGGTACACCGAGTTGCCCAACGCTTTCCGCAACCGGAAGGTCTACATCCGGGGATGCTCCTGCAATGCCAGCGAATATTCGGCCGAGCAGATCGCCAAGTCCGAGGAGGCGCTGAAGCATGGGAAGCAGGCCGATGCCAGCGCGGGCGCCAAGTCTCAGGACGGCTCCGATACGGCCTTTGTGCGCCGCATCAGCCAGGCGGTGCAAAATGCGCCCGCCCAGGCGAAAGGTGAGCCAGCGCCAGCTCCCGCCCCCGCAAAATCCGAACCCGCCGCGCCGCTGCCGTCCGCGGACGGCGCGTGGAAGCCGGGTGTCGAGCAGCCGAAGCCGCCAGCCGCCAAACCGGGGCAATAGCTGGGTTGTTTTCGCGCAAAGGCGGGAGGGTGCAGCAGGCCCGGCGGCGGCTTGAACTACGGGGTCAACCCCTCATCCTGTCCTTCTCCCTTTGGGAGAAGGGACCCTCGAACTACCCGCAGCGGACTTTCTGGCGTTCCCTCTCCCTAAGGGACACGGTGAGGGGTTGACCCCGTAGTTCAAGCCGCCGCCGGGCGTTAATGCACCGTGCAGACCATGCAGGGGTCGAAAGAGCGCACGATGTGCTGCACGGCGATGGGCGAGGCTTCACCCGCTTTGACCGGCGCGCCGCTCAGCGCCTGCTCGCAGGCGCCGGGCTGGCCCGCGCCGTCCCGGGGCGAGAAGTTCCAGGTGGTCGGCGCCACGATCTGATAGTTGAAAATGCGCCCTTTGCGGATTTCCAGCCAATGGCCGAGCGAGCCGCGCGCCGCCTCGATCAGCCCCTCGCCCCTGGCCTCGTCCGGCATGGCGGCGTGCAGGCAGAACGGATCGCCCGGCCGTATCTCCCAGATCCAGCGTTCCATCAGCGGAACGAGCCGCGCCACCTCGATTAGGCGGGCGATCACGCGGCTCTTCACGTTACCCCGGCCATTGGCGGCGAGGTCGCGCAGGAGCGGGTGGCCGTCCACGAGCTGGCGGGCGAGCGCCCCGGTCTCGGCCACGACGCCGCCGAGCCTTGGCGCCTTGCACCAGCTGTAAGCATCCGGCGCATCGGCGTCGGGCACGGTCAGCCCGCGCGCAGGCTCGCGGGGGCCGTCCGCGCGGATCAGCCAGGAGGATGCGTGGTCCTCGGTGATGGCGGAAGCGTCGAGCGCGCTGACCGCGCCGGCCCGGTATACGCCGCGCGCGAAGGCCGGCGCGCCGCTCTGGGCGTAAGCGCCGTAGGATAGGAAGAGGTCTGGGCCGCGCCCCAGCGCCTCAAGGCTCAGCGCTTCCGAAAACGCCAGGAACCGGCCGGAATCGCTCTGCCTTGGGCCATCCGTTCCGGCCCATTGGGCGAGCGTGGCTGCGTTGGGAAGCGCGGCAAAACTTTCAAGCGTATCGCCGAACAGCGTGCCCTCAAGAAATCGGCGCAATCTTGTGACGATGCCGCTCAGCCGTGCCTGCAGGTCCCGTCCTATGGCCCGCGACGCGCCGCCTGGCTGAAGCGCCAGCGTATGCGGCCAGTGTCCGGCCACGAGCCCCATGATGTGCAGGAAGGCCGCGCGAGCCGGGATGAATTCGCGCTGCGCCGGCCCGCCCATGGCCCGGAAGCGCGCCGCCTCCTCGTGCCAGGGCGCGTCCGCGTAAACGCCTTGCGCGAAATCCGGCATGAAGAACATGTAGAAATGGGTCAGATGGTCGGCCACGTTCTCGGCGGCTAGGATCAGGTTTTGCAGATGCGCGCCGTTTGGCGGCGGGGTCAGCCCCTGCGCCCTGGCCAGGGCGTTCGCGGCGGCAAGCGATTGCGACACGGAGCAGATGCCGCAAATGCGCGGGGCATAGACCAGCGCATCGGCGGGCGCCTTGCCGGGCAGGATCTGTTCAAAGCCGCGGTAGAGCGGCGAGTTGACGTAGGCCGCCGTAACGGTGCCGTCCTCAACGTCGAGCTTGATCTCAAGGTCGCCCTCGACCCGGTTGAACGGGCCTGCAACAATCCGGCTCATTTCTTCTGCTTTCTTGGACCGGCGCACGGCGTCAGCGAGACTGTCTCGGCGAGCGCGTTGCGGCGCAGGCGCTCCGGCGTGGCGGCCTTGGCGAGTGCGGCCAGCGCCACGAACCATGCCTTGGGCATGTCGGTCGGCAGGCCGAGCGGAATGCCGCCTCGCTTGGGCGTCTCAAGATAGGGGTAGTCGCGCTCGCCGAAGCTGGGATCGGTGCAGCCGATGCAGGGAAAGCCGCCCCGGACGCAGGAACCTTCGCCGTTCCAGAGCCGGAGGTTGCAGTCGCCGTGCACCTGCGTGCCGATGCAGCCGAGGTTCTCCATCAGGCAGCCAAGCTGGCCCGGCGCGTGGGCCGCGGCCTTGTACTCGTAATACTCGTTGCGCGGGCAGCCGTGGTGCACGAGGTGTCCCGTGAAGAAACGCGGCCTTCCAAATTCATCGAGGTCCTGTGCGCCAAGCTGGCCGAGCGAAAGCAAATCCAGCGTCTCCGTGACCCAGGCGGGATGCACGGAGCAGCCCGCGACGTTGATGACAGGCAGCCCGGAGCGCGAACGGAAACCCGCGCCCAAGAGCCCGCCTGGTTCGCGCCCCTCGAATGCAAGCCCGCAGGCTTCGGTCACATTATCTCCGGCGGCGGCAATGCCGCCATAGGCGGCGCAGGAGCCGATCGCGACGACATGGCGTGCCGCTCGCGCCGACTCCGCGATGATCCGCGCCATCGGCGTCCCGCTGCCGGCCATGAGGTGGAACCGGCCCGAGCCGCGCGGCCCCCGCAAGACCGCGCCTTCCACGCAGAGGATATCCAGCGGCTGCTCTCCCGCCCGGATGCGGCGGAAAAGATCGCCGAGGCCGGCGCCATCCGGGGCACTCAAAGAGGGATGAGAGAGCACGCCGATGCGGCCGGAATCAAGCGCGGAAAACAGGTCCGGCGCCTCCGCGTTGAGCAGCGACATGGTGCAGCCGCCGCAGCCTCCCGATTGCAGCCACAGGAGCGAAAGCGTCTCGCGCATTGGCATGTCAAGCGGCATCGCGGTCCTGGGTGCTGGGAATGCAAAGGGTGAACACCGCGCCGCCTTCAGGGTGGTTGGAGGCGCAAAGCTGCCCGCCGATGTCTTGAGCGAGCCCGTAGCTTACATACAGGCCGAGGCCCAGCCCCTTGCCGAGCGGTTTGGTGGTAAAGAAGGGCTCGAACATTTTTCGCATCGCTTCCGGCGGAATGCCGGGGCCGTGGTCGCGGACGCTGATGGCGATCCACTCGCCGCTCTCCGCCGCGCCGATCTCGATAATGGGCGCATCGAGGTCCGACATCGCATCGAGCGAATTCTGGATCAGGTTCACCAGGATCTGATGGACCGCGCCGCGCGGACCCTCGGCGGTGAGACCGTCCGGCACGTTCAGCTCGACTTCGGGTTTGGCGCGCGCCGTCTTTATGACCCAGCTTGCCGCGGTGCCGATGACCCGTTTCAGGTTGAACTCCTCGGCGGCCTCGGCCTGGCTGCCCGACAGCCGCCGCAAATCCTGGACGATCTCGCTGGCCCGCGTCGCCCCTTCGAGCGTGCCGTCGATCAAGGGCTCGATGTCGGCCAGCACGCGGCCGATCTTCAGTTCCCCGTGCAGCGCCTCAAGTTCCTTCCCCTGCATCCCTGCGTTCACTGCTTCGAGATAGCGGCGCACGCGCAGCGCATATTTCTTAAGCGCGTGCATGTTCGCGAACACAAAGCTGATCGGATTGTTCAGCTCATGCGCCACGCCCGCCACGAGGCGGCCCAGGGCTGCCATCTTCTCCGAGAAGACGAGATGCTGCTGCGCTTCCTGCAGTTCGCGGTGCGCCTTGTCCAGGCGCTTGTAGGCCCGGCGCAACTCGCCCAGCGGCCGGCCAACCATGACGCTGCCCGCATAGCGCCCCTTATGGTCGAAGCGGGCGGAGCAGTTCATGGCGAAAGGGGCGGGCGCGCCGCTGGCGTCCTTGAGGTTCATCTCGCAATCGGCTACAGCGCAGTCGACATGCAGCCTTGCCAGCATCTGCCCGGCCTTTTCCGCGCTCTGGGCGTCGAAAATAGTGGAAAGCGGCTGGCCCGCCAGTTCCGCCTCGCTTAAGCCTGTCGCCCTTTCGAGGGCAGAATTGACGCGCTGGATGCGGCCTAAGCGGTCGCAAACCGCAAGCACATCCGTCATCGACGAGAAAACGCTCGAAATCAGCGTCTGCGCTTCCTCAAGTGCGGCGTTCTTGCTCTCAAGGTCGGCCTGGTTCTGGACAAGCTCCGCGTAAACGGCATCCATTTTCTGGATGACCTCGATCCAGGCGTCCTCGCTGGGCTCGCCGGGCGGGATGGCTTGGGCGACGCCCGCACGGGCGAGAAGGCTTTGCTCCCGGCTTGCCGGACCCTGGCCTGGCTTCATCATCCCGCCACCCCGCCGCCCAGACCTAGCATTGCGCTACAGCGGCGGTTGCGCGGTCCAGCCATGAACGGTGGTTCCAGCCCCTCATCTTGTCCTTCTCCCCATGGGAGAAGGGACCCTCGAACCATCCGCAGCGTATATTCTGTCGTTCCCTCTCCCATAGGGAGAGGGTGAGGGGTTATGCCCTCCTTTAAGGCACCCTCCAGTGCAACCGTGAAACCGCGAGGGTAAGCCAATCCTGCCATCACCTTACCGAGGCGTATTTCTTGGCGGGCTTCATAGGCAGCCCCTCGATTTTCTCCAGGCCATAGCGTTCGAGCTTGGCGCGCAAGCCCACGCGCGACAGCCCCAGCTCCTTGGCCGCCTTGCTCTTGTTCCAGCGATGGCGGATGAGGGCTTCGCGCAGGATGCAGGCCTCAAGGGTCTCGATGCGCTCGCGCAGCGTGCCTTCGAGGCTGGCGATGGTGAGGTCCGGCTTGGCTGCTTCCCCGGACGGCGATGCCTGCAAAATCGGGCGTGAAAGGTGCTCCGCGCCGATCACGCCGCCTTCCGGCCCCATCACGAGAAGATGCTGGATCTCGTTTTGCAGCTCCCGCACGTTTCCGGGCCAGCCGTAGTTTTTCAGGCACTCGACGGCTTCCTGCGAAAGACCCTTCACGGACTTGCCGAGCTGCTTCTGCGCGCGTTCGAGAAGGGTCTTGGCGAGAATCGGAATGTCCATGGGCCGCTCGCGCAGGGCCGGCACCTGGATCGACACCGTAGCGATCTGATAATAAAGGTCTTCGCGGAAACGCCCGGCCTGCACCTTGGCCTGGAGATCGCGGCTGGTCGCCGAGATCACGCGCACGTCAACGCTGCGCGTCTGGCGGCTGCCCACGGGGCGGATCTCGCACTCCTGCAAGACCCTGAGGAGCTTGGCCTGAAAGACCGGGGAAATTCCGGCGATCCCGTCGAGAAAAATGGTGCCGCCGTTGGCGCGTTCGAAAAGGCCCGCCTGCTCTTCCACGGCGCTGGAAAAGGCGCCGCGCCGGTGGCCGAACAACTCGCTTTCAAGCACCTCGTCCGGCAAGGCCGCGCAGCTTTGCACGGCGAAGGGGCGGTTCCAGCGCAGGCTGTTGTAGTGAAGCGCGCGCGCGACAAGCTGTTTGCCTGTGCCAGACTCGCCGGTGATGAGCACCGGAACGTCGTAGGGCGCTACCCGCCGCATACGGTCGCAAACCGTGTTCATGGGGCTTTCGGCGCCGCGCACGATGCCATCGGCCGCGTGATAATGCTGCCTGAGCCCTTCGCGGCGCGTGGCGACTACCTTTTCGGCGCGGTTGGTGGACATTTTGAGTTCCACGGCGAGAAGCTGGTTCTGCCGCTGCAACTCGTAAAGGCGCACGGCGTTCTTGAGCGTGAGCGTCAGGCTTTCGGGCTGCCAGGGCTTGGTCACATATTGATAGATGCCGGCCTCGTTGACGCCCTGGATGATGTCCTCTGCGTCGGTGTAGCCCGAAATGATCATGCGCACCGTGTCCGGCCAGCGCTCGCGCACGGTCTTCAGGAACTCCACGCCCGTGACCCCCGGCATACGCTGGTCGCAGAGAACAACCTGGATGGCCTGTTCCGCCAGGATGGCCTCGGCCTCGCGCACGGCGGTCGCCTTGAAGACGGTGAAATCGTCTTCGAGGATGCGTTCGAGGGCTTCGACGCTTCTCAACTCATCGTCGATGACAAGGACGGGGGGAAGTTTGCTCATGGCGCCCCCTTCTTCCGGGCAGCCCGGCTTAGGTCGCGATGGCGCGCGATGGTAACGGGTGTGCGCGACTTGGGCACCTTGCGTACGAAATTGTAGCGGGCGACGTGGTAGCTCGGGTCGAAACCGTAGAAGTTAAGTCTCATGCGGGACAACTCTTCCTCCCGGTACTTGGCGAGCGGTTTGACCGCTTCTTGCGCCTTGCGCGAGCTTTGCTTTTTGTCAAGACGTTGCGCCAAATCCGGCGTTTCCGCAAGGGCTAACGCGCGCGCGCGCGCCTCACTGGCAAAATCGCCGGGCATTCCGCCGAACCGCGCATCGGCGAGCCCGGCGCTCACCGCTTCGACCGCACCCATGGGGAGCCTTCGTTTCATGATCGCCTCTGCCATGCCGTGACCGGCATGAAGCGGCAGCGAATAGGTCCAGAACTCCGATCCGTAAAGGTTTCCCATGTCCTTATAATGCGGACTTAGAACGACAGCTTCGCGCAGCCAGACAAGATCGGCGGCGCGGGCGAGAAAAACGCCACCAGCGCCAGCATTGCCCCTTAAAGCGGCCACGGTCAATTTGCCTTCCGTACTAAGGATGGCCTCGGCCAGATCGTCGATGGCGTTGATGTTGCGCCAGGATTCGTCCGCCGGGCTTTGCGCCGCCTCGATCAGGTTGAGGTCCATGCCGTTGGACCAGAAGTCCGGGCCGCCCATGAGGACGAGCACGCGCGTGGGCCGGGCCAGCGCCGCGCAGTAGGCGGCAAGCAGGCGCTCGCAGGCTTCCGTGCCCATCGCGCCGTTGTAGAAGCGGAAATGCAGGAAGCCCGCGCCGCCTTCCTCCTCGTAGGAGATTTCGCGATAGCCGCCGGCGCTATCCACCGGGATGGCTGGCAGGCCGGCGAGCGCGCCGCCGAGCACGCGCGTGGCGGGCAGCTTGAAAGGGTAGGGGCTCTTGGGGTCGCGAAGGTGCCCAATCCAGACCGCGCCATCGGCGGTGGCAACAGCCACGGCGGGGCCGCTTACGGCAATTGCTTGGCCGGGCGCGCCTTTGAGATGCGGGGCGGGGTGGGCGTCATAAAGGTAAACGCCGTGGCCAAGAATGCTGCTCTTGAGCCCTGGATTGCCGTCCGCGCTGCGGATTTTGCGCAGCACGGCGGCGGTGGTGTCCCGCTGCCAGACGATGCGCCGGTCCGCCTGCTTCATGGCGGGCTGCCATACGCTGGGAATGGTGTTTTGGGTGGCCGTCTTGCTGTCCAACAAAGGGTTCAACCCCTCACCCTGTCCCTCTCCCTCAGGGAGAGGGAACCCCTGAACTGGCCGCAGCGGAGTTTCTAGCGTCCCCTCTCCCATGGGGAGAGGGACAGGGTGAGGGGAGATTCGCTCAGGTACATATCCACCGCGCTCAAAACGCCCCAAAGCCTCGAAAACCGCGGCAGTGGCGGCTTCCGTCACCTCGTTGCGGTAGAGGCTCGACTTGGCAACCTCGCGCATCGGGAATTCCACGGACGCCCAGACAGGCCCCGCATCCATTTCCGCTTCGGCCTGAAGCACGGTCACGCCCCAGCGCGGGAGGCCCTTCAGGATCGCCCAATCGAGGGCGGATGGCCCCCGGTCGCCGGGGATGCCGGGATGGACGACGAAGCAGGGCAGCGCGCGCCAGACACTTTCCGGGATGGCCCGTTTGAGGAACGGCGCGACGAGGCAATCGGGCTTGAACAGCGCGACCGCTTCTTCCGTCACCGCGTCATTGATATCGAATTCGACCGAGATTTCGTGCCCCGCCGCCTCCAGCTCCACGAACAGCCTTTGGCTAAGACTGTTGAAGCTGTGGGTCAGGAGCAGGATGCGCATCGCTTAGCAAATCCGGGGCAGGGGATCGCCGGCCAGCCAGTCCACCACGCGGCTGCCTCCGAATTTGGTTTGCATCTGCACGAAGGCGTGCGCGTCCGCCGCCACCTCGCCGATTATCGCCGCATCGCGGCCGAGCGGGTGGGCGCGCATGGCGGCGAGCAGGCGGTCCGCGTCCGCTGCGGTGCAGATGGCGATGAGCTTGCCTTCGTTGGCGATGTAAAGCGGATCGAGGCCGAGAAGTTCGCAGGCCGCCAGCACGTCGGGCTTGAAGGGAATGGCGTCCTCGATGAGGTGCATCCCAACGCCGGATTGCTGGGCGATTTCGTTGAGCGTCGAGGCAAGCCCGCCCCGCGTCGGGTCGCGCAAGACGTGGATGGCGGGAACGGCCGCGACCATGTCCGCCACGAGGCCGTGTAGCGCAGCGCTGTCCGAGAGGATTTCGGTTTCGAAGGTCAGGTTCTCGCGCTTGGAAAGCACCGCGATGCCGTGATCGCCGAGCGTGCCGCTGACGAGGATCGCGTCGCCAGGCCGGGCGTGGTCGCCGGAGATGTGAACGCTAGGCGGCACAACGCCGATGCCCGTCGTTGTAATAAATACGCCGTCGCCCTTGCCCTTCTCGACGGCCTTTGTGTCGCCCGTGACGATGGGTACGCCTGCGTTGAGGGAAGCCCGCGCCATGCTGGCAACGATGCGCTCCAGATCGGCGAGGGGGAAGCCTTCCTCCAGCACAAAGGCGGCGGAGAGGTAAAGGGGCCGGGCGCCAGCCATCGCGACATCGTTGATCGTGCCGTGCACCGAGAGCGAGCCGATATCGCCGCCCGGAAAGAACAGCGGCGAGATGACATGCGCATCGGTGGTCATGACCATGCGGCCGGCCTGGACCTCGAAGGCGGCCTGGTCGTTCGCCTGCGCAAGCCATTCATTGTCGAAGTGGCGATGAAAGAGGGTGCGGATCAGCTCGGCGGTGGCGCGGCCGCCCGCGCCGTGCACCATCTCGACAGCGCCCTGAAGCGCGGCATCGCTTCCCGGAAAGCGGCTCTTGGGCGCGCTCATGATGAAGCTCCCGCATTTTCGCCGTGCCGGAAGCGACCGTAAGTCCAATAGGCCGCGCAGGCGCCTTCGGAGGAGACCATACAGGAGCCGATGGGGTTGTCCGGCGTGCAGACCGTGCCGAACAGCTTGCAGTCCGTGGGCTTCTTGGCGCCGCGCAGGATCGAGGGGCATTCGCAGCTCTTCGCATCGCGCGAAGGCTTGGTCACGATGTTGAAGCGGCGTTCGGCGTCGAAGTCCGCGTAGGCGTCCTTGATGTGCAAGGCGCTGTAGGGGACGATCCCGAGTCCGCGCCACTCGAAGGAGTACCGAAGCTCGAAGATATCGGCCACGAGCTGCTGCGCCTTGAGATTGCCCTCGCGCGTCACCACGCGGACATACTGGTTTTCGACCTCGTGCCGGCCCTCGTTGAGCTGGCGGATGCACATCAGCGTGGCCTGCATCACGTCGAGCGGTTCGAAGCCCGCGATCACGACCGGCTTCTGGAACTCCTCGGCAAAAAACTCGTAGGGCTGGCTGCCGATGATGGCGCTGACATGCGACGGCCCCAGGAATGCGTCGATGGAGACAGTGCCGAGATCGCGGATTTCCGGGCTTTCCAGAATGTGGTGGATCGCGGCGGGGGTCAGCACGTGGTTGCAGAAGACGGTGAAATTCGAAAGGCTTTCGGCCTTGGCCTTCTTGATGGCGACGGCGGTTGGCGGCGTGGTCGTCTCGAAGCCGATGGCGAAGAATACGACCTCGCGCCCCGGATTTTGCCGCGCGACATTGAGCGCGTCGTCGACGGAATAGACCATGCGCACGTCCGCGCCTTCGGCCTTGGCCTTGAGCAGGCTGCGGCGGCTGGAAGCGGGCACGCGCAGCATGTCGCCATAGCTGCACAGGATCACGCCGTGCTGTTCCGCAAGCTCCAGCGCGTTGTCAACGCGGCCGATGGGGAGCACACAGACGGGGCAGCCGGGGCCGTGCACGAAGTTCACGTTTTCCGGCATCAGCTCCTGCACGCCATAGCGGAAGATTGCGTGCGTGTGCCCGCCGCAGAACTCCATGATGTTGTAATTGCGGGAAGTGTGCGCCTCGCGCTTGATTGTGGCGGCTAGCCCCAGGGCCAGCTCGCGGTCGCGGAATTCGTCAACGTATTTCATGCCGGCCGCCCCCGCACTTCCGGCGCAGCGCCGTCTCTGCTGTTGAGCGCGTGAAAAAATCGATACAGCGGGAAATGCTGGGGAGGGCGCTGCTGAGACGTTGGAACATTCGCGTGCTTCATTGCGCGGCCTCGCCTGCGAAGTCTTCAAGTCCGGCTGCCTCGCCCGCCTCGCGGATCATGGCCAGCGTGCGCCCGGCTTCTTCGGCGGACACTTTGTGCAGCGCGAAGCCCACATGCACCAGCACGAACTCGCCGGGCTCCACGCTGTCGAGAAGGGCGATGGAAATCTCTTTCTTGACCGGGCCGAGCGCCACGACGGCGGTTTCGGCGGCGGCGTCAACGGAGACGACTTGGACAGGGATGGCAAGGCACATGGGACAGCTCTAAATCTGAAGCCTGGGCCGCTGCCGGCGCCGCGGGAACGTTGCCCGCGCCCGGCGCAGGCGCATTTGCGCTGGTGTACCAGATTTGCGCCCGGCCGCCCATGCGCCTTAAATAGCACGATATTCCCAAAGAGAAAGCCCGGCCCAAATTGAGGCTTAACCGGGCCTGCGGGCCGGGGAGGCGTGTTTTTGCGGCGTGAAGCTCCCAAATATGCATGGAAGGGGCGCGCAGGCGCCATCCAGCACGAAGGAGACACGCATGTTTATTGCAATGAACCGGTTCCGGGTGAAGCGCGGCGCGGAGCCGGAGTTCGAGGCGGCCTGGCTCAACCGTGAGGTCTATATCAACCGCGAGCCGGGGTTTGTGGCGTTTCACTTGCTGAAGGGGCCGGAGACGGAGGAGTATACGCTCTATGTCTCGCATACGATGTGGGCCAGCGCGGAGGATTTCGAGAACTGGACGCGCTCGGACAGTTTCCGCGCGGCGCATAAGTCCGCGGGCGGGGGCAAGCCGCTCTATATCGGCGGTCCGCAGTTCGAGGGGTTTGTGGCGATCCAGGAGGTGAAGCCGGCGGGGTGATGCCCCTGCGTTGTGGCCCTGAATGCCGGTAGCTGGATCGAGTTACATTGCCGGGGGCATAACCTCCTCTCTTGGGGGTAGCTGGGCGGTGGCGGTTTCTTGCCTCATTTGGGAAACGAGTGGGTAGCCGCGTAACGCAATAGGCAGCATTTCTTTGTCTGGTTGGAGCCATTCCTCCGCCCCGGCCTGCGCAGATGGTAGGCTGCCACGCGCAGGAGCGGTCAAGGATGGCCGCTTCTTCAGCGGCCACCCGGAGGGCTTGTCCTTGACGGCTGCGAGCATGGCGGCATTCTGGTTGCCGTAGGGGCTGCAATGTCTTGGAACGGGGGAACATGAGCAACGGGCTTTTCGCGGCGGCGCTTGGCGTCGAGACGCCGTGGTATGTCAAGGACGTGGCGTTCGATGCCGGCAAGCGGCTCCTGACCATCGCCATCGATTTCAAGAAGGGCAGCCGCTTTCCCTGCAAGGACACGGAAGGCCTGCATCCGGTTCACGATACCCAGGCCAAGCGCTACCGCCATCTCAACTTCTTCCAGCACGGATGCTACCTCGAAGTGCGCACGCCAAGGCTCAAGCTTCCGGATGGCAGGGTGGTTCTGATCGAGCCTGGCTGGGCCAGGAAGCTTTCCGGCTTCACGCTCTTGTTCGAGGCGCTGATCCTGGCCTTTTTAGCGGCGCGCTACCACACGCCGCTACTTTTGGCACTTCGCATCGAGCCCTAAGGGTTTCGGCCGCCAAGGCCTTGGACTATTGGGTCCTGGGTGCAGAAGGTGATTGGTTTGGTCTACGTCTGATAGCGCAACCTCGAGTAACTCGCCAGCTAACCAAGAATTGGTCTCCCACGGCATTGCCCGTGACAACTGGTTCGTGACCTTTGCGGGCCGAATCGGTTTCGCACAAGATTGCAAGCTTATTTGTGTGAAGGGCGGCTGGGCCTCAAATTTTGGCGCGTTCGCAGTTCGCACGGCCGGCGATGCACGCGGTGGCTGGGCTGCCGGCGGCGGTATTGAAGCGGCCTGAGGTGTGAATCAGGCGTCTGGAGACGTGAATTCCTAGGGGGGCGAACATGAAAGCCTGTGCTTATTCGAGTGTTACGCTTGTGGCGCTATTGATCTGTGGTTCGGCGGCGGCCGGCGAAATGGCGGGCTCCGCAGGTCACAATTGGACCGCCCTGTATGCCGGTGCCCACGGCGGCTGGGGATGGGTCAATGAACATAGTGTCGCCGTCACCGATCCGATGGGCTCGTTCCCAGTGGGCTTCACTTCTTATGGCGCTCGCAATGGCGTTCTCGGCGGCGTGCAGGCCGGTTTCGATTGGCAGTATGACAGTTGGGTCCTAGGTGCAGAAGGTGATTGGTCCTGGTCTACGTCCGATGTCGAAACCGCAAGTAACTCGCCCGCTTTCCCTGGATTAGTGTCCCACGGCAGTGCCCATGATAACTGGTTCGCGACCCTTGCAGGCCGCATTGGTTTGGCGCAAGACCGCTGGCTTGTTTATGCGAAGGGCGGCTGGGCCTGGATGAATGTCGATTACGGGGCGTCCGCGACCGGTGTTCCAGTTTTTGGCACGTTTGCAATTCGCTCTGCCAGCGGCACGCGTGACGGCTGGACTGTTGGCGGCGGTATTGAAACGGCCCTGGCGAGCAACTGGTCGGCAAAACTAGAATACAACTACATGGATTTCGGCGGCGACCAATACTTCTTCCCGGTAACGTCACCTCCTGTTGCGGCCGGGGTCGGCCGCACCGAGAATATTTTCAGCGATTTGCACGCCGTCAAACTTGGCCTCAATTATCGCCTCGATTGGCGCAGGCTGGCAATGCCGTAAGAAGAAAGAAATATAGCTTTGGGATCCCCAAACAGCCTTGGCTCGCATGAGATCGCGAGAAAACCGGAACAGCCGCTCCCGCCCCAAACGGACCCTCGAGAAAAGCCACTGGAGCCAGCCTCAAAGACACAGCCCGCCATCAGCCGGCTACTATAGCGGTGTTTGCCTAAGCCGGGGCCAGCGCATCCGCCGCCAGCTCCTCCAGCGGCCAGCGCGCGCGGGCCGGCGCTTCCAGGCTATCGGTTAGCCCCGCCACCAGCCGCTGCGCGCCGGTCCAGGCGATCATGGCGCCGTTGTCTCCGCAAAGGCCGGGCGGCGGCGCATGGAAGCTATAGCCCGCCGCCTCGCATTCCTGCTGCATGGCCGTGCGCAGCGCCGCGTTGGCCGCCACGCCGCCGGCCACCACGAACCGCTTGGGCAGCCCGGACGCATCGTAAAGCCGGAACGCGGCCTTGAGCCTGTCGCGGACGGTATCCGCCGCCGCCGCCTGGAACGAGGCGCACAGGTCGCGCACATCCTTGCGGCCGAGCGGGGCCAGCGGCATGGCGGCGTGGCGCACCGCGGTCTTCAAGCCGGAGAAGGAGAAATCCGGGGCTTCGCGGCCCAAAAGCGGGCGCGGGAAGGCGAAACGGCGGGGATCGCCGCCTTGCGCGAAACGCTCGACGGCCGGGCCGCCGGGGAAGCCTAGGTCTAGCATTTTCGCGACCTTGTCGAAGGCTTCGCCCAGCGCGTCGTCGAGGGTTCCGCCAAGCTTTTTGTAGCGGAAGGGCGAGCTTGCCTGGATGAACTGCGAATGCCCGCCGGAGACCAAAAGCAACAGGTAGGGCGGTTCGGCCGCCTCCGTCAGCCCCACGGTGAGCGCGTGGCCTTCGAGGTGATTGACCGCGATCAGCGGCAGATCGTGGACCAGCGCGATTGCCTTCGCGGTGACAAGCCCCACCAGAAGCCCGCCGATCAGCCCCGGCCCCGCGGTGGCGGCAACCCCGCTCAGGCTGCGGAAATTGAGATGGGCCTGCTCCAGCGCCGCCCTGACCAGGCTGTCGAGCACCTCGACATGCGCCCGCGCCGCAATTTCGGGCACCACCCCTCCATAGGGCTCGTGCTCCTTGAATTGCGTGCGCACGACGTTGGAGAGGATCGTGCCGGTGCCGTCTGGCTCGCGCCGCACGATGGCGGCGGCCGTCTCGTCGCAACTCGTCTCGATGCCGAGCACGGCGAGGCCGGGCGTTTTCTGCTCCATCCGCATGAAAATATCTTTATTGAACGCGCGCCCTTGCATGAACCCGATTGCATTCCTTCGTAAGTGCTTTAAATACGTAATCTTTCGTTGCGGGACCGCTAGTGTAAGGCCAAGCCGGAGGCTGTAGCAGCGGCTTTCTCGCCGGGCCGCCATCATCGGGAAAAAAAGAAGATCATGAAAAAAGACCAAGGCGCAAGAGTAATTCGCATCGGCACACGGGGCAGCGCACTGGCTCTTGCTCAGGCAAACGAGGTCCGGGAACGGCTAAACGCGGTTTGTGGAAGCGAAATTTGCTTTGAAACTTGCATTATCAAAACTTCGGGAGATAAGATCCTGGACCGGGCGCTGGCCGCGGCCGGCGGCAAGGGACTTTTCACGAAGGAATTGGAGGACGCCCTGCTCGACGGCGGCATCGACCTCGCCGTGCATTCCATGAAGGACGTACCGGCCGTTTTGCCCGGGGGGCTGGAAATCGCCTGCATCCTGCCGCGCGAGGACGTGCGCGACGCCTGGATTTCGCCGGTGGCCAAGTCGCTGAAGGAGCTTCCGGCGGGCTCCGTGGTGGGCACCGCTTCGGTGAGGCGCGGGGCGATCATCCGCCACGCGCGCCCGGATCTCGAAACGGTGCTGTTTCGCGGCAATGTCGAGACGCGGCTGCGCAAGCTGGCCGAAGGCGAGGCGGACGCGACGCTTCTGGCCTGCGCTGGCCTGAACCGGCTTGGCATGGCGGACAAGATCACGCGGGCCATTCCGGTGGAAGAGATGTTGCCAGCTCCGGCGCAAGGCGCCATCGGCATCGAGATCCGTTCCGCCGATAGCGCAACGCGGGCGCTGATCGCCAAGATCCATGACGGGACCACGGGCATTGCGATTGCGGCCGAGCGCGCGTTCCTAGCCTGCCTCGACGGCTCCTGCCGCACGCCCATCGCCGCGCTCGCGACGGTTTCCGGAGGCAGGCTGTCGATGAAGGGCATGATCCTGACGCCCGATGGCGCGCGCGTCTACGAGACATCGCGCGAGGGCGCCACCGCCGACGCTGAGGCCCTGGGCAAGGATGCGGCGGACGAGCTTTTGAAGCGCGGCGGAAAAGACGTATTCCGCGTAGCGAGCTAGCCGGTACAGCGATGCGCCTGCTGGTCACGAGGCCGGAGCCGGATGCGGCCACGCTGGCGGAGGAGCTGCAAAGGCTCGGGCACGAGGCGGTCATTCAGCCGCTTATGGAGTTCCACGTTCTCGATTTCGATCCCGCACCGCTCGGGACGGCGGGCGGGCTGATCTTCACCAGCCGCAATGGGCTGCGGGCGCTTCTCGAAAAGTTCGATCCCGCCGCGATCGCCGCCCGCCCCGTCTTTTGCGTTGGCGGCGAAACGGAATGCGCTCTGCGCCGGGCGGGCTTTCAAACCATCGCGGCGGTTGCCGGCACGGCGGAGCGGCTTGCGGGCGAAATCGCGCAGCGGGCGTCGAAAGGGGCAAGCCTTGTGCACATCACGGGCGAGCATCAGGCCTTCGATCTGGTGCAGGCGCTGGCCCTGGACGGCGTTCAGGTAAGCACGCTGCGCGTCTACGAAATGAAGGCGCGGAGCGCTTTCGAAAGCACGCTCGTGGAAGCGTTCGAGGCGGGCCGCATCGGCGGCGTGATCCTGATGTCGCCCCGCACGGCGGGAATTTTCGTTTCCTTATGTCAACACCACTGCCTTTTTGAGCGGGTGAGGTTCCTCGATTACTTTTGTTTAGCGAAAAGTGTGTCAAATAGGCTGAAACCGCTCGATCCCGTTCATGTGCATGTCGCGCACAAGCCGGAGCGGGCGGCTTTGCTCGAACTTCTGCCAACGCCCGGCCAAGATCGTATGCGACAAGGCGCGGACGGAAATATATAGGCTAACCTAGACGATGCCAGACGACAAACGGCCCAGGCCCACGATCGATATGAGCGCTGAACGCATGTCCCAGCCCGCCCAGGCGCGGCCCGCGCTTCCAGGCGGCGGCAAGGCCGCTCAGGGGGCATCCCGGAAGCGGGGTACTGCCGGCGCGGTGCTGGCGGGCGTGATTGGCGGCCTCCTCGCGGCGGGCGGCGGCTATTTCCTGCTCTCGCTGGGCATTCCCGGATTATCGCTACCCGATCCCGCCGCCCGGCAAAAGATTATCCAGCTTGAGGAACGGATGGCCTCGCTCGAACTTGCTTCCCGCGGCCAGCCGGGCGGCGGGGACGTTTCCGGGAGCGGGGGGCTGAACGAGCTTCGCTCGCGGCTCAACGGCGCGGTGGAGCTCACGCGCGGCTTGGATCAATCGGTGCAAGCGCTGGCGCAAAAGGTGCGGGCCTTGGAGGCGCGCCCGGGCGGCGGGGAAAGCCGGGAAAGCTTGCGGGCCGAAATCGCGGCCCAAAACGCGGCGCTTCAGCAGCGGCTGGCTTCGGCCGAGCGAGAGCTTGCGGCGCTGACCCGCGCGCAGACCCAAAGGCTCGCCGACGCGCGCACGGCCTCGCTCACGCTCGCCTTGACCAATCTGAAGCGCGCGGTCGCCGACGGGCGGCCCTTCCCGGCCGAGCTTGCCGCAGTCGAGACGATGGGGGGGCGCAAACTGCCGGTCTCGAAGCTCCGGCGTTACAAGGACACGGGCGTGGCGACGCTCGCCGCGCTCCAAGCCGAATTCGGCGAAGTGTCGAAAAAGACCATCGAAGCTCATTACGCCGCCAAGTCCAGCGGCTTTGTGGGCGACATGATCTCCCGCGCCAAGTCGGTGGTGAGGATCAAGCCTTCCAGCGGCGACGGCAACAGCGTGGAGGCGATCCTCGGGCGGATGGACACCGCGCTCAAATCGGGCGACCTCAAAACCGCGCTCTTGCAGGGCGCGGCGCTTGAGCATCCGCCGCAGGAGATGATGGATTGGTTCGCGAAGGCTCAGGCGCGCGTTGCGGTGGGCGAGGCGCTGAGGAAGACAGACCAGGAGCTGCTAGCATCGCTCACGAAGCCCGCGTTGCGGCGTCCGTGAGCCGCTTGGCGTTGCCCGCACGATGGGCGAAGACAGAAGAAAAAATCGATGAGTTAAGCGATGATACGCCTAGTGCTCTATTTTTTGCTTGTCGGGGCGGCCGCGTGGGGGCTTTCCTGGGTGGCGGACCGGCCTGGCAGCCTGCGCATTGAGTGGCTGGGCTACGATCTCAATACCAGCGTCTTTATTGCGGGCATCGTTGCCGTCCTGTTTTTCGTTGCGCTCTCGCTTGCCCTCTGGCTGGGCGTCATGGCTTGGCTCGCGCCGGGGCGGATCGCGCGGCGTTTTAAGCAAAGGCATATGCGCATGGGCCATGATGCGCTGCGGCGCGGCATCCTCGCGGCGGGGGCGGGCGACAGGATGGCCGCCTTGCAGGCGGGCGCCATCGCCAAGAAATACCTGCCGGACGAGCCGATGGTTCTCTTGCTCGAAGCTCAGGCCGCCCAGCTTAACGAAGATCCGATAGCGTCCCGGCAGGCTTTCGAACGTATGCTCGAAAAGCCGGAGATGGCGGATTTGGGCCTGCGCGGCCTTTATATCGAGGCCAAGAAGGCGGGGCAGGCCGAGGCGGCCAAGCAGTTCGCCGGACGTGCGCTTGCGGCGAATCCCGCGTTGCAATGGTCCACAAGCGCGCTCTTCGATATTCAATGCCGCGAAGGCGATTGGCGCGACGCGCTCAACACGCTGAGCCTCGCCAGGCAGCACCGGCATCTGCAAAGGGCGGAGGCGGACCGGCGCCGGGCGCTACTGCTGACGGAGCTTGCCATCGAGCTAGAGGACACGCAGCAGGGCAAGGCGCTGGCCCATGCGCAGGAAGCGCTGGGGTTATCGCCTTCGCTTGTGCCGGCTGCGGCGGTGGCCGGGCGCATCCTCGCCTCGCAGGGCAATTCCGCGCGCGCGGCGAAGCTTCTGGCCCAGGTTTGGCGCGCCTCACCGCATCCCGAGATCGCGCTGATCTACGCGCACGCGAGGACCGGGGATTCGCCGCGCGACCGGCTTGCACGTGTGAAAACACTTGTGGAGTCCGCGCCCGCGAGCCTTGAGGGCGATATCGCGGTAGCGGTTGCCGCCATCGAGGCAAAGGACTGGGAGGCCGCGCGGGGGGCGCTTCAGCCGCACATCGCCAGCAATCCGCCCGCGCGGGTGTGCCGGCTGATGGCGCGCATCGAGGCCGGGCAGAACCGGGATTCGGGGCGCGCCCGCGAATGGCTGGCCAAGGCGGCGCGCGGTGCGCCCGACCCGGCTTGGGTTACGCCCGACGGCGCGGTTGCCAGGGAGTGGCACGCGGTTGCGCCGGGAACGGGCGCACTTGGGGCGTTGGAGTGGAGGACGCCGCCAGCCATGTCCCTGGCCGGTGCTGCCGGCAGTTTTGCGGCCTTGCCGGAACTGGATATGCCGCCGGCCGGAGGCGGGCCGGCTTCCGCAAGCGTGACCGTTCCAGCGCCCGCCGCCACAGAGCCGGAAATCATCCCTCCCGCGAAGGCGGATGCGCAAGCCGCGGGTTCAGGCACCGGCCTGGCGCGGCTTGACGCGGAGCCGGACGCCGCTGCCGCTGGAGATAAAAGGGGCGGGGCGGAGAGGCAGCGGGAGGCTGGCGCCGGAGGCGCGGCTGCCGCTTCCACGGTACCAGCCTCGCCCAAGGCCGGGGCCGGCGCGGCGAAGCCGGAGGTCCGCAAGCCCAAAATTTTCGTGCCTGGCCCCGCGCCCGACGATCCGGGCCCAAGGCTTTCCGAGAACGAGGAGGACGGCACGCCGCTGAGCCGCTTCCGCGGGCCTTCCTGATTGCGCGCGGGTGTCGGCATCCTTTGTCAGAAGCCTTGCGCGGGAGGCGCCTAGTTGATATTGGTAGCGCACCGGAACGCCAAGCCGGAGCCGCCGCTTTAGCTCAGCCGGTAGAGCACCTCATTCGTAATGAGGGGGTCGGGTGTTCGAGTCACCCAAGCGGCACCAACAATTTCAATAGGATAGCCGGTTTTTATTAGGTGCGCAATTGTCGCGCGAACATTCCTAGTCACTCGTTTGACCCCTTCGGAACCGGAATCGCGGCCCTTGTCGCAGCCGCCCCCTTTTCAAAAATGTTCGTGCCGATGGTGCCCTCGATCATCTCAACGGCCGCGGTTGTGTAACCAGGCAACTGCCCAGCATACCATTGCTCGGTTGTCTCTATGTCCTCATGACCGAGGAGCTTCTGAATCCGGCGCATATCGACGCTGTTGTGTGCCAGCCATGTGGCCGCACTCTTGCGCAGAGGGTGTGAGGCGATGAACCGGCCGCTTATTTTATTCCCGCGCTCGTCCTTGGCGATGAGACCAGCGCGCTCCATCGCGCGGTCAAGCGCGGTCCTCACGCCTCTAATCAGCCGGCCCGCATACTCGATCACATGATCGGTGCGGCGCCAGGGCGGCTCCATTTTGCTCCGCCCTTGACAGGGCTATGACATTGATGCTGCCGATGGTTTGCGCCGATGCGTCGGGCCGGTCCAGGAACGGGCCAATCTTGTCCTAGAAACCGGAGCCCGCCCCTCCGCCAGCGTAAAGCGGATCGCCGCGCAGATTTCGCCCGCGCGCGCCGGATCGCCAATCATGAAGCAGCTCCGGTAAGGCAGGCTGTAAGCATCGAAGACGGCATTGTGCATCGCCGCCGAACCGCCGGGATGGTCGTGGTCGATCAGGAATACGTAAAGCCGCTGCAACGCTGGATCGCCGGGGTCCACCGCGTTATTCTTGGGCTGCGAAGCGACTGTCAGCAGGCCGCGGTCAATAAGCTCCCGCAAGGAGCCGCGCGCGGCTCCTTTTACGTCCACCATCGAAGACATGCGTTCCCGTTTCTGCGTTAGTTGCTTATCGTTACACGTTTGTTACACGTGGCTTTACGCGCGACTTGTTGACGCAATAACGTGCCCGCCCCGGATTTAATCCAATGGCGCTCTCGAATTCATTGGATGAAGCCCGGCAAGCAGTAGCGGCCTAGCGGTGTTTCAACGCGGTGTGGCGATCCTCGCGCCGTTATTTTGACGAAGTCGCATGTCCGGCTTGCGTCCGCGAGGCTGGATGACACCGGCCGGCATTTCGAACGGGCGCAAAACGGGCCGGCGGATTATTTTTGCTTGAATAGGATGGCGATGACCGGGAAAACCCCAACCGCGTGCGCTTTGCTGGTTGCCGCGATCTCAAAAAGCCTTGCGGCGGATGCTGAGTCGCTCCTGCAGCGGATGCCTTCTTCTTTTTCAGGCACGTATGTCTGGGAACACAGCGGCGAGACCTGGCATGCGGCGCTCACGTTCACCAGCCGGTATACGGGAGAAAACGGGGATGCGATCTTCGAAGGCACGGTGAACATACGGGGCCAGGACAGAGTCACGAGCTTCGGGACCAGGGTGCGCGCGGTGGTCAACTCGCAAACCTTGGCCTTCGAGATGGCGGAAATCAACGGCCATTCGAAGCCCGGCTTCCCGCCCCGCGTCTACACCGGCAAAATAGCCCCGGACCTCAACACCATCTCCGCGCGGACGGGTAGCTCCGGCAAAAACCTGGCAGTGCACTTGACTGCGCGATAAGACACGGCCCCCGCGGGGTGAGGACAGGGGGCTGCATTCTCCGGCCGGGGCGGAAGCACGGCCTGTGCCTACCGCTTCGCCGCCTCCGCGAGCCTGCCGCTTGTCAGCGCGCGGAGGAAAGCGGTGATGTCCGCGATTTCCGCCTCGCTGACCGGGGTTTGCCGGTAGCGGATCACGCGGCGTTCACCGGGCAGCCAGGCCACGGCGGGCTTCAGGATTGGGTTATCGCTCAAGACCCGCCCGGATTGCGAAACCGCCATCACGCGCACCGCTTCGGTTAGATCGCTGACCGATCCGTTGTGAAAGTAAGGCCCGGTCAGCGCGATATTCCTGAGGGTGGGCACGCGCCATAGCCCAGGCGCCGAGCCTTTCGCGCGCGCTCCGGAATCGGCGTTCAAATCGTACTTCGCATCGAAGGGGGAGGGCCGCGCCGGGAACAGCC